>NZ_JBIRVQ010000003.1:0-739714 GCF_044386975.1 Nocardia sp. NPDC020380 | reverse complement strand
CTCTTCGTTGTAGTTCTTGGACATCGGGTAGATCTTCTCGCTTTCCCTGGTCTGAGACCAAGATCAAGCGTGTCCACTACCCGGGGTCAAGGCCCTAACTACCAGCGTTGTCGCTGGTCAAAGCCCCGATGCGCCCCCGGCAGGAATCGAACCTGCGACCTAGGGATTAGAAGGCCCTTGCTCTATCCAACTGAGCTACGGAGGCAGTGCGGGCATCGGTGATGCGGGCACCAAACACCATGACCCATATCGATCTCGGTGTCCAGCGCGTTAAGTATAGCGAGCGTCCAGATCGGGTTATGGTGGTCGCGTAGCAACCGTTCGGCGCGTCGGGGTGGTTGTGCGGACCGGAGGACGGGAAACCCCCGGGGAGTACGGACCGGCGCTCGGAACTACGCTTGGTCGTATGTCGTCACCGCAGGGCCCGGCCGCAGCGCAGAACGTACAGGCGAACCGGGGTGGTTCTCCGGTGACGTTCTCGGTGGTTGCTGCGCTCGGGGTGGCGTTCGCGGCTGTCGTGGCGGCGATGGTGGTGGCGCTGTCCGCGTCGCAGGCCTTGACGCTGCTGGGGATTCCTGATCCTGGGCCCCTCACTACATACGGGTTGCCGGCGGTACGGGCGATTGCTGATCTGTCGGCGGCGTTGACGGTGGGGTCGCTCATGTTCGCGGCGTTCTTCGTGCCGCCGCAGGCGGACGGGTTGCTCGATGTCGGGGGATTCCGGGCGTTGCGGCGGGCCGGGAACTTCGCGCTCATGTGGGGTGCGTCGGCGGCGCTGCTGGTGCCGATGACGCTGTCGGACACTACCGGGCAACCTTTGCAGAACACGCTGCGACCGGAAGCGGTGTGGCGCGCCGCGAATCAGGTCGAGGTCGCCGGGTCCTGGCGCATGACCGTTTTCTTCGTGCTCGCGCTGGCCGTCGGATGCCGGATCGCACTGCGATGGGGGTGGACGCCGCTGCTGCTGGCGGTGTCGGTGTTGGCGCTGATGCCGGTCGCGCTGACCGGGCACTCGTCCGCGGGCGGGGCGCACGACCTCGCCACCAATAGCCTGATCCTGCACCTGCTTTCGGCCTGCTGCTGGGCGGGCGGACTGTTCGCGGTACTCGCGTACGCGCTGCGGGACGGGAAGTACACCGCGCTGGCCACCAGGCGGTTCTCCCGGGTCGCGACCGTGGCGTACGTGGTGATCGCGATCAGCGGCGTCCTCAATGCGTATGTGCGCGTGCCGTGGTCGGACCTGTTCAGCACCACGTACGGAAAACTGGTGCTGGCCAAGACCTTCGCATTGGTCGTGCTCGGCTGTATCGGATTCCTGCAGCGGCGGCGTGCCATCCCGGCTTTGAAGCGCGACCCGCAGGATCGGGGCGCGCTCATCCGGTTCGCCGGGGTCGAAGGGCTGATCTTCGCGGCCACCATCGGACTCGCCGTCGGGCTCGGGCGCACCCCGCCGCCGGACACCCGCACCGTCCCGACGCCGGCGGAAGTCGAGATCGGCTACAACCTCGACGGGCCGCCCACCGTCGGCCGGATCCTGTTCGACTGGCGCTTCGATCTGATCTTCGGCACGCTCGCTATCGTGCTGGCCTTCGTCTATCTGCGGGGTGTCGCGCGGCTCCGGGCGCGCGGCGATGCCTGGCCGATCGGGCGGACCATCGCGTGGCTGTCGGCGTGCGCGGTACTGCTGTTCGCGACCAGCTCCGGGGTCGGCCGGTATGCGCCGGCCATGTTCAGCGTGCACATGGCGCAGCACATGATGCTGTCCATGCTGGCGCCGATCCTCTTCGCGCTGGGCGGTCCGGTGCTGCTGGCGCTGCGGGCGATTCCGCCGGCCGGACGAGATCAGCCGCCCGGGCCGCGGGAGTGGATTCTCGCCGCCGTGCACAATCCGGTGTCGCGCTTCATGACTCAGCCCGTGGTGGCGGCGGTGTTCTTCGTCGCCGGGTTCTATGCGCTGTACCTGGGCGGGCTGTTCGACAAGTTCGTCGGCGAGCACGGCGCGCACCTGGCCATGAACCTGCACTTCCTGGTGAGCGGATACCTCTTCTATTGGGTGGTGATCGGCATCGATCCCAAGCCCCGGCAGGTGGAACCGATCACCAAGATCGGCATGGTGTTCGGCTCGCTGCCGTTCCACGCCTTCTTCGGCGTCGCCTTGATGAGCATGGAAACCGTGATGGGCGGTTGGTTCTACCGGGGCCTGGGCCTCAGCTGGAACCACGACCTGCTCGGCGACCAGCACACCGGCGGTAGCCTCGCATGGGCCAGCGGTGAAGTGCCGTTGGTGGTGGTGATGCTCGCGCTGCTGATCCAGTGGTCGCGCAGCGACGCCCGCCTGGCGACCCGGCTCGATCGTGCGGCCGAACGTGACGACAACGCGGACCTGACCGCGTACAACGCCATGTTCGCCGAGCTCGCCCGGCGGGACGGAGAGGGACGTAAGTGAGTGACGTCGCCATGGCGACCCGGAGATTCAAGCGGCTCTACCGCTCCGATGTCCGTCAGGCCCGCCGCCTGCTGCGCGGTCACGTACGCAAGACGCCCGTCTTCCACACCGACATCCTCGGACCGCGCGGTCCGGTGCCGGTCATGCTGAAGCTCGAACATCTGCAGCACGGCGGGACCTTCAAGGTTCGCGGCTGCTTCAATGCCTTGCTGCAGGCTCCTGCGGGGACGCGGAGCGTGGTGCTGGCCTCCGCCGGAAATGCCGGGATCGCAGCGGCACTCGCGTGTGCGGTGCGCGGGCTGTCGTGCACGGTGGTGGTGCCGGAATCGGCCTCGCACACCAAGGTCGCGGCCATGTGGTCGCACGGGGCCGAAGTGCTCTGGCACGGAACGACTTACGCCGAGGCGCATCAATACGCCACCGAGCTCGCGGCCGAACGCGGGGCCATGCGGCTGCACGCCTACGACCTGCCCGCCATAGTGGCCGGTGCGGGCGTGGTGGGGCTGGAGATCGAGGAACAGGTGCGAGGGCGGCCGCCCGTGCTCGCCGCGGTCGGGGGCGGGGGACTGGTCGCGGGCATCGCTGTGGCGCTGGGGCTGCGCGGGCGGGTGATCGGCGTGGAACCCGAGGGCGCGGGGACGTTGCACGCGGCGCTGGCCGCCGGGCGGCCGGTCGATGTGGATGTCGACAGTGTGGCCTCGGATTCGTTGGGGGCCAATCGCATCGGGGAGATCGCGATGGAGGTGTCGCAGCGGTATGCGGTGCGTTCGACGCTGGTCAGCGACGATGCGATCGTCATGGCGCGGGAGTATCTGTGGCGGGAGTTCCGGCTGGTCGTGGAGCCGGCGGGAGCGGCGGCCGTGGCCGCCATTCAGAGCGGCGCATATGTGCCGATGGCGGGGGAGCGGCCGGTGGTCGTGCTGTGTGGCGCGAACACCGACGTTGCGACTCTCTAGCTGTTCACAACGCGGAAGTTATCCACATTCACCCAGCTGTGGCTGTTGCGCGCCGTCCGGGCGGTCCAAGCTTGAAGGGACCAATCGTATCGGCCGAAACGGCAAGGGGGAGAACGGTGTACGAAGCGAACCTGGCATTGATAGGGCGGGTTGTCACACATCCGACCCGGAGAGCGCTGCCCAACGGCGAGTCCGTGATCTCGTTCCGGCTCGCCAGTACATCCCGGCGATTCGATCAACCCACCGGGGATTGGGTGGACAGCGGTACGTTGTATCTGACAGTGAACTGCTGGCGTCGGCTCGTGGAAGGCGCCGAACAGTCTCTGCAGCGGGGCGACCCGGTCATCGTCTACGGTCAGCTGCGCACCAACGAGTACACGACACGGGACGGTGTGGAGCGCTGCGACCTGGAGATGCGAGCGCTGGCGCTGGGCCCCGATCTGGCTCGTTGCACGGCTCCCGTGCTGCGCAAACACTTTGGCCGCAGCGACCGGCCGGACCCCGTTCCACAGGCGGAACCCGATACCGATACTGCCGGAGAACCGGCAACACAACACAGTTAGGCTTGCCCATATGGCTGAGTTCATCTACCAAATGCGAGGGGTTCGCAAAGCTCATGGCGACAAGGTCGTACTCGACAATGTGACCCTGAACTTCCTCCCCGGCGCCAAGATCGGTGTCGTCGGTCCGAACGGCGCCGGTAAGTCGAGCGTGCTGAAGATCATGGCGGGACTGGACCAGCCGAACAACGGTGAGGCCTGGCTGGCGCCCGGCGCGACGGTCGGCATCCTCATGCAGGAACCGGCCCTCAACGAAGAGAAGACCGTCCGCGGCAATGTCGAGGAGGGCCTCGGCGAGATCAAGGTGAAGCTGGACCGCTTCAACGAGATCGCCGAGCTCATGGCCACCGACTACTCCGACGAGCTCATGGAAGAAATGGGCAAGCTGCAGGAGGACCTGGACCACGCCGACGCGTGGGACGTCGACTCCCAGCTGGAGCAGGCCATGGACGCGCTGCGCTGCCCGCCGCCCGAGGAGCCCGTCACCAACCTGTCCGGTGGTGAGCGCCGCCGCGTCGCGCTGTGCAAGCTGCTGCTGAGCAAGCCCGACCTGCTGCTCCTCGACGAGCCCACCAACCACCTCGACGCCGAATCCGTGCTGTGGCTCGAGCAGTTCCTCGCCTCGTACGCGGGCGCGGTGCTGGCCGTCACCCACGACCGGTACTTCCTCGACAATGTCGCCGAGTGGATCCTCGAGCTCGACCGCGGCCGCACCTACCCGTACGAGGGCAACTACTCCACCTACCTGGAGAAGAAGGCCGAGCGGCTCGAGGTCCAGGGCAAGAAGGACCAGAAGCTGCAGAAGCGCCTCAAGGAGGAGCTGGCCTGGGTCCGCTCCGGCGCCAAGGCCCGGCAGGCCAAGAACAAGGCCCGCCTCGGCCGCTACGAGGAAATGGCCGCGGAGGCCGAGAAGATGCGGAAGTTGGATTTCGAGGAGATCCAGATTCCGGCCGGCCCGCGCCTCGGCAATGTCGTGGTCGAGGTCGAGCACCTGGACAAGGGCTTCGGCGACCGGCAGCTCATCAAGGATCTGTCGTTCACGCTGCCGCGCAACGGCATTGTCGGCGTCATCGGACCGAACGGTGTCGGTAAGTCGACGCTGTTCAAGACGATCGTCGGCCTGGAGAACGCGGACAGCGGCACCGTCCGCGTCGGTGACACGGTCAAGCTGAGTTACGTCGACCAGAACCGCGCCGGCATCGACCCGAACAAGACGGTGTGGCAGACGGTTTCCGACGGGCTGGACTTCATCCAGGTCGGCAGCCAGGAAATGCCTTCCCGCGCTTACGTTTCCGCCTTCGGGTTCAAGGGCCCGGACCAGCAGAAGCCGGCCGGGGTGCTCTCCGGTGGTGAGCGCAACCGCCTGAACCTGGCCATGACCCTCAAGCAGGGTGGAAACCTGATCCTGCTCGACGAGCCCACCAACGACCTCGACGTCGAGACCCTGGGCTCGCTGGAGAACGCTCTGGAGAACTTCGCCGGGTGCTCCGTGGTCATCTCCCACGACCGGTGGTTCCTGGACCGCACCTGCACCCACATCCTGGCGTGGGAGGGCAACGACGACAACGAGGCCGCATGGTTCTGGTTCGAGGGCAACTTCGAAGCCTATGAGGCCAACAAGATCGAGCGCATGGGTCCGGAAGCGGCTCGCCCGCACCGGGTCACCCACCGCAAGCTCACCCGCGGATAACCGAACTCTCCGGGGCTCTCAGGGGTAAACCCCTGAAACCCGAAAGGCGGAGGACCGGGCTCTCGGGGGTAGACCCCTGAATCCCCGAAGGCGGAGGACCTGGGTCTCAGGGATAAACCCTTGAGGCCCCGAAGCCCGAAGGCGGAGGACCGGGGTTTCAGGGATAAACCCCTAAGACCCCGGGGAAGGACATTGCTCTCGCCCTCGCGGAGGTCTCAGGGGTGCGCTCCTGAGACCCCAAGGGGGACAAGGCGGGTCCGGACTCCGGCTGTGGGAGGGGTGGGCGTGCCGGCGTCTGTCCCGGGGCGTATACAAGTGACGTGTCCCGAGAGTCCGCGGTGGGCCCTCGGGGTCACGGTTCGCTTGGTGGTGACGGAGGTGTCATCGCCGGGCAAGCTGAGGGTTGTTTGCTGGATGGCTTGTGGTTTGCCAGGTGGCGTGTTGCGGCATTGCAGGTGAACGGCTATCGAGCAGCGAACTCGGCAGTTTCGCGTATGCATTTGTGTGTGAAATCCGTTTTGGTGCAAGGTTTGTCGTCCCCGACCTGGCGATTTCGGGCAGACCCGACACGAGCGATACCGTCCGGTTTGTCCGTATTGTGAGACGCGTTACAGCATTGGGAGGAATTCAGCCCGGTGCATCCGGCGTCCAGCTACTCTCGGAGCGGCGTCACTTTGTTACGGAACCGAATCCGAGGGAGTTGGCGAAATGACGGTCTCGTCCGAGTTGTCCAGTGCCGCGTGGGCTGCGAGTTTGCCCGCGTCTCTGCGTGGCAATCTGGTCTCGCTCGAAGAGGCGTATTTCCGACACGTGGATGCCGGGGACGCGGACTGCGCGATCCCGACGACCTCCACCCATATTTTCCGCTGCCACGTGGATCTCGCCATGCAGCGCACGCCCGGCACCGCCGTGGTCCGGGTGCATCACGCCGATGACGACGCGCAACTCGGCGTCGCCGTCCAGATGGTCACCGACGACATGCCACTACTGGTGGAGTCGGTCACCTCCTCGCTCAGCCGGCTGGGCATCAGCGTCAGCGAAATCGTGCACCCCATCTTCGAGGTCACCCGCGATGCCGCCGGCCGCCTGGAAACCGCTGTGCCACACGAGGTCGACGGCAACGGCGCCACGGGGCTGCGCGAGTCCTGGATGCATGTGCAGCTGCATCCGTCCACCAGCGCCGAGCAATTGGAGCGCGCCGCCGCCGCGCTGCCCGATGTGCTCACCGATGTCCGTCAGGTCATGGGTGACACCGAGGCCATGCGCGAGACCCAGGGCCGGGTCGCCGACGAGCTCGACGCGATCGCGGACAAGGGCATCACCCCCATCGGCGCAACCGATCTCACCGACTGCGCCAACCTGCTGCGCTGGCTCGCCGACGGTCACTTCACCGTCCTCGGCTACGCGCGCTACGAGCGCACCACCGTCGACGGACAGGCCAAATCGGTCATGGTGCCCGGCACCAGCCTCGGCGTGCTCGGGTCACCGGACGGCACCGACTTCCGCGTCCCCGACAACAGCGGCGACCAGCCGCTGCTCATGCTCACCCAGGGCCTGGTCCCGGCGACCGTGCACCGCGCGGTCTACCCCTACTTCGTCGGCGTGGCCGATTTCGACGAAACCGGTGCTGTCACAGGCGAACACCTGTTCATCGGCGTCTTCACCGTCACCGCGCTGCACGAGAACGTGCTCGACATCCCGGTCATCGAACGCCGGGTGCGGTCCATCATCGAAGCCAGCGGTTTCGACCTGGACTCCTTCTCCGGCCAGGAGATGCTCGAGGTCATCCAGTCCTTCCCGCGCACCGAACTGTTCTCCTCCGACGGAGACACCTTGCGCCGCACCGCCAGTGCGGTCCTGAACGTCGGCATGCGCCGCCAGGTCCGGTTGTTCATGCGCATGGACGGCTACGGCCGCTTCGTGGCCTGCATGGTCTACCTGCCGCGCGACCGCTACACCACGCGGGTCCGCCTGGAGATGCAGGACATCCTGGTGCGCGAACTGGGCGGTGAATCCATCGACTACTCGGCGCGGGTCTCCGAAAGCGACCTCGCCAGTGTGTATTTCACCGTGCGCCTGCCCGACCACGGCGCCGTCGCCGACACCTCCGAAGCCAACCGGTTGCGCATCCAGCGGCTGCTCGCCGAGGCCAGCCGCACCTGGGACGACCACCTGCGCGACGAGGCGGCCAATTCCAGCACTCTGGATCCCGTTGTGCTGGAACGCTATGTAGAGGGACTGCCGGAGAGCTACAAGGAGGACTTCGAGTCCTGCCGCGCCCTCGACGACATCGTCCGGCTGCAGGCCCTCCCGGACGGCAGCATCGACCAATACCTGTACCGCAATGCCGATTCCACCCCCGGAACCTGGCGCTTCACCCTCTACATCGGCGGCGCCGGCATCTCCCTGAGCCAGGTGCTGCCCGTCCTGCAGAGCCTCGGCGTCGAGGTCGTCGACGAGCGGCCGCACGAGGTGGAGCTGGAACACGGTCTCCGGCAATGGATCTACGACTTCGGCCTGCTGGCCCGGCCCGACTTGCTGCGCAGCGCGCTGGACCGCAATATGGACGCCGAACTCGTGGAATCGGCCGGCCGCCTGGACGCGCTCGACGCCCAGGTACGCGGACTGCGGGAACGCTTCACCGACGCCTTCGAAGCCCTCTGGTTCGGCCGCGCCGAAGCCGACGGCCTCAACGAACTGGTGCTGCGCGCCGGCCTGCACTGGCGCACCGTCTCCATCCTGCGGGCCTACTCGAAGTACCTGCAGCAGGCCGGATTCCCCTACAGCCAGGCCGCCATCACCCGGGTGCTGCTCACCTACCCGGACGTGGCAAAGATGTTCGTCGACCTGTTCGGCGCGCTCTTCGATCCGGACTCGGCCAACCCCGAGCATGCCCGCGACCTCGAGGGCGCGGTCCGGCACCGTATCGACGATGTGGTCAGCCTGGATGCCGACCGCATCCTGCGCGCCATCCTCGGCCTGATCAAGGCCACCCTGCGGACGAACTACTACGTCACCGACGCCGAGGGCCGCTCCCGGGATTACCTGTCGTTCAAGGTCGAACCGCAGGAGATCACCGAATTGCCCAAGCCCAGGCCGCAGTTCGAGATCTGGGTGTACTCGCCGCGGGTCGAGGGCGTGCACTTGCGGTTCGGTCCGGTGGCGCGTGGTGGGTTGCGTTGGTCGGATCGGCTGGAGGACTTCCGCACCGAGATCCTGGGTTTGGTGAAGGCGCAAGCGGTGAAGAACGCGGTCATCGTCCCGGTCGGGGCCAAGGGTGGCTTCGTCGTGAAACAGCCGCCGGCCGCGACCACGGATCCGGTGACCGATCGTCAGGCTCTGCAGACCGAGGGCGTCACCTGCTATCGCACGTTCATTTCCGGTCTGCTCGATGTCACCGACAATGTGGACCGGGTCAGTGGTGAGGTCATTCCGCCGGAGCGGGTGCTGCGCCGCGACAGTGACGACACGTATCTGGTGGTTGCCGCGGACAAGGGCACGGCGACGTTCTCCGATATCGCCAATGATGTGGCGAACTCGTATGGTTTCTGGCTCGGTGACGCCTTCGCTTCGGGTGGTTCGGCGGGCTATGACCACAAGGCGATGGGCATCACCGCCAAGGGCGCGTGGGAGAGCGTGAAGCGGCATTTCGCCGAGATGGACATCGATACCCAGTCCCAGGACTTCACCGTTGTCGGTGTCGGCGATATGAGCGGTGACGTGTTCGGCAACGGGATGCTGTTGTCGCGGCACATCCGTTTGGTGGCCGCGTTCGATCACCGGCACATCTTCCTGGACCCGACCCCGGATGCGGAGGCTTCCTTCACTGAGCGCGAGCGCATGTTCGCGCTGCCGCGTTCGTCGTGGGCGGATTACAACCGCGACCTCATCAGTGCCGGCGGCGGTGTCTATGACCGGACGGTGAAGTCGGTGCCGGTCAGTGAACAGGTTCGTGCCGCATTGGGTTTGGCCGATGGCATCACCGCGTTGTCGCCGCCGGAGTTGATCCGGGCGATCCTGAAATCGCCGGTGCAGTTGTTGTGGAACGGCGGTATCGGTACATACATCAAGGCCAGTACCGAGACCAATGCCGAGGTCGGCGACAAGTCCAATGACGCGGTCCGCGTGAACGCGAACGAGTTGCGGGTCACGGTGATCGGTGAAGGCGGCAACCTGGGCGCCACCGCACTGGGTCGTATCGAGTTCTGCCGTCACGGCGGCAAGATGAACACCGACGCTCTCGACAACTCCGCGGGTGTGGACTGCTCCGACCACGAGGTCAATATCAAGGTCCTGCTCGACGGCGTCGTGTCCAACGGCGAACTCCCCGAAGCCGAACGCAACCCCTTGCTGGCCGCCATGACCGACGAGGTCTCGGCACTCGTGCTGGCGGACAACGTGTCCCAGAACTACCTCATGGGTATGTCCCGGGCCGAAGCTCCGCGCATGCTGAACGTGCACAAGCGCCTCATCGAAGAGATGGAGGACAAGCGCGGACTGGACCGGGAACTGGAAGCGCTCCCCACCGACGCTCAGATGAAGCTGCGCTCGGAGCAGGGCACCGGCCTCACCTCGCCGGAACTGTCGAATCTGATGGCGCACGTGAAGCTTTCGCTCAAGGCCGACCTGCTGTCCAGCGACCTGCCCGACAGCACCTACTTCGCCGCCGGGCTGCCGCAGTACTTCCCGACCCCGCTGCGCACCCGCTTCGCCGCCGCCATCAAGCGGCACCGGCTGCGCCGCGAGATCACCACCACCATGCTCGTCAACGAGATGGTGGATCTGGGCGGCATCACCTACGCCTTCCGGCTGGGTGAGGAGATCGGGGCCTCCGCCTCGGATTCGGTGCGCGCCTTCACCGCCGCGACCCAGATCTTCGACCTGCATTCGGTGTGGAACCGGATTCGCGAGGCCGAGGTCTCCACCGGCATGAAGGACGCCCTGGAGCTGGAGACCAAGCGGACCCTCGACCGCGCGTCCCGCTGGCTGCTCAACAACCGGCCGCAACCCATCGCGGTCGGCGCGGAGATCCACCGCTACGCACAAGGCGTGCGGACGCTCTCGCCACGCGTCCCGGGCTGGCTGCGCGGACACCACATCGACACGCTGAACGAGCAGTCGCAGGCCATCATCGACCAGGGCGCGCCCTCGGAACTGGCCACCGAGGTCTTCGGACTGCTCAACCTGTTCCCGCTGCTCGATGTGCTCGATATCGCAGACATCACCGATCGCAGCGGCGAAGAGGTCGGCGCGCTGTACTACGCGCTCAACGATCACCTCAAGATCGACTGGCTGTTGCAGGCGGTCAGCCACCTGGAACGCGGCGATCGCTGGCACGCACTGGCCCGGCTGGCTTTACGAGACGACATGTACGGGTCGCTGCGCTCGCTCACCCTCGACGTGCTCTCCGCCGGCGACCCGGAGGAGACGGCCGAAGAGAAAATTGCATACTGGGAGTCGAAAAACCAGTCCCGGCTGGGTCGCGCCCGCGCGGCACTCTCGGAACTGTTCGAATCCGGAACCCACGACCTGGCCACGCTGTCGGTTGCGGCGCGGCAGGTGCGCAGCATGGTGAGCGGGGTGGGTGCGCAATCGGAGGTACCGCGTTGACGAGTGTCGGTTCGCTGAACGGCCATGGCAAGAGTGCGCTGAGCTCGGGGGAGGCCGTGTCCACGGCCTCCGGGGTCCGTCCCGATCAGCCCAAGCGCTTCCACACGAAGGTCGAGGTGCGCTGGTCCGATATGGACGCCTTCCAGCACATCAACCATGCGCGCATGGTGACCCTGCTGGAAGAGGCCCGCATTCCGTGGCTGTTCCTCGACGAACGGCCCACGGTCGAACTGCGGTCCGGCTGCGTGCTGGCCGACCTGCACGTGCAGTACAAGGGCCAGCTGCGGCACGAGGATTCGCCGCTGGACGTATCCATGTGGATCGAGCGGCTGCGTGCCGTGGACTTCACGGTCGGTTACGAGGTGCGCGCGGCCGGGTCCGCGCCGGACTCCCCGGCGGCCGTGGTGGCCTCCACGCAGCTCGCTGCCTTCGATATCGATACGCAGCGACTACGCCGCCTCAGCACCGAGGAACGCGACTACCTGGCGCAGTGGCTGGCCGACTGACAGTGGGCTCGGGACAACTCACGCTGTACGTTCCCGACCCGGCGGAACGCGAAAACCTCGCCACTTTCATCTCGCACGCGGTGCGGCTGGATCCCGCTTCGGTGATCCGGCTGCGCCGCCGCGGGGACCGCTACGTCTCCGCCTGGGCCGCAACCGGGTTCGAGGCGCTCGCGGTGCGGACCGTGGTCGCGGAACTCGGCATGGACGACGTGACCGTCGGTGCGGACACCATCCTGGCGGGCCTGCACGGCCCCGACTCCGGCAATCCGCTGGATCTGGGCTTCGCCATGGACTCCTCTTGGCGCACCGCCCTGCCGCCGGAAGCGGGCTTCGTCCACATCGACGACGTGCCCGCCCGCATGCTCGTCGAATTGGCCGAGCGTGGCGCGCAATTGGCCCAGGAACACGGCAGTAGTCACGGCCCGCCCGCCTCCCTGCTGGACCAGACGGTCCTCACCGTCTCCGGCAGCGGCGAGAAGGTGGAAGTCCCCATGCGAGTGGTATTCGCCCTGGCCGCCATGGATTTCATCCCCCACGGCGGCGAGAAAACCGACTCCCGCCGCATCTCCGTCGACGAGATAGTCCGAGTCCGGGCCGCCCGCACCTGGCTCCGCCTCGACGCCCGCTACGGCTCGGTGGCCCGCCGCCGCGGCACCGGAATGCCCCTGCTCACCAGCTGATGCCCTGAGGCACGGCCGGTTTCGGTGTCAGTGCACGCCGAGCATGCGCAGGCCGGCAGTGATGACCGCGGCCGACAGGATGACGACGATCAGCGGTGCTTTGCGCCAGGCCAGCACCGCCGCGACGAGAACGCCTGCGGGCAGAGCGAATCCGAAGTTGCCCTTGCCGGAGGGCATGAGGGTGGTTACTGCCAACGCCGTCAGCAGTACGACGGAGGCGATCTCCAGGAGCTTGATCGTTCGCGGCGAGATCGTCACTCGCTTGCGCAGGGCCGGGCCCGCGAAGCGGAATGCGAAGGTGCCCACCGCCAGCGCGATCGCACCTGCCAGCAGCGTGCTACCCACCGCAGCCCGCCGATACGGTTGCGGATCGGGCCGCGTCATCTACCCCTGCTGCGGCCGTTTCGACAGAGCTGGAAACGATGCCGGTATCGCGCCCTGCGGGTACCGGTTCCGCATCCGCACTCGAATCAGGCTCTGCGCCGGACGTCTTGCCTGCGCGGCGCACGACCAGCAGAACGGCGGTCAGGGCGAGCAGGACGGGGATGCCGGCGCCCAGGAAGGGTGTGGCGAGGGCGGCCACTGCCGCACCCGCCAGAGCCGCTGTGCGCGTGGCGGGGTCGCGGAGGGCCGGCAGGACCAGTGAGATCAGGACGGCGGGGAAGACGGCGTCCAGGCCGAAGGCGTTGGGATTGGGGACTATCGAACCCAGTTCCGCGCCGATTGCCGCGCCGATGGGCCAGGCGGCCACCACTGCGAGTCCGCAGAGCCAGTAGGCGGCGCGGCGGCGTTCGCGGTCGGGCTGGGCCAGTGCCATGGCGACGGATTCGTCGTTCATGACGTGGGTGCCGAGGAGGCGGCGCCAGCCGGTGCCGACCACGTCCGGCACGGACAGGCCGTAAGGGACGTGGCGGGCGTTCACCAGCAGCCCGGCCAGCACGGCGGCGATGAGGCTGCCGCCCGCGGTCAGAATGCCGAGGAAGACGAACTCGGAGCCGCCCGCCACCACGGCCACGCTCATGAGCATGGGTAGCCAGGTGGGGAAGCCGGAGGTGACGGCGGTGGCGCCGTAGGACACGCCGATAATGGCGACTGCCAGGCAGATCGCCGCAATACCGGTCAGCACACCCCGATCCAGTGTTCGCCATATCGAACGCATGTTGTCTATAGTGAACGAAACAGCCCTGTCCGTCAAAGGGTCATTTCAGGCCCCGGCGCGGTACCGTCTGGAGCGATCATGACTGCCCACGACGACATGCCGCCCGCGCCCACCACCCCGCAGGAGACCATCGCCGCCGCCCTGCGGCGCGAACGCGCCCGCTCCGGAATCTCGCTCACCGAAGTGGCCAAGCGCGCGGGCATCGCGAAATCGACGCTCTCCCAACTGGAATCCGGCAGCGGCAACCCCAGCCTGGAAACCCTGTGGGCGCTGTGCGTCGCCCTCGAGATCCCGTTCTCCCGCCTGTTCGACCCGCCGCGCCCCCGCGTCCAGGTGATCCGCGCGGGTGAGGGCCCGGCCGTCCTCTCGGAGCACGCCGACTACCGGACCATCCTGCTCTCGGCGTCCCCGCCCAATGTTCGCCGCGACTTCTACCGCATCGCCGCCGAACCCGGCGAGGCCCGCCGCTCCGAACCGCACATGCACGGCGTCATGGAACACGTGGTGCTCTGCGCCGGCCGCGCACTGGTCGGCCTGTCCGATGCCCCGGAGGAACTCGGACCCGGCGACTACATCGCCTATCCCGGCGACCTGCCGCACCTGTTCCAAGCCCTGGAACCGGGTACCTGGGCCACCATGGTGCTCGAATCCTCTTGACGCGCAAGAAGATCTACGCGGCACCCTCGCCGAGGTACTGCAGCCACGTCGGATCCAGTTCCGAACTGGACGACAGCAGCCGCCAATGCGGGCCCTTGGGTGCCACCATCGGGTGATGCAGGGTCCAGCCCAGCTCGCTGAGCAGTTTGTCGGCCTTGCGATGGTTGCAGGGCGCACACGAGGCCACGCAGTTCTCCCACGAATGCGCGCCGCCGCGGCTGCGCGGGATCACGTGGTCGATGGTCTCGGCCTTGCCGCCACAGAAGGCGCAGCGGTACCGGTCACGGTGCATGAGCGCGGCGCGGGTCATGGGCACGCGAGCGCGGTAGGGGACACGCACGTAATTGCGCAACCGGATGACCGAGGGCAGCGACACCGAGGTGCCGGCGGAATGCACCACCGGGCCTTCCGGATTGTCGTGCACGGTCTGGGCCTTGTCGCAGATCAGCAGCACGATGGCGCGACGCGCGGAGAGCGCGGTCAGCGGTTCGTACGTGGCGTTCAACAGCAGGACGCGGCGTTTGGCCCAGCTGGAAACGGCGGGAGGTTCGGGCGGATGATGCGCAGCAGGATGATCATGATGCGCGCCCGGATGGGCAGGCTCGGGATGAGCGCCCGCATGAGAATGCTCGGGATAAGGCTCGGAAATTACTGCATGCAGCGGAGTAGCCCCCGACCCACGATTGTGGACGTCGGCGGGCTGGAGTTGTCGGTGTGTCCGCGCCTCTTGCCTGGCGCTGTGCCGCTGCTTCATGGGTATACCCCGAATTCGTATTCGTCCGATTGTGTGGTATCTCGGCAGACTGCCACCCAGTTGACCATGGAATGGCGGACATTGCCATCTCTTTCGACACATTGTCGGGCACATTCGGATGAACAGCCCGTAACCATCGGGGCGGGGGTCCGTTTCAGGCGGTCAGAGCCCCGAAAAGGTCCGCCTGAGAGGCTTGCGGCCGTCTCGTTCTGGACTGACGCAGCGGGGGAGCGAAGCGGAGGAGCGGAGGAGGGAAGAACGAGACTTCGGGGCCGCAAGCCCGCCGGAGCGGAGCGGAGGCAAAATAGGCACTGTGACTTCGGGTGAGCAGCAGACTGCGACTTCCTTCTACGAGGCAGTCGGCGGGGCGGAGACCTTCCGCCGGATCGTGGCCGCGTTCTACCGGGAGGTGGCGCAGGACGAGGTGTTGCGGCCGCTCTACCCGGAAGCGGACCTGGGCCCGGCCGAACGACGCCTGCGGATGTTCCTCGAGCAGTACTGGGGTGGACCGCGCACCTACAGCGACGAGCGCGGGCACCCGCGGCTGCGGATGCGGCACCACCCGTTCAAGGTCGGGCCGATCGAGCGGGACGCGTGGCTGCGGGCCATGCACATCGCGGTGGCGGAGATCGAGCCGGAGAAGCTCGACGACGCGCACCGCAAGCAGCTGCTCGACTACCTGGAGATGGCCGCCAATTCGCTCATGAACTCGCCGTTCTGAATTACTTACGCTGAACACCTACGCGCCCACAGTGTTTCCGATCACACCCCGCGTCCGCTGACTATTTGCTGAAACTGGACAAGTGTCGCCGACGGGCACGCGAAAGTCGGTGTGCTTTGGCACACTACGGCTGTGAGAGACGAATCCGCCGAAGCCGTGCCCTCGGTGCCGTGGTGGCGATCGGCCGTGTTCTACCAGGTGTATCCCCGCTCGTTCGCGGACTCCGACGGTGACGGCGTCGGCGATCTGGGCGGGCTGCGCGACAAGCTCGGCTATCTGGAACTGCTGGGGGTGGATGCGCTGTGGCTCTGCCCGGTGATGCGATCACCGATGGCGGACGGCGGATACGACGTCTCCGACCCGCGCGATATCGACCCGCTGTTCGGCGGGATCGCGACGCTCGACGAGGTCATTGCCGAGGCGCACGACCGGCGGATGCGGGTCGTCATGGATCTGGTGCCGAATCACACCAGCGATCAGCATCCGTGGTTCCGGGCGGCGCTGGCCGCCGGACCGGGCAGTCCGGAGCGGGCGCGGTATCTGTTCCGGGACGGCCGCGGGCCGAATGGTGATGCGCCGCCGAACAATTGGCCGAGCATCTTCGGCGGTCCGGCGTGGACCCGCGTCCGGGAGGCGGACGGGAGACCCGGGCAGTGGTATCTGCACATCTTCGCGCCGGAGCAACCCGATCTGAACTGGGAAAACCCCGAGGTCGCAGCCGATTTCGAGCAGGCCATGCGGTTCTGGCTGGACCGCGGCGTGGACGGATTCCGGATCGATGTCGCGCACGGCATGGCCAAACCGGCCGGGCTGCCCGATATGGCGGGCCTGGACACCCGGCTGCTCTCGCACAATGACGACGATCCGCGCTTCAACAATCCGGGCGTGCACCAGATCCACCGCCGCCTGCGCAAGGTGATGGACGAGTATCCGCACGCGGTGGCCATCGGCGAGGTGTGGGTGGACGACAACACCCGCTTCGGCGAATACGTGCGGCCCGACGAACTGCACATGGCCTTCAACTTCCGGCTGGCCGAAACACCCTTCCGGGTGGACCGGATTCGCGATGCCGTCGACAACTCGCTGAACGCGGTGGCAGCGGTCGGAGCCAGCGCCACCTGGACACTCTCGAACCACGATATCGAGCGTGAGGTCACCCGTTACGGCGGCGGCGCGGCCGGGCAGGCGCGGGCCCGGGCCATGATCCTGCTGGAACTGGCTCTGCCGGGCGCCGTATTCGTCTACAACGGTGCGGAATTGGGGCTGCCGAACGTGGACGACCTGCCCGACGCCGCGCTGCGGGATCCGGTGTGGGAACGGTCCGGGCACACGCAGCGCGGGCGCGACGGCTGCCGGGTGCCGTTGCCGTGGGAGGGTGAGCGGTCGCCGTTCGGATTCACCACAGGGACACCGTGGCTGCCCATGCCGCCCGCGTGGGCGCAGTTGACCGTGGAGAAGCAGCTGGAACGGCTGGACTCCATGCTGTCGCTGTATCGGATGGCCATCGAATTGCGGGTGGTGCGGCCGGAATTCGCGGGGCCGGGGCTGGAGTGGTACGGAAGTCCTCCCGGCTGCCTGGCTTTCCGGCGGGACGGCGGGCTGCTGTGCGTGCTGAATGCCACCGATTCGGCGATCCTGTTGCCCGCCGGGGACGTTGTGCTGGCCAGTGCCCCGATTACTGCGAGGAAACTTCCGGCAAACTCGACTGCCTGGCTGGTGTGAAAGATGTTTGTTACGACACGGTCGCACTGACCCTTACCGGTCGTAGTAGTGAGGGGGGCATCGACTACCGTTGGGCCGTGAGCATTCTCCAGACAGTGCTGATCTACGTCGGCATCCCGCTTGCGATCTATCTGGTGATCGCCGGATTGTCGTTCCTCGGTAAGCCGCTGCCGGGCAAGAGGCCGGCGCACTACGAACTCGGTGAGAAGTGGACGCAGCCGCCGGTGCTGTGGAGCGCGACCGACGAGGTGACCGGTTCCGGTCATCACGACACTGCAGACTCGCATGGCAACCATGCGGCTATCGAATCCGCCGGTGCGGAGCTGATCGGAGGCCGGGCAAGTGGCAAGTTCTAATTGGCCCGCGGTGAACGAGGCCGAACTACCGCACGGATTCGCCGTCACCACCAGCGGACGCGTGTCCGGCGTGCACGAGGCCGGCGACATCTTCAGCGATGTGCCGTTCACCGATAACGAGCGCCTGCTCATGGACAACACGCTCACCGATGCCACCCGCGCCACCAAGGTCCGGTTCAACATCTACATCGGCGACCTCGGCTCGGACTCCGGCGCCGGCGCGGACGCGCTGTTCCCGACCACCCCGGAAGCCGCGCGCTCGGTGCTCATCGCCGTCGACCCGAACACCAACTCCGTCGAGGTGCGCTCCGGCCGCGATGTCGCCGAACGCGCCAACGACCGCGTCTGCCAGCTCGGCGCCACCGCCGCCCTGAGCTCCTGCCGTCAGGGCGAGCTCATCGACGGCCTGGTCTCGGCCGTCCGCGTCATGGCCGCCGCCATCGGCCGCGTCTGACCGGCTGTCTGAATCGCTGATGGGCAGTTTGGGGGCCTCGGGCCCCCAAACCCCCTTCGGGTTTCGCTGTGAGCAGATCGGGGCGCGGGATCGGTGTGCGGGAACTTAGGCTCGGGGGTATGTCCGAGAAACCGCGGTTGACCGCTATTCCTGGTGGGCGTGAGGATCGGCCGCGGGAGGCGCGGCGGGGTGCGGCGCGAGAGCCGTTGTGGCGGGAGGCGCTGGGGGAACAGCTTCGGAGTCTGCGGTTGGGGCAAGGGGAGAAGCTCACCGAAACGGCTGGGCGGGCCGGGATTTCGCCGCAGTACCTGTCGGAGGTCGAGCGGGGACGGAAAGAGCCCTCGAGCGAAATGATTGCCGCTCTTGCGGGGGCCCTTGGGACTACGTTGTGGGGGTTGACCCAGCAGGTGGCCGAGGAGCTGCAGCGGCGGCAGTTCGCGGCTTACAACTCCCCGGCTGCGCAACGGCCGGTTTCCGGGCCGGTGATGCTCGCACTCGTCGCGTGAATCAGCCTCGGGGGCCGAGGATTTGGTCGACGAGGCCGTAGTCGAGGGCTGATTGCGCGGTGAAGACTCGGTCTCGGTCGGTGTCGCGGCGGAGGGTTTCGACCGTTTGGTTGGTGTGTCTGGCCAGGATTTCTTCGACTTCGGCGCGGAGGCGGGCCAGTTCCTCGGCTTGGATGATGAGGTCGGGGATGGCGCCGCGGCCGCTGGCCGCGGGCTGGTGGAGGACGACGCGGGCGTGCGGGAGCATGGTGCGGCGGCCGGGGGCGCCGCCGGCGAGTAGGACCGCGCCGACGGCGATGGCCTGGCCCACGCAGGTGGTGATGACCGGTGAGCCGATGTGCTGGATGGTGTCGTAGATGGCGAGCATGGCGGACAGGTCGCCGCCCTCGCAGTTGATGTAGAGGCTGATGTCCTGGCCGGGGCTTTCCGCGTCCAGGTGCAGCAACTGGGCGATGAGGGCGTTGGCGACGCCGGAATCGATGGGGGTGCCCAGGTAGACGATGCGTTCGGTGAGCAGATGCGAGTAGACGTCCATGATCCGCTCGCCGCGCGGATGCTGCGCGATGACATTGGGAATGGTGTAGGAAGTCATGCCGAGATCCCCAGCTTCTGTCGTTGCGGGACGACCTGCCAGAACGAGTCGACGATGCCGTCGATGAATCCGTAATCCTTGGCCTGGGTCGCGGTGAACCAGCGATCGTGCAGCGAATCCTCGTAGATCTGGTCGAAGGGCTGCCGGGTGTCCTCGGAGATGAGCCCGAGCACGGTCTGCACGGTGTAGCGCAGATCGTCGGCCTGCACATCGACCTCCACCGCGCTGCCGCCGATCCCGGCCGAGCCCTGATGCATGAGGATCCGCGCGTGCGGCAGCGCGAACCGCCGCCCGTGCGTGCCCGCCGACAGCAGAAATTGCCCTGCGCTGCACGCCAATCCGAGCGCCAGCGTGGACACCTCGCAGGGGATCAGCCGCATCACGTCCCGGATCGCCAGCATGGCCGGCACCGACCCGCCGGGCGAATGGATCCACAGCGAGATCGGCGCCTCCGGATCCTCCGCCGCCAGGGTGAGCAGCTGCGTCATGAGCAGTGTCCCGTTGTCGTCGTCCAGCGCCCCGTCGAGGACGAGGACCCGCCGTCCGAAGAGTTGTTCCCGTGTCCGCCAGTTGAACATCGGAGTCGTGTTGTCTGCCATGACTTCACGGTGCCCGAACCACACCCGTCCCGGTGTGCCGCGCTGCTGTGAGCAGATCCGCTCACGGCAGCGCACAGCATCGGCCCAGATCAGTAGCTGTGGCAGGTGTCGGCGACGCGGTCGAACTTGGCGAGCGATGATGTCGGAGATCCGGCCCGTTCCACCCGTCCGACGGCGGTTCTTCAGTGACCTTTCAGGTCTTCAGTCATTCTTCAGCTGAACGAGGGAAGCCCCCGCCGCGAGAATGCGGCGGGGGCTCCCTGCGTCGGTGCCGCTGCTACTGCCGATCGAATTCCCGTGCGCGCAGCGAACGTTCGATACCCGCACGCCCTTCGACCACGAGGCGGCGGAGGGCCGGCGGACGCTCCTCGGCGAGGAACTTGTCGGCGACGGCGACCGCTTCGTCGGTGACCGCCCAATGCGGGTACAGCCCCACCACGACGGTCTGCGCGACCTCGCTGGACCGCCGCTCCCACACCGACGGGATCTCGGCGAAATACCGTTCGATGTAAGGCGTCAGCAGCTCGCCCTGCCCGACCGGAGCGAACCCGGCCACGATGGCGCGAGCCGTGATGTTCGGCACCGTGTCATCGCCCATGACGGTGCCCCAGGCGGCTTCCTTGACCACGGCCTGCGGGCGGGCGGCCCGCGCGGCAGCGGCCTGCCGGCGTCCCGCAGCGGTGGCGTCGCGGTCGAATTCGGCGTCGATGAAGGGGGTTTCGATGCCGTCGGCGTCGATCACACCCGACGCGGCGAGCGCCTGCACGACCCGCCAGCGCAGGTCGGTGTCGACGGTGAGCCCGGTGAGCCCGGCCGCGGCCGGATCGGCGTCGAGCAGCTGCCGCAGCACCGCGGTGTGGCGCTCGGCGAGCTTGGCGCCGGTGAGCGCGTTGACGAAGGCCAGCTGGTGGTCCGATCCCGGCGCGGCGGCGCGCGCCAGTTCCAGCAGCCGGTCGGCGTATTCGGGCCAGCCGGTCTGCGCGGCCCACTCCGGGTCGGCGTAGGCGCCGAGCGCGGTGTTGGCCTGCATCAGGAGTCGCTGCACCACACCGATTTCGGTCTCCGCGCCGACGCCGCGCTGCACCAGCGCCACGAAGTCGCGGGCCCGCAGTTCGGCCTGCCGGGTCATCTCCCACGCGGCCGACCAGCACAGCGTGCGGGGCAGCGGTTCGGCGATATCGGCGATGCGCGCGACCACGGTGTCCAGCGACGCCGGGTCCAGCCGCACCGAGCAGTAGGTGAGGTCGTCGTCATTGACGATGACCAGCTTGCCCTGCTCCACGCCCACCAGTTCCGGCACCTCGGTGCGCTCGACCGGGTTGACGTCGAGCTCGATGCGCTTGGTGCGCACCAGCTTTCCGTCCTGGTCGTCGTAGACGCCGATGGCGAGGCGGTGCACGCGGCGTTCACCGGCGCCCGGTTCCGCGCCTTCCTGGATGACCGCGAACGACGTGTACTTGCCGTCCGCCACGGTGAAGTCCGGGCGCAGGATGTTCAGGCCGGTGGTCTTCAGCCACTGTGCGCCCCAGGTGGACAGGTCACGCCCGGAGGCCTGCTCCAGCGCGCTCACCAGGTCGTTGAAAGTGGCGTTGTCGTAGGCGTTTTCGGTGAAGTAGGCGCGCAGGCCCGCCAGGAACGGCTCCAGCCCGACGTAGGCCACCAGCTGCTTGAGCACCGAAGCGCCCTTGGCGTAGGTGATGCCGTCGAAGTTCACCTCGACCGCGGCCAGGTCCGGGATGTCGGCGGCGATGGGGTGGGTGGAGGGCAGCTGGTCCTGCCGGTACGCCCAGGACTTCTCCAGATTCGCGAAAGTGGTCCAGGCATTGGTGTATTCGGTGGCGCCGACCTGGCAGAGCACGGAGGCGAAGGTGGCGAAGGATTCGTTCAGCCACAGGTCGTCCCACCACTTCATGGTGACCAGGTCGCCGAACCACATGTGCGCCATCTCGTGCAGCACGGTCTCGCAGCGGCGCTCGTAGGAGGCGCGGGTCACCTTGGAACGGAACACGTAATCCTCGAGGAACGTGACCGCGCCCGCGTTCTCCATTGCGCCCGCGTTGAATTCGGGCACGAACAGCTGGTCGTACTTGCCGAAGGCGTACGGCACACCGAAATTGGTGTGATAGAAGCCGAAACCCTGCTTCGTTTCGGTGAAAAGCCGTTCGGCGTCCATGAATTCGGCCAGCGAGGCGCGGCAGTAGATGCCCAGCGGGATATCGCCGTGCTCGTCGATGTAGCGGTCGGTCCACTTGGCGTACGGCCCGGCGATGAGCGCCACCAGGTAGGTGCTCATGCGCGGCGTGGTGTCGAAGGTGTGCTCGACCACGGTGCCGATCTTGCGGGTGGAGGTGACCGCGCCGTTGGAGATGACCTCCCAGTCCTCGGGCGCGGTGACGATCATGTCGTAGGTGGCCTTGAGGTCCGGCTGGTCGAAGCAGGCGAACATGCGCTTGCAGTCGGCGGTTTCGAACTGGGAGTACAGGTACACCTTGTTGTCGGTGGGGTCGACGAAGCGGTGCAGACCTTCACCGGTGTGCGAGTATTCGCAGTCGGCCTCGATCACCAGGGTGTTCTGGGCGGCGAGGCCCGGTAGCGTGATGCCTTCGGCCTCGTCGTAACCGCTGACGTCCAGGGCGGCGCCGTTCAGTACGGCCGACCGCACACCCGCGCCCACGATATCGATGAAGGTGGTCGCACCGGGGGTTGCCGTGAACTTCACCGTCGAGCGCGAGTGGAAGCTGTCGTCACGCGGTTCCTCGGCATTGGTGGGCTGCCCGGTCAGATCCAATTCGACCCGATAGTTCTCCACCTGTACCGTCGCGGCGCGTTCGATCGCCTGCTCGCGGGTGAGATTCGGTGCGGACAAGGGGGCTCCTTCGCTCTACGGAGAACTACGCGAACCTTGCCAGCTTGCCATGTCCGCGTACCGCCGCGCAGGCGTCCGCCCGGCCTGGTCGGGGACGCCGGAGGGCCGTCGGTAGGCTGTGGCGCGGTTGCACATCGCGCGCTCGCGCCCACCTGGAGGAGGACAGTTGAAGCATATTCACGCCGGTAAGGTGCGCGATCTGTACGAGGACGGCGATTCGCTGATCCTGGTCGCCTCGGACCGGGTGTCTGTCTTCGATGTCGTACTGCCCACACCGATCCCGGGTAAGGGCGCCATGCTCACCCAGCTGTCGAACTGGTGGTTCGGGTTCTTCGCGGATGTGCCGAACCACATCATCTCCACCACCGACGTGCCCGCCGAATTCGCGGGGCGCGGGGTCCGGGTCAAGCCGCTGAACATGGTGAAGGTCGAGTGCATCGCCCGCGGCTACCTGACCGGTTCCGGTCTGAAGGAGTACCAGCGCACCGGAACCGTGTCGGGTGTGCAGCTGCCGCCGGGTCTGCGCGACGGTGACAAGCTGCCCGAACCGATCTTCACCCCGACCACGAAGGCCGATCTCGGCAGCCACGACGAGGCGATCTCGTTCGACGATGTGGTGAACCAGGAGGGCAAGGAGGTCGCCGGGCAGCTGCGCGACCTGACCCTCGAGGTGTACACCCGCGGCGCCGAGCACGCCGCCGCGCGCGGGGTCATCATCGCCGATACGAAGATCGAACTCGGCTGGGACGGTGACGTTCTCACCCTCGGCGACGAGGTGCTGACCTCCGACTCCTCGCGTTTCTGGCCCGCCTCCGAATATGAGCCCGGCCACCCGCAGCCGTCCTTCGACAAGCAGTACGTCCGTGACTGGTCCACCTCCACCGGCTGGAACAAGGAGTACCCCGGCCCCGAGATCCCCGCCGAGGTGGTCGAGGTGACGCGCCAGAAGTACGCCCAGGCCTACGAACTCGTCACCGGCAACGCCTGGACCGGCTTCCAGGGCTAGCCGGCAAGTTCGACGCGGTCGGCGGCGAGGAAGTCGGCGACCAGGGTGGTCGAGCGGTTTTGGAGATCGGCGTACTGGGCGGCTCTTTCGGCGCCCCGGAGGACCTCGTCCAGGCGGAACCGGCCTGACGTGTCCAGACGCTGGCGGCGTTCCTCGGCGTCCGCCAGGACACCGACCCGGGATTCGGTGAGCCCGCAGTAGAGCGCGATGCCGCCGCTGAGCTGGGTGTCCAGCATGGTCTGCAGGACGGGGACGATCGGATCGTCCGCGGCCGCACCGCCCAGACCGAGCCACAGCATGCGTTTTCCGGCCAGGCGGGGTTTGCTGCGGCCGTAGGCGAAGCCGTAGTTCCAGACGCGGTCGATCCAGCCCTTGAGGACGGCCGGGACGCTGGTCCAATAGATCGGGAAGACCGCAATGATGATGTCGGCGGCCAGGATTCGCCGCATATGGTCCTCGACCTCGGGGGAGTAGGTCTTCTCGCGATCGCCCCAGTCGGGCTGGTCGGCGACGGTCATGCGCGGGTCGAAGCCCTCGGCGCGCAGGTCCAGCAGGTCGATGCGATAGCCCGCGTCCTCGAGCTGGGTGATCGTGCGGCGGGCGATGTGCATGGTCAGCGAGTCGGGCCGGTGATGGTCGACCACGACCAGCGCGGTGCGGGTGCCGTTGTTCGACAAGACATTCCTCCTGGAGACGGTGTTCGGTGACTCCAGTACATCCGCGATCCGGTGGACGATCCATGGGTGAAAGCCTCCGATCGATAGGAGTTCGTCTACGCTGGGCCGCATGGATCCGTTGAGTCACCTGCTGAGCGGCATCCGGGCCGAGGGCTCGGTACTGACCCACGCGGTGCTCGCGGCGCCGTGGACCATCCGATTCGCCGACCGCGCACCGCTGACCATGGTCACCGTGCTGCGCGGCGGCGGAGTGCTCGTGCTCGGCGACGGCACGGTGACGCCGCTCGCGGCGGGGGACACCGTGGTGGTCCGGGACCGGCAGCCGTTCTACGTCGCCGATCGTCCGGACTCCATCGGCGGACCGCACACCGAATACGAGATCGCCTGCTTCACACCGGATCCCGCATGCGAGGCCGAGGATTTGAGCGGAATCCGCTGGGGCGGTTCGGAAGACGGTGCGACCGCGCTCCTGGTCGGCGCCTACCGGACGTCGGCACGCCGCCACCAGCGCCTGGTGGAATCGCTGCCGCGGACGCTGCTGATCCGTGAGGACCTCGACGGCTGCGAATGGGTGGAATCCGCCGCGGCGCAAGCGGTCGCGCAGAGCGCCGGCTCGCAGGCCATGATGGACCGGCTGCTCGACTGGAACCTGGTGTGCACGCTGCGGCAGTGGTTCGCCGACGCCGGCCCCGACGCCCCCGCCTGGTACCGCGGCCTGAACGACCCCGTGCTCGCGCCCGCCCTGGAAATCATCCATACGGGCTTCGCGGCGCCCTGGACGGTAGCGTCGCTGGCCGCGCGGGCAGGCGTGTCACGGGCGCTCTTCGCTAAACGCTTCACCACTGTCATGGGCACCCCACCCCTGGCCTACCTCACGGCGCGGCGCATGGAGGAGGCCGAAGAACTCCTCACCGCAACGGATTTCACGACCGCGCAAGTCGCCGCCGCCGTAGGCTACGCCGACGCCTTCGGCTTCAGCGCCGCCTTCAAACGCCACACCGGCTCCAGCCCAACCGCCTTCCGTACCGCCGCCTGAATCCCGCAGTCGGGTCAGGGGTTTCAGGGGTTGCGGAGGTGGGCGGCGCGGAGCATGAGGTAGTCGCGTTCGGGCCGGCTGGCGGTGTGGCGGGCGGCGGCCGTGTAGGCGGCGATGGCTGCTTTGTCGTCGCCGGCCATTTCGTGCAGGTGGCCGCGGACCGCTTCGAGCCGGTGGGTGCCGGAGAGGGGTTCGTCGAGGGTGGTGGTGAGGTCGAGGCCGGCTTGGGGGCCGTGCACCATGGCGGTGGCCACGGCACGGTTGAGGGTGACCATCGGGTTCGGGGCGAGCTTTTCGAGGGTGTTGTACAACATCAGGATTCGTTCCCAGTCGGTGTCTTCGGCACGCGGGGCCTGGGCGTGCAGGACGGCGATGGCGGCTTGGGTCTGGTACGGGCCGGTGAGGCCGCCGGGGAGGGTGGCGGTGACCAAGCGGATGCCTTCGATGATGGTGTCGCGCTGCCACAGTCGCCGATCCTGTTCGGCCAGGGGGATGAGTTCGCCGTGCGTGCCGGTGCGGGCGGCGCGACGGGAATCGGTGAGCAGCAGCAGCGCGAGCAGGCCGGTCACCTCGGAGTCTTCGGGCAGGAGCCGGTGCAGGGCGCGGGCCAGCCGGATGGCCTCCGCGGCCAGATCGCCGCGCCGCAGCTCGGGTCCGGTGCTGGTGTGTCCTTCGGTGAAGATCAGGTACAGCACGTGTAGCACCGCCCCGACGCGTGTGCGCCATTCACCTTGGTACACAACGGCTTCGGGCGTGTCCCCGTCCGAGGGTGGGGCGAACGGCCGTTCCAGGCCGGCGAGTCGTTTCTTTGCGCGCGTGATGCGTTGCGCCATCGTCGCTTCCGGCAACAGGAAGGCGCGCGCTATCTCGGCGGTGGTGAGGCCACCGACGGCGCGCAGCGTGAGCGCGATGGCGGCCGCGGGTGAAAGGTCGGGGTGGCAGCAGAGGAAGAACAGCGTGAGCGTGTCGTCGCGGCCGGAATCAGTGAGCAGGTCGGAGTCCGCGCCGAACTCGTTGGCGCCGGGGATTTCTCGTAGCGCCGTGGCGGTCTCACGGTTTCGCCGCGCCACTTCGGCGCGCACGGTGTCGACGATCCGCCGCTGGGCGACCTGGATGAGCCAGCCGCGCGGATTCTCCGGGTACCCGTCGGCGGGCCATTGCGTCGCGGCGGCGAGCATCGCCTCCTGCAAGGCGTCCTCGGCGGTGGTGAAGTCGCCGTAGCGGCGCACCAGCGTGCCGAGGACCTGCGGTGCGAGCTCGCGCAGCAGGTCCTCGAGCCGGGTGTCCGGCATTACTGGTCGGCGGCGGGAGCGCTCATGACCTGGCGCACCTCGATGTACTCGCCGATCGGCTTGCCGCCCGGGCCGGGTGCGGCCGAGGCCTGGGCCGCGATCTCGCAGGCGCGCGCGGGGTTGTCCACGTCGACGATCCAGTAGCCGGCCAGGAATTCCTTGGTCTCGGGGAAGGGCCCGTCGGTGACGAGCGGCGCGGACCGGCCGTCCGAACTGACCACCCGGGCCTGGCTGGGATCGGCGAGACCCTGCGCGTCCACGAGTTCGCCGGATTTGGCGAGTTCCTCGCCGAGGGCGCGCTGGAAGTCGATGTGCGCCTGGATCTCCTCGGGCGTCCATTCGTTGATGGGTGTGTCGCAGTAGGCGGCGGGGCTGTAGGTCTTCAGCAGCATGTACTTCAAGATCGGCTCCTTCGTTCGGGACGCGCCGCGGTGGCACTCTCGTGCATTGGTCGGAGCCTGGCGCATCGATTCGACGTAGTTGCGATTCTCAGGGGGTGACGCTGGTCATAGTGGGCTCTTCGGGTCGGCGAGGCGGGCCGGGTCCACGGGTTCGCCGCTCAGGATGAGCTGTTTGATCCGGTCGGTGACGTCCCAGACGTTCACGTTCATCCCGGCCAGCACCCGGTCCGAGGAGCTCAGCCAGAACGCCACGAACTCGCGTTTGCCGAGATCGCCGCGCACCACGACGCGGGCTTCCCGCTGCGGCGCGACGTAGCCGGTGTACTCCATCCCGAGGTCGTATTGATCGGTGAAGAAGTAGGGCAGCTTGTCGTAGACGCCGGGTTTGCCGAGCATGGTGAGCGCCGCGACGGCGGGCTGATTCAGCGCGTTGGCCCAGTGCTCGACGCGGACGCGCTGCCCGAGGATCGGATGCTGCTGGTCGGCGATATCGCCGACGGCCACGATGTCCGGGTCGCTGGTGGCGAGGCTCTCGTCCACGAGGATGCCGCCCGCGGTGGACAGTCCGGCGTCGACGGCCAGTTCGATATTGGGCCGCGCGCCCACCGCGACCAGGACGGCGTCGGCCTCGATGACGGAGTCGTCGCCGAGCCGCACTCCGGTGGCCATCCCGTCGTGGGTGACGATCTCCGCGACCTTCACCCCGGTGCGCAGGTCGACGCCGTGTTCGCGGTGCAGTCCGCCGAAGACCGCGCCCATCTCGGTGCCGAGCGCCGCCTCCAGGGGCGTCTGCTGGGTCTCCAGGACGGTGACCTCGAGTCCCGCGATGCGGGCCGCCGCGGTCACTTCGAGGCCGATCCAGCCGGCGCCGATCACCACCAATCGCCGTGCGCCGCGGAACAATTCGAGCAGGGTCTCGCTGTCCTCGGCGGTGCGCAGCACGTACACGCCCTCGGCGTCCGCGCCGGGGAGCGGCAGCTTGCGGGGCCGGGATCCGGTGGCGAGGGCCAGTTTGTCGTAGGGGAGGGTCGTACCGTCGGGCAGGGCAATGGTTTTGGAGGCGCGGTCGATGCCGGTGACCGTGGTGCCGAGCATGACCTCGATGTGGTGGTCGCGGTACCACTGCGCGGTGTCCACGATGCAGTCGTCGACGGTTTTCTTGCCGAGCAGGCATTCCTTGGACAGTGGCGGCCGCTCGTAGGGCAGCCGTTCCTCCGCGCTGACGAGACTGACCGTCCCGTCGAAATCATTGGCGCGCAGGGCCTCCGCGAGCTTGGCCGCGGCCAGCCCCCCGCCCGCGATGACGAACCTGGATGTCGTGGTCATGCCGAAACCTCCTGCTTCGCGCAGTCGTGACGCCGCCGACGAGGCCGATACCCGACACTAACCCCCCGAACCGGAAATATCGGCGAGAATCCCGGTTGTTGCGCTTTGCAGGACGGCCGTGCCCGGCCGCAACCGTTTGCGAAAGGACTTTCCGTGAGTGACACCAAGAAGGACCGGGTCGACTTCTGGTTCGACCCGCTGTGCCCCTGGTGCTGGATCACCTCCCGCTGGATTCTCGAGGTCGAGAAGGTCCGCGATATCGAGGCGCATTTCCACGTGATGAGCCTCTCGGTGCTCAACGAGAACCGGGAAGGGCTGCCGCCGCAGTACGAGGAGCTGCTGAAGACCGGTTGGGGTCCGGTGCGCGTCGCCATCGCGGCCGCCAAGGAGCACGGCGAGAAGGTGCTGCTGCCGCTGTACACGGCGATGGGCACCCGGCTGCACAACCGCCGCGACGAGTACACGCAGGAGGACCGCGGCGACCGGCTGGCCGTCGTGATCCAGGAGTCGCTGGCCGAGGTGGGCCTGCCCGCCGATCTGGCCGCGGCCGCGAACAGCACCGACCTGGACGAGGCGCTGCGCGAATCGCATCACGCGGGCATGGACAAGGTCGGCCCGGATGTCGGCACCCCGACCATCCACATCAACGACTCGGCGTTCTTCGGGCCGGTGCTGTCGCGCATTCCGCGCGGGGAAGAGGCGGGCAAGGTGTGGGACGGCGCGGTCGCCCTCGCCTCGTTCCCGTACTTCTTCGAGCTCAAGCGCACCCGTACCGAAGACCCGAACTTCGACTGAGCGGTCCGGGTCTCCGATCGCGGGTCCGCGGGTTTCAGCTCGCGGGTCCGCGGTAGTCGTAGTAGGTCGTCGTCTCGCCGTATCCGCTCGGCATCGGTTGCGGATAAGCCCCGTACGGCGGGACGCCGGCCGGCGGTTGCGGCGGTGCCGGGCGCAGGAACATGCGCCCGTGCCGGCTGCGGTCGCGCAGCGCCGACATGCGCCAGGTGAGGACCGGGTGGGTGGCCATGGCATTGACCAGCCACACGAAGAAGCCCTTCTCCCGCGGTGCGCGGTCGGCCATTTCGTGGAATCCGACCAGCGAGTTCAGGTATTTGCCGCCCGCGAGGGTCTGCATGGCCGTGGCCGCGCCGTTCGGGCGATTGCAGAAGCCGTGATTGTCGGCGGTGTACTCCTGGGCGCGGATGAGCGTATTGCCGACGATGGGCAGGAACGGCACCAGGAACATGCCGAGCTGCCGCCAATACGAGACGTGCCCGGCCGCGATGTGCCCGACCTCGTGGCCGATGATGAAGGCGAGCGCGTCGGGTTGGCGTGCGGCGCCGCCGATTTCGAAGAGATCCGCGTACACCACGACGAACCGCCGGTATCCGTGTCCGGAGGCGAAGGCATTGATCTGCCCGTTGCCCAGCAGGACGTACGCGTCGGGCACCTTCTTCATGCCGTAGCGGGCGGCGGCCTCCTGCACCATGCGGTAGCCCTCGGGAAACTGGGTGGGTGACATCTTCACCCCGTTGACGCGCATGGTGGCGTAGGTGGTGCCGCGCCCGATCCACACCAGCAGCGGTGCGCCCAGGAACAACCCCACGTACTGGTTGATCTCGCCCAGCGCCACCATGAGGATGGCGAACAGGTAGCCGAGCACGGTGAGCGTCACCACGAGCACCAGCATGGGGATCTCCCAGCTGTGCCGGGCGGGCATGCCGTAGGGCGAGAGTCCCCGGGTCTGCTGCACGACCGGTGGCGGCGGTGGCGAATACGGTTGCTGCGGAGCCCATCCCGGCGGGCCGACCTGCGGGTTCCAGCCGGTCATCCCGGTGACGGGATTCCAGGCCGGGCCGGTGGCGGGCGGCTTGCCGGACTGCTGCCCATATTGATTGCCTGAGGTTTGCCCCCCGTAGGCGTTCGGCGGTGGAACTTGATCGTCGGACGTCATGGCGGCCACTTTATTCAGTTCTGACAGAATCGCAGCATGCGCGTATACCTGGGTGCCGACCATGCCGGCTTCGAACTGAAGAACACTGTCAAGGCCCACCTGGAGGGCCAGGGCCACGAGGTCGTCGACTGCGGCGCACTGGAGTACGACGCCCAGGACGACTACCCCGCCTTCTGCATCGAGGCCGCCCGCCGCACCGTCGCCGACCCGGGTTCGCTGGGCTTCGTGTTCGGTGGTTCCGGCAATGGCGAGCAGATCGCCGCCAACAAGGTGCCCGGCGCCCGCTGTGCCCTCGGCTGGAGCGTGGAGACCGCGCAGCTGGCCCGCCAGCACAACAATGCGCAGCTGCTCGGCATCGGCGGCCGCATGCACACCCCCGACGACGCGCTCGCGATCGTGGACGCCTTCGTCACCACCCCGTGGTCGAACGAGGAGCGTCACCAGCGCCGCATCGACATCCTCGCCGAGTACGAGAAGACCGGCATCCCCCCGGCCCTCCCCAACTGACCTGTGCCGGAAGGCCATACGCTGCACCGCCTGGCGAAAGAGCACCACAAGCGTTTCGCCGGCGGTCAGGTCCGAGTCTCCAGCCCGCAGGGCCGCTTCGCCGACGGCGCCGCCCGGCTCGACGGGCAGACGCTGCTGCGCGCCGACGCCTGGGGCAAACACCTGCTGCACCACTACGATTCGGGTGCCGTCCTGCACGTCCACCTGGGCCTGTACGGCAAATTCACCGAATCCCCGCTGCCCCTGGGCGAACCGGTGGGCGAGGTGCGCATGCGCCTGATCGGCGCGGGCCGCTCCGGTGAGTTCTACGGCATCGACCTGCGCGGCCCCGCCGCCTGCGAGGTGCTCCTCGAACCCGAGGTAGACGCGCTCACCGCCCGCCTGGGCCCCGACCCGCTGCGCCGCGACGCCGATCCGGACAAGGCGTGGGATCGCATCCGCCGCTCCCAGCGCCCGGTCGGCGCCCTGCTCATGGATCAGAAGATCCTGGCCGGTGTCGGCAATGTGTATCGCGCGGAAGTGCTTTTCCGCCACGGCATTTCACCGCAGCGTTCGGGCAATCGCCTGGATCGTGCCGAATGGGATGCGCTGTGGGCCGACCTCGTCGAGCTGATGAAGGTCGGTGTGCGGCGCGGCAAGATCGTGGTGGTGCGTCCCGAAGACGACCACGGCGCACCGGCTTACGCCAAGGACAAGCCCCGCACCTACGTCTACCGCCGGGTCGGCGAACCCTGCCGGTTGTGCGGGGCGACGGTGCTGCATTCGGTGCTGGACGCCCGGAACCTGTTCTGGTGCCCCGATTGCCAGCCGCGCTGAGAAAACCCCGCTGAAAACACCCAGGGCGGCGGATGACGTGATCGTCATGCGCCGCCCTGCGGGGTACGGGATGTCAGTAGTCGATGCGGTCCGTCTTGGCGAGCCAGGCATCGAACGGTGCGGTGCGGTTCGGCAGGTCCAGGTGCTCGATCGTGGTCGGCCAGACCTCGTCGGGCTTCTTCTCGAACAGCTCGTAGAACTTGCGGTCGTCGAACCCGGCTACCGCGGCGTCGTGGCGGTCGGCGGCGAAGACGATGCGGCTGACGCGGGCCCACAGGGCCGAGGACAGGCACATCGGGCACGGCTCGCACGAGGTGATCAGGATGCAGCCCTCGAGCGAGAAGGTGCCGAGCTGCTGACAGGCGGCGCGCATGGCGTTCACTTCGGCGTGGGCCGTGGGGTCCAGGTTCGTGGTGACCTTGTTGTGGGCGATCGCGACGATCTCGCCGTCCTTGGCGACCAGCGCCCCGAAGGGACCGCCGCCATTCGCCACATTGTCGGTGGCAAATTTGATCGCCTCGTCCAGCCAGGCGCGTTCCAGCTCCTGCAGACTCGTTTCTTGGGCGTGTGCGGTCACGGTCACTCCTTGATCCCTTACTGCGTGTGTGATGAATTACACCGAATACCGGAGGCCGCTATCTAGGGCGGTAAGCATGAAAACGTTCGCGGGCGGGGACCGGGTTTTCGTAGACACTCACAAAGGCCGTAACAACCTCGGCCGAAGCCCGTAACGAGATCAGCGCAGCACCGTCTTGGTACGCATCAGGAATTCGGCGAGATAGCCCTCGTGCGGCAGGCCGGGCGCCATCCAGGGGGTGGGATGGTCGCCGGCATAGACATTTGCGATGGTCGGCTCGGCCACCAGCGCGTCGATCAGCTCCGCGTCGGTGGTGACGGCGGTCAGAACGAGGGTATTGCGCAGGGGCCGGATTCCGGCGGCGCGATCCCAGGATGAGATCCACACACAAGGAAAACTCAATTCCGTGCCGAGCTGTTCCGCGAAGGGGTTGTCGACCTGATGGACGGCCGGTCGGAGCACGGCACGGCCGTCGCCGAGGTCGTCGACGATGGTGTCGCCGCCCAGCCACGCCTTGGTGCCCGCGGCCCGCTGCCGGAGATGGGCGTCCCAGCGGCGGGCGAGACCGATCGGCGCTACCGGCAGGACCGCGCGGTCGTCGGTCGCGGGCAGGCTGGGCAGGGCGGCGAGGCGTTCGGCGAGCGCGGCGGCCAGGGGTGCGGGGTCGCCTTCGACGAGTACGCCGGTGGCATTGACGCAGCCGACGCCGCCACCGCTGCTGATCGATTCCACGAGGGTGCCGAGGATCGGCTCCCAATCCGTCTCGGCGGTGATGAGGATCTTCGAGCGGCCCGGACCCTGCGGCAGGATGCGCGGATCGCCCGCGTACTTGCGCATCACCTCGTCACCGCCGTAGACCATGCCGAGGTCGGCGTGCCGGAGGATGTCGTCGGCGGCGGTGTGGTCGGTGGGCAGCAGGACGATTCGGTCGTCGCCGACGCCGGCCGCGCGGAGGGCGGTGATCAGCCGATGCGGCGTGAAGGGCTCACGCCGGGAGGGACGGACGGCGACGCGATAACCGAGCGCCACGGCGTCCAGCCAACCCTGGTGCACCGCAGGGTGATTGCCCGCCGCGTGGACGGCGAACACGTTTCCGCGCCGGGTCCACACCGCCGCGCCGCCGCGGGTCAGCGGATCGCGCCATGAGACGGCCGCGCCGGCCGGGCGCGCCTGCTGCACGCTGTGCTGGATCCGCGCCAGGGCCTGCGCGATATCGGCGGTGGCATTGCGCACGGCCGTGATCGGTATGCCGGTGGTCGCGCTGACGGTGTACTGGTACTCCTCCGGAGTCAGTCCAGCGATGGACTCGGTGGCGAAGGCCCGGCCCGCCTCCGCGAGCGCGGCGATGCGCGCGTCGAGGGGCAGTTCCGGCGCTCGGTGCAGCGTCTTCATCGTGCGGGTGACGTAGAGCGAGGGCGCGAGACTCAATGTCGCGACCGGGTTTCCGGTGAAGTCCTGGAGCGTCTCCACGCGCCGGGACCGATACGGACCGCCCGGGCCGAGGACATCGAGGGTCAGCATCAGTACACGCCTTCGATCACGGCCGCGCCGCTGAAGGAGGCGACGGGTGCGACGTCGGCGACGGAATCGCCGAAACCGCCCGCCGCCGGTGCGATCCGGGTGGCGTAATCGCGCTCGATATTGTTGACCAGCAGGGCAGTTCGGCTCATGTGGTGCACGACGATCTGCCCGCGCTCGCCGTAAGGAACAGCGCGGCCGGTGCCGGGGTCGACCACCCGGAATGTCGTGTACGGGGCGAAGGAGTCGAAGACACAGGGTTCGTCGGCGGCGAGGCCGGGGCGTTCCACCGCGGTGCCCAGCATCATGGTGCTGCCGTAGCCGCCGACCAGTTTGGTGTTCGGGAAGACCTCGTCGCGCAACAGATCCCGGGTGTCGGCGTCCAGACTCGTTCCGCCCCAGATGATCGTGCGGATCTTCCGGTTCACCAGTTCGACCAGGTCATCGTGCTGGGCGAGGCGTTCCAGCATGGGCGGGGTGGCGAACAGCACGCCCACGTCCTGGCTCGCCAGGATGTAGCCGATCTGCTCGATGAGATGGTCGGTGTAGGCGCTCGCCATGTCCATCCGGCCCTCGGCGATCAGCCTTTTCACCCAGCGCGGGTCCAGGTCGATGCCGAAGTTGAGGCCGCCGCGGGCCGCCGCCGTATCGACCGCCATGGCGCCGACATTGTGCGGTCCGGCGGGAACGGCGCTGAGCCAGTCGACATTCCGGGGTACGCCGTGGGCGTCGAGGCGTTCGCTGAACCATTCGATATTGCGGCGCTGCCATTCCGCGGTGAACATTACGCGTTTGGGTTGTCCGGTGGTGCCGCCGCTCTCGTAGACGGCGGCGGCGTGGTCGTCGCCGTAGCCGCGGGGAATCAGTTCGCGGACAGGGACATCGCGGAGTTCGTCCACCACATTGGGAAACAATCCGAGGTCGTCGAAATCCCGGATATCGGTCAGCGGATCGAAATCGAGGGTCTGCGCGCGCCGCAACCAGAATGGCGATCCGGTTTCCGGGTGGAAGTGCCACCGCATCATCTCCCGTACGAATTCCCCGAATTCCGCGCCATTGTGCTCGGCCATGAACCATCCTCTCCCAAGATGAAAAGTATTATGGCGCAACGAAATACGATTTCACACTGGAGGAGTCTACGAAATGCGCGGCCCGGCTCGCGTTCGGCTTCGTGGCTTCCACGCCTGGCCGCCGCCACCCGGTCGCGGGTGTACTCGCTCACGGCAGTTGTGAGTTGTTGCAAGGGAATCCCCTTGCCGGACAAGGAGTTCCCGTGGCCATCCAGCGGAAGCATATGATGTACGACTCGACGATCGTCGACGCCGATCCGGATACCGTCTGGTCTGTTGTCCGCGATGCCCTGCGGGTGGTGTCCATCGTCTCCGGGCCCGCGGCGAAGGACGTGCACTGGGTCGGAGACGCGTCACCCGAACGGGTTCCGGCGCTGTACAACTTCACGCTGGTGTTCAGCGACGGCCTCGTCCAGCAGGAGGTCGCCGGGCGCAACGAGCTGGAGCGGTCGCAGACCTACCGATCCATCGAACCGACCATGGGCGTGGACCTCTACGTCGGCGCCATCCGGGTGCGGCCGATCACCAACGACCCGCACCGCAGCTTCTTCGACTGGACGCGCGAACTGACCATCGCCGCCGACGCGGACACCGAGGTGGTCGAAACCATCATCGACATGATGTCGAAGCAGACCGACGCCATCCGTGACCACTTCGCCCAGCAGTAGCAGCGGCAACACCTCACCTGATGAAGGAGCAAGCCTTGGCTGAGACGTTGTCCGGTCGGCAGATCGAAATCGCCTGGCCCGAACTGGGTATCACGGTCACCGCGGAACTCGACGATCGCAATCCCGAACTGGCCGACGCGCTGTGGGAAGCGCTGCCCTACCGGAGCCTGCAGGGCCACGCGCTGGTCGCGGGACAGCACCTGTACCACGTGGCGCCGATCCCCTCACTGCTGCATCTGCCCGCGTCCACCCGGATCGCGGACCGGCGCGAGGCGCCCGACGGCACCGTATTCTGCTCCGCGCTACAGCATCTCGGCATCAAATACGGCACCCTCACCGAGCCTATGCCCGCCTCCCCGGTGGGCCGGATCCGCGACGAGGACCTGCCCGCGCTGCTGGACGCCGGGCAGCAGATCTGGGATTCGGTCTATTCGACCAAACAGCCGATCCTGGCCGAGGTCCGCAAGGCGGGTACGCCGGGCGGGCACCGCATTCCGCATCTGACCGCCGCCGATCCGGACGCGAACCGCCTCATCCATGACGTGTACACCGCGACCGAACAGGCCTGGCTCACCGAACCGCGCGAACTCGCCGACATGCACCGCGGGCTGATCCCTTCCGGGGCCGGGAGTTTCGAGACGGTCCTGCCCACCCTGTTGTTCGTGAACGGGGAGACCCGCCCGCTCGGCTACGCCACCTACGGCGGTCTGGTCCGCGCCGCGATCCAGGACATGCCGCTGGATTCGCTGCGGCACATGACCCGCCTGCTGGTCGGCATTCCGGCCGAATTCCTGGGCTACTGCGGCCTGGACGACCTGTGGTCCTTCACCCGGCGCTTCCTGGACTGCCTCGACCGGCTCGACCGCGACGACTTCCTCGCGGTGGTGAGCCAGCTGGCCCTCTACGTCAACTGCCTGGGCGGCTGGAATCTGCACCTGTTCCCGTGGGACGCGGGCGACGACCTGCGGCAGCTGCGGCCCGCGGAAGTGGGCCGGCAGTCGTGAACGAGCTGCCCGAGCGCACGGACGTCCTGGTCATCGGCGGGGGAGTCATCGGCACCTCGATCGCCGCCCGGCTCGCCGAGGCGGGTGTCGGCACCGTGCTGCTGGAGCGCGGTGCGCTCGGGTCGGGATCCTCCGGGAACACCGCGGGTGTCATCCGGACCTACTTTCCCGGCAATACGCTCATCAGCAGCCTCGCCGCGCGCAGCCTCGCGGCCTATCACGCGCTGGCCGAGCGGACGGGAAACGACCTGGGCCTGCGGCGAATCGGCTTCCTGGTGCTGCTCACCGAGGAACGCCAGCTGGAAGACTTCCGGCGCACCCGGGCCGCGCAGGGGGCGGCGGGGGTCGAGGTGGAACTCGTGAGCCGTTCCGAGGCAGTACAACTCAATCCGCTGCTCGATCCGGGCAGCATGCTGGCGGCGGCCTGGGCGCCCGAGGCCTATGCCTGCGACCCGGCCGCCATCGTCAGCGCCTACGCCACCCTCGCTCGCGAGGCGGGTGCGATCCTGCGCACCGAAACATCAGTCACCGGAATCGATCCCGACGGTCAGGTCCACACGACCGCGGGCAGCATCCGCGCCGGACTCGTTGTCTGCGCGGCGGGACCGTGGGCGGGGACGGTCGCCGCCGCGGCGGGCGTGCGCCTGCCGGTGAGCACGTACCCCGTCGACATGCTTCTCACCGATGCGCCCGCCGATTTCGCGGGTACCACGCTGCCGATGACATTGCACCCGTCCAGTCTGCGAATCCGATCCTGGGGAGACCGCATTCTCGTCGGAATGGGCCGCCCCGGGCCGGGCGAATCCCGGGAGGACTGGCTGCGGCGGGTGTCGCACCAGCTCGGCGCCACTTTTCCGGCCCTCGCCGGGCAACGCCTCGAGCACGGGTGGAGCGGGGACCTCGATGTCAGCCCGGACGGGATGGCATGCATCGGCCGCGATTCCACCCGCCCCTTCGTGTACGCGGCAGGGTTCTCGGGTCAGGGGCTGTGCCAGGCGCCCGCGGCGGGAGAGATCGTGCGTGACCTGGTGCTCGGCCGGAAGTCGTGGACCGACACCACCGGCCTGTCGACCGACCGCTGGCCCGCCGGCGCCGTCGCGGCCGGGTGAGAGAAGGAAATTGTCATGATCATCTTGGGGTGCAACGGTTTCACCCGCGTCTCGCAGTTCTTCGCCGAGCATTTCGGCGCCGTCGGCATCGACAAGCACTACCTCATGGGCCACGACGCGGGTGCGGCGCTGCTGGTGGACGGGGTGCTGGTCGCGGCCGTGGAGGAGGAGCGGCTCAATCGCGAGAAGAAGACCACCGATTTCCCGGTCGGCGCCGTGCAATGGTGCCTGGAGTCCGCGGGATTGCAGTTCTCCGACATCGATCTCATTGCCGTTCCATGGAATTGGTCCGCCGAGGTCGTGGACGAGCTGCTGGCCGATATCTCCGCCGCGCCGATGGCTCCGGACGCGAAGCAGTATCTGCTGAGCAATATCGCCGAGCTGGCCCGCCGAGTCGTCGGCCCCGAAGCGATCCTGGCCGATTTCGCCGCCCGGACCGGCTTCACCCCCGACCCGGACAAGGTGGTGTTCGTACCGCACCACCTCGCCCATGCGATGACCGGCTACTACCTGGCCGGTATGCCGGACAGCGCCTTCCTCGTCAGCGATGGTCGCGCGGAACGGTTTTCGGCGCTGCTGGGCGAGATCCGCGACGGGCGCATCCGCGTCTTCGAGGAGTCGACCATCGGCGCGGAATACTCGGTCGGCATCTTGTTCAGCGCGATCACCCGTTTCCTCGGCTTCGTGCCCAACAATGACGAATACAAGGTGATGGGCCTGTCGGGGTACGCCGCGCCGCCATCCCCGAACCCGTTCGTCGAGGAGTTCATCGAACTGCACGAGCACGGCCGATACGCCTTCCGCCGGCCGCTCGAAACGGACGACCCGCACAGCCTGGATCCCCTGTTCGAGCAGTTCTTCGGCCCGTTCCAGGACACCCTCGAATACAAGTCGCGGGTGGCCGCGGCGGCGCAGGAGATGCTGTATGTCCTGACGAGTCACCAAATCCGCGCGCTGGAAGCCGAATCGGATCTGAACCATCTGCTGTTCGAGGGTGGCGTGGCGCTGAACTGCCTCAACAACACTCCGCTGTTCGAGGGTTCGCGATTCGACGAGATGGATGTGAGTTTCGGCGCCAGCGACACCGGCATCGTCCTCGGCGCAGCGGTTTACGCGTGGCTCGAACACTCCGGCACCGCGGGTGAGCGGCAGGCAACGGCGCCGGTCACGCCGTATCTCGGCCCGGAGTACGACGATTCGGCCATCGAGCGGACCTTGCGGGAATTCGGTGATCGGGTGGGCTGGACCCGGCTCAGCGATGACGAGGTCGTGGATCAGGTGTCGAAACTGCTCACCGAGAAAGTCGTCATCGGCTGGTTCGAGGGCCGGATCGAGCATGGCCCAAGGGCTTTGGGGCATCGCAGCATTCTGGCGAATCCGAAGTTCCCGGATATCAAGGACGTCATCAATACTCGCGTCAAACATCGGGAACCGTTCCGCCCGTTCGCGCCGCTGGTGCTCGAATCGGAGGCGCCGAAGATCTTCGAGATGGGCCGCAAGACCCGTTCGCCCTACATGACTTTCGTCTTCCCGGTGCGGCCGGAATTCCACGAGGTCATTCCGGGCGCGACCCATGTGGACGGCACCTCGCGGGTACAGACCATCACCGATCGGGACACTCCGCGACTTGCCGCGCTGTTACGCCGGTTCACCGCGCTGACCGATGTGCCCTGCCTGATCAATACCTCGTTCAACGTGGCGGGCGAGCCCATCGTCTGCACGCCGGCCGATGCGCTGAACTGCTTCCTCGGCACGGAGATCGATTACGTCGTGCTCGGCAACTACCTGGTCACGAAGGCGGCTTCGGTCGTATGACACTCGGCCTCGACCCCGGGTCGACGACGACGCTGGTCCTGCTGCGGCACGGCGAGACCGCGTTGACGCCCGGGAAACGCCTCTCCGGCAGCGGCGGTTCGGATCCCGCCCTGTCGGAGACCGGCTCGCGGCAGGCCGAGGCCACCGCGGCCCGGCTCGCGGCGGACGGCACGGTGCGGGCGGTGGCGTCCTCGCCGCTGCGCCGCTGCCGGGAGACCGCCGCGGCCGCCGCGAACCGGCTGGGCCTGCCCGTCGAGATCGACGACGACCTGCGCGAGGCGGATTTCGGTGTGTGGGAGGGGCTTACGTTCGCCGAGGTCCGAGCACGCTACCCGGAAGAGATGGCCGCCTGGCTGCGATCGCCCGCGGCGGTGCCGGGCGAGACGGGCGAGCCGTTCGAAGCGGTGACCCGCCGAGTCGAATCGGCGCGGGACCGGCTGCTGACCCGGTACTCGGGGAGTACCGTCCTGGTCGTCTCACATGTCGCGCCCCTGCGGACGCTGATCCGGCTCGCGCTGGGCGCGCCACCCGAGTCGCTGTTCCGTATGGAGCTGTCGGCCGCGTCGCTGTCGACGGTGGTCTATCCCAGCGCCGGCGACGCGTCGGTGCGATTCCTGAACGACACCTCGCACCTGCGGTAAGCCGTCTGTCGGTTCGGACACATTTCGCGGACGTTTCCGGGAGCCGTTCCGTTTGTGCGATGAACCTATTCGTTCACGGGTCCCCGATCGGTTTGTCATAGGTTCCTGCAAACTATCTCTGGCCTGCGCACATCGGCTTGACCGAGGGGTCCACCGCGACGTAGTTTCGAGTTCACCGACTTGTGAGCTGTTGGAAGGAGGCGACGTCGGATGTCGATTATTTCCGACCTGCGTCACCTCGCTCACCGGTCTGCGTGGGTTCCGGGTCGTGTCGCGCACGGCTGCTGAGTAGCCCCTTCTCGGCTCCTTCCGATCTTTTTCACCGCTTCCGGCACGTCGCTGCGTGCTGCCTGCGCTCCGGGTACCCGGGCTGCGCCACCGAAAAAAGAAAGCTCCTGAGATGACGATTAGGTTCACGATCGCGCACCGAAATGAGGATGTGCCATGGTAGACGCGCGGATTACGGTCAATGGGAAGGTTCAACCCCTCTCTCCGGCCGCACCCCACACGACGGTCCTGGACTTCCTGCGTGATCGTGGCCTGACCGGGAGCAAGGAAGGCTGCGCCGAGGGTGAATGCGGCGCCTGCTCGGTGCTGGTGGCCCGGCCCGGCGTGAACCGGCCCACCGACTGGGTGGCGGTCAATGCCTGCCTGGTGCCGGCGGCCGCGCTCGACGGTCAGGAGATCGTCACCTCCGAGGGCCTCGGCGACCTCGATCCGACGGGCGTGCCCACCGAGCTGCACCCGGTGCAGCAGGAGATGGCGATGCGCGGCGGGTCGCAGTGTGGTTACTGCACACCGGGATTCATCTGCAGCATGGCCTCCGAGTACTACCGTCCCGGGCGCTGTGGTTCCGCGCCGGCGGCGGAGGCGGCCGAGCCCGAGGTCGAGGCGCACGGTCACGAGGATGACCACGAGCACGGCCCGAACGGCTTCGACCTGCACTCGCTGAGTGGAAACCTGTGCCGCTGTACGGGATACCGCCCGATCCGTGACGCCGCGTTCGCGCTCGGCGCGCCGAGCGACGAGGACCCGTTGGCGCAGCGTCGTGACGCGCCCGCGCCCGCGCCGGTCGCCACCGAATACTCCCAGGACGATCGCACTTTCCGCCGTCCGGAAACGCTGGCCGAGGCGGTGCAGCTGCTCCGCGACGTGCCCGGTGCGGTGCTGGTCGCCGGCTCCACCGACTGGGGTGTGGAAGTGAATATCCGTGCCCGGCGCGCGGATTACGTGATCGCCATCGATCGGCTCCCCGAATTGCGTTCGCTGCGCGTGGAACCCGATTACCTCGAGGTCGGCGCGGCCGTGCCGCTGACCGAGATCGAGCGCCGGCTCGACGGCAGTGTGCCGTTGCTGGCGCAGTTGTTCCCGCAGTTCGCATCCCGGCTGATTCGTAACAACGCCACCTTCGGCGGCAACCTGGGTACCGGTTCGCCGATCGGTGACAGCCCGCCGGCGCTGCTCGCGCTGGGTGCGTCGGTGGTGCTCGCCTCCGCCGACGGTGAGCGGGTCGTCGAGCTGGCCGACTACTTCACCGGTTACCGGCAGAGTGTGCGGCGGGCGGATGAGCTGATCCAGGCCGTGCGCATTCCGCTGCCGCTGGCGCCGGTGACCGCGTTCCACAAGATCGCCAAGCGCCGTTTCGACGATATCTCCAGTGTGGCAGTGGCTTTCGCGCTGGATATCGAGGACGGCATCGTCCGGTCCGCGCGTATCGGTCTGGGCGGTGTGGCCGCCACTCCGATCCGCGCCCGCGACACGGAGGCCGCGCTGGTCGGTAAGGCCTGGTCTGCCGAGGTCGTCGAGGCCGCCGCCGCGGTGCTGCAGTCCGAGGGCACGCCGATGAGCGATCACCGGGCCAGCGCCGCCTACCGCGCCGCGATGCTCGGTCAGAGCCTGAAGAAGCTGTACGCGCAAACCACCGAGGCGGTGTTGTCATGAGCGAGCTTGCGAGCGAATCGAAAACACAGCGTCCCTGGCTCTTGACGGAGCCGAGCGCTAGCGAGGCGGAGTCATGAGTCATTTGTCCGAACGCCCCGAGAAGCCCGTTGTCGGCGTACCGATGCCGCACGAGAGTGCGTCCCTGCATGTCACGGGGACCGCGCTCTACACCGACGACCTGGTGTATCGCACCAAGGATGTGCTGCACGCCTACCCCGTGCAGGTCATGAAGGCCCACGGCCGGGTCGTCGAACTGCGCACCGAGGCCGCGCTCGCCGTGCCCGGTGTGGTGCGGGTGCTCACCATCAAGGACGTGCCCGGCGTCAACGACGCGGGCATGAAGCACGACGAGCCGCTGTTCCCCGACGAGATCATGTTCCACGGCCACGCGGTGGCGTGGGTACTGGGCGACACCCTGGAAGCGGCCCGGCAGGGCGCGGCGGCCGTCGAGGTGGAGCTCGAGGAACTGCCCTCCACCATCACGGTGCGCGAGGCGATCGCGGCCGAGAGCTTCCACGGCGCCCGGCCCACCATGATCCGCGGCGATATCGACGCGGGTTTCGCCAACTCCGCGCATATCTTCACCGGCGAGTTCGAGTTCAAGGGCCAGGAGCACTTCTACCTCGAAACCCATTGCGCGCTGGCGCAGGTCGACGAGGCCGGGCAGGTGTTCATCCAGAGCAGCACCCAGCATCCCTCCGAGACCCAGGAAATCGTCGCGCACGTGCTCGGCCTGCACAGTCACGAGGTGACCGTGCAGTGCCTGCGCATGGGCGGCGGCTTCGGCGGTAAGGAAATGCAGCCGCACGGCTTCGCGGCCATCGCCGCGCTCGGCGCCAAGCTGACGGGCCGCCCGGTGCGCTTGCGGCTCAACCGGACCCAGGACCTGACCATGTCCGGGAAGCGGCACGGCTTCCACTCCAGCTGGAAGATCGGCTTCGACGCCGACGGCCGGATCCAGGCGCTGGACGCCACACTGACCGCGGACGGCGGCTGGAGCCTGGATCTGTCCGAGCCGGTGCTGGCCCGCGCGCTGTGCCACATCGACAACACGTACTGGATTCCCAACGCGCACGTGGCCGGTCGCATCGCCAAGTGCAATACGGTGTCCAACACCGCGTTCCGTGGTTTCGGCGGCCCGCAGGGCATGATCGTGATCGAGGACATCATGGGTCGCTGCGCGCCCCTGCTGGGCCTGGATCCGGCCGAACTGCGCGAGCGCAACTTCTACGCGCCGAACCAGTCCACCCCGTACGGGCAGCCGGTCGAGCAGACCGACCGGATCGGCAAGATCTGGCATCAGGTGCAGGACGACGCCGACTGGACCGAACGCCAGCGCGATATCGCCTCGTTCAATGCCGCGCACCCGAACACCAAGCGCGCCTTGGCGATCACGAACATCAAGTTCGGTATCTCGTTCAACCTCACCGCCTTCAACCAGGGCGGTTCGCTGGTGCTGATCTACAAGGACGGTTCCGTCCTGATCAACCATGGTGGCACCGAAATGGGCCAGGGCCTGCACACCAAGATGATGCAGGTGGCCGCCACCACGCTCGGCATCCCGCTGCACAAGGTGCGGCTGGCGCCGACGCGAACCGACAAGGTGCCCAACACTTCCGCCACCGCGGCCAGCTCCGGCGCGGACCTCAACGGCGGCGCCATCAAGAACGCGTGTGAGCAGCTGCGCAAGCGGCTGGTCCAGGTCGCCGCGACCCAGCTGGGCGGGAGCGCCTCGGATGTGCGCATCGTCGAGGGCGTCGCCCGGGTGCTGGGCAGCGACAAGGAACTGGACTGGGACACCCTGGTGCACACCGCCTACATGCAGCGGGTGCAGTTGTCGGCCTCCGGCTACTACCGGACCGAGGGCCTGCACTGGGATGCCAAGGGGTTCCAGGGCTCGCCGTTCAAGTACTTCGCGTACGGCGCCGCGGCGACCGAGGTCGAGGTCGACGGGTTCACCGGCGGCTACCAGATCCGGCGCGTGGACATCGTGCACGATGTGGGCGACAGCCTCTCGCCGTTGATCGACATCGGTCAGGTCGAGGGCGGATTCGTGCAGGGCGCGGGCTGGCTGACCCTCGAGGACCTGCGCTGGGACACCAGCGACGGCCCCAACCGCGGGCGGTTCCTGACCCAGGCGGCCAGCACCTACAAGCTGCCCAGCTTCTCGGAGATGCCCGCCGAGTTCAATGTCACGCTGCTGCAGGACGCCACCGAAGAGGGCGCGGTCTACGGCTCCAAGGCCGTCGGCGAACCGCCGCTGATGCTGGCCTTCTCGGTGCGCGAGGCGCTGCGGCAGGCCGCCGCCGCGTTCGGGCCGAGCGGGGTCAGCGTGGATCTGGGTTCGCCCGCGACGCCGGAAGCGGTGTACTGGGCGATCCAGGAAGCGCGCAAGGGCGATGCTTCTTCGAACGGCCACACCCTGCACGCCACCAATGGTCACGGCCTGAACGGCAACGGCCACAATGGAAATGGCAACGACAGCAATGGCAACGGCAAGAACGGTAACGGCACGAACGGGCATGCCGGCAACGGCAATGGCAACGGTAAGGCCCGGACCGACGACGCAAGCACCCTGAGCCGTGTCTGACATGACGTGGGTGGCCGCGGTCTCGCGGTTACGAGCACGCCGGGAACCCGGCGTGCTGGTGACCGTCGCGACCGTGCGCGGCCACGCACCCCGTAAGGCCGGCGCCAAACTCGTTGTGGGGCAGTCCGAGACCTGGGGCTCGATCGGCGGCGGCAATATCGAGGCCGTCGCCATCGATCGGGCGCGCGAACTGATCGGCCAGGCCGATCCCGAGACCGAACTCATGGAGTTCGCGCTCAATGACAAGGTCACCAACCGGCACGGCGTGCAGTGCTGCGGCGGCGCGGTCACCGTGCTGCTGGAACCACTGCCCGTGGTGCCCGCGGTGGCCTTGTTCGGTGTCGGGCACGTCGGGCTGGAACTGGCCCGAATCCTGGCCCGCCACAACCTCGATCTGCATCTCATCGACACCCGCCCCGAACAGCTCACCGAGGAACGTCTCGGTGTGCTCGCGGATTCGGTGGCGCAGATCCACGTGCATCACACGCTGCTGCTGCCCGAGGAAGTGCTCGCGGAACTACCGCGCGGCACCCACGTCCTCATCATGACGCACGATCACGCCGAGGACGCCGCGCTCTGCGATACCGCCTTGCGCACAGCCGATCTCGGCTCCATCGGGCTGATCGGCTCGGCGGCCAAATGGTCGCGGTTCCGGCAGCGCCTGGCCAACGAGGGCGGGCACGACGCGGCCACCATCGATCGGATCAAGACCCCGATCGGACTGCCGGAGATCACCGGCAAAGAACCCGCAACCATCGCTGTGAGCATCGCGGCGGATCTCCTGCTGACCTTCGAACGGGAACGGCAGCAAGCGGTTCCGGCGCCAGCGGTCGCGATACTCAACGCAAGCTGATATTCCACCGAAAAGTCACTGCGGCGGCGCACATCAGTGCGCCGCCGCAGTCTTGTTTCTGTCAGCCGGTGAGACCCGCGCGAGTACGCAGCCGGAGCAATTGCCAGAGGCCGACCGCGAGCAATGCCGCGGTGGCGATGATGTACACGTCGCCCAGCGCGTGTTCCCACCAGGACCAGTGCAGTTCGCGGTGATCGCCGTTGGGTACCAGGCCGGGACCGATCAGGAACACCAGGGTGAACGCGGCGATGGCGATCAAGGGGCCGCGCCCGGGATGCGTGGTTGCCCAGGCGACCGCCGTCACCAGCGCGGGCGCCACCCACACCCAGTGATGCGTCCACGACACCGGCGAAATCAGCAGCAGCACTGCCGCGTTCACGAGCAGCGCCGTCACGGAAAGGATGGTGATCGGCGGCGTTGCGGAGCCGGTGCCCTCGAGCGTGGCGTTCTTTCGCTCGACGGTGACCAGGTGATGCATCAGGACCGCGCCGGCGCAGACGAACGCCAAGCCGACCCCCAGCCACACCAGAGTGGTCGCGGAATGCGGTACGCCGAGCCGGAACACCATGCCCTTGATGGACTGATTACCGACATAGTCGGGCGAGCCGATGCGGTTGGTGTCGATCACGGCGTGGAACCAGTAGTCGCGCGATTCCCGTGGGAACACCAGGAATCCGGCCACCACCACCGCCGCGGCCGTTGCCGCCGAGGTGGCCGCGGCCTTCCAGTCCTTGCGGATGAGGAAATACAGCACGAAGGCCGCCGGGGTCAGTTTGGTGACCGCCGCGAGGCCGATGAGCACGCCCCGGGGCCACCGTGGCTTCACGGAGAGGCAGTCGAGGGCGACCGCGGCCATCAGGACCAGATTGATCTGCCCGAACCACAAGGTGGTTCGCACCGGTTCGATGGCGGTCATGGCGACCACCGCGGTGGTGGTCAGCGTGACCCGGGTGCGCAGTTCCAGGTCCGGCCGGATGCGGGACAGCACCAGCCCGATCGTCACCGCCAGGCAGGCCAGCGAGGTCGCCGTCACCATGAATTCGGCCAGCCACAGCGGCACCACGGCGAGCGGGATCATCAGCACCGCCGCCGACGGCGGATAGGTGAACGGCAGATCGGTGTGATTGGCGACCCGCAGCGTCGGCCCGTACAGCGTTTCGTGGTGCAGCCAGGCGCGGGTGTCGACCCGGTAGACCTGCAGGTCCAGGAACCCGTGCAGCGCCGAGAAGATCGCCGTGAACGCCACCGCGAGCAGAATTCCGAGCACAATCGGGATGCGGGGAAGGTATCGCTTTTCGTCTGTCTTCGTCTTGCGCAGCAAGCTTCGCTGCCCCGCCCGGATCGTGATCATCGAGACAGACACTAACCCTTCGGCCTTGCACGCGAGTAGTCCGGATTGCGTTGCGGGAGTGGCCTGTCGATGACGGGCCGGGTGTCGCTCGTCGCGTCCCGGCCACCCCAGTGCGCCAGCCGGCTCCCCGGCGTGGCGAACCAGGTTGTGTAGAAGACGAATACGACCGCCGCCAGTGCCCCCAGCACCGCGAACCCGGCGAGCACCGGGTACTCCGACATGGTGACCGGCAGGAAGCGATACGACAACAGCAGTCCGCAGAACACCAGGACGCCCAGCGACACGATCCGCGCCCGGTAGAGGTCCCAGCCCCGATCCGGGTCACGCAGCGCCGATTCCACCGTCAGGCACAGCACGATGCCCGCCACGAGATCGCAGCCGTAGTGGTAGCCGAAGCCCAGCGTGGCCAGCAGCGTGCACACGAACCAGAAAGCACCCGCCCAGCGCAGCCACCGCGGCCCGATCCGGGAGTGGATGAACAGTGAGGTGGCCCAGGCGGCGTGCATCGACGGCATGCAGTTGCGGGCCGTCTCCGAATCGAACAGCATCGGCTCCGGATTCGCCGTCAAGGCGGGTAGCACGTGCGGCCAGTCGCCGATCTGCAATCCGTGTCCCAGCGGGCCGTACGCGAACACCGGGCCGACCACGGGGAACAGCACGTAGCCGAGCGGGCCGATCACGCCGAGCACCAGGAAGGTGCGCAGCAGGCTGTGCCGCGGCCACGGGGTAGTGGTCACATTGCGCAGCTGCCACACCGCGACCACCATCGCCGCCACCGGTAGCTGGACGTAAACCACATGCAGGATGTGCGACGGGATCGGGCCGGCCGCATCGAGCAATCGGCCGACGAGCCAGGCGGGTTCGCCCAGTGCGTGATCGGCGAGCTGGACATATTGGTCGAGCACCCGCGGCCCGGCAATGATGCTGACCAGTAGCCAGGTGTCCGCAAGCTTCGAGGCCATGATCAACAAGGCGCCGAATGCGATGGCGTGCAAGGCCGTTCGCCGCCGCTGTCCCTGCCAGCGGAACGCCACCACGGTCAATGCGGTCAGCGCCAGCGTCGGGCCGGTCCCGATGGAGACATGCCACCCGCACAGCGCCTGCAATCCCAGCGCCAGCAGATCGAGCACGGCCGCCGCACTCAAGCTGACGATCCGGGCCCGCATCGGAACGCCGATGCAAGCCAGCCCCAGCCCCGCCCAGGACACGGCCGCCGATTGCGGGTTCCCCAGATAGTCGTCGAGCAGGCTGCGCAGCGGTCCGATGACCCCGTGCCAGCTGGCCCACGCCTGCGCGACCGCGAGCAGAGCCACCGCCGCGAGCACTCCGGCCGCCGGTAGCGCACGCGAAACGGTCCCGCCGCCGGACAACGACGAGCCGGAAACGTTCATCTCGTGGTCGACCAGCACTGTAAATCGATAACACAAGATAAACGGAGGCACAACTTCCGGTTACCGTTTGGTGTGTCGAGCATCACTCGCGCAAACGCGCGGGGAACCGCGGAAGAACAGAACAGCCCGGAGCCGAGCTCCGGGCTGTGGGCGATTCGTCTGCCCTAAAGCTTTTGCCGCGAATTCATGGCTGAGTGACGGCCTGCGGCCAGGGGCAGTCGAATGCGGGCAGCTTCGCGGCCAAGCACTCGCCGTTCAGCCGGTTCGCGCTGGCGGCCATGACGCCGGCGCTGACGATCGATCCGACGCCCGCGCCCAGCACTCCGCCCGCCACGCAGCCGACGGCGGTGCCGATCCCGATCGCGGGCAGCGAGGCCTGCCCTGCCTGCGCCTGCACGGCCGCATAGTCCTGGTTGTAGGTGTCGATGGCGTCGACCGGTTGCGCCGTGGGTATCGCCGCGTCGGCGGTCCCCGCCGACGCAACCACCGCGACTGCCGTCAGTCCCGCGACCGCAAGCGTGGAAATCGAAAGTAACGAAAGAGATTTCATGGGCAGATACTCGACGTTGCCGTTGAACACACCCCGGGTGTGACCTGTCGATACCCTGTGAAATCGCTGCGCCCGGACCGGCCCGTCCGGGCTGTCGTGGCTGGTAGAGAATGAATGATGGTCGGGGTGACAGGATTTGAACCTGCGACCCTCCGCTCCCAAAGCGGATGCGCTACCAAGCTGCGCTACACCCCGAAAGGACCCCGAAGGGTCTAGAGCGGGCGACGGGAATCGAACCCGCACCATCAGCTTGGAAGGCTGAGGTTCTACCATTGAACTACGCCCGCAGTCACCGCATCGGCCGGTCGGGAGTGCCGATCAGCGGATGTGCTGTGCGTTGAGCACTGTACCGAACCTCACTCGTGTAATGCCAATCCGGAGATGTTCCCGCACGTCGGAGCCGGTCGGGTGAGTTGTCCGGCGAGTCGCGGAAAACATGCCGAAATAGGGTGTAACACGGCGGTCACCTCAGCGATCTCACCTTCGTCGCCATTCGCGAGACAACGGGAACCTGTTCTGAATCAGGGGTTTTCGAAGTCGGGTGGCTTGCTAGGATCCTTTTTGTCCGGACGGGGGTATCTGGAAAGGGGGCGGTGAGCATGCACCAGAGGTGTGGGCGACCGCGAAGTAGTGAGTTCGATCCGAAGGGCGTGACCGGCGAAGCGGCCGGTCCGAGCATTTCGTACGCAGGGTGAGCCGCATGCCCATCCGACTCGACACTCGAACCACCGCGATCGTCGCGGCCACCATTCGAGAATGGGTGCGGGCAGTGCACCCCGGCGCGGGTTCCGGCGCCGAACCTGCCATACCGCTACAGGAACTGGAACGAGTCTTCGCCCAGATCATCGATGAGCTGCTGGAACTGGCGGGCTGCGAGCCCTTTCCGGTCCCGGCGGCCCGCGCCATCGGGCATCGGCTGGCCGAAGCGCCGTTCGACCGGACCCGCATGCTCGCGCCCGCCAGCCGCGCGCTGCTCGGTCTCGCGCCCGGCGAACCCGGCTCGCTGATCGCCACCCGCTGGCCGTTCATCGCCAGCCAGGCCATCGACAGCTATGCCGAGGCGCTGCAACAGCGGGCACTGATCCAGCAGGAACGCAGTCTCACCGAGAAGGTGTCGGTGCGGGTGCAGGAAATCGCGGCACTGCAGACGCGATTGCGGCACGAGGCCACCCACGACGCGCTCACCGATCTGGCCAACCGGTCACTGTTGCAGGAACGCGTGCGGATGATGGCCACCGATCCGGCGCGCGGCGTCGGATTGCTGCTCATCGACCTCGACGATTTCAAGGCCATCAACGACGGGTACGGGCACACGGTCGGCGACGAGGTGCTGGTCACCATCGCTCAGCGGCTGCGCGCGGTGTGCCCGCCGGAGACGGTGATCGGGCGCTACGGCGGCGACGAATTCGTGGTCGCGCTGCCCGCACGCCGGAACAGTCTCGGCGAGCTGGCCATGCGGGTGCTGGCGGCCCTGTGCGAGCCGGTGCCCACGGCCTCCGGGCCGGTGCCGGCGTCGGCGTCGGTCGGTACGTCCTTCTGCCCGCCGGGCCGGGAGTGTGATTTCTCCGATCTGCTGCGCAGTGCCGATCGGGCCATGTATTCGGCGAAAACCGCCGGCAAACGAGGGTTCGCGGTCTCGGAACTGGACGCTGAGGAGGCTGATCCAGCAGGGCCGCGTTCCCGCTACGCGGCGGTGGCCGGCTGATCGGGAAGCGCGAGCTCACAGCGCGTAGCAAAGGGCAGGCAAATTCTGCCGCGTAGGGTGGGTGGCGTGACTACGGTAGTCGTGCTGCTCATCGTGATGGTGCTCGTCCTGCTGGGAGTGGTCGCGGTCAACCGCGCCCAACGCTCCCAGGCCAACAACCAGCTCGCCGACGCGAAAGCCGATGCGCGCCGGGTCATCGAACGGCTGGGCGGTCAGGTCTACAACCTCACCGGCACCGACGATGCCTCGAAGCAGGCGCTGGCCGACGCGGGGGAGCGGTTCAATGCCGCCGGCTCGCAGATCGAACAGGCCACCACGGCCGCGCAGGCCCGGCTCGCGAAAGAGACCGCGCTGGAAGGGCTCTACTACGTGAGCGCCGCGCGGACCGCCATGGGCATGGACCCCGGGCCGGCCGTCCCGGAACTCGACGGCCAGCGCAGCGCGGGCCGCGTCACCGAGGACCGTGCCATCGATTACGACGGCCGCCGAATCGAAGCCTCCCCCAACCCTTCTGCCGCCACCCCCAACTACTACCCGGGTGGCCGGGTCGCCGGCCGTCCCGTCCCGGCCGGCTGGTACTCCGAACCGTGGTGGAAGACCGCACTTGTCGCCGGCGCCTGGGGCGTGGGCTCCGCCCTGCTCTTCAGCTCTCTGTTCAACGGCATGTCCGGCGTCGGCTACGACGCCGTCGGCTTCGAAAACGGTTACGGCGACGGCTATCAGGACGGCTTCGCGGCCGGCGACGGCGGTTTCGGCGGCGACCAAGCCGGCTACGACCAGGGCGGCTACGACCCCGGCTACCAGGACACCGGATACGACATGGGCGGCAGCGACTTCGGCGATTTCGGTGGCGGCGGCTTCGACGGCGACTTCTGACCCGCGGATCGACTTCTGATCCCCTGCACCGACTTGCGCCTCTGCGAGCAGTGCCGCGCCCGTCCCTCCCCCCTTCGGAGGGACGGGCGCGGCCGTCACCGGAGGAACGTCATCGCCTCCTCGACCACGCGGCCGGGATCCTCGGCAGTGGGGAAGTGGCCGACCTCCTCGAGTACGCACACCTGGAGATCGGTTGCGTACTCGCCGAATTCGGTCATGGTGCTGGTCGGGAACAACGGATCGCGATCACCGGCCAGCACCAGCGTCGGCACGCGCAGTCGTTGCCACCGGAATTGGCCCGCGAGCAGGAGCGGGATCTCGTGTGTCACGAGATTGCGGTAGTAGCTGACGGTGGCGTGCACGCGGGCGGGCTCCTCGAACTGCGCGAGGAATATGCCCCGGTCTTCCCCGGTCATCGTGTCCGACCGGTGAATCCAGTGGCGCAGTGCCCAATCCGGCGTCGCATGTGCCACGGCCAGCGATCCTGCCACGGGGGCGGCATTGGCCGCGATGTGCCACAGCCGGACAGTGCTCGCGAGCACCTGCGGCGTCGGTCGCAGGAACGGGCTCGCCGTATTGAGCGCGATATATCGTTCGACCCGCTCCGGAAACCGCAGGGCCAGTAGATAGCCCACCAGCCCGCCCCAGTCGTGCCCCATGGCCCGGAACCGGTCGACGCCCAGCCGGTCGAGCAATCCGATGATGTCGTCGGCCATGACATCGGGCCGATACCCGCCGGCCGGCGCTTCGGTCCAGCCCAGTCCCCGCAGATCCGGGCAGATGACGCGATACCGAGTTGCCAACGGCCCGAGGACATGCCGCCACTACCACCAGTGCTGCGGCCAGCCGTGCAACAGCACCAGCGGTTCACCCTGCCCCGCCAGCGCCACATGCACGCGCAGGCCGGCGACGTCCACGAACCGATGCTCGATGCCGTCGAGCACGGGCAGCTCCCGGCCGCCCGCCTCGCGGATTCCCTCCGCCGGATCGTTCGGGCGCGAGGTCCGGTGCGGTGCCGTACTGGTGGCGGTCATCGGAATTCCCCGGTGGGAGCTGCTTTTCCGTCGCCGGTAGTGGCGGTGTCGTGGAGGAAGGTGGCGATGGTGGATGCGAGAAGGGCGGGCTGGTCCTCGGGGGAGTAGGTGCGGGAATCAGGGATCAATTCCAGGCGGGCGTCGGGGAAGTCGGCGGCCAGGCGGTCGGCCCAGCGGCGGGTGAAGAAGCGGTCGTCGGCGGACCAGGCCAGCAGGACCGGGCGAGGGAAGGTGGCGAAAGACTCTGCGGCGGCGAGGGTGTGTGTCTTGTCGATGCCGCGGAGGACCCGGCGGAGGTCGGCACGAATGGCGGGGGACCGGTCGACGGGGCGGGTGTAGGAGTCGCTGGCGGCGGGGTCGATCGGTTTGCTGCTGAGCCAGCCGTAGGCATTGGGCAGGCGGCGGATCAGGTTCGCGCGCATGCCGATTCCGAGCATTGCCATGCCGCCGGGCAGCCGGGGCAGTAGCGACAGGTAGCTGTAGGCGGGTGGCGGGAAGTTCTCGTAGGCGTCGCAGGCGGTGAGGACCAGGCGGTGGATGAGGTCGGGGCGGGCGGCCAGGACGAGCTGGCTGATGGCGCCGCCGCTGTCGTTGCCGACCAGGGTGACCGGGCCCAGGTCCAGGGCCTCGAGGACGCCGATGACCAGCCGGGCGAGTCCGGGCGGGGTGAGGTCGTCGGCGCCGGGCAGCGGGCGGGTGTGCGAGCCGAGGGGCAGATCGATTGCCATGCAGTGGAATTCGCGGGCGAGCGGCGGGATCACGCCGCGCCACAGGTTGGCGTTGGACAGTACTCCGTGCAGGAAGACGACGGGTTCGCCGGTGCCGCTGTGGAATACGTCGAGGGCGCCCTGCGGCAGGGTGACGGTCTGCCGGGTGCCGAGTGCGGTGTCGCGCCAGGTGGCGCGGGTGTCGAGGGTGTGGTCCGTCATCCGATAACTCCCCTTGGTCAGTGACAGTGGATGAGGGCTTCAAACTAACAAACAGGCTGCCTGTTTTTCAATGGGTGGCGATAACATGCCTGGAAAAGGCGCAGAAAGGTGACGATGGCCAAGCAAGCCGAACGCTCCGAATCGACCCGCGCGGGCCTGATCGCGGCCGCCCGCGAACTGTTCGCCGAACGCGGGTACGCGGCCGTCGGCACCCCCGAGATCGTGGAACGCGCGGGCAGTTCACGCGGCGCGATGTATCACCAGTTCAAGGACAAGCAGGATCTCTTCCGCGCCGTCTACGAACAGGTGCAGCAGGAGATCATGGCGCAGATCGCCGAGGCCATGGCCGACGTCGACCGCAGCGATCCGGCCGCCGCGCTGAAATCCGGTCTGCACACCTTCCTGCTCTCCTGCACCGATCCCGAACGCATCCGCATCTCGCTCATCGACGCCCCGGCCGTCCTCGGCTGGCAGGAATGGCGGGCCCTGGACGAGCAGTACGGGCTCGGGCTGGTCATCGCGGGCCTCGAACAAGGCATGGGCACCGGTGCGCTGCGGACCGATCTCGCCGTCCGGCCGGTGGCCCTGATGATCCTGTCCGCGCTCGGCGAGGCAGCCCTCTTCATCGCCGGCGCCGCCGACCCCGAAACCGCCCGCGCCGAGACCGAACCCGCGATCTTCGCCCTGCTCGACGGCCTGCGCGCCGGATGAATCCGCCAAGGCTCCGCGAAACATCTTGGCTGGGGCCAGAATCGAGGGCGTGACGGACCTGGTGTTGAGCGCGGAACGGAGATCGTGGCTGGCCGAGCTGCTCGGGGACGAGAAGCGGTTACGGGCCGAGTACCCGCGCGTGGCCGAATATCTGGAGACCGCGGGGATGCTGCCGGGGAGCGGCGACGAGCGCGCCGACGCCGCCTTCGACCTGCGCATGGTGCACTACCTGACCGGCGGCGAATCCGAGACCGGGAATCCGTACTGGGACATCGTGGGGCCCGCCGTGTTCGAGCAGGAGGGGTGCCGGGTCGTCAATGGCGGCCGGGTGAAGGGGAGCGCGCGGCTGGGGTTCGCGCAGACGATTCTGCAGGCCGCCTACGCGTACGCGATTCCGTCGCCGGAGACCCTCGGCTGGGTGTCGGGATTCTGCGCCGGGCGGCCGCTGGTGGAACTCGGTGCGGGGCGCGGCTATTGGGCCGCACAGCTGGCGCGGGCGGGCGTGCGGGTGGACGCCTATGATTTCGAGCCGCCGGACGCGGCCGAGAACGTGTCGTTCCCGAGCGCTCAGGGTCAGCCGGACGTCTGGTATCCGGTGGGTGATGTCGCGCGCTTCACGGAAAGATCGCACGCCGGCGCGGATTACGTGCTGATGCTGTGCTGGCCGCCGGGCTGGGGAAACACCATGGCCTCCGACTCGCTGGCGGAATTCGCGCGCGCGGGCGGGGAGCGGCTGGTCTTCATCGGAGAGCCGAAGGGCGGGAAGACCGGGAACGACGCGTTTTTCGACGCGCTGGCCGCCGGATGGGAGCCCGCGGCGCAGGACGCGCGGTATGTGTCCTGGTGGAACCTGTCGGATGTCGCGCAGGGCTGGGTGCGGCGGACTTAGCCGATGCCGGCGGCGTGGCGCTATCCGGCGTTGTGGGGCGCTTCCGGCTCTCCCGGCGGTTCGATGCCCCAGTCGTCCAGGTTCATGCGGAAGACGAAGCCGTCGTAGCGGTCTCGGGGGTAGGAGATGTCGGCGACCATGAGGACGCGTTCCTCGGGGTCGAGGAAGCGCTGGTGGACGGCCTTCACCAGGTCGCCGGCCGGGGTGCCGAGCCATTGGGCGTGGGTTTCGGTGGGGAGGCGGTCGGCGAGGGTCTCTTCGAGGAAGCGGGCCGCGGTGGTGTCCTCGATCTCGGGCGGCTGGTAGGTGTCGGAGATGGAGATGGGGCGGCCGTCCTCGCTGGCGCGGGTGACGGTATGGGTGATCTCCTCGCCGATCTGCAGGCCGAGCCACGAAGCGAGGACCTCGGTGGCGAGGATGCGTTCGGTGTCCCGCTCGACCCGTACCTCGCGGTCTGATTCATTGCCGAAAGTGGTTTCCGGGCTTTCCAATTGCCGCTCCGGTGCGACCCGGATCAGATTCGGGCGATCCGTCACGAAGATCCCGCGCCGTTCCACCGTGCGGACCAGGCCTTGGCTGGCAAGCAATCTCACCGCCTGACGCACCACGATCGGCGAGACGCCGCTGCGTTCGGCGATGTCGGTGAGGCTGGGCAGGCGGCTGCCGGGAGGTAGCGCGCCGGTGCGGATTCGGCGTGCGTAATCGCCGGCGATGGAGACGTAGGCCGGTTCACCCATGGCGCTGAATCCCTTCGAATCTGCGGCATCTCGATGATGACGCGTGATTTCAGTATATGGGGGTGGGTATGCACAAATCGACAATGCGTATACGCATCTGCGCATACACTTGGCGTACGGGAGTTGAATCGAATCTGTGAAGGGGTAGCTGTGAGATTTCGACCGACTGCGGTCGGCTACGTGCGCAGCGATATCAGCGGTGCGCGACAAGCCTGGGACGAAGAACGGATCCGCAGTCGCGCAAAGCGACTCGGATACGACTTCGCCAAGATCGTGGTCGCGGACGCGCGATCAGGTGGCCAAGCGCAGGGAGGTGGAGCGTTACTAGCGGGACTGAAGTCGACCTTGCGGCGACTCGACGCCGAGGCCGTCATCGTCCCCAGTGCGAAACATTTTGCCGGTGAACAGGTCCCGTCCGACCTGGTGCAGCTCGTCGATGTGATCACCGTCGAACCCGAGGAGACCTACGCGCGCTGGGCCATACCGCCGATCCCGCCGGAAAAGTCGTGAATGTCAGGAATTCCCGCCGGCCCAATCGTCGCCGTGCTCATGGCGTAAATGCTCGGCGAGAATGGCGGCCTGCGAACGGCGGGCCAGGCCCAGCTTGCCGAGCAGCGCCGACACATAGTTCCGAACGGTCTTCTCGGACAGGAAGATCTCGGCGGCGATCTCCTTGTTACTGCGGCCGTGCCCGATATGCGACAGGATCTGCCGCTCGCGTTCGGTCAGATCCACACCGGCCAGCGGATCCGCGCGATCCGCCCGGTGCCGCAACCGCTCGGTGACCTCCGCGGCGGTCCGGGGATCGATGAGGGACTCCCCGGCCGCCACCCGGCGGATCGCCGTCACCAGCTGCGGGCCGCGGAGCTGTTTGAGCACATAGCCTTTCGCACCCGCCAGCACCGCACCCAGCAGCGCCTCGTCATCGGAGAACGAGGTGAGCATGAGGACATTCAGATCCGGCAACTCCGACAGGAGGTCACGGCACACGCTGACACCGTCACCGTCCTCCAGCCGGACATCGAGTACCGCCACATCGGGGCGCACGGCCGGCACCCGGCGCAGCGCCTCGGCAGCGGTACCCGCCTCACCGACGACCTCGATATCGCCCTCCGCCTCCAGGAGATCCTGGACGCCGCGGCGCACGATCTCGTGATCGTCGAGCAGGAAGACGCGGATCTTGGCTGAGTTGTCCACGGCAACATCTTCGCAGGTCTAGTAGGTGACCAGCCCGTGCGACTCGAACTCCTGCCGGGCCCGGCTCACCTGTTCGGCCGTCGGAGCCGGGGTGTCGGCGAGCACGAAGCGGCGGCCCAGGGCCTCCCACTTGGCGCGGCCCAAGGTGTGGAAAGGGAGTACGTCGACGCGCTCCACATTGCCGAGGGTGCCCGCGAACCGCGCGACTTCGCAGACTTCCTCGGGTGCGTCGGTGAGGCCGGGCACGAGCACGTACCGCAGCCAGACCGGCTTGTTCATCTCCGCCAGCCGCTCCGCGAATTCGAGAGTCGGCGCGAGCTCACGCGAGGTGAGACGGCTGTAGGTCCCGGGCTGCCCGGCTTTGATGTCCAGCAGCACCAGGTCCGTGGCCGCGAGCAGCTCATCGGACGCCAGGCGCCCCAGGTAGCCGGACGTGTCCAGGGCCGTAGGCAACCCGAGACCTCGGAACCCCCGCAACAGCCCGGTCGCAAAATCCGGCTGCTGCAACGGCTCCCCGCCGCTGATGGTCGCGCCGCCGCCACTCGCGCGGATGAACGGCACATACTTCGCCGCCTCCGCCACCATGGCGTCCACGGATTGCAGGGTTCCGTTGCCGCGCAACCAAGTATCGGGGTTCTGACAATAGAGACACCGCAGCGGACAACCACTGAGGAACGTGACGAACCGGGTGCCGGGACCGTCCACGCCGGTCGAGATATCCCAGGAATGCACGAATCCGCTGTCACTCGAGCCGCCGGTGGCGCACCCGGCCGGCGGCTCACCCAGACCGATGCCCGGCTGCAGCAGGAGCGTGGTCATCAGAGGCTCGCGTGGAAGGTGCGGTTGATGACATCCAGCTGCTGCTCGCGGGTCAGGCGCACGAAGTTGACGGCATAGCCCGAGACGCGAATGGTCAACTGCGGGTAGTTCTCCGGATGTTCCATGGCATCCCGCAACGTCTCCTGGTTGAGGACGTTCACGTTCATGTGGAACCCGGTGGTCGCGATATAGCCGTCCAGAACGCCCACCAGATTGGTGACACGCTCCTGCGGGCTGCGGCCCAGACCCTGCGGCGTCACCGTGCTGGTCAGCGAAATACCGTCCGTCGCATGCTCGTACGGCAGCTTCGCCACCGACATGGCCGAGGCCACGATGCCGTGCGTATCGCGGCCGTTCATCGGATTCGCGCCTGGCGAGAACGGTTCGCCCGCGCGCCGGCCGTCGGGGGTGTTGCCGGTCTTCTTGCCGTACACCACATTCGAGGTGATGGTCAGCACCGACTGCGTGTGCTCGGCATGCCGGTAGCTGGGGTACAGGCGGATCTTCTGCATGAACCGCATCACCAGATCGGCGGCGATGGAATCGACGCGGTCGTCATTGTTGCCGTACTGCGGGTACTCGCCCTCGATGCGATAGTCGGTGGCCAGGCCCGACTCGTCCCGCACCACACGGACTTTCGCGTACTTGATGGCCGACAGCGAGTCGGCGGCCACGGCCAGGCCCGCGATACCGCAGGCCATGGTGCGGCGGACATCGGTGTCGTGCAAGGCCATCTCGATGCGCTCGTAGGCGTACTTGTCGTGCATGTAGTGAATGACATTGAGCGCGTGCACATATGTCTTGGCGAGCCAGTCCATGAGCTTGTCCAGGGCCGCGTCGACCTCGTCGTAGTCGAGCAGCTCCGCGGTGATCGGCTCGAAGCCCCTCGCCACCACCTTGCCGGACTTCTCGTCGCGGCCGCCGTTGATGGCGTACAGCAGCGTCTTCGCGAGATTCACCCGCGCACCGAAGAACTGCATCTGCTTGCCCATCTCCATGGCCGAGACACAGCAGGCGATGGCGGTGTCGTCGCCGAAACGCGGGCGCATGAGCTCATCCGACTCGTACTGGATGGAGCTGGTGTCGATGGAGACCTTGGCGCAGAAACGCCTGAAGCCCTCCGGAAGTCGCGGCGACCAGAACACGGTCAGGTTCGGCTCCGGCGCCGGACCCAGGTTGTAGAGGGTCTGCAGGAAACGGAAACTGGTGCGGGTCACCAGCGGCCGGCCGTCGCTGCCGATACCGCCGAGGGATTCGGTCACCCAGGTGGGGTCGCCCGAGAACAGTTCGTCGTATTCGGGGGTGCGCAGGAAACGGACGATGCGCAGCTTGATCACGAAGTCGTCCACCAGTTCCTGGGCGCGCTCCTCGCCGATCACGCCGTCGGCCAGATCCCGCTGCAGGTAGATGTCCAGGAAATTCGCGGTGCGGCCCAGCGACATCGCGGCGCCGTTCTGCTCCTTCACCGCCGCCAGGTACGCGAAGTACAGCCACTGGATGGCTTCCTGCGCGGTGCCGGCCGGCTTGGACAGGTCGAAGCCGTAGGTGGCGGCCATGGTCTTCAACTCGGTGAGGGCGCGGATCTGCTCGCTGACTTCCTCACGCTGCCTGATGATTTCGTCGACGGCCCACAGGTCGTCGAGGCTGTTCTTGTCGGCCATCTTCTCCACGATGAGCCGGTCCACGCCGTACAACGCGACACGGCGGTAGTCGCCGATGATGCGGCCGCGGCCGTAGGCATCCGGCAGGCCGGTGACGATGCCGGCGCTGCGGGCGGCGCGAATATCCTCGGTGTAGGCGTCGAAAACGCCGTCGTTATGGGTCTTCCGGTACTTGGTGAAGATCTCGGTGACGTGCGGGTCCTCGTCGACGCCGTACGCGTGCAGGCTGTTCTGGACCATGCGGTAGCCGCCGTTGGGCATGATGGCGCGCTTCAGCGGGGCGTCGGTCTGCAGGCCGACGATGAGCTCGTTGGCCTCGTCGATATAGCCGGGGGCGTGCGAGGTGATGGTGGAGGGGGTGTGCGGGTCCACGTCGTGGATGCCGCGCTCGCGCTCGGCCGGGAACATGGCCGAGAGCTTCTCCCAGATGCCGAGGGTGCGGGCGGTGGGGCCGCTCAGGAAATCGCCGTCGCCGGTGTAGGGGGTGTAGTTCTGCTGGATGAAGTCGCGCACGTCGATCTGGTCGCGCCACAGGCCGCCCTTGAATCCGGCCCAGGCTGCGAGACGGGGTGCGTTGCCGATCATGGTCATCGTTGACTCCTTTTCCAGCCGAATGCTCCGATTCCATGCTGGACGGTCGCGACACTCGGCGGCAGAGACAAATGTCCCCAGGTTGCCGCTGAGTAGCCTTTCGGACATGCCGGAAGAACCATGGGGTCTCGTACCGGACGAACTACGCGAACTGACCGCCTCCCGGGAACGACTTCACGATCTCGTCGAAGCCGTTTACACGGTGGTCTCCGATCTCGACGTGTCCGTCGTCCTGCGGCAACTGGTCGCCGCGGCCGTCCGCCTCGCCGACGCCGAATACGGTGCGCTGGGATTGCTGCCGGACGATGACGGCGTCGAACGGCGGCTGGCCGAATTCGTGCAGGTCGGCATGGACGAGGCGACCGTGCGGCGGATCGGGCACTGGCCGCAGGGCGGCGGCGTGCTCGGCGCGGTCCTCGCGGGCGAGGACCCGGTCCGGCTCACCGACCTCACCACCCACCCGGCCTTCGAAGGCTGGCCCGCGGGGCATCCCGACATGCGCAGCTTCCTCGGCGTGCCGGTGCGGATCCGCGGGCGACTGCTCGGCGACCTGTACCTCGCCAACAAACGCGGCGGCGGGCGGTTCACCGCCGAGGACGAGCGGATCATCGAGGCGCTCGCGGTCATCGCCGCCGCGAAGATCTCCAATGCGCGCATGCACGAGCAGGTGCAGCTGGATGCGATACGGCGGCAACGGGATTCGATCAAGATCGCGCTCATGGAGGACCGCGACCGCATCGCCCGCGACCTGCACGACACGGTCATCCAGCGGATCTACGCCTCCGGACTCGCCCTGCAGGGCGCACTGCGGCTGGAACCCGCACCCGAGGTCGCCGAACGACTGGAACGCGTCGTCACCGCGCTGGACGAAACCATCCAGGACATCCGCGCCACTATCTTCTCCCTGCAATCCGCCACCGGCGGATCCGGCGGATTACGCAGCGAGATCGCCGAATTGGTGACCACCGCGGCCCGCCACCTGGGCTTCACCCCGACCCTCCGCCAGCGCGGCCCGATCGACACCGCCGTCCCCGAGGAAACCGGCCGGCAAGCCGTGGCCGTCCTCCGCGAATCACTCTCCAACGTCGTGCGGCATGCCGACGCCACCCGCATCGACGTCGCCGTCACCGTGGATCCCGACGAACTACGCATTTCGGTGGCCGACAACGGAATCGGCGTCGGCGACGCCCACCCCCGCGGCGGCCTCCGCAATATCGCAGACCGCGCCACCGCCCTCGGCGGCATCCTCGAACTCGGCCCCGGCCTCGACAACCGTGGCACCGCCCTCCTCTGGCGCGTCCCTATCCGCCGGGACTGAACAGGCGGCCCGGGCTCGGACCGATTCGCCACGTACGGAACACAGCGGCCCGGGCCGTGAAGGCCCGGGCCGCTGCGGGTTACCGGTCGAGAGTGGGCCACCGTCTGCGGACGGAGTGGCGATGGTGCGACGAACCGGTGGGTCAGTACTGGTGGCAGGTGTCGACGACCTGGCTCAGCTTGGCGCTGAACTCCGGGTTGGCGGTGGCCGAGACGCCCGCCTTCTGCTGATCGGCGACCAGCTGCTGGAAGGCAGCGCGGCGCTGATCGGCCGGCTTCTCGTACGCGGCCTGAATCGCGGACTTCTGCGCCGGAACCGCGTCGAGCTGCGCGGCCGTATCCGGCGCCACCTGATGCAGTGCGGCGTCGACCTGCGCGAACGAGCAATTCGAGCTCAGCAGCGGTTCGAGATCACCCATCGGATCGGCAGTGGCGGCGCCCGCACCGAAAACCGCGGTGGCGACGGCGAAACCGTAGACGGCCGCCGCAGCGCCGATTGCGTACCGCGTACTGATCAAATTCATGAACGAAACCTCTCCTACCTCTGGATCAGTGGTTGGCGACCGGACCACGGCTGGACCGGACAGGAGAGTATCGGAGCGGAGTCCCGATCGGATTGGTCCGAAACACACGCGATTACGCCACCCCCTGCGAACAAGGGGCGGCGTGATCGGGTCGGGTTGTCGCCCCGCCGAGGCAGGGGCGGTCGAGCGGTTCCCGTCTAGTTGGCCGGGTTCGCTTGCGCCGCCTGGGTGGGCGGCACGGCCGGCGGCGGCGTCGGGACCGTACTGGTCTTGTCCGCCCACTTGGTGGTGCCCGCGGGCGCGTTGAGGGTGTTCAGCAGGTCGAAGCCGGAGGCGATCAGCGTCGGGCCGCCAAGGGCCACGGTGCCGATGATGCCGCCGACGCCGGCGCCGGTGACGAGCCCCGCGACACAGCCCGCGGCAATGGTCGCCACACAGCCGATGGTCGCGCCGAGCGCGGTACCGATGAAGGTACCGACGGCGGTCGCCAGACTGAACTGGGTGGTGAAGTCGTTCTGCGCGCGCTGGTTCTCCAGCTGGGAGGCGATCGGCTGCACCGTGACCGGCTGCGTGAAGGTCAGACCGGCCGGCTTGTCCGGGGTCAGGCGCAGCACCGTGCCGTTCTGCTCGACGGCCGGCTTCACCGGAATGTCGATCGGGCCCAGGTGGACCTCGAGCGGCAGCGTGAGTAGCACGTGGCCGTCATCGTCCTTCACATCGACCACGTTCACGACCTTGGCCGGATCGACAGGCGTGCCGTCCGCGGCGACGGCGACACCGTCGCGCTGCGCCAGGCGTTGCGTACCGCCCGCGGCCAGATCACTGTCGAGAGCCTGAGATAGTGCGAAGGTGCCGCCCTTGAGAGTGGTGACGACCGTCTTGTCCACCAGCTTCGCCGAATAGGCGATGTGCGGGGCAGGGGCGGGGTCGGCAGACGCCGAACCGGCCAGGACGGTCGATGCTGCCCCCTGAACTACGAGGGCGCCGATCACCAGGGAGGCTGCCGCGGTGGTGCTGCGGAACTCCATGCGGTATCCAATCCGATCATCAGGTGTAGGGCAGATCCAAACAGTGGAGCTTAACGGAGACCGTGGCATCCAGAACTGTTGGATCGCAATATGTCCGGTCTAAACAATCGATCAACTATCCGAGAATTATTCGCCCGCGGGGGTTAGCCACGGCGTCGCCAACTCTAACGCCCGGCGATACATGTGTCCGGGGAACGAGGCAGACTTCAGGAATGAGCCTCAGGTACAGCGCCGGCGTCCTCCTCTTCCGCCGATCCCCCGACCTGGAAGTACTGATCGGCCACATGGGCGGCCCCCTCTGGGCCCGGAAGGACGCCTCCGCCTGGTCCATCCCCAAGGGCGAATACGAACCCGTCGACGAGGAACCGCGCGCCGCCGCCGCCCGCGAATTCGGCGAAGAGCTGGGCCTTCCCGTCCCCGCAGGCGAGTGGATCCCGCTCGGCGACGTCGAATACGGCTCCGGCCGCAGCCGCAAACAGGTCACCGTCTGGGCCGTCGAAGGCGACCTCGACCCCGCCGACGTGGTACCCGGCACCTTCGAAATGGAATGGCCCCCACGCTCCGGCCGCAAAGCCGAATTCCCCGAAATAGACCGAGCCGCCTGGTTCACCCCGGATATCGCCACCGAAAAACTCGGCAAAGGCCAGCGCCCATACCTCGACCGCCTCATCGCCCACCTCGCCCTCTGACCCCCGACCCGCGAGCGGGCACTGGTGGTGGCGGCTTCTCGCGAAACGCTTTCACCAGTGCCCTCTCGATCCTTGCCGCATCAGAGGCGGGGGTCGACGGGTTCGGTTTCCAGGGCCAGGACGGTGAAGACGGCCTCGTGGACGTGCCACAGGGGTTCCGCGGCTACGAAGCGGTCCAAGGACTCCAGGCCCAGGGCGTATTCGCGGAGGGCCAGCGAGCGCTTGCCGCCCAGGCCGCGTTTCCGCAGCTGACGGAGATTTTCGGGGCGCAGGTACTCCGGGCCGTAGATGATCCGGAGGTATTCCGGGCCACGGCATTTCACTCCGGGCTGGACCGGGCGGCCGCTGCGGGAACCCGTGCCCGCGACCAGGGAACCCAGTGGTTTGACCACCATGCCCTCGCCGCCGGCCGTGGTGAGCTCGGTCCACCAAGTGGTTGCTGCGGATTCACTGTCCGGGTCGGACAAATCGACCAGCAGGCGCCGGGTGGGGGTGAAGAGCTCCGGGTCGGCGGCGACCAACCGGTCGATCCGTTCCAGGTGCCAGTCGTGTTCGCGCACGGCGTAGTTCACGCCCTCCGCCGCCAGGAGCTGGAACGGGGCCAGGCGGACACCGTCCAGACCGTCCACCGGCCAGCAGTACCGGCCGTACGCGGTGGTGAAGGCCGCCGCGTCCGCCCGGCGCGCGGACGTGCGCTCGGTGAGGTCACCCACATCCAGGCCACGAGCCGCCGCGGCCGCCAGCATTTCGGCGGCCGAACCCAGTGTGGCCCGCGCCGCGGCGCCGACCGCCGCGTACTGATTGCGCAGCAGTCCCATGGCCTTGGCCGACCACGGCATGAGCTCGGTGTCCAGCAGCAGCCAGCCGGTGTCCAATTCCTCGAACAACCCGGCCCGCTCGGCCGCCGCCCGCACCCGCGCCAGCAGCGCCTCGGTCTGCTCCGGTGAATCGAAGAACGGGCGGCCGGTGCGGGTGTACACCGCGCCCGTACTGCCGTCCGCCACACCGAAACGATCCCGCGCCGCCGCCTGCGATCGCGAAACCGCCACGACCGCACGCGAACCCATGTGCTTCTCCTCGCACACCACCGTGCCGACACCCTCCGAGCGGTAGTACTCGAAGGCCTCCGCCGGATGTTCGAGCAGGCCGTCCAGCGTCGTGGTGGCACACGGCGACATGGTCGGCGGCAGGTACGCCAGCCAGCGCGGGTCCACGGCGAAGCGGCTCATCACCTCGAGCGCCGCGGCGGCCGCGTCCTCCTGCACGCCGACCCGGCCCAGGTGGCGGGTCTCCACCACCCGGCGGCCGGTCACGTCGTCCAGGTCGAGCACGCCCGGATCGCGGTGCACCACACCGGAACTCGTGACGAAACCCGGCGCCTCGAGCGGACGCACCGGCTCGAACCACACCTGCTCGGCGGGCACCGACACCGGCTCCCGCTCCGGGTACCGCAGCGCGGTCAGCTTGCCGCCGAACACCACACCGGTGTCCAGGCACAGCGTGTTGTTCACCCACACCAGCTCGGACATCGGCGTGTGGCCGTACAGGACCAGCGCCTTACCGCGGTAGTCATTGGCCCACGGGTAGCGCACCGGCAGTCCGTATTCATCTGTCTCCCCGGTGGATTCGCCGTACATGGCGAACTCGCGCACCCGCCCGGAGGCGCGACCCTGGTACTGCTCCTTCAGGCCCGCGTGCGCGACCACCAGCTTGCCCTCGTCGAGCACGTAGTGACTGATCAGGCCGCGCATGAATTCGTGTGCGGCCTTGCGGAACTCCGGCTCCTCGGCCTCCAGCTGCGCCAGCGACTCGGCCAGGCCGTGCGCCACCTTGACCTTGCGGCCGTCCAGTGCGCGCACCAGCTTGAACTCGTGATTACCGGTGACGCACAAGGCGTTTCCGGCAGCCACCATGCCCATGACGAGCCGCAGCACGCCGGGAGTATCCGGCCCACGGTCCACCAGGTCGCCGACGAAGACCGCGGTACGGCCCTCCGCATGCTGGGCATCCACCGGGCGGCCGGCGGCATCGCGTTCCAGCGTGTAGCCGAGCTCGCCCAGTAGCGTCTCCAGTTCGGAACGGCAGCCGTGGATGTCGCCGATCACGTCGAACGGGCCGGTGAGCTCGCGACGGTCGTTCCACAGGCGCTCATCCGTGAGGGTCGCGGCCTCGACCTCCTCGACCCCGTGCAGTACATGCACCTTCCGGAAGCCCTCGCGCTCCAGGAATTTTGGGCTTGATAGGCCTCCGCCCAGGCTCCGCCGCAGATCCCGCTGCTGACGGGACATCACGTGCGGGCCCAGATCGGCGCGATCCAGGCGCAGCGCATTGCGCTCCACACAGACCTGCTCCGGCACGTCCAGCACGATCGCCACCGGCAGCACATCGTGCGCACGCGCCAGCTCGACCAGCGCCTGCCGTGCCTTCGGCTGCACATTGGTGGCGTCGATGACCGTGCGCAGGCCGCGCCGCAGTCGCACCCCGGCCACGTGGTGCAGGAGTTCGAAGGCGTCGTTGGTGGCGCTCTGATCGGCCTCGTCATCGCTGACGAGACCGCGGTACGCGTCCGAGGACAGCACCGCCGTGGACCGGAAGTGCTTGTGCGCGAACGTCGATTTCCCGGAGCCGGAACTGCCGATCAGCACGACCAGCGAGAGCACCGGGATGGACAGCTCAGCCATTACGCGGCTCCTTTCTCATCGCTGTCGTTCTGTTCGGTGGTGATTCCGTTGTGTTTGGTGAAGACGGCCATTTGGGTGGACGCACCCCGCTCCGCGTCCTCGGGGCCGACCGGCTCGAATCGCACGGCGTAGCCGTACCGCTCGGCGACCCGGTGCGCCCAGTCCGCGAATTCCGCACGGCTCCACTCGAACCGGTGATCGTGATGCCGGAACGTGCCCGGCGTCATGCCCTCGTAGAGCGCGTTGTACTCGCTGTTCGGCGTGGTCACGAGGACGGCGCCCGGTGCGGCGGAACCGAATACGGACTGCTCCAGCGCGCCGAGCCGGTTCGCGTCGACATGCTCGATGACCTCCATCAGCACCGCCGCGTCGTAACCCTGCAACGAGGCATCGGTGTAGGTGAGCGCGCCCTGCCGCAGGGTGACCCGCTCGGCCTGCCACACCGGCAGCCGGCGCAGTCGCCGCTGCGCGATCCGCAGCGACATGACCGACACGTCCACCCCGACGATCTCATTGAACGAGCGGTCCGTCACCAGCTCGCGCAGCAGCGCACCCGGCCCGCAGCCGAGATCCAGCACCCGGCTCGCGCCCACAGCGCGCAGTGCGCCGAGCACCGCCGCACGCCGCAGCACCGCCAGCGACGGCGGCTTGCCCGGGTCGGGTTCCGTTGCCGCGGTGGTGGATTCGCCCGCCTCGTCGACCGTATCGTCCACCGCGCCCAGCTCCTCCGGCTCCGCATCGTCGAGTTCGGCGAGGCGGGCCAGCGCGACCTGCACCAGAGAATGCCGGCGCGCCAGATAGCGCTGGGTGATCCAGGCGCGCTCCGGGTGACCCGGCAGCCAGGACTCGCCCATGCGCAGCAGCTTGTCGATCTCGGTGGCGTCCAGCCAGTAGTGCTTCGAACCGTCCAGCACCGGCAGCAGGACATAGAGGTGCGAGAGCGCGTCCGCCAGCCGCAGGGTGCCGGTCAATTCGAGTCGCACATAATGCGAATCGCCCCACTCGGGGAAGGCCGGATCCAACGGCAGGGGAGTGGCCGTGACCGTCCAGCCCAGCGGCGCGAACACCCGCTCGGCATACTCCGGCCCGCCCTTGCACGGCACCGCCGGCAGTTCGATACGCAGCGGGAGCGCGGTCCCGGCCAATTCCGGTCGCTGCGCGCAACGCCCGTGCAGGGCGGACCCGAACACCGTGGAGATCGCCACCGCCAGCAGCGACGACGCCGCGTACGGGCGATCGTTCACATACTGACCGAGGCTGAATTCGGTCGTGTTCCGGGACTTTCCGCGGACCAGGCGCACCGGATCGATTTCCAGCAGCAGCGCCGCCGTGCACCGTTCCTCGTCGGCTTCGGGATAGAACACCTGCGCCACCCCGTACGACTGGTCGAAAGTCTGAATGCGCGAAGGATTCTTGTGCAGCAGAAAGCCGAGATCGGTCGCCGCCCAGGCGGCGCCCTCCGGTCGCGTACAAGAAATCGTCAACAGCATCCTGAGATGCTCCCGTACGCAGAAAGGCCCCGCAAACCATTTCCCGTCCAGGAAATTGGTGTTGCGGGGCCCTTCGAGTCGTCAGCGGCCGAGTTGCGCCTGGAAGATCTCCTGATTGAAATACGCCTTGGCCTCGACGATCAACCCGTCCGCGCCGAGTTCGTACACATTGATGCCGGACCAGTTCACGGGTACACCGGTGACCGACACCGCCGCGCCGCTCCAGGACACCGCGACCGAACGACCGACGGTGTGCGCCTGGTGCGGGGTGAGCCCGAGGAACGGACTGAAGTTCGGCAGCACCGAGGCAATGAATTCCCGGATTGCCTTGCGGCCCAGGATCGGTGGCTTCCCCACCGGATCGTGGAAGACGCCGTCCTCGGCGAACGCGGCCGCCCAGCTCTCGGCATCGCCGGACTGTGACGCCCGGAAGAACTGCAGCACCGCTGCGGGCATGGCGGGCATGGTCATGATTGCTCCTTCGAACGGGTACTGCGGAACCGCCTGTCGTAGCGGCCCGCGAGGGGGAGGACGAGACAGCCGAGCGCGGTCAGCGCGGCCTGGAGAGCGCACACGGCGAGCCAGCCCCCCGCGGCGTAGCAGGCCGCTCCGAGCGCGGCGCAGATCGCGCCACTCAGGAAGACCGAGACCATGTACACCGTGTTCGCGCGGCTGCGCGCCGCCGGGAGGTACTCGAAAATCCTGGCCTGATTGGCGATCTGGCTCCACTGCACCGCTATGTTCGCCAGCACGATCGCCACGATCATGGCCGGTAGCAGGTGGCCGCCGAGCCCGTACGCCCCGGCCGCCGCCAGCATCAGCGCCAGTGCCGCGGCGATGATCGGCACCGGTCCGCGCCGATCGATGAACCGCCCGGCCCACGGCGCGGCGATCGCCCCCGCCAGCCCGAGCGCGCCGAACAGCGCCGCCAGCGCGCTACTGAACCCGTACGGCGCGTGCGTGAGTACCAGCACCAGCGAGGTCCACGTTGCCGTGTACGCCCCGAACAGCAAGGCATGCAATGCGCACGAATGCCGCAGCGCCGGTTCGTGAACGAGCAGCCGCGGCAGCGAGGCCAGCAGCGCGGGGTACGCCGGCGGGACGTGCTCGGCCGTGCGGGCCGTTTCGGATACCGCCGTGCCGATAGCGGCCTTCGCGCCTGGCCACGGCTCGGTCGCCGCAGCGCCGGCCGTGGTCTGGACGGTGTGGCGCGCGGTCGCCTTCGTGCGCCGCGGCTCGCGCGGGAGCAGCATGACGGTCAGTGCGCCGGTGGCCGCCGTCAGGAACGCGGCCAGGACGTAGGCTGCCCGCCAGCCCAGCAGGTCACCGACCGTGCCGCCGATCACGCGGCTGCCGATCATGCCGGTGAGCAGGCCGATCTGCATGCCGGCCACGACGGAGGCGCGCCGATCGGGCGTGGCCAGTTCGGCGGCGAGGGGGACCAGTACCTGCGGAATGACGGTCGCGCCGCCGATCAGGGCGGTCGCGGCGGCGAGCAGGGCCAGGTCCGGCGCGGCGGCCGCCAGCAGCAGGGCGGCCACGGTCACCGCCAGCAGGGTCGTCACCAGTGGCCGTCGGCGGCGCACGTCGCCGAGCGGGACCAGGAAGAGAATGCCTGCGGCATAACCGAATTGGGCGCACGTCACCACGATCCCGGCCGCCGAGGCGGTGATCCCGAGGCTGCGGGTGAACAACTCCAGCAGGGGCTGGGCCAGGTACACGTTCGCCACGGTGGCGCCGCTGCAGACGGCCATCACCGGGAACAGCAGCGAACGGGCCCGGCCGGCGCTGGGCGGGCCGATGTCCGGCGGGGTCTGGTGGCTGTGCTGCTCGACGGGCATCGACATCTCGGATCCTTCCGATCGAACTAGTTAGTTCGGAACAGTAGGACGTGACTCGAGCGGCTGTCAAACGAACCAGTTCGTTACAATCGCGGCGTGGCATACGATTCGGCGGCGACCAGGGAACGCATACTCACCGCGGCGGCAACCGAATTCGCCGCTTACGGCGTGGCCGGGGCTCGGGTGGATCGCATCGCCGCCAATGCGCAAGCCAACAAACGCGCCATCTACGACTACTTCGGTGACAAGCAGGCGCTCTTCGCCGCGGTCCTGGAAAAGCTCATGAGCGACCTGGCTCAGGCCGTCCCACCCAGCGAGGACCTCGGCGATTACGCCGGGCAGCTCTTCGACTACCACCGCGCCCACCCCGAGACCCTGCGCCTATTGCTCTGGGAGGCATTGGAACTCGGCGACGACCCCGTCCCGGACGAGGAGAACCGCACCCGCCACTACTTCGAGAAGGTCGCCGCCGCCGAAGCCGCCACGACCGGCGTCGACCCGCGTGACCTGCTGTTCTTCACCCTCGGCCTGGTCGGCTGGAGTATTGCCATGCCGCAACTGCGCCGCATGATCCTCGGCCCGGATCGGAGCCTCGACGACCTGCGCCCCGCCATCGCGGGCGCGGTCGAGCGACTCGCTGCCACGCCCGGCCCCGCCGAGGACTGACACGCCGTGTAGGTTTCGGCGGCGCCGTAAATCCTTGCGGCAGCACCCGATTTCCGGCAGACGGAATCAGACTCGGCGAACAGGAGCGGGAATGCGTGTGGCAGGCACGATCGGCGTGATCGCGGCAGCGGGACTGCTACTTACGGGCTGCAGCAGTAGCAGCAACGACAGCAAGTCCGATCCGACCTTCACCGTCGCGCTGCCGCAGGCCAACGGCAAGGACTGCTCGATCAAGGTCGAGGGCGGATTCGGCCAGGCCCCCAAGATCGATATTCCGGACGGCTGCGAACCGCCGAAGGACCTGTTCACCAAGGACCTCGTCACCGGCACCGGGCCCGGCGCGGCCGCCGGACAGGCACTGAGCACCAACTACACCCTCGTCACCTGGTCGGACAAGAAGAAGCTGGACAGCTCCTTCGACCGCGGTCAGACGCTGCCCCTCAAGCTGGGCGCGGGCCAGGTCATCCAGGGCTGGGACAAGGGCCTCGCCGGCATCCAGCAGGGCACCCGCCGCCTGCTCGTCATCCCGCCGAACCTCGGCTACGGCGACACCCCGCCCCCCGGCATGCACCCGGGTGAGACGCTGGTCTTCGTCACCGACGCCGTCAAGGTCGGGTAACCAGCAGCAGCCCGCCATCACCTGAGACGCGAACCCCCGCACCAGCCGGGATTCGCCTGCCTCACCAGGGCGACCGGTCGACCGACCGGCCGTGGCCCCGCACTGCTGCGCGACCGGTTACACGGCCCTGGGGGCCGTCAACTAACCTGGTCGGGATGCGTTGCGGGGGGAACCTAGACGTCAACCATGAACTACGAACAAGGAGCATGTCCGTGAAGAGCACCGTCGAGCAGCTGAGCCCGACTCGGGTCCGCATCAATGTCGAGGTGCCCTTCGAGGAGCTGAAGCCGGACTTCGACAAGGCGTACAAGGCGCTGGCCTCGCAGGTTCGTATCCCCGGCTTCCGCCCGGGCAAGGCCCCGGCCAAGCTTCTCGAGGCCCGCCTCGGCCGCGGCGCCGTGCTGGAGCAGGTCGTCAACGATGTGCTGCCCAAGCGCTACAGCGAAGCCGTCACCGCTCAAGAGGTGAAGGTCATCGGCCAGCCGGAGATCGAGATCACCAAGATCGAGGACGGCCAGGAACTCGCCTTCACCGCCGAGGTCGACGTGCGCCCGGAGATCACCCTCCCCGACTACTCCACCCTGAAGGTGGAGGTCGACCCGATCGAGATCACCGACGAGGACATCGACCAGCAGCTGCAGTCGCTGCGGCAGCGGTTCGGCACCCTCAAGTCGGTCGAGCGCGCCATCGAGAGCGGCGACTTCGTCTCCATCGACCTGTCGGCCACCGTCGACGGCGCCGAGGTCGAAGAGGCCTCCACCACCGGCCTGTCCCACGAGGTCGGCTCCGGCCAGCTCATCGAGGGCCTGGACGAGGCCCTCATCGGCCTGAAGGCGGAGGAGTCCAAGGACTTCACCTCCACCCTGGTCGCCGGCGAGCACGCCGGCAAGGAAGCCGTCATCACCGTCAAGGTGGGCTCGGTCAAGGAGCGCGAGCTGCCCGACGCCGACGACGAATTCGCCCAGCTGGCAAGCGAATTCGACACCATCGGCGAACTGCAGGACGACCTGAAGACCCGCGTCGAGCGCGTCAAGAAGGTGCAGCAGGCCGGCGAGATCCGCGACAAGGTGCTCGAGGCGCTGCTCGCGGCCGTCGAGATCCCGCTGCCCGAGAAGGTCGTGCAGGCCGAGGTCGACGCCGTCAAGCACGACGCCGTCCACGGCTTCGACCACGACGAGGCCAAGCTGGCCGAGGCGCTCGAGGCCGAGGGTTCCTCGCTGGACGAGTTCAACAAGGACACCCAGGAAGCCGCCGAGAAGTCGGTCAAGACCCAGCTGCTGCTGGACGCCGTCGCCGAGGCCGAGAACACCCAGGTCGGCCAGGACGAGCTGTACGAGCGGATCATCTTCCAGGCGCAGCGCTACGGCATGTCGCCCGATCAGTTCATCCAGCAGATCCAGCAGGCCGGTCAGCTCGGCGCCGTCTTCGCCGACGTCCGCCGCGGCAAGGCCCTCGCCGGTGTCGTCACCCAGACGGTCGTCACCGACACCGCCGGCAACGCCGTGGACACCGCCGAAATGTTCGGCACTCCGGCCGAAGAGGCCGAAGAGGTTTCCGCCGAGGAGCTCGCCGAGGTCGCCGACGCCACCGAGGCCGAAGCGTAATAGCGTAAGTTTTGCGCTGTGAGCGAAGCAGGGCGGTACCGGGAGTTCGGTGCCGCCCTGCTTCGTTAGGGTTTGTGTCAGCGCTGGAACTTCCGAAGTGATCAGTAGGGGCTTGTAACCGAGCCGTTGAGAGAGGGCAGGTATCCGTGACAATTCATCAGGCAGGGGTGCGTATGACATCCGGGACTGCTGGTCTGAACCTCAGTGATTCGGTGTACGAGCGCCTGCTGCGCAACCGCATCATCTTCCTGGGCACGCAGGTCGACGACGACATCGCGAACTGGCTCTGCGCGCAGATCCTGCTGCTGTCGGCCGAGGATCCGACCAAGGACATCTCGCTCTACATCAACTCGCCCGGTGGATCGGTGACGGCCGGCATGGCCATTTACGACACCATGCAGTTTGCCGAGTGCGATATCCGCACGGTCGGTATGGGTCTCGCTGCGTCGATGGGTCAGTTCCTGCTCGCCGCGGGCACCAAGGGCAAGCGCTACGCGCTGCCGCACGCGCGGATCATGATGCACCAGCCGTCGGCCGGCATCGGTGGTTCCGCCGCCGATATCGCCATCCAGGCCGAGCAGTTCGCCTACACCAAGCGTGAGATGAACGAGCTGCAGTCGCAGTTCACCGGCAAGTCCGTCGAGCAGGTGACCGCCGACGCCGACCGCGACCGCTGGTTCACCGCGGCTGAGGCTCTGGACTACGGCTTCATCGACAACGTCGTGTCGCACGCGAGCCAGACGAACGGCAACTAGGTCCGCAGCCCACCACACAGACTTTGGAGACATCTATGTCCAACATGATCGATCCGCGGGCCGCGGGCATCACCTTCGCCGCCGCCGGCGCCCAGCTGCCGCAATCGCGGTACATCCTGCCGTCCTTCGTCGAGCACTCGAGCTTCGGCGTCAAGGAGTCCAACCCGTACAACAAGCTGTTCGAGGAGCGCATCATCTTCCTCGGCGCGCAGGTGGACGACACCTCCGCGAACGACATCATGGCGCAGCTGCTGGTGCTGGAATCCCTTGACCCGGACCGCGACATCACCATGTACATCAACTCGCCCGGTGGTTCCTTCACCGCGCTGATGGCCATCTACGACACCATGCAGTACGTGCGCGCCGATGTCGCGACCGTCTGCCTGGGCCAGGCCGCCTCGGCCGCCGCCGTGTTGCTCGCCGCGGGCGCCCCCGGCAAGCGGGCCGCGCTGCCGAACGCCCGGGTGCTGATCCACCAGCCGTCCACCTCGGGCGGTATCCAGGGTCAGGTTTCCGATCTGGAGATCCAGGCCGCGGAGATCGAGCGCATGCGTCGTCTCATGGAGACCACGCTGGCGCGGCACACCGGTAAGGACGCGGATGTCATCCGCAAGGACACCGATCGCGACAAGATCCTCACCGCGCACGAGGCCAAGGATTACGGCCTCATCGACACGGTGTTCGAGTACCGCAAGCTCAGCGCTCAGAAGTAGTTCGCACGGCGCGCAGGAAGTTCGCGAGGCGGCGGGATCGTCAAGGGTCCCGCCACCTGCGGCAGGGGTGAGAACACACACTGTCCGTCGAGAAACGTGCCCAACTTGTCGACCTCGGTCGCGTACAGCGGGTACGGTCACTCTAGGGACCTTTGCTCGTGGTTGTCGGCTCTGCCTTTGGATAGAAAAAGCCGAATCGCCGGATCCGCAAACTCAGGGGTCGCGGCTTACGCTCGAAGAAGGCAGCTCGCCGGCAGCCGGGGACAGACGGTTGCACGCGGACAAGGAAGTAGGGACCCAGGAGATGGCGCGCATCGGTGATGGCGGCGATCTGCTCAAGTGCTCGTTCTGCGGAAAGAGCCAGAAGCAGGTCAAGAAGCTCATTGCGGGACCGGGGGTGTACATCTGCGACGAGTGCATCGACCTGTGCAACGAGATCATCGAAGAGGAACTCGCGGAATCGAGCGAGGTCAAACTCGATGAGCTGCCGAAGCCGCAGGAGATCCGGGACTTCCTCGAGCAGTATGTGATCGGGCAGGACCCGGCCAAGAGAACCCTGGCGGTCGCGGTCTACAACCACTACAAGCGAATTCAAGCCGGCGACAAGGGCCGCGACTCGCGCGGCGAGGCCGTCGAGCTGATGAAGTCCAACATTCTCATGCTCGGACCGACCGGTTGCGGCAAGACCTATCTGGCGCAGACGCTCGCCAAGATGCTGAACGTGCCCTTCGCGATCGCGGACGCCACGGCGCTCACCGAAGCCGGTTATGTCGGTGAGGATGTCGAGAACATTCTGCTGAAGCTGATCCAGGCCGCCGACTACGACGTGAAGCGCGCCGAGACGGGCATCATCTACATCGACGAGGTCGACAAGATCGCCCGCAAGTCGGAGAACCCGTCCATCACCCGTGACGTGTCCGGTGAGGGCGTGCAGCAGGCGCTGCTGAAGATCCTGGAAGGCACGCAGGCGTCGGTGCCGCCGCAGGGCGGTCGCAAGCACCCGCACCAGGAGTTCATCCAGATCGACACCACCAACGTGCTTTTCATCGTCGCGGGTGCGTTCGCGGGGCTGGAGCGGATCGTTCAGGATCGGGTCGGCAAGCGCGGCATCGGTTTCGGTGCGGAGGTGCGCTCGAAGTCGGAGATCGACACCGCCGATCACTTCGCGGACGTGATGCCCGAGGATCTGATCAAGTACGGTCTGATCCCCGAGTTCATCGGCCGCTTACCGATCGTCGCCTCGGTCACCAACCTGGACAAGGAATCCCTGGTCCGGATTCTGGCCGAGCCGAAGAACGCGCTCGTCAAGCAGTACGTGCGGCTGTTCGAAATGGACGGCGTGGACCTGGAATTCAGCCAGGACGCGCTGGAAGCCGTTGCGGACCAGGCGATCCTGCGCGGCACCGGGGCGCGTGGCCTGCGGGCCATCATGGAGGAAGTCCTGCTGCCGGTCATGTACGACATCCCCAGCCGCGATGACGTGGCCAAGGTGGTCGTGACCGCCGAGACCGTCAACGACAATGTGCTGCCGACCATCGTGCCGCGCAAGCGTCAGTCCGGTCCGGAGCGCCGCGAGAAGTCGGCGTAACCCTCCGCTATGACGAACGGCCCTGCGAGATCCTCGCGGGGCCGTTTTTCTTTGCCTGTCAGAGCTGATGTGGGGATCGCCGTTGATCCTCGGATTCGCCTTTGAATCTTTTGCTCCGCTACTCCGGAAATCGGTGCGTGGACTTCACCTGTTACGACGGTGCCGCGGGCCGGAATTCATCGGCGGCGGGGGAATCTCAGCGTGAAGGGCGCCGGCTCGGGCACCGGGATGCGTTCCCGCGGCGCCACCAGCAGGCAGGCCAGGCCCAGCGCCGGAAGCGCCAGCGCACCAATGAGACTGCAGACGAAACTGGTCGTCCCGAGGTCGGCGGGCCGGTGGAAGAGGTGGTAGATGAAGTGCGGCACCCCGAACACCACCCACCCGAGCCCCGCGATCCGGGCCACCACACTGTCGCGGAACCACAGCGCGGCCGCGGTCATCACGCCCATGGCGAGGAAGAACGCCCCCACGTCACCGGTCAGGTGATGGTTGTAGGGGCCGTCCACGCTCACCCAGTGCACCCCGAATCCGGGGAAATTGTCATAGAAGGACATCGGCCCGAAGATGGCCCACAGCCCGATGATGATCGCCTGGGCCGCGAGTATTCCCAGCATGATCCAGAGCGCCACCCACCGCCGGCGGTTCATCTCCAGCCGCATCCGCACGTGCACGCCATCCCCCGTGCCCCGCAACGAGATCCGCATCGGCCCTCCCACCTCTCCCGGCTCGACTTGCAGTCACCGTAGAGCGGCGGCGGGCGCCGGGCAAGAGCCCGCGCCCGGCGCTACGTCGTCAGATGTCTTCCATCCGCATATCGTCCGGCCCCCAGTAGGCCTTCATGCTGACGATCTTCCCCTCGTCGTCGAATTCCATGATGTCGATGGGCGACAACGTCATCTGCTTGTCCCCGAACTTCGTCACCAGCGTGAACGACACCGCCGCGTGCTTCCCCGCCGACCGCACCGCATGCAGCTCGGTGCTCCGCTCGAGGTTCTCCAACGTCGCGTACATCTCCCGAATGGCGTCATGCCCCACCCGAGCCGCACTCCCGATCGGATCCTCCACCACAGCCCCCTCCGCATACAGCGAAAGAATCTGCTCGGTAGGCCCCGACCCCACCAACTTCACATACTGTTCCGCCACGTCACGAGGCTGCGCTGCCATGAGAACTCCCAACAAATTGAAACCCGTTCCACCCGCACCCTAGCAGCCGATCATCCCCGAAATCCCCCTCGACCCCACTCTCCGAGACCGGGAATCTCAGCGCTTTACGCGGTCTGGGGTGGAGTAGATGTTCATGGTGTTGCCGCGGAGGAAGCCTATGAGGGTGAGGGTGGTTTCGGTGGCCAGGTCTACGGCTAGGGAGCTGGGGGCGGAGACTGCGCCCAGGAGGGGGATGCCGGCCATGGCGGCTTTTTGGACCAGTTCGAAGGAGGCTCGGCCGCTCACCATGAGGATCAGGTTGGGGGAGAGGGCGTTTTCGCGGAGGGCCCAGCCTATTACCTTGTCTACGGCGTTGTGGCGGCCGATGTCTTCGCGGACTGCGAGGGCGGTGCCGTCGGGGGTGAAGAGGCCGGCGGCGTGTAGGCCGCCGGTGGCGTCGAAGACTTGCTGGCGGGCTCGTAGTTCGGTGGGGAGTTTCGCGAGGGTATCGACGTCTATCAGTGGAGTCGGATCGGGTAGAGGGTGGGGGAGGCGGGTGCGGACTTCGTCGAGGGCGGTTTTGCCGCAGAGGCCGCAGGCGCTGTTGGTGAGGAAGTTGCGGGGGGTGATGGGGGTCGGGTGGCGGAATTGGATGTCTAGGACGTTGTAGGTGTTGCGGCCGTTTTCGTCGGTGCCGGCGCAGTAGCGGGCGGTGACTATGTCCTCGCGGGAGGTGATGAGGCCTTCGGTGAGGAGGAAGCCGTGGATGAGGTCGATGTCGGCGCCGGGGGTGCGCATGGTGACCGTCAGAGACTTTCCGGCGGTGCGGATTTCGAGGGGTTCCTCGACGGCGAGGGTGTCGGGGCGTTGGATGGCGCCGGCGGGGGTTATGCGCAGGGTGGGGCGGCGGGCGGTGACTCTGCTCATGCGGTGTGCACGTGCCGTTCCAGGCGGATGGTGACGGCCTTGGAGACGGGCGTGTTCGAGCGGCGGGCCACGTGGTCCAGGGGCACCAAGGGGTTGGTTTCGGGGTAGTAGGCGGCGGCATTGCCGCGGGGGGTGGCGTAGGAGACCAGGCGGAAACCGGTGACGCGGCGCTCCTGGGGAGCGGCGTCGGGGGATTTCTCGTCGGTCCATTCCGAGATCAGGTCCACGAGATCGTCTTCCGCGAAACCGAGTTCGGCGATGTCCTCCGGGTTCACCAGTACGACGCGGCGGGCATTGTGGATGCCGCGGTAGCGGTCGTCGAGGCCGTAGATGGTGGTGTTGTACTGGTCGTGGCTGCGGAGGGTCTGCAGGATCAGGCGGCCCGCGGGGACCGGCAGCCAGTGCAGGTCGTTGACGGCGAAATTGGCCTTGCCGGTGCTGGTCCGGAATTCGCGGGCGTCGCGAGGCGGATGCGGGAGCTGGAAACCGTTGCGGCCGCGCACCTTCGCGTTGTAGTCGGTGCAGCCGGGCACGACATCGGCGATGGCGTCGCGAATACGGTCGTAGTCGCGGCGGAAGTCCGCCCACGGCACCGGATGTGCCGGACCGAACAGTTCCTGCGCGAGCTCGCACACGATGGTGACCTCGCTGCGCAGCTGATCGCTGACCGGCTGCAGGCGGCCGGTGGACAGGTGCACCATGGACATCGAATCCTCCACCGAAACCTGCTGGCGCACACCGTCTTGCAGGTCATCGTCGGTGCGGCCCAGGGTCGGCAGGATCAACGCGGTCCGGCCGTGCACGACATGACTGCGGTTGAGTTTCGTCGACACGTGCACGGTGAGTTCGCAGGCGCGCAGCGCGGCCTCGGTGACATCGGTGTCGGGGGTGGCGGAGACGAAGTTGCCGCCCATGCCGAAGAACACCTTGGCGCGCCCGTCCCGCATGGCGCGAATGGAATCGACGGTGTCCCAGCCGTGTTCGCGCGGGCTGCTGATGCCGAACCGCTTGTCCAGCGCGTCGAGGAAGGTGTCCGGCATCTTCTCCCAGATGCCCATGGTGCGGTCGCCCTGCACATTGGAATGCCCGCGCACCGGGCACACGCCCGCGCCGGGCTTTCCGATCATGCCGCGCACGAGCAGCAGGTTGGTGGCCTCCTCGATGGTGGCGACGCCGTGCACCTGCTGCGTCAAACCCATTGCCCAGCAGATGATCACGGCCTTGGACGAGGCCAGCAGCGCCGCGGTCCGATCCAGGTCGGGACGGGTGAGCCCGGTGGCCTCCTCGACCACGGCGAGGTCGACCGCCCGCATCTGCTTCTCGTATTCGGCGAATCCGGCGGTGTGCGCGTCCACGAAGGCGCGGTCCATCACGGTGCCGGGCGCCCGGTCCTCGGCCTCGAACAGCAGTTTGCCGAGCCCCTGGAATAACGCCATATCGCCGCCGAGCCGGATCTGCAGGAAGTCGTCGGCAATGGTGGTGCCGCTGGTGAAGCCCTTGATCGTCTGCGGGTCCCGGAAGCCGATGAGCCCGGTCTCGGGCAGCGGGTTGACCGCGATCACCTTGGCGCCGTGCGCTTTCGCCTCGCTCAGCGCGGACAGCATGCGCGGGTGATTGGTGCCCGGATTCTGCCCGGCCACGATGATGAGGTCGGCCTTCTTGAAATCGTCGATGGACACCGAGCCCTTGCCGATGCCGATGGACGCGGTCAGTGCGGCGCCGGAGGATTCGTGGCACATGTTGGAGCAGTCCGGCAGATTGTTGGTGCCGTAACTGCGGACGAGTAGCTGGTAGAGGAAGGCGGTCTCGTTGGCGGTGCGGCCGGAGGTGTAGAAGAGCGCCTCGTCGGGCGAGTCCAGTTCGCGCAGCTGGTCGGCGATGATCCGGTAGGCGTCGTCCCAGGCGATGGGCGAGTAGTGGGTATCGCCGGCGCGCAGCACCATGGGGTGGGTGAGCCGCCCCTGCTGGCCGAGCCAGTACCCCGACTTTCCGGCGAGCTCCTCGACCGAGTGCGTGGCGAAGAATTCGGGTGTGACGGTCCGCAGCGTCGCCTCCTCGGCAACCGCCTTGGCCCCGTTCTCACAGAACTCCGCCGGCCGCCGCATACCGGTCGGTTCCGGCCAGGCGCAGCCCGGGCAGTCGAAACCATTGCGGTGATTGACCCGCGCCAGCGTGCGCGCGGTCCGCAGCACGCCCATCTCCTCGACCGCCCGTTCCAGGGCCACGGTCACCGCCTTGACCCCCGCCGCCTGCGTTTTCGGTGTGGTGACCGAGAGCGCGGATTCGTCGATATCGGCTTTCGGGGCGGCGCGATGCATGGTGACCATTGTCCTCTCTGACGCACAGCTGTCCGGGCGGACCCCTTCGATCGTATGTCCGGTTTCGCCGGAGCCACGAATGTTGCACACGGCATCCAGCGGGTAACGCCTGAACCGGATGGCCCCGCAGGCGGGCCGCCGGACTTACCATCGAAATCAGCGAGGTCACACCGGATGACCATCCAGGCGCACCCCGCCGCAACATGCGCACTCACCCAGCGAGGGAATCGGCGTGGAGGTGCGTACGAATGACCGACGGGGGAGCAACCGAGGCGGACATCGCCCGGGTGCGGGCAGCACTACCGGAGTACGACGTCGACCGTCCGGCCGGGCGTGGCGGATGCGGGGTCGTACTGGCCGGACGGCAGCGACGATCGGGCCGCAGGGTCGCGATCAAGCAACTGCCTGCGCAATTCGCGGCCGAGGCCGCGGTACGGCAGCGATTCGAGACGGTCGGGCAGGCGTTGACGGCGTGGGAACACCCGCATCTGGCGCCTGTGTACGAGTGCGTCGAACATGAAGGCCTGTACCTGCTGGTGAGTGAGTACCTGTCGCGCGGGACCGTCGAGAGACGGTTCAGCACAGCCGGTTTCGACGCGCCCGCGGCCGTCGCGGTGGCGCTGTCGGCCGCCGCGGGGCTGGATGCGGCGCACCGGCGCGGGGTACTGCATCGCGCGGTGAAACCGGGCAATCTGCTGTTCGCGGCGAACGGCACACTCAAACTCACCGACCTCGGTATCGCCGAGATCGTCGGCGGTGACGAGACGCCCGCGACCCGCGCCGGTGAAATCGTCGGCACGCCCGCGTATCTCGCCCCGGAACAGCTGCTCGGCCTGCCGCTTTCGCCCGCCACCGATGTGTACGCGCTGGTGACCATGCTCTATCAGCTGCTGGCCGGGGTGCTGCCGTTTCCGCCCGGCACCGACCCGCTCGATGTCCTGTTCGGCCACGCCTACGGTGATCCGGCGCTGCTGTCGACGGTGGCGCCGGCGGTCCCGGCGCCGATCGCCGAGACCGTCATGCTCGGCCTCGCCCGCGACCCGGCCGAGCGTTTCGACTCCGCCGAATCCTTCGGCATCTCCCTCGCTGACGCCGCAGCACACTGCTGGGGCACGAATTGGCTGCTGCCCGTCGGTATTCCGGTCCTCGGCGCGGACACGATAGTCGCCGCAGCCACCGGTATCTTCCGCGGCGGCCGGCCGCAGCCCCGGGATCCGGACGCACCCCCCGAACAACCTCGTAGCACCCTGCCTACCGGGACGCAGGCAGGTGGGAAAGGCACGAGCAAGCCGAGCAGCACGCGGGTGCGGCCGCGGCAGCCGTTGCGGCAGGGCGGGATTCGGCTGGTGGACGTGCAGCCGAACGACCTGGTCCCGGCGCAGCGGCTGGTGGCCCTCCCGTCGCCGCGGCTGCCGTTCGTGATCGCCGCGGTGCTGGCGGTGGTGGCGGTCCTGGTGGCGGTGTTCGGGCTGGGGGTGGGGCCGACGCGGGCCGCGCCGCCGATCGGATTGATCCAGGTGAACGGTGTCGATCCGGCGCGCGTGGATCGGGTTCCCTTGGATCTGTCGGAGCCCGTGCTGCTTTCGGTGAACGGCACGACCGCGGATTCGGCAGAGCTGTCCCTCGATGTGCTGGGCGTGAACATCGGCGATGTGAGCACGCCCTTGTCGCCGGGCGGGCCGGGTGTCGCGACCGCGCTGCCGGTGCCGCTGGATCCGCATGTGCTGGCCGGTGACGTCACAGCGGAGATCACCTTGTCCCGCAATGGATCCACGACCGCGGTCTACCGGTTCCCGGTGCATACCGCGCAGCGGCCGCTCATCACGGTGACGGCGGTCGGTGTGCTGCTGTTGATCCTCCTGGCCGTCGTCTACGCCGAGGCGTCCGTGCGCGGTTTGTGCGGTGGTCGGGCGGGCCGGGCCGCGACGGTGGGGCTGTCGGTGAGCACCGCGTTGCTGGGCATCGGCGCGGTGGGGGTGAGCTGGATTCTGTTCGGCCGTGAACCGACACTGGTCGCGCTGTTGCTGTGTGCGGTGGTGGGCGCCGGGGCCGGCGTGGTGTCGGCGGTCGGCTGCCGTCGGGTGGGCCGGCGGTACCGGTATGTGCGGGCGCGGCCCGCGGCTCGGTGAATCTGGTCGTTCGTTGCGCAACACGGGGTGTGGACCGATATACCGAGGAATGTCATCGGCGGCGGGTGACGGCGTGGAGGGGAGGGCGCGGAGATGGTGGGGCGGCCACTGATCGAGATACGGGAATGGGGTCGCCCAGCGCGACGGAAGGAACTGGACGGTCCCCTCATATTCGGGCGGGAGGGCGCCCACGAATCACTCGCGGACAGCGGCGTTTCCCGCCGGCACCTGCGCCTCGTCCCCACTCCGACCGCTCTCTCGGTCGTCGACCTCGGCAGCCGGAACGGCACCACCGTCAACGGCCTCACCCTGTCAGGACGCCGGGTGCTCACCACCGGCGACGTCGTGCGCCTCGGCCGCAGCGAAATCATCGTGCTGCACACACCCACGGCCGAACCCGCCGAATTCGACGCCGACGAAACGTATCGCGGAACCCAGGGCGCCACCGCACCGCCGCCACCCGTCGACCGGCCGCCGTCGCGCGGCGTGCGCTGGAGCGAACGCATCCTCGGTATCGACTCCACCGGCACCCGGAATCTGTTCCCCGCCTTCACCGAACTGCCCTCGCGAGTGCCGCTGCCGGTGTGGCAGGCCGTGCGGGTGGTGAGTATCGCGGCGTATTTCACCGTCATCGTGCTGCTGTTCGTGCGGCCCGCGGCGGGGTTGTTCGTGTTCTTCAAGGTGATCGCGCCGCTGTTGCCGGGACTGTTCCTCATCGCACCGGGTTTGTGGCGCAATGTGTGCCCGCTGGCCGCCACCAATCAGCTGCCGCGATTGCTGCGGTTCAGTCGCGCCGCGACCGTGCCGAATTGGTTCCAGCAGCGCGGGTATCTGATCGCGGTGTTGTTGTTCTTCGGCATTGTCGGGTCGCGGCTGGCGGGGCTGGATCGCAATGGAATCACCACCGGTGCGGTGCTTTCCGCGGTCATCGCGGCCGCGTTCGCGGGCGGGGTGGCGTTCAAGGGCAAGAGCGGCTGGTGCAGCAGCATCTGCCCGTTGTTCCCGCTGCAGCGCGCGTACGGGCAGACGCCCTTCGTGACCGTGGCCAACAATCACTGTCAGCCGTGCGTGGGATGCGCCAAGAACTGTTTCGATTTCAAACCGCGCGCCGCCTATCAGGCCGACCTCGCCGACCCGGACCGCGGTTGGAGCGCGCCGCGCAAGCTGTTCGCGGCGGCGCTGCCCGGGTTCGTCATCGGGTTCGTGGTGGTGGCGGGGAATCCGAATATGGTGCTGCCGCAACGGTTCGTGGTGCTGGGGCTGGCGATGGTGGTCGCCGTGGGGTTGTTCTTCGTGGTGGAAGCCGTGACCTCGGTGAGTCAGGCCATGCTGTCGGCGGGGTATGCCGTGGTGGCGTTGAACGCTTTCTACTGGTTCGGGGGCACGGTGCTCGCCGCGTCCTTCACCACTGTGACAGGGGTGGCGGCGCCGGGGCTGCGGTGGGTGATCAGTGCGGTGGTGCTGGTGGCGACCGCGTTGTTCCTGGCCCGCACCAGGGTCAGCGAACTGCAGTACGCGCTCACCACCGGGGCACGGACCGCGCCGGTGCTGCTGCCCTTTCCCCGGCCACGCGCGCCGCAGGAAAAGCCCGTTGCCGCAGCGGCATCCGTGCTGTTCGAGCCCGGTACTGCGCGTCTGCCCGCCGAGATCGGCGCGAGCCTGCTCGATATCGCCGAGCAGGGTGAGCAGCCGGTGGAGGCCGGTTGCCGGATGGGCGTGTGCGGCGCGGACCCGGTCGCCGTCCTGGAGGGCGCGGACCGGCTGTGCGAACCCACCGCCGATGAACGGAACACGCTGCAGCGACTCGGATTCGCGGACAACACCCGTATGGCGTGCTGTGCCCGGCTCACCGGGGGTGAGGTCCGGGTATCCCTCACCCCGGAACCCGGTCGCGGAAATACCGCCACCCCTGTGCATTTCGATCGTGCTCTGGTGAGTGTGGTCGTCATCGGTAATGGGATCGCGGGCGTCACGGCCGCCGATTTCATCCGGCGCGGCCATCCGGACTGCGAAATCCATCTGATCGGACGGGAATCGCACGGCTTCTACAATCGGATGGGCATCTCCCGGTTGGTGTACGGGCGTTCCGCCATGCAGGGCCTGCACCTGCTGCCCGACCAGTGGTATACCGATCATCAGGTCACGCCCTGGCTCAATACCCTTGCCACTCGCCTGGATCCGCGCGCCCAGCGCGTGCATCTCGGCACCGGGGATGTGCTGCCCTACGACCGCCTGATCCTCGCCATGGGCGCGGCCGCCGCCCTCCCCGAGATCGAAGGACTGGATCGGCCCGGCAGTTTCGTACTTCGCGAAGCCGCCGACGCCCTGCGCATCCGAGCCTACGCACAACGGCATTCGTGCGCTCGCGCCGTGGTGGCGGGCGGTGGACTGCTCGGCCTCGAGGCCGCGTACGCCCTGCACCAGCTCGGCCTGCAGGTCACCGTCCTGGAGCGCGGAGACCGCCTGCTCGGCAAGCAACTCGACCAACGCGCCTCGGCGCTCGTGCACGCGCACTTCGCCCGCGCGGGCATCGTGGTCCGCACGCACGCCGAAACTGACCGCCTCGTGGGCGATCCCGGCGTCAAAGGTGCCCTCCTGAAATCCGGTGCGACCCTGCCCTGCGAGGTGTTCCTCACGGCCACCGGTATCCGCCCGAATATCGAACTCGCCCGCCGCGCAGGACTTCCCGTCCGCCGCGGCATCCTCGTCGACGACCACATGCGCACCGCCGCCCCGCACATCTACGCCGCCGGCGATGTAGCCGAACACCGCAACCAGGTCCTGGGCCTTTGGCCCATCGCCGCCGACCAGGCCCAGGCGGCCGCCGTCAATGCCCTGGGCGGCGACCATCCCCTCACCGCCGAAACGCCCGCCACCATCCTGAAAGGCGTAGGCCTGGAACTCTTCACCATCGGCCGCGTCGACCCGGCCCCCGGCGATGAGGTGATCGTTCTCGACGTCCCCCGATCCCACTCCTATCGCCGCCTCATAATCTCCAGGGACCGCGCCGTGGGCGCCACCATCCTCGGTCACCACCCCACCGATGTAGCCGCCGCTCAGCAGGCCATCCGCACCGCCACCCCCATCCCACCCACCGCCCGCCCCGCTCTCCACGCCGGCGATTGGTCCGCGCTCCGATAACACCTGCCGCGCAGGCCGGTGATGGCCCTCCACGGCGATGCGGATCCAGCCGATGCGCGCGAGTTGTCACGCGCTGCAATGACTGCGGCCGATGCGCGCGGCAGATCGACCTACGCCGTGACGAAGAGGCCGCTGATCGTTCCGTCCGGCGGCGCCGGCGTCGCACGGATCGAGGTCCGTGCGCTGCGGTCCGTGGGAGATCAGGCGGGGCCGAGGTCGGTGCGGTAGGTGAAGATGCGCTCGCCTATTCGCAGGCTCCAGCCGCGCTGGAGTTCGACGGGGCGCTGTCCGACGCGCATCCACTCGGCGGCACCCGGCGCGGCCATGAAGGTGCCGCCGGGGGTTCCGGCGTCGCGCACGAAAACCGTTGCGCCGCTGACTGTCAGATGCGCGTGCACGCGGGAGACGTGGCGGTCGCGGGGTATCACGATGGGCGAGGCCTGGGCTCGCCGCACCGAATCGTCGATCATCGGGTCGCGGCCGATCACGTATGGCCGATCGAGCGGATATCGCGCGCCGTCCGGGCTGACGAGTGCTCCGGCCTGATACGCGACCGTTTCCATGGGTGCCGCGCCCGCGGACCGCGCTGCCGGCTCGGCAGGCGATGCCTGCGAGGGCTGCGGTGCCGGCGCAGGTTGCGGTGCCGGTGTGGACTGCGGCCTCGGGGCGGACTGCGGTGGAGGCGTCGACTGATGTGATGGGATGGGTTGCGGTGCGGGGTGCGGGCCCGGCGTGGATTGTGGTGCCGGCGTGGGGGATTGCTTGCCATCGTCCTCCGCGGCGGCGGCCTCGGCGTCGAAGGCGGCGGTGGGTGGTTGATCCTCCGGATCGGGGCGGCCCTCCCGGGCGGGCTTGCTCGACCTCTGGTTGTCCGGATGTCGCGGTGTCCGCGCCGGTTCGTCGGATTTCTCCGGCTTCGATTTCGCCGCATCCGTTGATTTGCCCGGTTCGATCGCCGCTGTCGCGGGCGGGTCGTCCGCCTGCACGGCGGGGGCTTGGGGCATTTCGGTGCCGCCGACCGGGAAGGTGGCGGCTCGGCGGTCGTAGACGGGTGGCGGGTCACCGGCCTGCCTGCCGGATTGGGGTGGGGCGCTGGGGGATTGGATAGGCACGCGGATCGGTTCGGAGCCGAAGCGGGTGTGGGAAGGGGTGGGGAGTGGGGCTCGGCGCGTGAGGTCGGCGGCGGAGGGTTGCGGGGGATAGAGTTCGGGGCTGGTGTCGGAGGGTCTGCGCGGGCGTCCGCTCAGCCCGGTTGCGGGTGCGTGGAGGACGAATCCGCCGGCGGAGGCCACTCCCGCGCGCAGGTCGGTGTGCGGGATCGAGCTGGCGGCGGAGCCTTCGGTGCTCACCGAGATGCGGCGCACCGGGTCGCGGATGATTTCGTCGGCCCAGGTCATGGCGCGTTCGCCGGAGAGTCGACGCGTGCCTTCCGGGCCTTCGACGACCGCCAGGACGGGACCGTGCAGCAGCACCAGGATGCCGCCCGCGGTCGGCGCCACCACGCCGAAGGCGGGAGGCTGTCCAGAGCCGCCGCTGAATACCGTCGCCGCCAGGCGTTGGGCGATGGCCACGCCCGGATCGGCGGCGGTGGCCGCGGTTTCGGCCGCGCCCAGAATCCGTTCCGTGGAGGGGCTTTCGCCCGCGACCACGATGCACACTGCTCCGAATCGCGCGACCAGGCCGTCCCCGCGCGTCAATGCGACAGTGGTCGGTATGCGTCCCATGCGCGCCTCCCTCTCCCGGCGCTCGCCATATCGCAGCCAAGCATAGGACCGGTGGCGTTCGGGCGGTACGGGCCGACGCGACTCGCCAGATTGTGGCAATACGCCTCGCGGGGGCGCATCGGGCGGAAGGATCGGGGCATCGTGCCGGCGCACCGGGCCCGGCAGGACCGACGAGGACCGCACCATGACGGGCACGATCATCAGGAACAGGACTACGACTCCGGCACTTCGCACCCGCCGCCTGCGGTATCTGACCGGCGCGCTCGGCCTGTCCGGGCTGGCCGCCGTGACGGTGTGCGCCGCGCCCGCGCAGGCCACCGCGACCCGGGTCGGGGCGGAACCCGGCATCAGTTTCGGGATGGCGTCGAATTTCGGGACGAGTTGCTCGTACACGATCAACGGTTACGTCGACGATCCGACGACCCCGGTCGTGTTCTACGACAATGGGATTCCCTTCGCCTGGTCCGCGCCGTCGGGCTGGCTGGCCCAGGTGCCGTGGACGCCTGCTACTCCCGGCCGGCACCGCATTCAGGCGGTCCAGCACAGTCAGCCGGGTCCGGATGTCTTCCCGTATGTCGATGTGCACGTGGGTATGGGCCTGAACTCGGGGTCCGGCTGCCTCGTCATCAACTGACGCGCACCGGGAATGCGCTGGGCGACAGACCGGTTGCTTCGATCCGAGCAGAGGAGTCGAGAATGGCGCAGACACGGGCCCTGGTACTGGGCGGCGGAGGCGTGGCCGGAATCGCCTGGGAAACCGGGGTCATCGCGGGACTCGCCGACGCCGGAGTCGACGTCACCGGCGCCGACCTGCTGCTCGGCACCTCCGCCGGGGCGAATGTGGCCGCCCAGGTGGGCAGCGGACTGCCCCTCGAGGAACTGTTCCGGCGGCAGACCGAACCCGCCCTGCAGAGCCGCGAACTGGCGCCATCCGGCAACCCGCTGCTCGACCTCGGCACGCTCTGGGGCGAAATCGTCGTCGAAGCCGCCGGTGATCAGGCGAAAGTGGGCCGCCGCCTGGGTGAACTGGCCGGCGCCGCGCATACCGTGCCGGTCATCGCCCGCTACGCCGTCATCGAAACCCGCCTGCCCGTACACGATTGGCCGGACCGCACCGTGCGGGTCGTCGCCGTCGACGCCGATACCGGCGAACCGCAGATCTTCGACCGCGCCTCCGGCGTATCGCTGATCCACGCGGTGGCAGCCAGTTCCGCGGTGCCGCTGGTCTGGCCCGTGGTCCCGATCGGCGGCGCCCGCTACATCGACGGCGGCGTCCGCTCCAGCAGCAATTCGGATTTCGCCGCGGGCCACGACCGCATCCTCATCCTCCTACCCACGCCCGACCCCCGCGTGGACGAAGAAGTAGCCGCCCTCACCGCCGCCGGCTCCCGCGTCGTGGTGATCGCCCCGAATGAGGCCACTTTCGCCGCCATCGGCGACAACCCCCTCGACCCCGCCACCCGCACGCCCGCAGCCGAAGCCGGCCGCGCCCAGGGCCGCGCCGAAGCGGCTCGCATCGACCGACTCTGGAACTGACGAAGTCCTACTGCTCGAAGGCGGCCTTGGCGGCGGGTTCGGCGGCGCGGCGGTCGTCTTCGACGAGGCCGATGCGGGTGCGGCGGTCCAGCAAGTCGTCGATGTCCAGGGCGCCCTCGGCGCGGACGGCGAAGACGAATTCGGCTGCTGTGACATCGATTCCGGGGGCCACCGGCGCGGCCAAGGCCGGATCGCGCTCGGCGAGCTCGAGGATGGCGGTGGCTTCGCTGCCGTAGCGTTCGACCAGGCGGGCCGGGGCCGGGATGCGGTCGCGGGCCGCGCCGGAGACCGCGCCGACGAGGGGGAGACGCTTTGTGCGGCAGGGGGATGCGGTCAGGTGGGAGTGGGTGACGGCCGCGTCGACGGCGTCCTCGGCCATCTTGCGGTAGGTGGTGAGCTTGCCGCCGACCACCGTGATCACGCCGGTCGGCGAGGTCAGGACGGCGTGCTCGCGGGAGATGTCGGCGGTGCTGTCGCCGCCGGTGCGCAGTAGTGGGCGCAGGCCCGCGAAGGTGCTGCGGATGTCGTTGCGAGTCAAGGGTTCCCGCAGGACGGTGTTGACGGTGTCGAGCAGGAAATCGATCTCGGAGTCGGTGGCGTGCGGCACGTCCGGCACCGGGCCGGGCGCTTCCTCGTCGGTGAGGCCCAGGTACACGCGATTGTGCGCGGCGGGGAACGCGAAGATGAAACGACTGGTACTGCCCGGAATCGGCACCGTCAGCGAGGCCGTGAGCCCGCCGAAGGCCGCGGCGTCGAACACCAGGTGCGTCCCGCGTGAGGGCCGCAATTCGATGCTCGGATCCACCTGATCGGCCCACACGCCGGTCGCATTGATGACCGAACGCGCTGTGACGGTGAGGGTTTCGCCGGTCAGCTGATCCACCAGTGTGGCCTGCTCACCGGAAACCTCGGTCGCCGCCACGCGCGTGAGAATCGATGCCCCGTGCGAGGCCGCCGTGCGTGCGATCGCCACCACCAGCCGCGCATCGTCCACCAGTTGCCCGTCCCAGGCGAGCAGTCCGCCGCGCAGCCCGGCCCGCCGCACGGTCGGCGCCAGCCGCAGCGCCTCGGCCGCCGCCACCCGCCGCGACCGCGGCAGCACCGACGATGAGGTCCCGGCCGCCCGCCGCAGCACATCACCGGCCACGAATCCGGTCCGCACCAGCAGCTTCTGCGCCGCACCGATATTCGGCAGCAGCGGCACCACCTGCGGCAGTGCCCGGGTGAGATGCGGTGCGGTGCGGGTCAGCAGGATGTCGCGTTCCACCGCGCTCTCGTGCGCGATGCCCACCCCGCCGCTGGCCAGGTACCGCAGCCCGCCGTGCACGAGTTTGGAACTCCAGCGGCTGGTGCCGAACGCCAGGTCGTGCTTCTCCACCAGTACCGTGCGCAATCCGCGCGCGGCGGCATCGAGGGCCACACCCACCCCGGTGATACCGCCGCCGATCACCAGTACGTCGATGGCCGCGCCGTCGCCGAGCGCCCGCAGTTCCCGCTGCCGTCGCGCGGCATCGAGCACGGAGTCGGAGTGGACTGAATTCCCGGTCATGGGGAGACCTTTCGACGAGGCGGAGAGCTATTTGCTGGGAGCCAGGTAGGCGTGGAGCGCGTGCGCGAGTTCGGTATCCAGCTGGCCGGAATCGAGGACGGGCGCGATGGTGCCGGCCGATTGCACCGCGGACTGCCCGATGAGCAGCACCATGCCCGCCATGCGTTGCGGATCCCCGGCGCGAATCGACCCGTCCGCCTGCCCTTCCCGGATCCCGTCGCCGAACAGTTCGAGCAGCGCCCGCTGATTGCGGCCGAGCCGTTCGAACACGTACGTCAGCATCAGGTCGGCGTCCGCGCGGAAGATCTTGGCGAAGAGCGGGTTCTGCCGCATGGTCGCGCCGCCGCCGACGATCGCGCCGACCAGTCGTTCGCGTGCGCTGCCCGCGGCGGGCACGGCCTCGGCGATGATCTCGCGCAGTTCCCGGACCAGCAGGTCGGCGACGAGTGATCCGGTGTCGGGCCAGCGCCGGTAGACGGTGGGCCGGCTGACGCTCGCGCGGCGCGCGACTTCGGTGAGGGTGGTGCGGCGTACGCCGAATTCGGCGACGCAGGCGCGGGCCGCGTCGAGGATCGCCCGATCGACGGCGGAGGGGGTTTCGGTCGAGGTCACGATTGCCACCACCGGAGAGTAGTTCCGTTACTGCTTGACATTATATGTCAGACTGTAACGCATGGTCGACACTCGAGCAGCCTCCGCATCGACAGCAAACCCGGGCGAGCCGCAAGCCCGCGCGAGTATGGTGTGGGACGCCTGGGGCTCCCCGTCCGGACACAAACCGCTCCCGGAACAGATCCGGGGACTGCTCGGTCAGGTGTTCGGGGTGTCCGGTGAGCCGGCGACCCGTCGCGATGAGGGCGACGTGCCGCTGCGCGCATCGGCCCTCACCCCCGAACAGCACGCCGGGCTCGTCGCGGTGGTCGGCGCCGGCAATGTCTCCGCCGATCACCGCGATCGCCTGCGGCACGCGGGCGGCAAGTCGACCCCCGACCTGCTGCGCCGCCGCGCGGACGGGGAACAGGACGCACCCGACGCCGTACTCTTCCCGGCCGATCACGCCGAAGTCCTGGCCCTGCTGGAGTACTGCTCCGCCCATGCGATCGCCGTCGTCCCGTTCGGCGGCGGCACCAGCGTCGTCGGCGGACTCGACCCCGTGCGCGGCGCCTTCGACGCCGTACTCGCCGTGGACCTGCGCCGCCTCGACACCCTCACCCGGGTCGACCCGGTCAGCAGCACCGCCACCCTCGGCGCCGGCCTCACCGGACCGCAGGCCGAGGAACTGCTGGGCGCACACGGACTTTCGCTCGGCCACTTCCCGCAGAGCTTCGAATACGCCAGCATCGGCGGTTTCGCCGCGACGCGCTCCTCGGGTCAGGCGTCGGCCGGTTACGGCCGCTTCGACGACATGATCCAGCACCTGCGCATCGCCACCCCGCAGGGCACCCTCGACCTCGGCCGCGCTCCCGCCTCCGCCGCCGGACCCGATCTGCGCGAACTCTTCTCGGGCTCCGAAGGCACCCTCGGCATCATCACCGAGGTCACCCTGCGCGTGCACCCCGTCCCCGAGACCACCGCCTACCAGGCCTGGTCCTTCCCCGACTTCGCCACCGGCGCGGCGGCACTGCGCTCGGTCATCCAGGCCGGCGCCGCCCCCACCGTCATGCGCCTCTCCGACGAGGCCGAGACCGGCCTGAACCTGGCCCGCGCCGGCGATATCGGCGGCGCACCCGTCGGCGGCTGCCTCGCCGTCACCACCTTCGAAGGCACCGCGGCCCATGTCGCGGCCCGCAGCGCCGAGGCCGCCGGCCTGCTGGCCGCCGCCGGCGGCACCGCGCTCGGCGAAACCCCCGCCAAGGAGTGGGAGCACGGCCGCTTCTCCGCCCCCTACCTGCGGGATGCGCTGCTGGACGCCGGAATCCTCTGCGAGACCCTCGAAACCGCCACCAGCTGGTCCAATCTCGCCGAACTGAAGGCGAAAGTGACTGCGGCGCTCACCGAATCGCTGGCCGTGCAAGGCGCTCCGGTGCTGGTCATGTGCCATATCTCGCACACCTACCCGACCGGCGCCTCGCTGTACTTCACCATTGTCGGCAAGCAGGCCGACGACCCGATCGCCCAGTGGGCCCAGGCCAAGCAGGCCGCCGGTGACGCCATCATCGCCGCCTCCGGCACCATCACCCACCATCACGCCGTCGGCGCCGATCACCGGCCGTGGATGACCGCCGAGATCGGCGACCTGGGTGTCCAGGTGCTGCGCGCGGTGAAGCAGACGGTCGACCCCGCCGGAATCCTCAACCCCGGGAAGCTGATTCCGTGACCCAGATCAGATCGGTCGCCCTGGTGACCAACCCGCTGTCCGGCCAGGGCAAGGGCGAACAGGTGGCCCGCGAGGCCGCGCGGCTCTTCGCGGCCCGCGATATCGCCGTGAACGAGATTCTCGGCAGCTCCGCGGCCGATACCGCGCTGCTGGTCCGCAAGGCGCTGGCCGACCCGGCCACCCGGCCCGACGCCGTGGTGGCGGCGGGCGGCGACGGACTGGTGTGCGTCACCCTGCAGGCCCTGGTAGGCCAGGGCGTGCCGCTCGGCCTGGTGCCCGCGGGCACCGGCAATGACCTCGCCCGCGAGGTCGGCGTCCCCGACGAGACCGCCGCCGCGGTGGACGTGGTGCTCGGCGGCCGCACCCGCACCATCGACCTCGGCACCGTCGAAACCGGTGATTCGAGCACGCCGATCTGGTTCGCCACGGTCACCGGCACAGGTCTCGACGCGCGAGTGACCTTGCGGGCCAACAGCATGCGCTACCCCAAGGGGCCGCTGCGCTATACGGTGGCCGCGCTGCTGGAGCTCGCCGGCAAGCTCGACGTCCCCTACCGCATCGAACTGCAGGGTTCCCCGGATCATCCGGACGGCACCGTCATCGAACTGGACGCGGTCATGGTCGCGGTCGGCAATACCCGCACCTACGGCGGCGGCATGCTGATCTGCCCCGATGCGCTCATCGACGACGGCCTGCTGGATCTCACCGTGGTCGGCGCCATGTCGCGGTTCGACATGCTGCGCCTGCTCCCGACCTTGTCGTCGGGCAAGCGCATCGATCATCCGGCCGCGGTCGGCTACCGGGCGGCCACCATCACCCTCACCGCCCCGGGCGCCCCGGCTACCGCGGACGGCGACCCTGTCGGCCTGCTGCCCGCCACCTTCCGTACGCACGCGGGTGCATTGGACGTCCTCGTACCCTGAGCGCGATTCCCTGCGCGCCGATCCGCGCATACGACTGCGCCCCTCGCCGAACAGGCGAGGGGCGCAACGTCTTCAGGGTCTCACCACTGCTGGAAGACGATCAAACCCTGCGTATCGAGCAGTACGTCCACCTGCCCGCCGGGCCGGGATGCGGCTTCGCCGACGATGTCGTTCAGTCCGGCGTAGACATTGGAATTGTCCTGGGGGAGAGCGGAATCCGGCTGAATGCCCACGGTCACCGCGGAATGCGGGACGAACCGATCCACGAGTGCGGGCAGCGGGCTGTTGGCCAGCGATTGGGTTTCCCCGTGTGAGAGTTCCAGTCCGTAGGCCCCGAACTGCGGAATCGCGATCGGTGTTGCGGCGGAGGCGGTTCCGGCCGCCAGCAGTCCGGCGGCGGTGGCAGTGGCGAGAGCGGCGGTGACGATGAGGACGCGAGCACGCATGATGACTCTCTTTCCCTCAGCGAGACCGGATCGGCCTGCGGTGGTGGAGGTGTCTCGGAACTGCGTATGGGAAGTGGTAGCGACTGGCGCCAGCCGGACACCAAGGACACACCAGCGGCGATAGCCGTGACAAGAGGAATGCCGCCATGCTCACGAAGCACGGGTCCTGTGATCCAGGACACGGCCTCCGACCGGGCGATCCGCCAAGGCTAGGCGTGCCGGGCGACGAGCAGGTGGCCGGGGATGGGCTTCCGGTCCAGCGTCCGCTGTTCCACGGTGAGTCCCGCGCTCTCCAGCGCGGCGACCACTTCCGGGACCGGTCGCAGCCGGAATCCGTGTGCGGTGAAGGGCATCCGCGCCATGGTGTCCGGATCGCCGATACCGATGACAGCCCGCCCTTTGGGCCGCAGTACTCGCGCCAGCTCGGCGCAGACCCGGTCCAGTTCGGGCACGAAGTACACCGTATTGAGGGTGATCACCGCATCCAGTGACGCATCGTCCAGCGGCAGTTCGGTCAGCGAGCCCTCTTGCACCCGCAGTCGCCCGGTGGCGATATCGCCGCGGAAGCGTGATCCGGCTCGTTCCAGCATTTCCCGGGACAGTTCGACGCCGATCACCGACCCGTTCGGCCCGACGCGATCCAGCAGCAGTGAAATCCCTGCCCCGCCACCGAATCCGAGGTCGGCCGCCACATCGCCCGGCGTCACCTCGGCGGCCGTGACCGCGCCTTCGATCATGAAGAGGTTCGCGCGATCCAGTAGTCGCGCCACCACGCTCTTCCCGAGCAGGCCGTGCGGCTTACCGAGTTGCCCGGCGACGGTGGACATCACCTTCGTGACAATGGCGTTCACATCCTGCAGGTTACCGCCGATTCTGCGCGGGGGCTGTGTGAAATCACAGTGGAAAGCGGTCGGTTCTGTGCGCTCGATGCAACGTGGATGCAACGAATTGTGCTCTAGCCTGGCGCATTTGGGCCGGAAGCTGAGAATTCGATGTGGGTTCGGAGAAGCTGCGCGAAAAGGCGGTAATCTAGCCTTCGAGGGCGGGGTTCTCGGTGTCCCTCATCCGCCGAGAGCCCCGCTCTTCGGCTGTGTAAAACCCGGTAGGGACCGTCGAATCACAGCAATTAGAATCGCACGGTGACCAGCGCAGCCTCTGAGACCCCACGCAATCGTGCCGATGCCCTCCCCAAGAGCTGGAACCCCGGCGAAGTAGAGGTCGACCTGTACGAGGGCTGGGTAGCCGCTGGATACTTCACCGCCGACGCGAGCAGCGGCAAGCCCCCCTATTCGATCGTGCTCCCGCCGCCCAATGTGACCGGCAACCTGCACATGGGTCATGCCTTCGATCACACCCTCATGGACCTGCTGACCCGCCGCAAGCGCATGCAGGGCTACGAGGTGCTGTGGCTGCCCGGCATGGACCACGCCGGCATCGCCACCCAGTCCGTGGTGGAGAAGCAGCTCGCCGTCGACGGCAAGACCAAGGAAGACTTCGGCCGCGAACTCTTCATCGAGAAGGTGTGGGACTGGAAGCGCGAGTCCGGCGGCGCCATCCAGGGCCAGATGCGCCGCCTCGGCGACGGCATCGACTGGAGCCGCGACCGCTTCACCATGGACGAGGGCCTGTCCCGCGCCGTGCAGACCATCTTCAAGCGCCTCTTCGACGCGGGCCTCATCTACCGCGCCGAACGCCTGGTGAACTGGTCGCCGTCGCTGGAGACCGCCATCTCCGACGTCGAGGTGAAGTACGAGGACGTGGACGGCGAGCTGGTCTCGCTGCGCTACGGCTCGCTGAACGACGATGAGCCGCACGTGATCGTGGCCACCACCCGCGTGGAGACCATGCTCGGCGACACCGCCGTGGCCGTGCACCCCGACGACGAGCGCTACCGGGCCCTCGTCGGCACCACCGTCTACCACCCCATCACCGGCCGCCAGATCCCGATCGTGGCCGACGACTACGTGGACCCCGAATTCGGTTCCGGCGCAGTCAAGATCACCCCCGCGCACGACCCCAACGACTTCGAACTCGGCCTGCGCCACGGCCTGCCCATGCCCACCATCATGGACAAGACCGGCAAGATCGCCGACAGCGGAACCGAATTCGACGGCATGGACCGCGTCGAGGCGCGGCTGAAGATCCGCGAACGCCTGGAAGCCGAAGGCCGCGTGGTCGCCCGCAAGTTCCCGTACGTGCACAGCGTCGGCCACTCCGAGCGCTCCGGCGAACCCATCGAACCCCGCCTGTCCATGCAGTGGTGGGTGAAGGTCGAGACCCTCGCCAAGGCCGCCGGTGACGCCGTCCGCGAGGGCGACGTGCAGATCTACCCGGCCGGCCAGGAACCGCGCTGGTTCGACTGGGTCGACAACATGCACGACTGGTGCATCTCACGCCAGCTGTGGTGGGGCCACCGCATTCCCATCTGGTACGGCCCCGAGGGCGAAACCGTCTGCGTCGGCCCCGACGAGCAGGCCCCCGAAGGCTGGGTGCAGGACCCGGACGTCCTCGACACCTGGTTCTCCTCCGGCCTCTGGCCCTTCTCCACCATGGGCTGGCCCGACGCCACCCCGGAACTGCGGAAGTTCTATCCCACCAGCGTCCTCGTGACGGGCTACGACATCCTGTTCTTCTGGGTGGCTCGCATGATGATGTTCGGCATGTTCGTGTCCGACGACCCGGTCATCAATGCCGGCAAGGACGCGCAGCAGAAGCAGGTCCCGTTCGAGGATGTGTTCCTGCACGGCCTGATTCGCGATGAATTCGGCCGCAAGTACTCCAAGTCCAAGGGCATCGGCGTCGATCCCCTGGAATGGATCGACGAATACGGCGCGGACGCAACCCGGTTCACCCTGGCCCGCGGCGCGCAGCCCGGCTCCGACCTGTCGGTGGGCACGCCGCACGTGACGGCCTCGCGCAGCTTCATCACGAAGCTGTTCAATGCCAGCAAGTTCGCGCTCATGAACGGCGCCGCGCCGGGCGAACTGCCCGCCCGCGACACCCTCACCGACACCGACCGCTGGATCCTGGACCGCCTCGACGAGGTGCGCGGTGAAGTGGACGCCGCGTTCGACCGCTACGAATTCGGCAAGGCCTGCGAGGCGCTCTACCACTTCGCATGGGACGAACTCTGCGACTGGTACCTGGAATTGGCGAAGGTGCAGTTCGCCGAGTCCGAGGAGCGCGCCGCGAGTACCCGCATCGTGCTCGGCAATGTGCTGGATTCGGTGCTGCGCCTGCTGCATCCGGCGATCCCGTTCGTCACCGAATCGCTGTGGCAGGCACTCACCCAGGGCGCCGAGGGCGAATCCATCGTCATCGCCGAATGGCCGCAGGCCAGCGGCATCGCCACCGATGCCGTGGCGGCCCAGCACATCTCGGACCTGCAGAAGCTGGTCACCGAGATCCGCCGCTTCCGCAGCGACCAGGGTCTCGCCGACAAGCAGAAGGTTGCGGCCAAGCTGATCGGTATCGGCGACGCCGGTCTGTCCGGTCAACTTGCCGAGATCGCCAACCTGGCCCGGCTCACCGATGCGGAGGCCGATTTCGCCGCGACCGCCTCGCTCGAGGTGCGCCTCGCCGGCGGCATGGTGACGGTCGAGATCGATACCTCCGGCACCGTCGACCTCGAGGCCGAGGCGCGCCGCCTCGAAAAGGACCTCGCCGCAGCGCAGAAGGAACTGGCCGGCACCACCGGTAAGCTCGGCAACGAGGCCTTCCTGGCCAAGGCCCCCGACGATGTGGTGGCGAAGATCAAGGCGCGCAAGGAGATCGCCGAGTCCGAAGTCCACCGTATCCAGGCCCGGCTGGCCGAGATCGCGAAACTGGCGGAGCGCAAGTGAACGACGAACCCGAACGTCAGCAGTACGCGCACGACATCCCGCTGACCACCGGCACCTCGCCGGTGGATCTGGCCGAAATGGCGCTGGTCGAGGCCGAACTCGACCAGCGCTGGCCGGAAACCAAGATCGAGCCGTCGCTGGCCCGCATCGCCGCGCTCATGGATGTGCTGGGCTCGCCCCAGCAGAGTTACCCGTCCATCCACATCGCGGGCACCAACGGCAAGACCTCGGTCACCCGCATGATCGACTCGCTGCTCACCGCGCTGCACCGGCGCACCGGGCGCATCACCAGCCCGCACCTGCAGCTGGCCACCGAGCGCATCGCCATCGACAATGCCCCGATCACCCCGGGCCGCTATGTCGAAACCTTCCGGGAACTGCAGCCTTTCGTCGAGATGATCGACAAGCAGTCCGAAGCGGCGGGCGGCCCGGCCATGAGCAAGTTCGAGGTGCTCACCGCCATGGCCTACGCGGCCTTCGCGGAAGCCCCGGTGGATGTGGCGGTCGTCGAAACCGGGATGGGCGGCCGCTGGGACGCCACCAATGTGATCGACAGCCAGGTCGCCGTCATCACCCCGATCGGCCTGGACCACACCGAATACCTGGGCCCCGACCTCACTTCCATCGCGGGGGAGAAGGCCGGGATCATCAAGAAGGCCCGCGAGAACGAGCTCGTCCCGGTCGATACCGTGGCGGTCATCGCGCAGCAGGAGCCCGAGGTCATGGAAGTGCTGCTGCGCCGCGCCGTCGAGGTGGACGCGGCTGTGGCACGCGAAGGTTCGGAGTTCCAGGTGCTCACCCGCCGCGTCGCCGTCGGCGGGCAGGTACTGGAACTGCAGGGCCTGGGCGGCGTCTACGAGGACATCTTCCTGCCCATGCACGGTGAGCATCAGGCCCGCAATGCGGCGCTGGCGCTGGCCGCGGTCGAGGCGTTCTTCGGTGCGGGCGCCTCCCGCCAGCTCGATATCGACGCCGTGCGAGCCGGTTTCGCGAGCTCGGTCAGCCCGGGCCGGATGGAGCGCATGCGCAGCGCGCCGACCATCTTCCTCGACGCCGCGCACAACCCGCACGGGGCGGCGGCGCTGGCGGCCACGCTGACAAGCGAATTCGACTTCCGCAAGCTGGTCGGCGTGATCGCGGTGCTGGGCGACAAGGACGCCGGCGGCATCCTCGATGCCCTCGAACCCGTCTTCGACGAGATCGTGGTCACCGAGAACGGTTCTCCGCGCGCCATGCCCGTGGACGATCTCGCCAACCTCGCCGTGCAGCGCTTCGGTGACGAACGGGTCGCCGTCGCACACGATCTCGCGGATGCCATCGAGACCGCCATCGCGCTCGCCGAAGGGGGAGAGGATGCTGAACTCATCTCCGGTGCGGGCATCGTCATCACCGGATCGGTCGTCACCGCCGGTGCTGCCCGGAGTCTGTTCGGAAAGGATCCCGCATGACGGACCACGCTGACGGTGGTGGCAACGCCGAGGCCGAGGTTCCGCCGCCCGCGACCGACCCGTGGAAGGGCCTGCGCGGTGTGATGGCGGGAACGTTGGTCCTGGAGGCCATCACGGTCCTGCTGGCGTTGCCGGTGATCAGCGCGGTCGGTGGCGGCCTGAAGTGGTGGTCGATCCTCTATGTCGTGGGTCTCGCCGTGGTCATGTTCCTCGGCGCGGGTCTGCAACGCCGGTCCTGGGCGATCCCGTTCAACCTCGCCCTGCAGGTCCTGCTGCTGCTCGGTGGTTTCATCCACCTGTCGATCCTGGTCATCGGCGTCGTCTTCGTCGCGGTATGGCTGTTCATCCTCTTCCTCCGCGCGGACGTGAAGAAGCGCATGGACGCGGGCCTGCTGCCCAGCCAGCGGATACCCGGCGCGTGAGCGTTCGTGGCTTCGGCGACAACTGGTTTCGCTGCGACCGGGGTAACTCGTCGGGTACGACCAAAATCGGTTCGGCACCCGGCCGCCGGCCCGCATGCATGACCGGCTACGGCTCCCAGGCCGTGCGCTGAAGTTTCGGGGAGGCGGTACCGGGTTTCGGGGAGGCGGTACTGTTGCGCCGTGACTGAGCAGACGTTGGTACTCATCAAGCCGGACGGCGTGGCCCGGGGCCTGGTCGGGGAGATCATCACCCGCATCGAGCGCAAGGGTCTGAAGCTCGCGGACCTGAAGCTCGTGAACGTGTCCGAAGAGCTCGCCGCCCAGCACTACGCCGAGCACGCCGAGAAGCCGTTCTTCGGCTCGCTGATCGAATTCATCACCTCGGGCCCGGTCCTCGCGGCCGTGCTCGAAGGCCCCCGCGCCATCACCGCCTTCCGCCAGATCGCCGGCGGCACCGACCCGGTCGAGAAGGCCGTCCCGGGCAGCATCCGTGGCGATTTCGCCCTCGAGACCCAGTACAACCTCGTGCACGGCTCCGACTCGCCCGAGTCCGCCAAGCGTGAGATTTCCCTCTGGTTCCCCGAATTCGCTCTCTAGAGCAGGCTCGGGAGTTATACCCCTGAACGCCTTGTCGCAGGAGGTCTGGGGGTCGCACCCCCAGACCCAGGCGCGACCCCGGGCTGCGCTCAGACCCAGCTGAAAGCGGGTCCGAGCCGCCCGGCAGCGGCCGGAAGCGGCCCTCGGAGTCCCGGAAAGACCGGGATCGACCGGCCCCGGACCCGCCAAAAATCGCTTGACGCCCTTCCCGGGGCGTGCGCACGACAGCCCGCCGAGCCGGGCAACCACGCGTCGCGGGCGCGACGCCTCCGGCGCGTGTGGGATACTGGCTCTGGAAGTGGCCGACGCCCGTCATTAGCGGCAGGTGGCTGCCACCTTCGATTGACACCGCGGCACGACGGACGATCATCGCTGCCGCCGACGGCTTCCAAGACTCGGCTGTCGGCTGGCACGCTGGATGAACGCTCGGGCCGTGGAGTTGAGCCAACCAGCCAGGCGCCACGTGACCAGTTAGCCCGAACGACGAGAACAAGGTGATAACGGGCCACACGGCGCGAAGACTTACGATCTCGTGCCCCGGTGGGGTGCGAGGCCAACTAATTGCCCCCGCGTCGGCCGCGGTCACTCTCAGGAGGGACGCGCCCGGGGGCCCGAGGAGAATTCGTGGCCGATCAAGAGCCGCAGGATGCATCGCAGGTGAATGGTGTTGGGGAGGCTTCGGACACCACCGGGGCTGCCGAACAGTTGCCGGAACGGATCCGAGTGCACGCACTGGCGAAGCTGCTGGGAGTCACCAGCAAACGTATCCTGGCCCACCTGACCGAGATGGGCGCGCAGGCGCGTAGCCCGCAATCCAGCCTGGACCGCAATGTCGCCGAATCGGTGCGCGACGCCTTCGGGCCGCGTGACGTCGAATCCGGCGAACCCGTACCGGCGGCGCCCGCGCCGATCGCCGAGACCACCGTCGACGCGGCCATCGCCGCCGGCGACGACCGCGCGGCCGACGAACTGGCCGCCATCGAGGTCGAGGCCGCCGAGGCGGCGATCGCGGACACCGGCACCGCCGCGGCGAAGTCCGTGGCGCCGCAGCAGTCGCTGTTCACCAGCCCGTTCCAGGCGCCCGAGCCGGCGCCCGCCGAGCCGGTGACCTACCAGCCCGCCGCCATGGTGGCCGGGCCGCTGTTCCTCGCGCCGGACGCCACCGCCGTCGAGGAGACCCGCCGCAAGCGCCGGGCCGAACGCAAGGCCCGCTTCGACGAGGCGCCCGAGGAGAAGCCCGTCGCCGCCGCGCCCGTCGAGGACAAGCGTCCGCAGCCGCAGCCGCAGCCGGTTGTCACCGAGGAGACCGCGGCGGACGACGCCGAGGACACCGAGGACGACGGCGACTGGGAGGACGGCCAGGAGCAGCAGCGCGGCGAGAGCGGTTCGCGCCGCCGCCGTCGTGGCCGTCGTGGCCGGGGTCGGGGCCGGGGCGAACAGCACGGCGAGAACGATGCCGATGACGAGGATCAGCGTCCGCAGTCCGAGGACGAGTCGGCCGACTCCGCCGACAACGATGCCGAGGACGACGACGAGTCGGACGCGGTGCCGGAGGGTTCGAGCAGCCGTCGCCGCCGTCGCCGTCGTCGCCGCAAGGGTGGCGAGGACAACGAGCCCGAGGTCGCCGAGGACGATCCGCCGAACACGGTCGTGCACGAGCGGGAGCCGCGCAGCAAGCGCCGCGCCGCCGCGGCCGCTGCCGCCTCTTCCTCCGACGAGGTGCAGGGCATCAGCGGTTCGACGCGGCTCGAGGCCAAGCGTCAGCGTCGCCGGGACGGCCGGGAGGCCGGTCGCCGCCGCCCGCCGATCCTGACCGAGTCGGAGTTCCTGGCCCGCCGCGAGGCGGTGGACCGGGTGATGGTGGTGCGCGAGAAGCACTTCCCCGATCACCCGACGTCCACCACGCAGGTGGCGGTGCTCGAGGACAACATCCTGGTCGAGCACTTCGTGACCTCGACGGGTTCGGCGTCCATGGTCGGCAATGTGTACCTGGGCAAGGTGCAGAACGTGCTGCCGTCGATGGAGGCCGCGTTCGTCGATATCGGCCGTGGCCGCAATGGCGTGCTGTACGCGGGCGAGGTGAATTGGGAGGCCGCCGGTCTGGGCGGCAAGGAACGCAAGATCGAGCAGGCGCTCAAGCCCGGCGACACCGTGCTGGTGCAGGTCTCGAAGGATCCGGTGGGGCACAAGGGTGCTCGCCTGACCACGCAGATCAGCCTGGCCGGTCGCTTCCTGGTGTACGTGCCGGGCGGTACGTCCACCGGTATCTCCCGCAAGCTGCCGGATACGGAACGCAAGCGGCTCAAGGAGATTCTGCGCGATATCGTCCCGCAGGACGCCGGCGTCATCATCCGGACCGCGTCGGAGGGTGTCTCCGAGCCTGAGCTGGCCCGCGATGTCGAACGGCTGCAGGCCACTTGGCGCACCATCGAGGAGCAGGCCAAGAACGGCTCCGGCGCGCCGAAGACGCTGTACGAGGAGCCCGACCTGCTGGTCAAGGTCGTCCGCGACCTGTTCAACGAGGACTTCTCCAAGCTGGTCATCGAGGGCGATCGCGCCTGGACCACCGTCGAGAACTACGTCCGCACAGTGGCTCCCGACATGCTGGCCCGCGTGGAACGCCACGAGAGCGGTGCTGGTTCCCACCCCACCGCCCCCGCCGGCGTCGACGTGTTCGGTGCCTTCCGCATCGACGAGCAGCTGGCCAAGGCCCTCGACCGTAAGGTGTGGCTGCCGTCCGGCGGCACCCTGGTGATCGACCGCACCGAGGCCATGACGGTCATCGACGTCAATACCGGCAAGTTCACCGGTTCCGGCGGCTCGAACCTGGAAGAGACCGTCACCCGCAACAACCTGGAGGCGGCCGAGGAGATCGTCCGCCAGATGCGCCTGCGGGATATCGGCGGCATGATCGTCGTCGACTTCATCGACATGGTGCTGGAGTCCAACCGGGATCTGGTGCTGCGCAGGCTGACCGAGGCCCTGGGCCGGGATCGCACCCGCCACCAGGTGTCCGAGGTGACCTCGCTGGGCCTGGTCCAGATGACCCGCAAGAAGCTGGGTACCGGTCTGGTGGAGGCGTTCTCGACCACCTGCGAGACCTGCCACGGCCGCGGCATCCTGGTGCACAACTACCCGGTGGAGTCCGCTCCGGCCGCCAGCGGCGGTGACGAGGGTGCGGGCCGTCGTGAGGGTTCGCGCCGCCGCCGCAAGGACCGCGGCAAGGACACTGCGGCAGAGGCGGTTCCGGCCGTCGCCGAGGCTCCCGTCGAGGAGCACGACGAGGAAGAGGAGACCAGGGTCGCCGCCAAGCGCGCCCACCCGGTCGCCCTGGCCATGGCCGCGCATCAGGCCGAGGAATCCGCGCATTCGGCGGACGAGGATGCCATCGCCGCCGCCGATGCGGCGAATACGATTCTCGCGGAGGGCGATACCGCGAGCACCGCGGAGGTCACCGCGGCGGTGGGCCGCATCGTGACCGAGGCGGAGAACGCTGCCGCCGAGGCCGCGCTGGCAGTGGGCGCGATCGAGAAGATCGAGGCCGCCACCGAGGCGGACGCGGAAGCCGCTGCGGCACAGGCCGCGACGACTGCCGCCGAATCGGGTGGCGTGGTGTCCGCGCAGACCCTCGAGCTCGCCGAGCCGTCCTCGAACGGGACGGCGGCGCGGGTCGCGAGCGAATCCGCGCGGGCTGCCGGTGCATCCGCGCAGGCTGCCGCCGATGCGGTGGTCGCGGGTGAGGCCGTGGCCGATGCGGCCGAGGTGTCGGTCGTGGTGACCGAGGCGCAGGCCGCGGCGGATGTGCAGACGGCTGCATCGCTTTCCCGTGATGCTGCGTCGCTTTCGGGTGATGCGGCGCCTGCCCGTCGTCCGGGTCGTCGCCGGGTGGCTCGTACGGCGGCCGCTCCGGCCTCCGACAGCAAGGGGGCGGTGTTCGTGCTGTCCAGTTCGGATCAGCCGCAGACGCCGGCCCTCAACCTCGAGGACCTGGCTCCGGCCGAGGTGCCCCCGCGCAGTCGTCCGCGTCGCCGTGCGGCCGGTCGTCCGGCGGGCGCTCCCGAGGGCGGTAACTGACCTGTAGGGCAGAAACGTGAGTGGCCCCGCCGGTTTCGCCGGCGGGGCCACTCACGTCTGTTCCGGGTTCAGGGGAGTTCGTAGTCGAACCAGATCCGGTGGGTGCCGTCCGCGTCGACGAGGAGGTCGCCCTTGCCGGTGATGCCGGCGAGTTCTCCGGTGCCGCTGCCGGTGACGATCGCGAAGTAGCCGTCGGTGCGCGTGGCGCCGTCCGTGGTGGCGGAGTGGACGAAGTTGAAGGCGCCCGCCTTGCCGTCCAGTGTCCCTTCGAAGGACTCCATGGCCAGATAGGTGCCTATCCCCTTCTCCTGGTCGAAGGCGGCGGTGAAGACGGTGGCGGAGCGTCCGGCGATCTCGCCTTCGAAGAGCTTCTCCATGAGCGCCGTGCCGACCGGTAGCCCGGTGCTGATGGCCGGGTCCGGCGCGATATCGGTGGGTACGAAGGATTTGACGTTGAAGGTCCCGCTGGCTCGCATGGGTCAGACCGTATCGGACCTGCTGGTATCTCTCTTGTAAGAAAGCGACAGTTGCTCCGGTCACCCCAGTTTGGAGGGGGTTGGCCTGGTCCTGTAGTCTTGGCCAGTCGCTGCCCCATGCGACGGCACTCTGTTGTGACTAGTGCTGTGAGAGTGGGCCCCGGTTCGGTTTGAGAGCCAACGGCCCCGAGGCGGCGGTGAATACCCCAGACCAGTCTGCGGCGGTTTCCGATGTTAGTCGGAAGCCCGCCGTGTGAGCAGAGTGCCGAGCATTTCGAGCACTCGAACAGAAAGAAGGGCAGCCGACCGATGGCAACGTACGCGATCGTCAAGACCGGCGGAAAGCAGTACAAGGTCGCGGTCGGTGACCTGGTGAAGGTCGAGAAGATCGAGGGTGAGCCGGGCACTGCGGTGTCGCTGTCGCCGGTGCTGCTTGTTGATGGCGCCGAGCTGACCACCGATGCTGACAAGCTGGCGAAGGTTTCCGTGTCCGCCGAGGTCGTAGAGCAGACCAAGGGCCCGAAGATCCGGATCCACAAGTTCAAGAACAAGACCGGCTACCACAAGCGTCAGGGCCACCGTCAGAAGCTGACGGTCCTGAAGGTCACCGGCATCAAGTAATCCGACTTGGGGTTCGTCACCCCGGCACGAGGAGTTTGACATGGCACATAAGAAGGGTGCATCCAGCTCGCGCAATGGTCGCGATTCGAATGCCCAGCGGCTCGGCGTGAAGCGCTTCGGCGGTCAGGTCGTCAAGGCCGGCGAGATCCTGGTTCGCCAGCGTGGCACGCACTTCCACCCCGGCGTCAATGTCGGCCGTGGCGGCGACGACACGCTGTTCGCCCTCGAGGCGGGCGCGGTCAAGTTCGGCACCAAGCGTGGCCGTAAGACCGTCAACATCGTGGTTCCGGAGCCGGTGAACGCCTGACCGGCGCACCGGAGTCCTCTCCACTTACTTCCGAAGCGGGTCAGGGTGTACAACCCTGGCCCGTTTTGTGTTTTTTGATACGCCGGATCACGGCATACGAGTCCTGAAGGAGGATGATCACCGACATGTCCAAATTCATCGACCGTGTCGTGCTGCACGTTCGTGCGGGCAAGGGTGGCCACGGGTGCGCCTCGGTGCGCCGGGAGAAGTTCATGCCGCTCGGCGGTCCCGACGGCGGGAACGGCGGTAATGGCGGGGATGTGATCCTCGAGGTCGACCCGAACGTCCACACGCTGCTGGATTTCCATTTCCATCCGCATGCCAAGGGCGGTAACGGCAAGCCCGGTGAGGGCAGCAACCGCAGTGGCAAGCAGGGTGAGGAGCTGCTGCTGAAGGTGCCGTCGGGCACGGTGATCATGAGCGAGGACGGGGAGGTGCTGGCCGATCTGGTCGGCGCGGGTACCCGGTTCATCGCGGCGCAGGGTGGTCGCGGTGGTCTCGGCAATGCGGCGCTGGTGTCGAAGGCGCGCAAGGCGCCCGGTTTCGCGCTGCTCGGCGAGGACGGCCAGGAGCGGGATCTCGTTCTGGAGCTGAAGTCGGTCGCGGATGTGGGCCTGGTGGGTTTCCCGTCGGCGGGCAAGTCGTCGCTGGTGTCGGTGCTGTCGGCGGCCAAGCCGAAGATCGCGGACTACCCGTTCACCACGCTGGTGCCGAATCTCGGTGTGGTGCAGTCGGGCGATACCACGTTCACCATCGCCGATGTGCCGGGCCTGATTCCGGGCGCGAGCGAGGGGCGTGGCCTGGGCCTGGACTTCCTGCGGCATCTGGAGCGGACCGCCGTGCTCGCGCATGTGGTGGACTGCGCGACGCTGGATCCGGGCCGGGATCCGATCTCCGATGTGGATGCGCTGGAGGCCGAGCTGGCCGCGTATCAGCCTGCGCTGAAGGCCGATACCGGCCTGGGCGAGCTGGCGGACCGGCCGCGCGTGGTCATTCTCAACAAGACGGATATCCCGGATGCGGACGAGCTCGCCGATATGGTGACCGCGGAGTTCGAGTCCCGGGGCTGGCCGGTGTTCAAGATCTCGGCGGTCAGCCGGGAAGGCTTGCGGCCGTTGACATTCGCGCTCGCGCAGATGGTGCTCGAGTATCGCGCCTCGCAGATCGTGGTGGAGCCGAAGCGGCCCGTGCTGCGGCCGGTTGTCAAGGGCGACAGTGGATTCCGGGTCGTGCTCGATCCCGAGATCGAGGGCGGGTTCATCGTGCACGGTGAGCGTCCGGAGCGCTGGGTGGCGCAGACCCAGTTCGACAATGACGAGGCCGTGGGCTACCTGGCGGACCGCCTGGCCCGCCTGGGCGTCGAGGACGAGCTGGTGAAGCTGGGCGCGGAACCGGGCGCCTCGGTGACCATCGGCGATTACGTCTTCGATTGGGAGCCTTCGATTTCCGCGGGCGTGGAGACGCTGCTGACCCGCCGCGGTGTGGATCCGCGACTCGAGCAGACCGACCGTATCGGCGCCGCCGAGCGCAAGCATGCCTCGCGGGTGCGCCGTGGTCTGCTGTCGGAGGACGAGGAGTAGTAGCGCGCGGCGATACCCTCGTGCGCAGTGCGGCGGGCGGGGGTGCCGCGAGTGAGAACGGAAGTGCGGCGATACTTTTCGTATCGCGAGCGAATTGAGGTGTGGTGCAGGTGAGTTCGGGTATCACGCAGGCGGAGGCCGGAGTGACCGGTGCGAGCGAGGTGAGCGAGGCACGCCGGGCGATCGCGACGGCGCGCAGCGTGGTCGTGAAGATCGGCTCCTCGGCGCTGACGAGCCTCGAGGGCGGGCTCGATACCGGCCGGCTGGATGCGCTGGCCGATGCGGTGGAGACGCGTATGCGCGCCGGATCGGATCTGGTCGTGGTGTCCTCCGGCGCGATCGGCGCCGGCATCGCGCCGCTCGGATTGTCCAAGCGCCCCAAGGATCTGGCCACCAAGCAGGCCGCCGCGAGCGTCGGCCAGCTGGCTCTGGCGCACGCGTGGGGCACGTCGTTCGCCCGCTACGGCCGTGTGGTCGGCCAGGTGCTGTTGAGCGCCGGTGACTTCGGCCGCCGCGAACAGCACCGCAACGCGCAACGCACCCTGGACCGCCTGCGCTCCCTGCACGCGATCGCCGTCGTCAACGAAAACGACACTGTCGCAACGGAAGAGATCCGTTTCGGCGACAACGACCGCCTGGCCGCCCTGGTCGCCCACCTGGTCGGCGCCGACGCCCTCATCCTGCTGTCCGATGTCGACGGCCTCTACGACGGCGACCCCCGTAAGGGCGCAGCCAATTTCATCCCCGAGGTCCGCAGCAGCGCCGACCTGGACGGCGTCATCGCCGGCAGCGGCGGCGCCCTCGGCACGGGTGGCATGGCCTCCAAACTCTCCGCTGCCCGCCTGGCCGCCGACGCCGGCGTGCCCGTGCTGCTGGCGGCGGCTTCCGATGCGGCAGCAGCCCTTTCGGGCGCTACGGTGGGCACCGCTTTCGCGGCCCGCCCGGTCCGCTTGTCCGCCCGCAAGTTCTGGGTCCGCCACGCCGCCGACCCGCACGGCGCGGTCCATCTCGACGCCGGCGCGGTCCAGGCCGTCGCCGAACGCCGCCGCTCCCTCCTGGCCGCCGGCATCACCCAGGTAACCGGCCACTTCTACGGCGGCGACGTCATCGACCTCGTCGCCCCCGACGGTCACGTAGTGGCCCGCGGCGTAGTCGCTTACGACAGCGACGAACTCGACTCCATGAAGGGCCGCTCCACCTCCGACCTCCCCGACAGCATGCAGCGCCCGGTCGTCCACGCCGACGATCTCGTGAAGGTCTAGCCGCCGCGCGCCGGCGGTTCGCGGAGCGGAACTGCCTCGCAACGATTTTCGATCCGCGGCGGCGCAGCTCGGCTGCGTCTCGCTTGCGAGGCCGGACGGTGCGGAGAGTGGCAATCGCGCTGTGGATTCGGCATCCGGAATGTGCAGTGTGGGTGGTGGGCACGGATATCCGATGGGAATCCTACTGGGCGGGCGGTTTGGTTTGTGGGCGTGTTGGTGGGCGCGCGGGGGGATGGGCGGGGGAAAGGCGTGGAAAGGGCAGTGGGCGGGCGGGCTGTCCGGCGCATCCTGGAATGGCACCCGGCGCCGCATCGAGATGTGCCCTTCGCCGATAGCGATTGCCTGGATCCGGCGCGGTCCGCCCTTGCCGCGTCGGGCTCGCGGTCCGGTGATCGCCCGCGGCGCCGGGTGTGCCCGCACCGCCGTGGGAGGTAGGTATGTACGTACCGCAACCGGATAACACACAGTTGTGGCGGGCGAGCGGCCGTGACAACAGTTTCGAGATTCGCCCCCTGCTACCCGACTGGCACGAACTGCTGGCCGCCTTCTGCGGCCATATCGGGGACCAGCCCGAGGACCATCCGGTCACGCGCTGGGCCCGTACGCTCGCCGAACTGCATCTGCAGCGCCGCAACCACTCCGGCGACGCCGGTGGCATCGACGAGCTACGCGCGCAAGTGGTCCGCTTCATCGATGAGTGGGTGGCGAATCGGGCGCTGCGGAGGGGTGCAGCGCGTGGTGAGTCCCTGGGGTCGGTGGTGGATGCGATGGCCGCCGCGCATGTGCGCGCGGTGTATCTGCTGAAGACCGTGGAGAAGGTGTCCGACGAACAAGTGCACGCGGCGTGGTTCATGCTGGCGCAGATGGCGGACGGCTGGACCGATCGTGCCGCCCAGGTGGTCACTCCGCACGCCCGCCGCACCGCGTGAGCGCCGGACCGCCACTTCCGGAGACGTCCCGGCCGGCCGAGCGCAGGCTCGCCGGGGCCGCGGGGATGCGGGTCGCCCGAGTGCCGTGATCCGGTGCTCGGGCGGCCCGGCGCGGTGATCGGCGCAGGGGGCCGATCACCGCCCGGGGGTGTTCTTACCAGGCGGGGTGCGCTTCGAGAATGCTGTCGGGCCCCGCGGTGGGGATGATGCGGCTGAGGGTGAAACCGCTGCGCGACAACAGGGTTCCGAAACTGTGCGCATCGCGTTCCCGGCCGGTCGCGTTCACCAGCATTTCGAGATCGGTGAACTTGCCGACGTGCGGGCGCCCGTGCTCGGGCAGCACGATATCGATGAGCAGCAGACGCGCGGCGGGATCCATCGCTTCGCGGACCGTGCGCAGGATGCGTTCGGCGTCTGCGTCGGACCAGTCGTGGATGATGTGTTTGAGCAGGTAGGCGTCGCCGCCCTTGGGCGCGGTCTCGAAGAAGGACCCGGTTTCGATGGTGAGCCGGTCGGCGAGACCGAGATCGGGCAGCTGCATGGCGAGCTCCGCCACCACTTCCGGCAGATCGAAGACCACCCCACGGGTGGAGGGTGTGCGCCGCAGCAGGTCGGTGAGCAGACTGCCCTGTCCCGCACCGATATCCACGATGGTCCCGAACTGCCCGAAGTCGTAGGCGGCCAGCAACGTGTCCACCGAGAGCCCGCTGACGGCGGTCATGGCGCGGTCGAACAGCTCGCCGATCTCCCGGTTGGTGGCCGCGTATTCGAAGAAGTCCATGCCGTCGAGCGCCGGGCCGACCGACTTCCCGGTGCGCACCGCGTCGGCGAGATGCCCCCAATGGGTGCGGTGGTATTCGGATCCGAAGAACAGGAACAGGTCTCGCAGCGATACCGCGCCCTCGCCGCGCAGGGCCTGGGACATCCGGTTCAGCTGGTAGCCGCCGTCCCGCCGCTGCTCGAAGATGCCGAAGCTGACGAGCAGCCGTAGCAGCCGCCGGAGTGCGTCCTCGTCGACGCCGAGCTCCCGCGCGAGCTCACCCGGCTGCCGCGGTCCCCGGGCCAGTGCGTCGGCGATGCCGAGTTGTGCCGCCGCGCTGATGGACTGCGACAGGAAACCCATCATGTGTAGTTCCAGCAGCGCGATGTGACCGGGTACCAGCCGCCGGTGCAGGGCCGCCAGTCCGTCGCGGAACCGGCCGACGGCCCGGACCAGTGGGAGCGGCGGGACCTTGGGTGCTGCGGACGCCATGAGGAACTCCAAAGGGTCGTGTGGCGGCTGCTCGGGGATATGTGGAGGGTACGCGGAATGTAGCTGGCGAATAGCGAAATTCGGGCGCGGGGCGTCAGGCGGAGAAGGCGGCGGCGTTCTCGCGGGCCCACTGGGCGTAGCTGCGGGCGGGAACGCCGAGCAGGGATTCGGTGGTATCGGCCACGGGTTGCGGCGTGTCGGCGAGCGCGGCCCACGCGGTGAGCAGAGCGTCGACGATGAAGGCGGGCATGGTGACCGACATCTGGCGGGCGGCCTGCTCGGGGCTGACCCGGACGACCGGGATCTCGCGGCCGAGCGCCTCGCCCAGCAGCGCGATCTGACGTTCGAAGCTGACCGCTTCGGGTCCGGTGAGACTGACTGTGCGGCCACGCAATTCGGGGCCGGTGAGGGCGGCGACGGCGATATCGGCGATGTCGCCGGGATGGATCATCGCCAGGGCGGCCTGCGGATAGGGGAGTTCCACGGGCTGCTTGTCGACGATGGTGCGGGCCCAGGAGAGGGAATTGGAGTCGAAGCCGCCGGGCCGCAGCACCGTGGTGAGGATTCCCGAAGCGGCGAGGGCCTTTTCGACCGCGAGGTGGCGGGCGCCGATCGGATTGTCCGCCGCGGTGGGGCTGTCGACGGCGGAGGAGGAGAGCAGCACGATGTGGTCGACTCCGGCCGCGCCGGCCGCGGTGACGAAGGCGTCGATCCCGGCGGGCTCGGCGTAGAGGAAGACCTGGCGGACTCCGTCGAGGGCGGGGCCGAAGGTCTCCGGCGCGTCGAGCCGCAGTTCGGCGACCTCGACGCCGGCGGGCACGGTGAGTTCGGCGGGGGCCTTGCTGGCGGCGCGGACCGGCTGGCCGGCGGCGTGCAGCCGGTCGAGGACCGTGCGGCCGACCTGGCCGCGGACGCCGGTGATGAGGGTGGTCATGGTGGATCTCCGTTCCGGAAAATCTATGTCACGAGACAAATAGATGCTGTCATGCACATAATTGGGCGTCAACACATATGTTCACGGAGGCATGCATATGATGTGTCCATGACCGCGAAGGACGAGTACACCGCCGACGAGCTGCTGGATGCCGTGGGCCCGGCGTTCGGCAAGTTGCGCCGCGGCGTCCTGCGCGAGGTGGAGAACCCCATGTCCGCCAAGGACATGTCGCGCACGCTGGTGTTGAATATCGTTGCGGAGCAGAGTGTCTCGCCGGAGACCGAGGTGACGGTCGGCGGTCTCGCCGAGCATCTGTGCACCGATCCCTCGGTGGCCAGCCGCATGGTGACCGACAACATCAAGGCCGGCTACCTGATTCGCGTTCCTTCCCAGCAGGACGGCCGCCGCGCCGTCCTGCAGCTCACCCCCGCCGGTCAGGACCTCATCGCCCGCTTCCGCCGTTTCCAGCGTGAAGCCTTCGAATACATCACCGGCGATTGGCTCGAACATGATCGCCTGGAATTCGCCCGCCTCATGATCCGGTACGTGGATTCGATAGAGCGACTTCGTGATCGCCGCACCGCCCGAGAGGCCGCGACGGACGCGGATCAGGGCTGAGCGGACCCCGCCGGGTCAGGCGGGGGTGGCGAGGGCGAAGGGGAGGACCGCGTCGGCGCCGGCTGCGCGTAGGGCGCGGGCCGCCATGGTGAAGGTCCAGCCGGTGTCGGTGAGGGCGTCCACCAGGAGGATGGGGCCTTCGATGTCGGTGAGATCCGGTGTGTCCCAGGCATTGTGGAGGGCGGCTACGCGGAGGGCCGAGTTTGCGGCGGAGATCGGCGGGAGGTCGGGGCGGAGGGGGAGGACGCCGAGGTCGCGGAGACGGCCCACCTCGGCGAGGCGGGCGGCGAGCGATCGGGTGAGAAGCGGGTGGCGCGGGGATTCCAGAGCCAGGACGGCGGTGGGCCGCTCGGTCCAGGTCCATTCGCGCAGCACGGTTGTGCAGGCGCGGAAGACCTCGTCGGGGACGGGGGCGTCGGGGCCTTCGATGAGGGTGCGCAGGCGCTGGCCCCAGCCGATATCGCTGAGGCGGCCGAGGACGCGGCCGGTCTCGGCGCCGCCGGTGATCTTGCCGGACAGGGAGATTCCGAGTTTGGCCATGCCGGTGGGCCATTGCTTGCGCGGGGCGAGGTCGATGCCGGGGCGGTCCAGGCGGGTGCGGATGGCGGCCAGGTCGGCGGTGTCCACGGCGGTGTCGGCGCGGGTGCCGGTGCAGTTGTCGCAGCGGCCGCAGCCGGGGGCGCCGGCGGTCAGGCCCGGATCGTCGAGCTGGGCGCGCAGGAAGTTCATCCGGCAGGCGGTGGTGGACTGGTAGTCGATCATGGCCTGCTGCTCGGCTTCCCGGGCGACGGTGAGGCGTTCGTAGCGTTCGGTGTCGTAGGTCCAGGGCCGGCCGGTGCCGATCCAGCCGCCGCGCACGCGGCGGACCGCGCCGTCGACATCGAGGACCTTCAACACCATTTCGAGGCGGGAGCGGTTGAGTTCGACCTGCGGTTCCAGGGCGGCGGTGGAGACGGCGCGATCCGAGTCGAGGGCCGAAAGCACCGAGCGGACAATGTGTTCGCGCGGGAAGGCCACCGAGGCGAAGTAGCTCCAGATGCGGCGGTCCTCCGGCCCGGGGAGCAGGATGACCTCCGCGCGGGCCGTGCCACGGCCGGCGCGGCCGACCTGCTGGTAGTAGGAGATGGGGGAGGAGGGCGCGCCGACGTGCACGACGAAGCCGAGATCCGGCTTGTCGAAACCCATTCCGAGCGCGGAGGTGGCGATGAGCGCCTTCACCTCGTTGCCGAGCAACGCGATTTCGAGGGCTTCGCGTTCGGTGGGGTCGGTCTGGCCGGTGTAGGCGGCGACGTGATGGCCGTGCGAGTTCAGTACGTCCGCGAGGTCGTGCGCGGCGGCGACGGTGAGGGCGTAGACGATGCCCGAACCGGGCAGCTCGTGCAGGCGCTTGCTCAGCCAGGCGGTGCGTGCCACGGCGTCGGGGATGCCGACCACCGACAGGTGCAGTGATTCGCGGTCCAGGGTGCCGCGCAGCACCAGTGTGTCCGTGCCGATCTGGGTGGCGACGTCGGTGACGACGCGGTCGTTGGCGGTGGCGGTGGTGGCCAGTACCGGTACCTCGGAGCCGAGATCGGCGATGAGCGTGCGGATCCGGCGATAGTCGGGCCGGAAATCGTGCCCCCAGTCGGAGACGCAGTGCGCTTCGTCGATGACGACGAGTCCGGCGTCGGCGGCGAGCTTGGGCAGTACCGAGTCGCGGAAGTCGGGGTTGTTCAGCCGTTCCGGGCTGACCAGCAGCACGTCCACCTCACCGGCGGCGACGTGCGCGTGGATCTCGTCCCACTCGGTGACATTGCCCGAATTGATGGTTGCCGCAACGACTCCCGCGCGTTCGGCGGCCGCCACCTGGTTGCGCATGAGCGCCAGCAGCGGTGACACGATGACCGTCGGCCCGCGCCCCTGCGCACGCAGCAGCTTCGCGGAGATGAAGTAGACCGCGGACTTACCCCAGCCCGTCCGCTGCACCACCAGTGCCCGTCGCCGCTGCACCACCAGTGCCTCGATGGCGGTCCACTGATCTTCCCGTAGCCGCGCGTCCGGTCCGGCCAGCTCGCGCAGCAGTCGTTCCGCGTCCTCCCGGAGGCCGGGTGCGGTCGAGGTCGAGGTGTCGGAATCGGTCGAGGTCACGCACTCCAGCATGCCCCACCCCACCGACACCCCACCCCCCCGCACCGCAACTTCGCACCCCCGCAACCTCACACCCCGCCCGGCATGCTGCGCCTCCGCCACCGCTGTCGCGTTCGTCCGAGGTCAGCCCGCCGCGGCCAAGTGGGCTTCGACCAGGGTGCGTACGAGGTTTTCGAGGGGTGGCCAGGGGAAGCTGGGGCGGTCCTGGCGGAGGGTGATGAGGCCGTGCAGGGCTGCCCAGAGGCAGGAGGCGGTGGTGGTGGGGTCGGGGCGCTGCGCCCGCGCATCGCGGTGCCCATCCACTACGCGTTCTCCAGCGGCCCGCTCGGTGACCGGATCATGACCAAATCCGATAAGCAGGGCCCGGAGCGTTTCCTCGTTGCCGCAGCGGATCTCGCGCCGGACACGGTGGTGCAAATACTCCCAACCGGACGGTCGCTGGCCGGGTGAAACTCCTGTTGGGAGCGCCTTGATTGCGGTGCAGTCAAGATCGCGCAGAATCCCGCGGCGGGACGGACAATGGGGGTCCGGGCACGAAGGGCGTCCCGGGGGTGCGCAGGGAGACGAGGATGCCGGAGAAGTTCCCATCGCCCGCGGGCTGGTCACCGCCGGGGGCGCAGTTCCGTAGCAAGAGCAATACTTCCAGAACTGTGACCGGGACACTGGTCGGTCTTATTCTCACCCCGATCGGCATCGCGTTCGCCGCGCGCGGCGCCGCCGGCACCAGGCAGTGGGTCATTCTCGGCAATCTCAGCGACCGCCTGGGCTCGACCTTCGAAATCCTGCTGGGCGCATTGATTTTCCTGATCGTGGCGGCGCTGGCCGCCTACTCGCCGCCGGGCACGCTGATCGCGGGACTGGTGTGGGGCGTGCTGCCCGGCGTCACCCATCTGATCTTCCCGGACGACACCTTCCGGTTGATCGGCGATATCCCGAAGATCTCGTCCGATATGCAGGTGGCGTTGTTCCAGTGGCTGCAGACGGGTTTCCCGCTCATTGTCGGCATCCTGCTGGTCGGGGCGGGAACAGCGGCGACCTTGCGCCGCCGCTGAACCACCCGTCCGCGAACCGGATCAGCCCTTCACGCACAGGACCTGGCGGAGCGTGGCAACGATATCCACCAGGTCCGCCTGCACGGCGATGACCTGGTCGATGTCCTTGTACGCCGCCGGAATCTCGTCCACGACCCCGGCATCCTTCCGCGACTCCACGCCCTCGGTCTGCGCGATCAGATCGGCTACCGTGAACTGCTTCTTGGTCGCATTCCGGCTCATCCGCCGCCCCGCCCCGTGCGACGCCGACTGGAACGAGGCCGCATTCCCCTTGCCCCGCACCACATACGACCGAGTCCCCATCGACCCCGGAATGAGCGCGAGATCCCCCGCCCCCGCCCGCACCGCGCCCTTCGCGAGGCATACTATTGAATGCCCTTGTTAGACCGAGCCATTCCGCTTGCGCCAGCGCCTGAGGTTGACACTTTGCACGGTTCTACCGAGTAGCTGCGCGGTCTCTTTGATGGGCCGGTCGAACAGTATCGCGTCTTCCTCGGGCATCCATTTCTTCTGTGTGTGCCCGAATCTGGTTGTGGGCGGTGTCCATTCGAGGATTTCGTTTGCGGCTGCTCGCTTCCGTGGCATTGCAAGTGTGCCTGGCTGGTAGCACCATCGTGCGAGGTCGACTGCGGCTCCGTTGGCGACCATGATGTTGTAGACACCGTCACGGTTATTGCGTCGCGCGGTGCGCTCGACGGCACAGACGGTGCTGATTTCAGCGCAGATGTGCTGTGCGAGATAGGGACTGGCGGTGACGGCGCTCACGAACGGGTAGCCCTTCGCGGTGAATCCGAGTGAGCCGTCGCCATCGATGATGCCACGGAGGTGGTCAGGTCGGGAGTACTCGTAGTCGGGTGGACGGATCGTTTCGGACTTCTTACCGATCGGAACGCCGAAACGCTCGAAGTCCTTGTGTATGGATACTCAGGATCCGAGTGACGTAACCGGTCTTGAAATTCGTGTCGCGTGTTCGAGTGCTGAGAGTCGACTTCCCTGGGATGTGTCTCTGTAGTTCTTCGAGCAACGCTGCGTCACGCTCTGCCGGCTCGATCGATAAGCGTCCCCTTCCTCGTGAATAGCTGGAGTGTGTGCCGTCCGTCTGGAACAGGCCGACCATGTATGAGACCTCTGCGCGAGTCAGATCGAGCATGCCTCGATGATCACCGGCAAGCTCTCGCACGCATGTGCGAGTCTCCGATTCTGTCTGTTTTACGCGGTTTTTCGCGGCGTGTCTTTCGCGGTCCGCGCCTGTGCCTGGTCATCTAGGGGTCGAACCTGTAGCGGCTCAACGAATTTGGCCAGAGCCGCTGCCCGGCGGCCTCAGGGTTCGACGAAGTCGGCGGCGAGGCCGCAGAGTTTCCAGGAGCCTTCGCGGCGGACCATGGTGCCGGTGTAGTCGATGTCCTTGAAGTAGCCGCGGTATTTGTCGGGGACGTTGGTGAAGGCTTCGTGGAAGGCGAAAGTGGCGTTGTTCGGGTCGGTTTGGGTGACGCCGGTGACGGTGTTGGTGAAGCCGGCGGATTTCACTTCGGCGCCGAGGGTTTTGTCGTATTGCGGGGTGTATTGCAGGACGATCTGGTCGATTTCGTCGGCGGTCTCGGGGCAGACGAGGGAGCGGAAGCCTTCCCAGTCGCGGGCATTGGAGGTGGCGGTGACGGCCTTGGTGGTCTGCACCAGGTCGGCGTCGAGGGTGGTGGGGTCGCCGGGTTCGACGGCCCGGTCGGGGGCGTTGAAGACGACGGGTTCGGGTAAGGGCACGTAGCCGGTGGCGGCCAGGTTGCCTTCCAGGAAACGGCGCCAGCTGCCGTCGTCGATCATCATGCGCACGATGGCGGTGATGCGGGTCTGCAGGTCGAGATCGCCCTTGCGGATGCCGATTCCGTAGCGTTCGCGGGTGAAGCGGTGCCCGGCCACGCGCAGCATGCCGGGGTGTTCGTGGGCGAAGCCGGCGAGGATGACGTCGTCGGTGCTGACGGCGTCGGCGGTGCCGGAGATGAGGTCGGCGACGCACTGCGTGTAGGTGTCGCGGGTGCTGAGCTTGACGTCCTGGGCGAAGCTGCGCCGGATCTTGTCGGCGGAGGTGGAGCCCTCGGCGGTGCAGACGGTGCGTCCGTCGAGGTCCTCGGGCCGTTCGATGTCCTTCTCGCTCTGCCGCACCAGCAGGTCCTGCCCGGTCATGAGATAGGGCCCGGCGAAGGAGACGAGTTGCTGGCGGCCCGCGGTGATGGAATAGGAGGCGACGACGAAATCGACTGCGCCGGAGTTCAACAGGTTTTCCCGCTGGTCGGATCTGGCTTCTTTCCAGGTGATGTGATCGGGGGTGACGCCGAGTTTGGCGGCGATATAGCGGGCGGTGTCGATATCGAATCCGTGCGGGGTGCCGTCCGGTGCGCGGACGGAAAGTCCGGGTTGGTCGAATTTGATGCCGATGGTGAGCGTTCGCGGTGGCGGTAGCGGCTGCTGGGGGATCGGGGTTGTCTGCTGGCCGCAGGCTGTCAAGGTCAGACCGGCCGTGAGGGCGACGGCACGGAACGCACGCAGCATCGAACCTGATCTCCTGTCATCGACGCAGTGGAATAACGGGAAGAACAAGCCGGGCCGGGGCGCCGGAATGGCGACCGCTCAGCACATGCGTGCATCCAATCACCCGCGATGACGAAACGTGTGCACATTCGCAATCAGCGTGTGCTGAACATTTGCGGCTAGCGGGTGCGCAACCCGTCGACCATGACGGCGAAGGCGCGGGCGTGAATTCCGGGATCGGCCCCGCCGTCGTGGATGGCGAGGAACAGTCCCTTCAGAATTGCCATCAGATCGTCGATGCCGATATCGGTCCGCACCGCGCCCGCCCGTTGTGCGGCGGTCAGCAATTCGCCTATGGCGCTTTTCATTTCGAAGGTCTGTGCCAGGAAGTCCTGGGCGCGCCGGGGTCCGATGGCGTCGGCGAGGTCTCTTTTGACGCCGCCGTCGGCGGCCATCTGTGCCAGGTAGTCGAAGAACGCGCCGCCCGGGTCGTCGGTTTCGGCGCCCGCCCGCGCGATGGCGGTCATGCGCTCGACGCGGTCGAGCATGGCGGCTTCGAACAGGGCTTCCTTGGTGGGGAAGTGCCGGTACACGGTGCCCGCGCCGACTCCCGCGCGGCGGGCGATCTCGTCCAGTGGCACGGAAATGCCTTCGGTCGCAAAGGCTTCCTGTGCGGCGGCCAGGACGCGGTCGCGATTGCGGCGGGCGTCGGCGCGCAGTGGACGGTCGGTCATCTCCGGAAGCCTACCCGGCCATTGACAAGCGGGGCGAGCGCCCCGAATACTAACCGGGTCCTACGTTCCGTTTTTGGAGGCAGCAATGTCCACTCCCGTAACCACCCCTCGTGACCTGGTCGAACAGCTTTTCACCGGGCTGCCCTCGCGCAATGCCGGCGGTTTCGCCGACCTGATGGCCGAAGACGCGGTGTTCGAATTGCCGTTCCGGGTGCCCGGCATGCCGGCGCGGCTGGAGGGCCGGGATCAGATCCGCGAGTATCTGGCGAACCGCTGGACGGGCATGTCCGGCTTGGAGATCCACGGCATCACCCCGCACATCTACGAGACCACCGATCCCGGGGTCTTCGTGGTCGAGAACGACGTCGACATGACCCGCCCCGGCCAGGAGCGGCGTTCGGTGCGCAGCTCGGTCAATGTGGTCCACGTCCGGGACGGCCAGGTCACGCTGTTCCGCGACTACATGGACACGGCTCGGCTGCTGAGTCTGGCCTTGTCGCAGCTGTGACGGTTATTACCCACCGGATCGCGGACAAACAGTTAGTGCGTTAACTATTGTTGCCCTAACGACGATGATCGAGGAGGGCCGGCACATGGCATCGGAGGCCGAGGATCCGCTGCGGCTGGACCGGCAGGTCTGCTTCGCGCTGGCGGTCGCCAATCGCGCGGTGCTCGCGGTGTATCGGCCACTGCTGGAACCCATGGGGCTCACCCATCCGCAGTATCTGGTGATGCTGGCGCTGTGGGGGGAGGCGCCGATGTCGGTCAAGGACATCGGCGAGGCCATTCAACTCGATTCGCCGACGCTGTCGCCGCTGCTCAAGCGGTTGGAGGCCGCCGGGCTCATCACCCGGCGGCGGGACAGCAACGACGAACGCAATCTCGTCGTCGATCTGACTCCGGAAGGCCGGGCGCTGCGCACCGAGGCGGAGAAGATTCCGCCCGCCGTGGTGGAACGCCTTGGTGTGAGCCTGGCCGATCTGGAGGAACTGCGCGAGGTGCTGAATCGCGTCAACAACGCGGCACGTCGCTCGGTGCCGGCGGAACCGTCGAAGGGAACCCGGAAGTGAAGCGTCCCAACCCCATTCAGTGGATCGGCTACTCCTACGGTCGCAAACTACCCGACGACCTGCGGGATTGGGTCCGCCACGATCTCACCGGAACCTTCGCGCTGCCCCGGCACATTGTGCGCGGGCTGTTCCCGCTGACCCCGATCTTCGCGCTGTTCCTGCTGTTCCCGGGCGAACTGTGGTTGCGCGGCGCCATGATCCTGCTGGCCGTACTACTGGCGGTGTTCTACATCGTGGCCTACATGCCGATGAACCGCGCACACCGCTTGGCGAAACACGGCTTCCCCCAAGACCTGGAGAACCCCGCCCGCGCCACCCGCCGCGCCGCCGAGCGCGCCGCTTACGAGGCGCGCTACCCGCACTGAGTGGTTACTGCGCGTCGGGGCCGCAGGCGGAGGTCACGACATGCGCGGGTTGGGCTTGGGCGCTGCCGAGGTCCGGGAAGGGCGGGTTGCTCTGGCCGAGGCTGGTGACGGCGGCCTGTTCGGCGTCGCCCTTGCTGCCGCCGGTGGCCCAGCCGAATTGGCCGTCCGCGCCCTGGGCCACGGCAGCGCAGCCACCCGTGAAGTGCAGGACTATCTCGCAGTCGTAGTTGGAGCAGTCGCGGATGACGGCGGCGTCGGCGGCGGTCTTGCTGGGCAGGCCCGCGTCGACCACGGCGGAGTTCTTCAGCCGTGAGACCGCGATGGCGCCGTAGTACTGGCCGGGCTGGTCGGCGGCCGCCGTGCCGGCCGCGCCGATCGTGCATCCGACAGTCATGGCCGCGGTGAGAGCGGCCATCCGTGCGAGAGACAAGAGCTTCCCCGAGACATCTGAAGATCAACTGACCTTCGCGATGCTACGCAAATCGGGCGTGCGTGAACAGGTTTCGCGCTGGGATTCGGCTGTGAAGCGGGTGATGCCGTGGTCAGCGGGCCTCGGACCTGGTGTGGGCCAGGGCCCGGCGCAGCGCGTCGAAGGCGGCGGCATTGGCCTGCCGGGTTTCCCGGAGGTGGAAGGCCATGGTCATGAAGCCGTGCACGGTGCTGTCCCAGCGGTGGATCTCCACGGGCACACCGGCGGCCTGCAATCGGTGGCCGTAGTCCTCGCCTTCATCGCGCAAGGGGTCGAATTCCGCGGTGGCGATGTGGGCGGGCGGGAGTCCGGTCAGGTCGGCGACGAGGGGATTGGCGTAGGGGTCGGACCGTTCGGCGTCCGAGTTCAGGTATTGCTGCCAGTACCAGCGGATGTGCGCGGCGGTGGTGAAGTAGCCCTCGGCGTTCTCGGTGTGGGAGCCGTTGTCGCAGAACGGATTCAGCAGCGGATACATGAGCAGCTGGAACACGAGGTCGGGGCCGCCGTTGTCGCGGGCCTGCAGCGCGGCGACGGTGGCCAGATTGCCGCCCGCGCTGTCACCCGCGACGGCCACCCGCTCCGGATCGCCGCCGAGGGATTCGGCATTGTCGGCGACCCAGCGCAGGACGGCGTAGGCGTCGTCGGCGGCGGCGGGGAAGCGGGCGTCGGGTGCGCGTCGGTAGTCCACCGACGCCACGATGACGCCCGCCGCGTTGGCCATGGTGCGGCAGAAGCGGTCGTGACTGTCCAAGCCGCACAGCACGAATCCGCCGCCGTGATAGAAGACCACCACACCCGGTGTCCCCTCGGTATCGAGCGGCCGGTAGAGCCGGACCGGCACCTCGGGCGCGTCCTCCGGGCCGGGCACCAGCCAGTCCTCCACGCCCGCAATGGGAATCGGCTCGATCGGCGCGGCGGGCCGGGCGGCCAGGAAGGCCCGCGCCTCCCCGGCATCGAGCACCTCGGTGCCGAGTTTCGGGAAGGCGGCACTGGCGGCGTCGATGAAGGCGCGCCATTCGGGGGACAGCGGCATCGTGAATTCCTCGGGGAGACCGGTCGATCGGTGGATTACATGCCGCGCGGAATGAACTTGCCCGCGGCCAGACCGCCGTCGACCGAGACTTCGGCGCCGGTGATGTAGGCGGCGGCGTCGGAGGCGAGGAAGGCGACGAGTTCGGCGACCTCTTCGGGCAGGCCGGAGCGTTCCAGCGGGAGGGTGGGGAAGCTGCCCGGGCCGGTGGTCAGGTACGGCACCATCGGGGTGGCGATGGGGCCGGGATAGACGGAGTTGACGCGGATCTGGTTGAGGCCCAGCTCCAGTGCGGCGACCCGGCTCAGGCCGCGCAGGGCCCACTTGGAGGAGCCGTAGGCGGCGTGGTTCATCAGGCCCTCGAGGCCGGACTGCGAGGAGATATTGACGATCGAGCCGCCGCCCGCCTCGATCATGGCGGGGACCGCGGCCTTGATGCCGTTGAAGGCGCCGATCAGGTTCACCTTCAGGATGCGTTCCAGCTCTTCGGAACTCGTCTCCATGATCGGCTTCATGGTGTAGATGGCGGCATTGTTCACCAGGACGTCGAGCTTGCCGAAGGCGGAGACGGCCGCGCCGACGGCGGCGGCCCAGCTGTCGGTGTCGGTGACGTCGTGGCGGACGAAACGGGCGGCTGCGCCGAGGGATTCGGCGAGTTCCTTGCCTTCGGTGTCGAGCACGTCGGTGATGACCACCTGTGCGCCGCGTTCGACGAACAGGCGCGCCTCGGCGGCGCCCTGGCCGCGGGCGGCGCCGGTGATCAGGGCGACTTTGCCGGTGAGATCAGCCATTTCGACTTCCTTCTACTTGTTTCGACGGTGTTGGTTTTCACGAAAGTGGGGGATGACCTTGTCCCCCCATTGACGGATGGTTTCGAGGCAGGCCGCTTGCGGCACGGTCCCCATCTGGATCAGGCACAGGATCTCGTCGGCCCCGGCCTCCTGCAACCGCTCGACGTACGCGATGGCGTCGTCGGCATTGCCGTAGGCGTGTTCGGTATTGAAGATGGCGGTGGAGCCGGATTTCACGGGAATCCTGGCTTCGTGCAGGTAGGCGACGTGGTCCTCGGCGGCCTGCCGGATCTTGGCGACCTCGTCGACGGCGGGGTCGACGGCTTCGTCGGGGACCGGGCCGGCGCCGTAGTAGTGCTTGATGGATTGGGCGAAGAATCGCTGGCCGCGTGCGCCGATCTGCTGGGCCTGTTCGCGATCGTCGAGCACGATGGTCGGGCACAGGGCCGCGAAGTGGTCGTTCACCACCGTGGACACGAAGCGTTCGCCGGTGCGGGCGGCAATGGCGTCGTCGTAGATGCCGCGCAGTTCGGCGATCTCCTCGATGCCCGCGAATCCCAGTACGAGAGCCCCGATTCCGTAGTCGGCGGCGAGTTTCAGGGTGTCCTTGCGGGTGCAGGCCATGAACAGCGGCGGATGCGGGCGTTGCACCGGCCGGGGCAGCAAATGGTGCGGCGGAATATCGAGAAGCTCACCGTGGTACTCGAATTCGCCTTCCGGGTCCTGCCAGGCGGCGGCGATCATGCGCAATGATTCCTCCACCTCCTGGTACGTACGCGCGGGATCGACTCCGCACATGGAGGTTTCGACCTCGGTGGCGCCGCGGCCCGCGCCCAGGTTCAACCGGCCGCCGGAGAGCACGTCCAGCATGGCGGCGCGTTCGGCGGCCCGCACCGGGTGATTGAAGTTGAACGGCATGCAGACCACGCCGTGCCCGATGCGGACGCGCGAGGTCTTGGCGGCCACCCAGGTGAGGAAGATTTCCGGTGCGCTCATGTGCGCGTACCACTTGAGCCCGTGATGTTCGACCGCCCAGACGGCATCGAATCCGACCTGGTCGGCCAGCACGGCCTGGTCCACGCAGTCGCGCAGGACCTGCGCCTCGTGTGCGGCGGTCGGGTCGGTCATCTGCGCTTCGAAGATCATCGAGAACTTCATCCGGGCTCCCTGTTCCTGGGGCGGCGAACCGCGAGTGCCGCCTGCGTCCGGCGCATCCGGGCGTCTATGCCTAAACGGAATACTTCTGTACCCATAGCCTCAGGTCATGCGCTTGTCTCAGTGGCCGGGACCACACGGTGCCGGTGCGCGCATCACCGCCTTAGCGTCGGATTCATGGAATTCGAATTCGATGTCGTTGTCGTTGGTTCCGGCGCGGCGGGTATGACGGCCGCGCTGACCGCGGCCTATCGCGGGCTGTCGGTGACGCTCATCGAGAAGAGCCGGCTGTTCGGCGGCTCGACCGCGCGTTCCGGCGGCGGCGTCTGGGTGCCGAACAATCCGGTGCTGCAGGCGGCGGGCGTGCCGGACAGCCCGGAGATGGCGCGGACCTACCTGAAAGCCGTTGTGGGCGATCGGGTTCCGGAGGCGAAGCAGCGGGCGTTCCTGGACCACGGCCCGGCCATGTTCCAGTACATCGGCGCGCGGTCGAAGTACTGGGACTTCGTCTACGACCGCGGCTACTCCGACTACCACCCGGAGTACCCGGGCGGGCTGGCGCAGGGCCGCAGCATCGAGCCCAAGCCGATCGACGGGCGGCTGCTCGGCGGGGATCTGCACAAGATCAATCAGCCGACCATGTCCGCGCCCAAGGGCATTGCCATCACGGTCAGCGACTTCCACGACCTGAACATGATCGCGCGCACCTGGAAGGGCAAGAAGACCGCGCTCAAGGTGGGTGCGCTGACCGCGCTGAACCTGATCAAGGGCGCGCTGCCGTTGAGTCTCGGCAAGGCGCTGGCCGCGCGGCTGTGGTTGTCGCTGCGCGATGCGGGCGTGCCGATCTGGCTGAACACGCCGCTGACCGAGCTGATCATGGAGGGCGACACCGTGGTCGGCGTGCGCGCCGAGCACGAGGGCCGGCCGGTGGTCATCAAGGCGCGGCGCGGTGTGGTGCTGGCCGCGGGCGGTTTCGAGCACAACCTGGAGATGCGCAAGCAGTACATCTCCGGTCCGCAGAACACCGCGTGGACCGTGGGCGCCACCGAGAATGTCGGTGAGGGCATCGTGGCGGGCCAGAAGGCCGGCGCCGCAGTCGATCTCATGGACGACGCGTGGTGGGGTCCGTCGGTGCGCAACCCCGACGGCCCGCCGTTCTTCTGCCTGGCGGAGCGGTCGCAGCCGGGCGCCATCATCGTGAACGCCAACGGTGAGCGGTTCGTCAACGAATCCGCGCCGTACGTGAATGTCGTGCACAAGATGTACGAGGTGGAAGCGGAAGTGCCGGGCAGCATTCCGGCGCATTTCATCTTCGATCAGAACTTCCGCGACCGGTACCTGTTCCTCGGCAACTTCCCCAAGCGGCCGCTGCCGCAGAAGTACTTCGACGCGGGGATCATCAAGCAGGCCGACACGCTCGCCGAACTGGCCGCGAAGCTGGGCGTGCCGGCGGATCGGCTGGCCGCCACCGTGGAGCGCTTCAACGGTTTTGCGCGCAAGGGGCGTGACGAGGACTTCCTGCGCGGCGATTCCGCTTACGACCGCTACTACGGCGACCCGACCGTGAAGCCCAATCCGACCATGGCGCCGCTGGAGCGCGGCCCGTTCTACGCGGTCGAGATGGTGCCCGGCGATCTCGGCACCAAGGGCGGCCTGGTCACCGACGAGCACGCCCGCGTGCTGAACGATCAGGGCGCGGTCATCGAGGGTCTCTATGCGGCGGGCAACAACTCCGCCGCGGTCATGGGCAACGACTACGCCGGCGCCGGCGCGACCATCGGTCCCGCCATGGTGTTCGGCTACATCGCCGCCAACCACCTCGCCGATCAGGAGACCGCCGAAACCGTTGCGGCGCCGGCCAAGCGGCCCGGTCGTCGCGCCGCGCAGAACCAGGAGAAGTGATATGGGACGGGCCGGCAGCAAGGTCGTGATCGTCACCGGCGGTGCGCGGGGCATGGGCGCGGCATTCGCGCGCACGCTTGCGGCCGAGGGGGCGAAGGTGGTCATCACCGATGTGCTCGTGGAGCAGGGGCAGGCGGTAGCCGCCGAGATCGGTGACGCCGCACTGTTCCTGCCGCTGGATGTGATCGACGAGGCCGCGTGGAACGATGTGGTCGCGCAGGCCGAGGCGAAGTTCGGGCCGGTCTCCGGGCTGGTCAACAATGCGGGCATCGTGCACGTGGATCCGATCGAGAAGCTCGCGGAAGCGGACTACCGCAAGGTGATCGACGTCAATCAGGTCGGCGTGTTCTTGGGCATGAAGGCGGTCATCGGGTCGATGCGGCGGGCCGGTGTCGGTTCGATCGTGAACATCTCCTCGACCGGCGGCCTGATCGGGTACTCGAACATCCTCGGCTACGTGGCGTCGAAGTGGGCGGTGCGCGGCATGTCCAAAACTGCCGCACAGGAATTCGCCGCCGACAATGTGCGCGTCAACTCCGTGCACCCGGGAATTGTCGCCACCGAAATGGTCGCGACCTCCGACCGGTCCGCTTCGATCGCCGCCAATCAGCCCATCGCCCGCCCCGCGTCCCCGCAGGAACTCGCCGACTTGGTGCTGTTCCTGATCTCGGACGAGTCCTCCTACAGCACCGGCTCGGAATTCGTAGCCGATGGCGGCTTCACCAGTCAGTAACCGGCCCTAACTCTCGGGGCTCTCAGGGGCAAGCCCCTGAAACCCCTTTTCCCGCTGCAAGACAGGAATATGGCAATGAAAGACTTCCGCGGCAAAGTCGCCGTCATCACCGGTGCGGGCGCCGGCATCGGCCGGGCCGTGGCCCTAGAACTGGCCCGGAACGGCGCGCAGCTGGCGTTGTCGGGCCGCAATCTCGACAGTGTGGCCGAGACGGCCGCACTGTGCGAGAAGGAGGGCGCGAAGGCGCGGGCGTACAAGCTCGACGTCACCGACCGTGCCGCGGTGTACGCGCACGCCGATGAGGTGGTCGCGGATTTCGGGAAGGTCAATATCGTCGTCAACAATGCGGGCGTCTCGCTGACCGCCAATATCGAGGACGTGACCTGGGAGGACCTGGAGTGGATCTTCGGCATCAACTTCTGGGGTACCGCGCACGGCACCAAGGCGTTCCTGCCGCACGTCATCGCCTCGGGTGACGGCCATATCGCCAATGTGTCCAGCATGTTCGGCCTGGTGGCCTGCCCGAGCCAGGGCGGCTACAGCTCCTCGAAGTACGCCATGCACGGCTTCACCGACGCCCTGCGCCAGGAAATGATCATCGCCGGCTACAACGTCGGCGTCTCCAGCGTCCACCCCGGCATGATCAAGACCGAGATCGCCTGGAAGGCACGGGCTTCGGCCAACCGCGACCGCGACGCCCTGGCCGCCAACTTCGACAAACTGGCCAAGACCACCCCGCAGCAGTGCGCCCACACCATCGTCGAGGGCATGCGAAAGAACAAGCCCCTCATCCTGATCGGCTCCGATGCCAAGGCCATGAACTGGATGCGCCGTCTCCTCGGCTCCGCCTACATGAAGCCCCTGACCGCCCAGATGCGCAAAGAAATCTGACTCCGGCGCCCGCCGCGATCCCGGCGCCGGACGACGACCACCGCCCCGCACCTCCTGGTACGGGGCCGGTGGTCGTCAATCCGCCTTGCGGAGCAGGTGTTTGGCGACCTTGCCGCCGGCATTGTGCGGGAGCGAGTCGATGAAGACGACCTCGCGGGGCACCTTGTAACCGGCGAGACGGGAGCGCGACCATTCGATGACCGCGGCCGGATCGAGGGTGGTGCCGTCGCGCGGGACGATCACCGCACGACCCACCTCGCCCAGGCGGGGGTCGGGGATGCCGATGACGGCGACGTCGTGGATGTCGGGGTGTTGCAGGAGTATTCGCTCGATTTCGGCGGGGTAGGCGTTGAAGCCGCCCACTATGTACATGTCCTTGAGACGGTCGGTGATGCGGAGGTAGCCCTCGTCGTCGAGGGTGCCGATATCGCCGGTGTGCAGGTAGCCGTCGGGATCGATGGCGGCGGCCGTGGCTTCGGGGTCGTCGAGGTAGCCCTGCATGACATTCGGGCCCTTGACGGTGACCTCGCCGGGCTCGCCGGGCGGGACGGGGACGCCGTCGCGGTCGAGGAGGCGGATTTCGGTGCCGGGGAGGGCTTTTCCGACCGTGCCGGCGATGAGGTCGGCGGGGGAGTCGGGCGGGCAGACCGTGACCACGCCGATGGATTCGGTGAGGCCGTAGGCGGTGAAGACGTAAGGGACGCGGAGGTCTTCGCGGATGCGTTCCACCAGTTCGGTGGGGACCGGGGCGCCGCCGGTGCCGGCCAGCCGGAGGGACCCGAGCATGTAGTCCTGGTGGCCGGCCTGCAGGAGATCGGTGAAAACCGTTGGCGGACCGGCCAGGACGGTGATGCGCTCGTTCTCGATGAGTTGCAGGGCGCGAGCCGGATCGAAACGTTCGATCGGGACCATGGTCGCGGTTTTCAGCAGGCAGGCGAGGATGCCGGCCTTGTAGCCGAAGGTGTGGGAGAAGGGGTTCACCAGCAGGTATCGGTCGCGGGCACGCAAGGTGACCGCATCCGCCCACAGGGAGAAGACCTCCAGGGTCTGCTGATGGGTGGCCAGTACGCCCTTGGGGGCGCCGGTGGTACCCGAGGTGAAGAGGATGTCGGAAATGGCGTCCGGCGCAATCTCGTCCAGGCGCTGCCGCACGGCCTCCGGGGGAATCGTGGTGCCGGGGGCGAGGAATCCGGCCCAGGAGCTGATGTCCCAGTCGGCGTCGCCCGCGCCGACCGCGTCGTCGAGCAGGATCAGGTTCTCCAGATCCGGTAGCGGACGCCCGGATTCGGCGAGCATGGCCGGGTAGTCGGCGCCCAGGAAGGTCTGCACCGTGCACACCGCCTTGGCGTGACTGCGGGCCAGCACCTCGGCGGTTTCCGGGCCGCGCAGGCGGGTGCTGATCGGGACCAGGGTCGCGCCCGCGCCGAGCATGCCCAGTGCGGTCACGATCCAGCGCAGGCCGTTGGGCGCCCATATGCCCACCCGGTCACCGGTTTCGAGGCCCGACGCCATGGCCGCCCGGGTCACCTCGTCCACCCGATCGGCCAATTCCGCGAAGGTCAACCGCCCTGCCGGCCCGGCGATCGCCACCGCGTCCGGGTACCGCCGTGCCCGGTCCGCCACCAGCGCCGGAACGGTCGTCACCGGGGCTGCGGGGGCTCGGGGGCTCAGCCGCCGATCCATGCGCCCATCCTGCCGTACCACCCCTGCCTCATTGCCCGTTTTCCCCGTGCCATCCCGCTGACCGGGCGTGCCAAGAGCATGTCCGGGCGGGTTCCGCTGATCGGGATGCGGCTTGGGTGTGCGGGCCGTCACGCGGCACGCTCGATAGATGTTCCCGAGGTGGGGTTCCGGGATGGGGATGAGTCCACGACATCGAAGGAGTGACATGACCGCCGAACTTGCGCAGCGACCCGGCAGCGTGGCGGATGCTGCCGCAGCGGACGTCGCCGTGGTCGAACTCGACGGCGCCTGCGGGCTGTCCCGCGAGAAGATCGGCGGCAAGGCGTGGAGCATCGACCACATGCGGGCGCTCGGCCTGCCCGTGCCCCCGGCCTTCGTGCTCACCACCGATGCCTGGGCCGATTACACCCGGCGCGGCGTGCTCGCCGACGAGATCTGGGCGCAGGTGCTGGCCGGGATCGCCGTCATCGAGCGCGGCACCGGGCGGCGCTTCGGATCCGCGGAACGGCCGCTGCTGGTGTCGGTGCGGTCGGGCGCGGCCATCTCCATGCCCGGCATGATGGACACCGTCCTCAATCTCGGTATGACCGATGCGGTGCAGCAGGCGCTCGCCGACGAGACCCGTAATCCCGCCTACGCCAATGACACTCGGCAGCGGTTCCTGCACCAGTACCGGGAAACCGTGCTCGGCGATCCGGCCGGGGCGGTGCCCGCGGATCCGTGGGAGCAGCTGCGCGGCGCGATCGAGGCCGTGTTCCGGTCGTGGGACTCGCCGCGCGCCAAGACCTATCGCGCCAATCGCGGGGTGTCCGGCACGCTCGGCACCGCGGTGACCGTGCAGGCCATGGTGTTCGGCAATCTGGACGAATGCTCCGGCACCGGAGTGCTTTTCAGTCGCAACCCCAATACGGGTCACGGGCCTGTCTACGGCGAATGGCTGGTCGGCGGGCAGGGCGAGGACGTGGTGTCCGGACGCACCACCCCGCGCCCGCTCGACGAACTGGCCGCCACCCAGCCGGAGGTGCACGAGCGGTTGATCGCCGCCGCACAGCTGCTGGAACAGGACGGCCGGGATATCCAGGACGTCGAATTCACCGTGGAATCCGGGACGCTGTGGCTGCTGCAGTCGCGGCCCGCCAAGCGGTCGGCGCGGGCCGCGGTGCGCGCCGCCGTTGCCATGGTGGCCGAGGACCTGATCAGCACGGACGAGGCGCTGCGCCGCATCACCGCCGACCAGGTGCGCGAGGTCCTGCGCCCGGCCTCCGGCGATACGACCGGACACGAGCCGCTCGCGCGCGGCGAATCCGCGTGCCCCGGACTGGCTTCCGGCATTGTCGTGACCGATCCCGACGAGGCCGAGACCCGCGCGGAGGCGGGCGAGGACGTCATTCTGGTGCGCCCCACCACCAGCCCCGACGATCTGCACGGCATGATCGCCGCCCGCGCCATCGTCACCGAATTGGGCGGCACCACATCGCATGCCGCGCTGGTCAGCCGCGAACTCGGCCGGCCCTGCGTGGTCGGCTGCGGACCGGGTGTCGTCGAGGCCCTTACCGGCAGGACCGTGACCGTCGACGGTGGGGCCGGCCTCGTGCTGCCCGGCGCGGTGGCGGGCAAGCCGGTCGAGCAGGCCGTGCTCGACGATGTCGCGCAACTCGGTCAATGGGCCGGCGTGACCGGTGAGCAGCTGGCCGACCGGCTGGAGAGTCGCAGTGCCGCAACGGAAAACAGTGAGCACGAAGAGGTTTCCGTGGACGCACCCGTGACCGAGCTGGCGCTGCTGCGCCTGGTCGGCATCAAGGGCCGGGTCAATGCCGACAACCTGGCCGCGAGCCTCGGCGCGGAGGCGAGCGAAATCGTCTCCCGCTGTGACGAATTGGTCGGCGCCGGGCTCTGCGCCACCACGCCCGCCGGCTTCCGGCTCACCCCCGAGGGCCGCCCGCGCCTGGAACTCCTCCTCACCGAGGAGCGTCGAACCGTCGACGCGGCCGCCCTGACCGCCGCCTACGACGAATTCTGCGTCTACAACGCGGATCTCAAGGTGATCATCACCGACTGGCAGATGAAGGACCCGGCCACCGTCAACGACCACGCCGACCCCGAGTACGACGCCGGCGTCCTGACCCGCCTCACCGCCACCCACCAGCGTCTGCGGCCCCTCATCCGGCGACTGGGCGGCCTCGCACCGCGCCTGGTGCGCTACACCGACCGTCTGGACCGCGCCGTCGAGCGCATCGGCGAGGGCGATCACACCTATGTGGCCCGCCCCATCATGGACAGCTACCACACGGTCTGGTTCGAACTCCACGAAGACCTCATCGGTCTGTGCGGCCTGACCCGCGCGGAAGAAGCGGCGGCCGGCCGTGCCCACTGAATCCCGCTGGGTCGACTTCGACCAGATCGACAATGTCCGCGACCTCGGCGGGCTCCCGGTGATCGGCGGCGGAACAACACGTTTCGGCGTGGCCTTCCGTTCGAGCACGCTGCAACAGGCCACCTGCGAGGACCTCACCCACCTCACCGGCGCCCTGGGCCTGCGTACTGTCATCGACCTGCGCCTGGCCGACGAAATCGAGCGCGAGGGCTATGGCCTGATCGGCACGGCCGACCTGCACATAGCCAACCTGCCGATCCGCAAATCGCCCCAATCCTCGCTGGCGGCAAGGGATCTGGTACCTGACAAGACCAGAGTGGACCTGGCCGACCTCTACAGTCAGCTGCTGGCGGGCAGTCCGGGCCATATCGTCGACGCTGTCCGCCTGGTCATCGATCCTGATCGCCACTCGGTCCTGTTCCATTGCGCCGCAGGCAAAGACCGGACGGGCGTCCTCGCCGCAGTCCTCCTGGACGCGGTGGGCGTCCACCTGACGGCCATCGCGAACGACTACGCCCTCACCAACGAGCGCATGCAACGCGTCCGCGACCGCCTCGACGCCCTTCCCTCCTACGCGGGCCTCCCGCCCGCCAATACCGGCATCCTCGCCGTCACCCCCGAAGTGATGCTCCGCTTCCTGGAAAACCTCTACGCCGATTACGGTGGCGCCGCCAAATGGCTTCTCTCCAATGGCCTCTCGGAAGCCGAGCTCGACCGGCTCCGCGAAGTACTGGTCGCTCCCTGATCGATCTCATTGCCGATCGATGATGACCTTGCCGTCGGCATCGGTGATGAACGGCAGGAGCTTTTCCGCCTCCTCGATGACGGCGGCTTCGTCGGCGGGGGAGAGCGGGTGCCACGGGGTCACCCGGATGGTGGAACCATCCAGGTCCCAACGGCCGTGGACGAAGCCGTCGACCAGGTACATCGGGACGCCGCCGGAGGCGATCTTGTTGATTCGTGCTCGATCCTCGTCGCTGATCATGCGGCGGCGGTCGCGATGGGCGAGCAGCGCATTGTCGAACGCGGGCAGGAAGCGGACCGGCGCCGGGGCGTCGGCGGGGGCCAGCGGGGCGTCCGGGACATCGAAGAGTTCGCGGCCGGATTCGTCCCGGAAGACACGCAGCCGCGGGCGGAGCCGGGTGATCACCTCGGCCAGGCGGGTCACGCCGGCCCAGGCCTGGATGTCGGCGGTGGTGGCCGGGCCGAAGGCGGTCAGGTAGCGGAGGATCATCGTTTCCGGCTGCGGGCCGGCGAGTGGTGTGTTCATCCACTCCTCGGCGAGGGAGACCGAGACGGAGTAGGAGCCCCAGGCGTTCCAGCGTCCCGCCTCGTTGTCGTGGACCAGGGGGTGGAGGTGGCCGAGGATGTGGACGAGGCGGCCGGGGTCGCGGTGCGGGAAGCGGTCGATGAGGGCTCGTCCGAGTTCGCGGCGGGCGACGGTGCGACCGGTGAGCAGTTCTTTTCCTGCCCCGGCGAATTCGCCGATGTCCAGGCCGGCGAGGGTTTCGCGGAAGTAGATGGCGCCGAGGGCCGCGCCCGGGTCGGGGCGGACCGTGGGGTAGAGCCAGCGGTAGTCGTCGGCGGCGGAGAGGTGGACGGTGCGGCGGATCGTGGTGGCGCGCACCACTGTTCGATCTTCCAGCAGGGTGGAGAGATCTTCGTGGCGGAAGCCGGTCAGGCGGGTCCACAGGCCCACATAGGGCCAGTTGGGGTCCTGGCCCTGCACGGCGACCAGGTGGCGGATCAGGTCGAGGGCGGGCATCGAGACCCGGGCGGCCAAGTGCTGGCGGAGCAGCAGGGTTCGGTTGAGCTCGCGCAGCGACAGTTCCTTCATGGGAACAGTGTCGGATCCATATAGGTCAGTTTCGGTCCTACATGGATCGGCGGCGGGGGACTATATGTGAGGAAGGGAGGACGTATGGCGCGGTCGGTGCAGGCGGGTGGCTTCCGGCGGATCTACGATCCGAGCGAACCGGGCGTGCCCTGGTACATCAACGATCACACGGTGATCCGCGGGCGGGACGGGCGGTGGCATCTGTTCGGGATCACGCACGCCGAGCCCGCCGACCCGTGGGATGAGCGCGAGTTCGCGCACGCTACCGCCGCGGACCTGCACGGGCCCTGGACCAAGCATCCATCGGTACTGACCGTGGACCGCGATGCCGGTGAGACCCATCTGTGGGCGCCGTTCGTGGTCGACGGCGGTGACCGGTATTTCATGTTCTACGACGGCGGTGGAACCGACCGCACGGCAACGGGAATCCATCTCGCCACTTCCACCGACCTCTTCGAATGGACCAGGCATCCGGGCAATCCGGTCTTTCGAGACGGCTACGACGCGCGCGACCCCATGCTCTTGCGACTCGGCGAGCAGTGGGTCATGTACTACTGCGCCACCAGCACTCCGGCGGGCGGTAATCATGTGGTCGCCTACCGGACCAGCACCGATCTGCTGAACTGGAGTGATCGCCGCATCGCCTACACCGATCTGCTCACCGGTACCGGCGCGGGCAATACCGAGTCACCTTTCGTACTGCGGCACAGGGATTCCTGGTACCTGTTCCTCGGCCCCCGCCCGGACTATCTCGGCACCGAGGTCTTCCGCAGTGACGACCCGTTTCACTTCGACCCCGCCGGCCGGGCCGGACACCTCCCCGCCCATGCCGCGGAGATCGTCGACGACGGCCGACTCTGGATCACCAGCGCCGGGTGGGGACAGGGCGGAGTCGCACTGGCTCCCTTGATCTTCCCGGGTTGATCGATTCTGCGGATTTCGGGCGTGGCGGGCGGGGTGAGCTGGAATTCTGGACCCCGAGTCGAGAGTCCACCCACTGCGGGAGGCAGGCATGGCCCGGATCGGCGTGATCAGTTTCTCCGACGGCCGCGACTACGTGCACGGCGGCATTGTCGGATTCATTCGGACGGTGGAGGATCGGCTGGTCGCCGAGCTGACCGCGGCCGGGCACACCGTGATTCGCGGGGTCGAGCCGGTCGCCGGCAATGACCAGGCGGTCGCGGTGGCGCGGCAGGTGCAGGCCGCGGGCGTCGATCTCACCGTGCTGCACTACGCGGTGTGGGCGTTCCCGCACTTCACCATGCTCGCGGCCGGGCAGTTGAACGGCCCGCTGCTGTTGCTGTCGAATATCGATCCGGTGCAGCCGGGCATGGTCGGCATGCTGGCGGCCGGCGGCGCGCTCGATCAGATCGGGCGCGCGCACGCCCGGCTGTGGGGCGATCCCGCCGATGCGGAGCTGATTGCCGCGGTCGGCGCGCGGGCGCGGGCCGCGGCGGCGGTGGCGAGCCTGCGCGGCAGTACCTTCGGGCGCATCGGCGGCCGGCCCATGGGCATGAACACCGCGGTCGCCAATACCGATCAGTGGCAGCGGCTGTTCGGCATCGATGTGGAGGAGATCGACCAGTGGGAGATCGTCCGCCGCGCCGAGCAGGCCGACGCCAAGGAGGCGGGCGCGGCGCGGGAATGGCTGGAACGCAGCACCGCCGGCGTCCACTACGACGGCCGCAAACTCACCCCCGAACTGCTGGAACGGCAGCTGCGCTCCTATCTGGCCATGCGGGATCTCATCGCCGAATGGCATCTGGACTTCTCCGGCATCAAGGGTCAGCCGGAGCTCACCCAGTACTTCGCCACCATGGACATCACCGAGGCCTTCCTCAACGACCCGTACGACTGGAACGGGCCCAAGGCCCCGCACGTGTGCGCCACCGAGGCCGATATGGACGGCGCGCTCACCATGCAGCTGCTCAAGCAGATCTCCGGCACCCCGGTGCTTTTCGCGGATGTCCGGCACTACCACGCCGACCGCGACATCTGGGATCTGTGCAATTCCGGCCAGCACGCCACCTGGTTCGCCGCTCGCAGTGACGATCCGGCGGAGAACCTGGCGCGCGTGCACCTGTATCCGGAGGTGTTCTTCTTCCCGGCGGGCGGCGCCTCCGTGCATCATCTGGCCGCGCCCGGGCGGATGACACTGGCCCGGCTCACCCGCAAGGCGGGCGACTACCGGATGCAGTTGATGCTCGGCGATTTCGAGACCTACGACGACGACACCAACGAGGCCTTGATGAAACAGTCCACCCGGGAGTGGCCGCACGCCTTCGCCCGCCTGGACGCCGAGGCGGGCGACTTCCTGAACCGCTTCGGCGCCAACCACATTCACGCGGTGCCGGGGGACCAGCGGGCGACCGTGCGGATCGCCTGCGAGCTGCTGGGCGTCACCCTCGACGAATTCTCCAGGGCGGGCTGACATGCTGCTCGGCATCGATATCGGCACCTCGGGCTCCAAGGGCGTGCTCGTCGACCGGAACGGCATGGTCGCCATGCGAGCCGAACGGCCGCACCGGGTTTCGACCCCGCGGCCGGGCTGGGTGGAACACGATGCCGAACGGGTGTGGTGGGCCGACTTCGTCACCATCGCGCGGGAACTGGTGGCCGCCGCCGACGGCGAACCCCTGGACGCGCTCGCGGTGAGCGGGATCGGGCCCTGTCTGCTACCCGCGGACGCCGACGGCAATCCGCTGCGCCCGGCCATCCTCTACGGCGTCGACACCCGCGCCGGCATCGAAATCGCGGAACTGGACGCGGAATTGGGCGCCGCGACGGTCCTGGAACGCTCCGGATCCCCGCTCACCAGTCAGGCGGTGGGGCCGAAACTACGCTGGCTCATCCGGCACGAGCCGCGCGTGTGGGCGGACACCCGCATGCTGCTGATGGCGAGTTCGTTTCTGGTGCACCGCCTCACCGGCCGCTACGTGCTCGATCATCAATCCGCCAGCCAATGCGTGCCCATGTACGACCTGATGGAACGCACCTGGGCGTGGGACTGGGCGGAGTCGGTCGCGCCGGGCCTGCGATTACCGGAGCTGGCCTGGCCCACCGAGATCGCCGGCCGGGTCACGCCCGAGGCCGCGGCCGCGACGGGCCTGCCCGCGGGATTGCCGGTCACCACCGGCACCATCGACGCGTGGGCGGAGGCGGCGGGCATCGGCGTGCGCGCGCCCGGCGACATCATGCTCATGTACGGCACCACCATGTTCCTCACCCAGGTGCTCACCGAGCCGACCCCGCATCCGGGCCTGTGGACCACCTGCGGAACCTGGCCCGGCACTTACACTCTCGCCGCCGGCATGGCCACCTCCGGCGCGGTCACCGATTGGCTGCGCACGCTCACCGGCGGTGATTTCACCGATCTGGTCGACGAGGCCGCGCAGGTGCCGCCGGGCAGCCGCGGTCTGCTGGTGCTGCCGTATTTCGCGGGGGAGCGGACGCCGCTGTTCGATCCGGAGGCGCGCGGCATGATCGCCGGGCTCACCCTGAGTCATGGCCGGCCCGAGCTGTATCGCGCTGTGCTGGAAGGCATCGGCTACGGGGTGCGCCACAATCTGGAGGCCATGGCCGCGGCGGGCGGGCAGGCCACCCGGCTGGTCGCGGTGGGCGGTGGCACCAAGGGCGGGTTGTGGACGCGCATCGTCTCCGATATCACCGGTCTGCCGCAACAGCTTCCGGCCGATACGGTGGGCGCCGCGCTCGGGGACGCGCTGCTGGCCGCGGCGGCCGTGGGCCTGGATACCGCCGGATGGAATCCGATAATCGCGACCATCGAACCGGATCCGGCGCGGACCGCGGGCTATGCGCACTACTACCGGCACTATCGCGCGCTGTACGAATCCACCCGTGCCACCGCGCATTTCCTGGCGGCGGAGCAGCATCGGGCGGCGGCGCGTCCCGGGTGTGGGTGAGGACACCTATCACCGTATTGGAAGGGATGCTCTAATTCATATGGAAGGTTCATTCCATATGAAAGGTGACATGCGATGACCATCGTCAATGTCCACTCCCGCCGCCTGCCCGTCCCCGCCGAGAAGGTCGGCGAGCTGGTGGAAACCTTCGGCGCACCGGGCGACCGCATCTGGCCGGGCCCGCCCTTCCCGGCCCTGCACATGGACGGCCCCCTCGGCGTCGGCGTCTCCGGCGGGCACGGCGGTAAGCGCTACACGATCATCGGCTACCAGCCGAACCGCTGGGTGCGCTTCGAATTCGAGCCCGGCGACCTGACCGGCTTCCACGAATTCACCATCCGGCCCATCGATGACGACCTCACCGAACTCCGGCACACCACCGTGCTCACCCTGAGCGGCACGGCCCGCCTACTCTGGCCCGCCGTGATCCAGTGGATGCACGACGACTGCCTCGAAACACTGCTGGACCGCGCCGAACGTGAACTCACCGGATCGGTCCGCAACCCGCACCCGGGCGACCGCTACGCCCGGCTGCTGCTGAACACCCGCGGCCTGCTCGCGCCGCGGGGGCTCCGGCTCTAGAACGTCAGTTCTGCCAGCGCGTGTTGTTGTAGCGGCGGTGGTGCGCGAACACGAAGAAGAACACCGGGAACAGGAAGAACGGCACGAAGTGCGTGGTCACCCCGACCGCGACGCCCAGCACGAGCAACGCGATCAGAATGAGCGGCACCGGCGTGCGCGGCCGGTACCCGCCCTGGGCCATCCGCCGCTGCGCGAGCGGCGGTGGCGGCGCGGGGATGGGCGCCGGGGTGGGCGTGGGCAGATCGGTGAACAGGGGCGTCAGTTCACCCACGGTCTTGGCCGCATAGGCGCGGCCCACCCGTTCGTCGTATTCATCGACGTCGAGCCGCCCGGCTGCGAAGTGCTTGCCCAGCGCCTCCGCGGCCTGCTCGCGTTCCGCAGTGCCGACGCGTAGTCCGGGCGCGCCGAACATCGCAGGGTTGAAATCGGTCATTGTGCCAACCGCCTAATCCGGGGACCAATCACGCTGTCCCCCAGCGTAGGCGCGTTTCGGGGGACGCGCCTGCGCCGGTTTGCGTATCCCGGCGTACGCCGGGCGGCGTACGGCCGATCGGGGATTGCACGGATGCTGCCTGCCCCCGGATTCGTGCGGGGGCTATTCGGAATCCGGCAGGTCGAGGCCCAATGTGCGGGCCAGGACGGCGATCTGGTCGGCGTAATGCGTGATGAATTCGGGCGAGCGGGGATCCACGCCGCAGACCCCCTCGACGACCTGCGGCAGCGTGGTCGGGGCCATGGCCGCGGACATGAGCATGACCAGCAGGCAGGCCGGATCCAGTGCGGCCGGGAAACGCCCGGCCGCCTGGAGTGCGCGCAGATCGGCCACGCCGGCGTCGAGCATGCGATTGCGCGCCTCGTGATCGGGATCGTCCGCGGGGCCGGTGTATTGCAGGCCGCTCCAGGCGAGCAGGCGTGCGCCCTCGGGATTGCGTTCCGCCTCCAGCGCGTATCGCCGCAGCTGTTCGGGCAGTGCGGTGCCGGGCGGGACCAGCTCGCGCTGCCGTTCCTGCCACAGCTGTGAAACAGCCTGGTAGAGGCCCTCTTTGCCGTCGAAGTAGTAGGAGATCAGCTGCACGTTGACGCCCGCACGGGCGGAGATGGCGCTGATGCGCGCGCCGGCATAACCGTGGGCGCCGAATTCGGCGACGGCCGCGTCGAGGATCAGCTTGCGGGTGCGCTCGGGATCGCGCTGCCGTTCCTGGGGCTTGGGTGACCTGCGAGGTTTCGACGACACGGCTGGATCGTACCGCTTTCCAGCAAAATCATGTATGAGGTTGAGTTAATCAAACAAACACTTGACAACGTTCAGTGATCGTTTGACGATGGGAGGGCGCCGCAGGTCGGCGGCGCACTTCACTCCTATGACAAGGACGGTCGAAATGTCGAAGCGCACCCGAGTGCTGATCGCGGGCGGAGGGATCGGCGGCCTCGCGCTGGCCCAGGCTCTATATCGGGACGGGCTGGATGCCGTCGTCTACGAACGCGACGCGGCCCTGCGGGCCCGCAATCAGGGCTACCGCATCCACATCAACCCCGACGGCAATGCCGCCCTGCGCGACTGCCTGCCGCCCGGCGTGTTCGACCTGGTGCGCGACACCAGCGGTAAGAACACCGAACTGGTCGCCGCCTACACGCACCGGATGGAACAGGTGATGGCGCAGACCTTCCCGGATCCGGGGCCGGACTTCATCACGCACGTGGACCGGGAGACCTTCCGGCAGGGCCTGTTCCACGGCCTCGACGACATCGTCCGATTCGGGCGGTCGGTGGCGGGCTACACGATCACCGAATCCGGCCGGGTGCGAGTGGAGTTCGCCGAGGGTGGCACGGACGAGGGCGACCTCCTGGTCGGCGCGGACGGGGTCGGTTCGGCCGTCCGCGGACAGCTGCTGCCGCATGCCGAGCCGCGCGATCTCGGACTGCGCTGCCTCTACGGGCGCATGCCCATCACCGAGGTCACCGAACCGCTCGTTCCGGCCGATTTCGAGCGCGGCTTCTGCTGGGTCGGCGACGAGCACGGCTGCGGATCGGGATTCGCGCCGCAGCGCTTCCGTACGAGACCTGAAGGGCGCGGGGACTATCTGATGACGACCCTTGTCGCGACCGTTGAACGGCTCGGCATCCCGGACGACAAGCTTTTCGCGCTCACGCCGGAGGAGCTGTGGCGGCTCACCCTCGACTCCAGCGCCGACTGGGACGACTCCGTGCGTGCACTGTTCGCCCACGCCGATCCGGAGACGTTCTGCCCCATCACCATTCGCGTGGGCGATCGCATCGAGCCGTGGCGTTCCGGCCCGGTCACCGTGCTCGGCGACGCGATCCACGCCATCTCCCCGACGGGCGGCATCGGCGCCACCACCGCGCTGCAGGATGCCGCCACCCTGGCCGGGGAACTGGTGGCCGCCGACCGTGGCGAGAAGCCGCTGACCGCGGCCGTCGCCGACTATGAAAGCGTGATGCTGCCCCGGGGTTTCGGCAATGTGGAGATGAGTGTCGCCATGGCCGCCCAGCTGTTCGGCCAGGCGGTCTGACCTCGCCTAAGGTTCCGCCTATGACGCGTTATCACCGCATCGCCGCGCAGGATCTGGGCCGCCTCGGCGCGCTGAGCGACGGCATCTTCGCCGTCGCCATGACCCTGCTGGTGCTGGATCTGCACGTGCCGGCCGCACAGGCCTGGAACGAGCGGGTGCTGTGGTCGGGTGGCGCGGTGTCCGCGGAGGAACCGGTGTGGCATGCGCTGACGCATGTCGGGCCGCAGTTCCTCATCTGTTTCCTGGGGTTCCTGACCCTCGGGATGTTCTGGATCGGCCAGCAGACCCAGCTGAATCTGATGGTGCGCGCGGATCGCACGCTGGCCTGGATCCACATCATGTTCCTGTTCGGAATCTGCCTGGTGCCCTTCGCCACCGCCCTGCTGGCGGCGTTCCCGCAGTCGCGGCTGGCGCTGCTGGTCTACTGGGTGGATCTGCTGTATCTGGGGCTGGTGCAGCTGGTGAGCCTGCGGTACGCGCGGCGGGCGGATCTGCTCTCCGAGGCCACCACGCCGGAGGACACGATGGCGATCCGGAAGCGGATCGCCATCGTCCAGGTGCTCTACGCGGTGTGTGTCGCGCTGTCCCCGATCAGTACCTATCTGAGCATCGGCCTGATCATCGCGTTGCAGCTGAATTCCGCTGTGTCGCCGCCGATCCGGCCGCTCAACCGGTTCTGATCAGACGGTGTCCAGCGGCGGCGGCTGCCATTTGTCAGGCCGGGTTTCCGCGAGCCGCCAAGGCTGCGCCGGGGGCGAAGGTCAGGGTGGTGAAGCGGTCGCCCATGAGGACGTGGGTGGCGGCGTCGGGATGGAGGCGGTCGGGGAGGGGGTGGGCTGCGGCGTCGGGGGCGCCGTAGATGTCGAGGCCGTTCAGGTAGTGCAGGTTGGGGTCCTCCTGGGCGCGTTCGGTGACGATGCGGGACAGTTCGGTGCGGATTCGGGTGAGGGTCAGGCGGGTGGGGTCGGTGGGGTCGCCGGTGGCGCGGAAAAGGATTGTGCCGTCGACGATTTCGGGGGCGATGGGGCCGGGGGTGTCCTCGTGGATGGGGCAGAGGATGGGGGAGACGATGAGGAGCGGGGTGGTGGGGTGGCCATCCCGGATGGTGTCGAGGAAGCCGTGCACGGCGGAGGTGAAGCTGCGCATCCGCAGAGCGTCGGCATTGACGAGGTTGATGCCGATGGCGAGGCTGATCGCGTCGGCGGGGGTGTCGCGGATGGTGCGGGCCACGAACTGATCGAGCAGGGCGTTGCCGCGCAGGCCGAGGTTGATCAGGTTCACGCCGGCGCGGCGGGCGGCGATGGCGGCCCAGGTCGCGGTGGGGCGTTCGGCATTGGAGCCGTGGCTGATCGAGCTGCCGTAGTGCACCCAGGTCCGCTCGGGGGCAGGCGCGGGTTCGACCGGCGCGTCGGTGCGCAGGGCGATGAGCTCGGCGGTCTCGGTGTGCGGCAGCCAGATCTCGACGTTCTTCATGGTGCCGGGCAGGTCGGTGAAGCGCACGGCGCCGGCGGGGCCGGCGTCGGTGGTCATCGCTCCGGTGGCCGCGTCGATGGTGTGCAGGATGCCGGTGGAAATGCTTGCCGCGCCGGACAGTTCGCCGTCGACGACCATTTCGTAGACGCCGAGCGGGAGGCTCAGGCCGTTGCTGTAGGCGATCCGGGTGGGGAGCGCCTCGAGCTCGATGACGGTCGCGCGGGTCCGGAAGGCGACGCGCACGCCGGTGGGCTGCGCCTCGACCATGGTGAGGAAGCCGTCGGCGAACTGCCGGCGAGCCCCGGCGGGCAGGCGATGGGGTTGTACGCCGTGCGCGGTGCGCTCGAGTTCGATGGCGCCGCGGACGAGTTTCTCGTCGATCGGGGTGGTGATCAGGTCGGTCATGATGTCCTCGGGTATCGGTGTCAGGGCGCCAGGCGGTAAGTGCGCCGGGCGGTTTCGGAGAAGAGCGCGGACAACTCGGTGTCCGAGGCTCCGGAGGCGAGTCGCTTGAAGGTGTTCCACAGCGTCGCGTAGCCGGTGCCCATCTTCTCCACGGGGAAGTTGCTCTCGAACATGCAGCGTTGCGGCCCGAAGGCGTCGATGCACACGTCGAACCACGGCTGCCACAGGGCGGCAAGCTCTTTCGAGGTGGGCGGCACGGATGCCCGCGGATAGTCGTAGGCCGCCGCGCAGCCCAGAATGCCGCCGAGCTTGCACACCACAGTGGGCCGCCGTGCCAGCGCGCGAATTCCGCGCTCCCACACGGCGAAATGCTCGTCGCGATCGCTCGCGTACGGGCCGAAGCCGAGCGGGCCGCCGCAGTGGTCGAGCACCAGTCGCGCCGCGGGCGCCGCGTCCGCCAGCGCGGCGGCGTCGGCCAGTTGCGGGGACAGCAGCCACAGGTCCAGGGCGAGACCGGATTCCGCGACCGTGCGCGCGCCCGCTTGGATTCCGGGCTCGGTGAGCAGGTGCGGCCGATTGGCCGGCGGTCCCAGCTGTATCCGCGGGTCGGCATCCCAGGCGGCATTGAACCGGACTCCGCTGAACCGGCCCTGGCCGGCGATGACGTGCTGTTCCAGCACCTCGGCGACGGCCGCGCCCAGTCCGAGATCGGCGGAGCCGATGATTCCGGCCGCCACGCGTGTCGGACCGCCGGCGGCGTCGCTCGCCGCGGCCAGTGCCGCGATGTGCTCGGTTTCGCCGACCGGCCGCAGGTGCTGCGGTCCGTCGGTGCGGTAGGCGGAGTGGCATTCCGCGTGCACGGTGGTCGTCACGCGGTGGCCGCTGCCGGTGTCGGCGGCGAATTCCGCCGGGAGGTAGCGGAATCCGGGGGTGTCCCAGAGGTGGTGGTGCGGATCGACGATGGGCAGGTCCGGGAGCAGGATCTCCTCGCGCTCCTGCTGAGCGAGCCAGGGCTCGTCGGGCGGGAAGATCCGGCCGAAGTCGGTCGGTCGTGCGTTCATGAGACAGGACAGTAATCCACCTAGAGGTTCTAGGCAAATTACTTGGAGAACTATGCGATAAGCTCGGCACCGTGGTGAAAACACGAGTGACCGCCGAGGCGCTGGTCGTGGCGGCGGCGGACATGGCCGACGAGGTCGGGTTCGACAACGTCACCGTCATCGCCTTGGCGCGGCGCTTCGGGGTGAAGGACGCGAGCCTGTACTCGCACATCAAGAATGTGCGGGAGCTGCGTGAACGGGTGGCGGCGCTGGCCCTGACCGAGCTCGCAGACAAGGCCGCCGACGCGCTGGCCGGGCGGGCGGGCAAGGATGCGCTGATCGCCTTCGCGGGCGCTTATCGGGACTACGCCAAGGCGTATCCGGGCCGGTATGCGGCCGGTCAGCTCGATATCGACGCCGATTCCCCGGCGGTGCCCCCGGCCCGCCGGCATGCCGAGCTCACCCGGGCCCTGCTGCGCGGCTACAACCTGGCCGAACCCGGCGAGACCGATGCCGTGCGCTTCCTGAGCGGCGCCCTGCACGGCTATGTGAGCATCGAGAAGTCCGGGGGTTTCCGGCATTCCGCTCGCGATGTGGACGCGTCCTGGGCGCGCTCGCTCGACGCGCTGGATGCCGTACTCCGGAATTGGCCGTCCGACTGAGGGCAGAATGCTGAGGATGAGCGACTGGAACACGAACATCATCGAGGAGTTTCGCGCTAACGAGGGACGAGTCGGTGGCCCGTTCGAGGGTGCGCCGATGGTGCTGGTGCATCATCGCGGGCGCAAGTCCGGCAAGCAGTCGGTGACGCCCATGATGTACCTGCAGGACGAGCAGGATCCGGGTCTCGTCTACATCTTCGCGTCCAAGGCCGGCGCCCCGACCAATCCCGACTGGTACTACAACCTCACCACGGCGGGGTCGGGTGATGCGGAGATCGGCACCGAGACCTATCCGGTGACGGTCACCGAGGTGACGGGCGCGGATCGGGATCGCATCTATGCCGAACAGGCGCGCCGCTTCCCGGGTTTCGCGGAGTACGAGCAGAAGACCGCGGGGATCCGGACGATTCCGGTGCTGGCCCTGCATCGTTCCTGATAGATACCGGGCGGTCGTCCAAGGATTCTGGAACGTAAGGCAAATTTCGTATCCGGATGGTATGACTTGCGCGTGGCATGGACTTTGCGGCTCAGCGAGGACGAAGAGGCTGCGCTGAGCGCGCAGGCGGTGGTCGAAGGGCGATCCAAACAGGAGATCACCCGGGACGCCATCCGTACCTACCTGACCAGACAGCGCACCTGGGACGACTACCTGTCGGAAGGCCCGGTCGTCTTCGGATAGGTAATCGTCCGGGGATGCTCAGGGGTAGTACGCATCCCGTATCTCGGCATACCGCTCGCGCACGGCCGTGCCGATACCCGCCGCGAGCGGATGGAATTCGGTGCCCGCCGGGCTGGCCCAGCGCGGCGGCACCGGTCCGCCGCGCAGCGCCCACGCGGCCTGGCGGGCCGCACCCAGCGCGACGTACTCGCCCGGATGGGGCACCGTCACCGTGCGCCCGAAAATCGTTGCGGCGGTATGGGAGATCAAGCGTGACCGCGCCGCGCCGCCGATGAGCAGAATGCGCTGCGGCACCGTCGGCAGCCGATCGAAGGATTCGGCGATATTGCAGAGCATGCCCTCGATGGCGGCCCGCGCCAGATGATGCGGGCGCATGGTGTGCGGCCGCAGCCCGTGCAGGCTGCCGGTGGCATGCGGCAGGTTCGGGGTCCGCTCACCGGTCAGGTACGGGAGCATGGTGAGCCCGTCCGCGCCCGCCGGGGATTGTGCGGCAAGGAATTCCAATCCCGACAGGTCGGTTCCCAGCAGTGTCGCGGTGGCCTCCAGCACGCGCGCGGCATTCAGCGTGCACACCAGCGGCAGGAACGCCCCGGTGGCATCCGCGAAACCGTTGACCGCGCCCGAGGGATCCGCGCTGGGCGAGGCGGCCCGGGTGAACACGGTGCCGCTGGTGCCCAGCGACACCACCACATCGCCCTCCTCGATGGCCAAACCGAGTGCGGCCGCGGCATTGTCGCCGGTGCCGGCCGCCACCAGCCGCCCGCCCGGGGTGTGCCCGGCGATCTCCGCGGGCGCCAGCACCCGGGGTAGCACGGGCGTCCGGCCGCGGAAGGCCAAGGACAGCAGGTCCGTTCGGTAGTTCCCGCCGGCGGGCGACCAGTACCCGGTCCCGGAGGCGTCGCCGCGGTCGGTGGTGGGTTCGGTGGCCGGATCCCCGCCGCGCAGTTGCCAGGTCAGGTAGTCGTGGGGGAGCAGTACCCGCACGGTGCGGTCGGCGAGTTCGGGTTCGTGGTCGGCGAACCAGCGCAGTTTGGCGACGGTGTGCGCGGCGAGCGGGACGCTGCCCACGGCATCGGCCCAGGCCTGCGGACCGCCCAGTTCGACGACGAGTTGCTCGGCCGCCTCCGCCGAGCGAGTGTCGTTCCACAGCAGCGCGTCCCGCACCGGATGCCCGGCCGCGTCGAGCACGACGAGGCCGTGCTGCTGCCCGGCCACCGCGATGGCCTCCACATCGCGCATCATGCGATCGGTGGCCGCGCGCAAGGCCTCCCACCACATATCGGGTGGCACCTCGGTGCCGTCGTGGTGCGGGATCTGCCGCTGGCGCAGCACCGTTCCGGTGTCCGCGTCGCACACCACGATCTTGCAGGACTGCGTGGACGAATCCACTCCGGCAACGACCGTCATTGGCCCCTACCCGTCTTATCGTGCCGCCCGTCGGGGATGCAGCTGGATCTTGCGGCCGGTGCCCGCGCGGAAGGTCCGCAGGGCATCGCCGAATTCGTCGAGCGCGAAGTCGTGGGTGATCACCGTGTCGGCGTCGATGACGCCTTCCCCCATGAGGTCCACCGCGCGCCCGAAGCTGTGCAGGACCGCCATGGAGCCGACGATGGTGATCTCGTCGTTGTAGATGCGGAACGGTGAGATGGCCGCCCGCGCCGTCGCCGCGGCGACGCCGAATTGCTGATACGTGCCGCCGCGGCGCACCCGCGACAGCCCGTCCTCGATGGCGCCGACCGCGCCGCTGCATTCGATGACGATCTCCCAGCCCTGCGGCCGGTCCATCTCGTCGGCGGAGCTGGTGGCGGCGTCCGCGCCCAGGGTGCGGGCCATGGCCAGCCGGTCGGGATTGGCGTCCACCATGGACACCGAGGCCGCGCCGGCCGCGATGGCGAGCTGCAGCATGAGCAGGCCCATGGTGCCCGCGCCGTAGATCAGATAGTGGGTGCCGAGTTGCCGTGGCAGCACGTCGAATCCGTGGACGGCGCACGAGAGCGGTTCGACCAGTGCGCCTTGCGCGGCGCTCAGGTGCGCGGGCAGCCGATAGCAGTTGGCGGCGGGCACTTTCACGAATTCGGCCATGGCGCCGTCGACGGTGTCGCCGATGGCTCCCCAGTTCTCGCACAGGTTGCCGCGGCCGATGGCGCAGTAGTGGCAGCGCCCGCAGAACAGCGAGGGGTCCACCGCGACGCGGTCGCCGACGCGCACGCCCGACCCGTTCTTCGCGATCACCGGCTGGGGGCCGAGAGCGACCACCTCACCGGCGAATTCGTGGCCCGGGATGATGGGATAGGGCGTCGGCGGGAATTCGCCTTCCACGATATGGATATCCGTACCGCATATCCCGACGGCATCGACTCGGATGACGGCTTCGCCGGTACCCGGTGCCGGGTCCGGCACCGTGTTCACCGAGAACTGTCCAGGCTTCTCGACGAGCAACGCGCGCATAGCAATACCATGCACCCGCACCGGTGCTATTCGATGCGTTTTACCCAATCGCAATCGCAGAATTGATGTGGGTGGTTCACGGGAGTGCGTGGTACCACAGTGCCGTACTGGCGATGTGCGCCTGCTCGAGCGGCAGGTAGTGCCCGTCCTCGCGCCAGCCGAGCGCCTGCACGGTGACCCGCAGGGAGTCCTCGAAACAGATGGGATCGGGAATGTGCCAGCGGTACATGCCGAAACGCTGGTGCGGTTCGTAGATTCGATGCGGCGGGATCACCTGCACCATGCCCAGATAGGGGGTGGAGTAGGGGCGATAAGCGCCTTCGAGATCGAAATTCCAGGCGCCGCCGAAATAGTCCTCGGTGCCGGTGCCGCAGATGGTCGGGTATTCGGCATCGTCGTCGAGATAGAACTTCAGTTCGCCCTCGCCCCACCAGCCGTCGGCGCGCGGTTGCACGGCGAGATACGTTCCGGCGTACCGGCCGGGACCGCCGCCGGTCTCCAGGATGGGATGGACGGCCGGGGCGCCGAGCGGGTCACTGCAGCGCCAGGTGGCGTGCAGATAGCCGGATAGGTCCGGAATGTCTTCCTCTACATAGGTGATCTGGTAGTAGACCGGCACGTGCCGGTCGGCGCCGTTGTGCAACGTGACCAGCGCATGCGAATGGAAGGGCATGGGCCAGTAGCTGTTCAGCCCGCCCGCCGGCGCCACCACGATCTGCTGCGAATTGACCAGCGCCAGCTGATCCCAGCCATTGCAGAAGAAGTCGCCGAGCGGGACCGCTATCGCGGGTTCGGGCGCGCCGTCCCAGTACATCTGCAAGGTGAAGTCCCGCAGGATCGACCGATCCGTGGTGAGCCACAGATGCCGGATCACCCCGGGCCCGGAAATGTCTGCGAGGGTGACGGTTTCGCCTGGTCCCAGATCTATCGAGGGCGAGACCTTCCAGCCGCGGCCCAGTCCGGCGGCGGCGAAGGCGCCGGTACCGGCAATGGCTCGCCCGCCCGCACCGGGCTCACCGGTGGGGTTCTCCGCGCTGATCGAGCGCGTCCGTCGCGTGTCGAGATGCCAGATCTCCTGCACCACGCGAATTTTGGCATGTTAAACGGGTCTGTGTATCGGACATGGCCGTGTCCCGGCATAAGAATGCCCGGCACTTCCCGCGGCTCCACCTCCCCGCGCCGGAGTGCCGGGCATCGGAAATCAGATCATCAGCCCAGTAGCTTGGCCTTCAAGGCACTCACGGTGCCGCTGTCGATGCCCAGCCCCTGCGACAGGAAGTTGTCGAAGGAGCCGAAGCTCTGTCGCACCTGCTCGTCCGCGGCGTTCAGGAAGCTCGCGTCCACGCCCAGGATCGGGTCGAACAGTTTCGGGTCGGTGACCAGGCCCTTGGCCACCAGCGCGTCCATCTCCGCCTTGTTGGAGGCGGCGAGCAGATCGTTGGACTCCAGGTAGTTGGCGTAGATGTCCAGCTTCGAGGCGCCCAGCGCCTGCAGCAGGATGGCGGTCATCCAGCCGGTCCGGTCCTTGCCGGCGCTGCAGTGGTACATGACCGGGCCGTTGTCGCCGGCGATCTCCTTCAGCGTGGCCGCGAACTGGCCGCGTGCGGTCGCATCGGTGACCATCCACTTGTAGTAGTCGATCATGATCTGCCTGCCCTTGCCGTCACCCAGCTCCTGCTGCTGCACGGTCGGGCCGCCCTCGATGGCCTTGGACACGAAGACGTAGAAATCGTTGGCGGGGTCGTAGATCGGGAGCGGTTCGTCCGGAATCGAGGACGGCACCTGATCGGGGCTCGCCGCCGCTTCGGTCGGGCTACGGAAATCGATGATCTTCACGATGCCCGCCGAGACCAGCTTCTGCTGATCGTCGGAGGTCAGCGCATTGAGGGCGTCGGAACGGAAGACGGTGCCCGCCTTGATATCGCCCCCGTCGACATGGATACCGCCCAGATCCCGGGCATTGGGTGCACCGGACAGGCCCATGACATTGCCCTGCGAGGACTGCATCATGGGCGCGGCGGGCGCCGCCAGCGCGGGGGTGAGGGTGACCGGGGAAACGGCGATGAGCGCGGCGGCCACACCGGTCAGTGTGCCGCGGACTACGCGCGAAATCGTCACTACTTGTATTTCCTTTCCTTCTCGGACCGGAGCAATGGGTCTCCGGTCCGGGTTCTGCGCACGACCCATCGCGCGGCGGCACCCGGTCACGTGCCGCCGCGGCGATTGCCGTGAAGCTCTTGCTATTCCACGTCGGCGAGCAAGGTGATGACGCCCGTGGCGCCGTCCACCCGGACGCGCTGGCCGTCGGCCAGGCCGGTGCTCGCGGTCTTGGTGTCGACCACGCAGGGGACGCCGAACTCACGCGCCACGATGGCGGCGTGCGAGGCCGCGCCACCGATATCGGTGACCACCGCGCCCGCGTAGGCGAACATGGCGGTGTGGCCGGTATCGGTCACCGAGGCGACCAGGATGTCGCCGGGCTCGATATCGTCGTCGATGGTCAGCACCCGTTTGACGGTGCCCTCGACCACGCCGGGGCTGACGCCCAGGCCGGTGATGGTGTCGCCCACCGCGATCGCGCCGGAGACCTCCTCGGGCTCCCAGGCGTCGACCACCAGGTCCGGCATGCGGATGCCCTGCAGGCGGGTGCGTTCCGCCCGGCGGCGGGCCACGCGATCGGTGAGATCGGCGGGCGCCCAGAGGATCTCGTCGAGGGTGAGGAAGGCGGAATCCTCGATCTCGGTGAGCTTGCCCGCCTTCACCAGGCGGGCGGCCCGCTCCTGGGTGGCCAGGCGCAGGCAGTTGGTGATGCGTACGACCGCGTCGCGGGCGCGCTCGCGGTAGACGGTCGCGCCGACGGCCATCTTGGCGGTGCGGCTGCCCGGTTCCGGCACCGGTTCCCGGTGCGGGGCGGGCATTTCCGCGGCGCGGGCGGCGGCGGTCACCAGCAGTTCCGGCCGGTCGCCGAAGGTGGCGTTGATGAGCTCGCACTCACCCGGGCCGCGGTGGCCGACCTTGGCCAGCTCCTCGTCGAGGGCCTGCGAGAATTCGGGGGAGGCCGCGCGGGCCGCCTTCACATCCCCGGCCTTGGCGACCCGTTGGAGCTCGGAATCCTTGCGGCACAGGGCCGCCAGCCGCTCCACGGCGAGCATGGGTTTGGCCGATTCCAGGCGGTTCAGGTCGATCTTCACCTCGCCCTTGTGGGTGGCCGCGGCCGCGCCGGTCAGCATGACGCCGATGGAGGCGGCCTGCCAGCCCTGGTTGAGGCGGTCCCGCCACAGCAGTGCGCGTGCGTGCAGCTGCTCGTCGGTGAGTTCGGAGATCCGGTCGCGGGTCAGCGCTTCCGCATGTGAGGCGGCATTGATGAGCTCGGCGGTCTTGCGGTAGCTCAGCGCCGTGGCCGCGACCCGGCCGGTGGCCTTGAAGGTGCCGAGCCGGCCCGCGAGACCCTCCGGCATGGGCGGGCGGCCCTTGGGCTGCAACGGCACCTCGGGCGGGATGGAGCCGTAGACGTCCTTGCGGATGGTCTCCTCGTCCCAGCCGGGCATGTTCTCCGCGGCCAGCACGCCGATCGAGGCATTGATGTAGAAGCTGTGGCCCAGCACCGAGGTGACGCGGGAAACCCAGTGCTCCAAGGCGATGCCCTCGAGCGCGATCATATGGCCCATGGCCTCGTTGCCCAGCCGGATGGCGCCGGCCTGCAGATCGATGGTGAGCGGGGTGAGCGGGCCGGGCAGCGCCTCGGAGGTATTGGTGGCGGTGAACACCGGGATGCGCTCGTCCACCAGATCGTCGAATTCGCCCTGCAGGCCTTCGGGCGCACCGGATTTCAGCGCGTGACCGTCGGAGGTGAGCGCGTTCTGCGGCACCAGGTGGGTGGGCAGCGGGATGGCGCCGGCGCGGGTGCGGAAGCCGGAGCCGTCGGCCTTGCGGCCGGGCAGGCCGCGTGCGATATCGGCGACCACCTCCTGCGCGGTCCAGCCGTAGCGGAAGCCCCACTCCTCGCGGGCGGCGGCGGTGTCCACGGTCGCGAGCGTGGCGGGCGACTTGTGCAGCCACGCAGCGTATTTGATGCCCGCGTCCTTCAGGATGCGGCGCACGTCGTCGCCGGACACCGAGCCCGGCGCGGCCAGGCCGATGGTGCCGCTGCGCTGGGAGAGCGCGGCCAGCACCAGGAATCGCTCCAGGTCGTCGTAGTGCAGCACCTGCAGCGCGGTGCTGCCGTGCGCACCGGCCAGGCTCTCCAGCGTGCGCCAGCTGTCACCGTCGATGCGGCGGCCGCCCACGACGGGCGTGCGCACGATCAGCGCGTCCACGCCGCTGCCGGACACGATCTGCTCGATACTCGAACCCTGGCCCACCGCAACGGGAACCACCAGGCGCGTGCCCGCATCCGCTGCGGCCCTGGCGATTCCGGCGACGGCGCTGCCGGCCAGATGCACGACGGCATCCGCACCGGCCACGGCCCGCGCGCAGACCCGCGCATCGGACAGGTCGCCGACCGTCACCTCGACGCGTGGGTCGACGTATCGGTGCCGCTGCCGGTCCACGCCCGCCACCTCGTGGCCGGCCGCCAGCAGCATGCGCGCGACGGCACGTCCACTCGGTTCGGTGACTCCGGTGACCAGAATCCGCATTGACTCTCCTCCTCATGCCGGCGACCCCAACCACAGTGACGCCGTTCACACACCATCCCCAGTGGCGAGCGACCGGCTCCGCCGCAGTCCCGGTCAACGGGATCCGAGAATCATTGAGCAAGATGCTGCGCTAGGTACTCGCCCGTAGACCGGGAATGTCGATGTCATGACAGTGCGGAATTCGGTGGCGCCCCGGGCGGCGGACACGGTGGACCGGTACGACATCGAGACCGATGTGCTGGTCGTCGGCTACGGGGCCGCGGGCGCGTCCGCCGCCTTCGAGGCCGCGCACGCGGGCGCCGCGGTGCTGGTGCTGGACCGGGCGGGCGGGCCCGGCGGGGCCTCGGCCATGTCGGGCGGGGAGATCTATCTCGGTGGCGGAACACCGATTCAGCGCGCCTGCGGCTACGAGGACAGCCCCGAAGCCATGGCGGCGTTCCTGACCGCGGCCCTCGGAATCGGCGCGGACACAGCCAAAATCGACGAATACTGCGCGGGCAGCGTGGAGCACTTCCACTGGCTGGCCGATCGCGGCGTGCCGTTCAAACCGACCATGTGGGACGCGCCCACCTGGGTGCCGCCCACCGACGACGGGCTCATGTGGCTGGGCGAGAACAGCTGGCCCTTCACCGAATCGGCGCGACCCGCACCCCGCGGGCATCGGCCTACCGCCAAGGACTTCGGCGGCAAGCTACTGATGGAATGCCTGTCCGGCGCGGCCGAATCCGCCGGCGCCACCGCCATGTTCGATACCTACGCCACGACGCTGATCGTCGCGGGCGACGGGTCCGTGGCGGGAGTCGTTGCGCGGCAATACGGTAAGGAGATCCTGATCCGCGCCCGCCGCGGCGTCGTCCTCACCACCGGCGGCTTCGTCGACAACGACGACATGCTCGCCGACCACGCTCCCCAGCTGCTCGGCCACACCAAGGTCAGCGCCGGCACCGACGACGGCAGCGGCATCCGCATGGCGCAGGCGGCGGGCGCGGCGGTCCGCCACATGGCATCGGGCCAGGTCGGCATGTCCCTCATCCCCGGCCTGGCCGCCCGCGGCATGGTGGTGAACGCCCTCGGCCGCCGCTTCATCAACGAGGACACCTACCCCGGCCGCATCGGACAGTCGGCATTGTTCCGGCAGAACACGGGCGGCAGCTGGGCGGGCGGCGACACCGCGATATGGGTGATCGTCGACGAGACCGGCTTCGAGGATGTCCCCGAACCCCAGCGCTGGGGCGTACGACCCACCCACGTCGCCGAGACTCCGGCGGAACTGGAACAACTCACCGGCCTGCCCACCGGCTCGCTCACCGGCACCATTCACCGCTACAACGAATTCGCCGCGCAGGGAACGGATCTCGACCATCACAAGTCCGCCCGCTGGCTCCGCACCCTCGAACCACCCTACGCCGCCATCGATGTGAAGGCCGGAATCCGTCCACCATCCGAAGCCGGTGACCGCCGCGGTACCGGCGCATCGGTCTTCACCCTCGGCGGCCTGCACACCGACCTCGACGGCCACGTCCTGAATTTCGACGGACGACCGATCCCCGGTCTCTTCGCCGCAGGCCGAGCAGCCAACGGCCTGCACGGCTTCGGCTACATCAGCGGCACCTCACTGGGCGACGGCACCTTCTTCGGCCGCCGCGCGGGCACCGCCGCCGCCCGTAGGCGTTGAGTTATCGGAGGTAGGGGACGGCCTGTACCCAGTGGAAGCCGCGGGAGACGACCGGATAGGTGTCGAGGTCGACTCGATCCAGTTGCATGTGGACCGGGCGGCCGGCGAGCTGGCCGGTCAGGGTCAGGCGATCCGGTTGCGGCTGTTCGTAATTGAGGGTGGCGATGGTCCAGTGCTGGGCCAGGTCGCCCGAGAGGCGGATGGTGTGGGCGGTGGTGTCGATGTGGGCCGGGATGCTCAGCAGTGAGTCGTTCATGCGCTGGGCGGTGACCACGTCCGGGGTGTCGAAGAGGATGCGGCGGAAGCGTTGCCGGCCGATCGCGGCATTGTCCGGTGTGGCGGTGTCGAAGTCGACCAGGGGCGGTAGTTCCGTTCCGTCGACGGCGTATTCGGTGACGTTCCAGATGCCGTAGAGCGGTGAGTGGGGGCGGGCGCTGCCCCAGGTGTGCCAGGCGTCGTAGCCCTGATCGATCGTGTCGTAGACCATCAAAAGGCCGAAGATCACTTGGGCGATCAGCAGGATCCGGAGGCCGCGCGCGGAGGTGAGCAGCGGCTCGCGGGTGCGGGCCGGGACGGCGTGGCCGAGCAGCGTGCGCACGATGCGCAGGATGTCGGGGGCGGCCAGGATCGCCGCGTACAGGAACAACTGGCCGGAGAAGAGCTTCACCGGGACATCGAAGGTGAGGTTCAGCAGGAACACCTGCATGGCCACGATGAATGTCAGCACCGCGCCGAGGCCCGCGGTGAACGGCAGGATCAGCAGCAGGGCGGCGGTGACTTCCGCTGCGCCCAAGGCCATCTCGTACGGTTGCGAGAGGCCGCTCTGCGCCCACAGCACCGCCATGGGGCTCATATCCCCGAACGGCTCGACCAGGCGTTCCAGGTTGAACGACATCTGCGAGGGCAGGATCTTGATCATGCCGTAGAGCAGGAAGCCGGCGATCAGGGTGGCGCGCAGCAGCAGCCGGAACCACGCGTACAACCGCGGGTAGGCGCGCCGGCGATCGATCCCCGACCAGACGACGGTGACCACGATCGCGACCAGCAGCCAGGTGAACACCGAAATCCAGTGTGCGGCAGTGTCACCGCTGCCGGTCTCCCGGTAATCGACCCGCACGCCGAAGAATTCGCGCCCCACCCAGTCGGTGAGCGGGTGCAGGGCCAGCCACTTCGCCACCACGGCGACCGATTCGCGCGGCACCCGGATGGCGACCAGCAGCACCGGCGCCAGATACGTCGCCGCCATGCCGATACCAACGAAGACGAAGGCGAACCGGAAGAGCACGCGTAGCACCGGATGCCATCGCGGGTCCGGCTCCCGCCGCCCGGGGCCGGGCTCGCGGGCGTCATCCGCGCGCACTGCCTCGGCCACCGATTGTCCTACCATGTCGCTTATTCCCCCTGCACCACCGCTGATTCCCATCGGGCGACGACGTTATGGGAGCGGGCGGTCCGGTCGTATCCGGCAAATCCTGTGCCCCGACCACCACTGCCCCGACCCCTCGTGCCCCGGGAAACCGGGTTGTCCGCCGTCTTCGCGTGTCGTGCCGCGTGTCGAACCGAGCGGCCCCGGTGCCTCGTGCGGAAGACTCAGCCCTATGACTGTCGAACCACCCCACCCCTCGGCCACCGAGCCGCCCGAGCCCCCGGACCGGCCGTCGGCCACGGCAGAGTCCGAGCAGCCGGTCGCCCCCGAGGAGCCGGTTTCCCCGGAGCAGGCGATCGAGCCTGGGCCGACGGTCGCATCGGAGCCGGTGGCCGAGGGTGGGAAGGCAGCCGACGCGGCACCGGTGGCCGAGGGTGGGAAGGCGGCCGAGCCGGCACCGGTCGGTGCCGTCGCGGGCGTCTTACGGCGGGTGTGGCGGGCGCTGCTGGCGGGCGAGGAGGCCATCAAGCCGAACTATCCCGGCGTGCTGGTGGCGGCCGTGTTCTTCGCGTGGTCGGTGTCGCCGTCGTTGCTGCCGCGCACCTGGTTGTTCCAGGGACTGGTGAGTGGCGTGAGCGCGGCCATCGGGTACGGCGTGGGGTGCGTGATCGGGTGGGCGGTCGGGAAGTGGGTACTGCCCAGGCTGCCCGCGGAGGCGGGGGTGCTGAGCAGTCTGTGGCGCCCCTCGCGGACCACGCGGGACGTGAGCAAACTGGTGATCATCATCGGCGTGATCGTGGGCGCGGCGGTGATGCTGGCGCGGTCGGCGCGCTGGCAGCAGGATCTGGAAGTCCTGATGGGGATGCAGCCGACCACCACCTCCAGTTATCTGCGCACCGAACTGCTCGCGGCGGCGACGCTGGCATTCGTCATCGGGGTCTTCCGCGCGCTGCGCTGGCTGGTGCTGCGGATCGTGCGGGTACTGAGCCTCGATCTGAAGATTCCGCGGCGCTTCGCCCTGCCCGCCGGGATCGCATTGGTACTGGTGCTGTGTGTACTGCTGGTGCAGGGCGTGCTGGCGAGAGCCTTCTTCTCCGTAGCGAATTCGGCGTTCAGCGCGCGCAACGGTCACACCTCGGCGGCGGCGCTGCAGCCGCAGTTGCCGGAGCGATCCGGTAGCCCGGATTCGCTGGCGCCGTGGAAGACGCTCGGCTCGGAGGGCCGCTGGTTCGTCTCGTACGTGCCGACCGCCGCGCGTATCACGCAGGTCACCGGAAAGCCTGCGCGCGAACCGATCCGGGTGTACGCGGGCCTGCAGACCGCGAAGACGCCGCAGGACATCGCCAATGTGATCGTGGACGAACTGGATCGGACGCACGCCTGGGATCGCAAGGTGCTGGCCGTGGTCACCACCACCGGCACCGGCTGGGTCGACTCCACCACCGCCGAGGCCCTGGAATTCATGTACGGCGGCGATACCGCCATTGCCGCGACGCAGTATTCGTACCTGCCCAGCGTGCTGTCCTTCCTCTCGGACAAGGCCAAGGCCACCGAGGCCGGAAAACTGCTGGTGCACACCGTGCATGCGCGCTGGGCGCAACTGCCGCCGGAGCATCGGCCGAAGCTGCTCGTGTACGGCGAGAGTCTCGGCTCGCAGGGTTCCGAGGGCGCGTTCAACGGCCTCGACGACATTCGCAGCATGGTGGACGGCGTGCTGTGGGTGGGACCGCCGAACTCCAACCGCATCTGGAGTCAGCTCGAACAGCGGCGCGATCCGGGCACTCCGGAGATCCTGCCCATCTATGCCGACGGGCTGATCGTCCGCTTCGGCGGCAAGCCCGAGGATCTGAAGAACCCGCCGCGGCCCTGGACCTCACCGCGCATCGTGTACCTGCAGCACGCCTCCGACCCCATCGTGTGGTGGTCGCCGGATCTGCTGTTCACGCAACCGGATTGGCTGCAGGAACCGCGCGGCTCCGACGTCTCGAAGTCCATCCGCTGGTGGCCCATCGTCACCTTCTGGCAGGTGAGTGCGGATCTCGCACACGCCCAAGGGGTTCCGGCCGGTCATGGTCACAAATACGGCACCCAGGTCCTCGACGCGTGGGAGGACGTCGCCCAGCCGCCGGACCTCACCCCCGACCTGACCGAACGCATCCGCGTGGCCCTCGACGAGGACATCGACTGGGAGTACACGCACAAGTAGCCTGCTCGCCAGCAGTGTTCGCGGCCCCCTGCTGCACCAGCAGCAGGGGGCCGTGCCTTCTTCTGACGGAACGTGAAGTTCCGTTGACCGGGACTTTTCCGGCTGACATATGCCTCCTGCTCATAGCGTCGACAGCAAGACGCACGCACGAGGAGGAATCAGCCGCATGACGAACAAGGTGCTCGATCGGGTTCGCGATCTGCTGCCCGCGATCCGGGAACGGGCGGTCCAGGCCGAGGAGCAGCGGCGGGTCCCCGACGCCAGCATCGCCGAACTGACCGAGGCCGGTGTCTTCCGCATGCTGCAGCCCGCGCGCTTCGGCGGTCTGGAGGAGTCGCCGGTCGCCTTCTACGAGGTGATCCGCACCATCGGGACCGTATGCCCGTCGACGGCGTGGGTGTCCTCGGTGCTGGGCGCGCACCCGTGGCAGCTGGCCCTGTTCGAGGATCGGGCGCAGCAGGACGTGTGGTCCGCGAACCCCGACACCCTGGTGTCGTCCTCGTACGCGCCGACCGGCAAGCTCACCCCGGTCGAGGGCGGCTACGAGATGTCGGGCCGCTGGGCCTTCTCCTCCGGCTGCGACCACGCCCAGTGGGTGTTCCTCGGCGCGCTGGTGCCGACCGCCACGGGCATGGACTACTACACGGTGCTGGTGCCGCGCACCGATTACCGGATCGAGGACACCTGGAACGTGTCCGGCCTGTCCGGCACCGGCTCCAACGACATCGTGATCGAGCAGGCGTTCGTGCCCGCGCACCGCGCCTACTCGGCCACCGATCAGTCCAACCTGATCGGCCCGGGCCAGGAGGTGAATACCGCACCGCTGTACAAGATCTCGTTCGGCGCGCTGTTCTCCAACACCATCACCGCGCCGATCATCGGCGCCGCCCAGGGCGCCTACGACGCGCACATCGAACGGCAGCGCGAACGCGTGCGGCTGTCGTACGGTGGCCAGAAGGTGTCGGAGGATCCCTTCGCCCAGGTCCGGATCGCCCGCGCCGCTTCGGAAATCGACGCCGCGGTGCTGCAGATGGAGCGCAATATGAGCGAGCAGCTGCGCTACGCCCAGGCGGGCGAGGAGATTCCGTTCGCGCTGCGCCTGGCCACCCGCCGCGATCAGGTGCGCGGCACCGAGCGCGCGCTGGAGGCCATCGACCTGCTGTTCAAGAACTCCGGCGGCCACGCCATCCGCCGCCCCAACATCATCGAGCGCAACTGGCGCGACGCCCACGCGGGCAGTGTGCACGTCATCAATGACGTGGAACGCGCACTGGCCATGTTCGGCAAGGGCGCCATGGGCCTCGAGGTCGAGGATCGGATGCTCTGATGACCTACACCCTCGAGAACACCACCCGCTGGGTCACGGTCGGCGGCCACAAACTCCGCTATCACGAGGCCGGCGCGGGCGCACCGCTGGTACTGCTGCACGGCTCGGGCGCGGGTGTGTCCGGCTGGGCCAACTTCGGCGGCAATCTGGAAGTACTGGCACAGCATTTCCGCTGCCTGGTCCTGGATCAGCCCGGCTTCGGCGAGAGCGGCCGGCCGGAGGTGTACGAGCAGAACTATCTGCGCATCGCCTCGGACGCCGTGATCGGCATGCTCGACGAGCTGGGCATCGAGAAGGCGCACCTGCTCGGCAATTCCATGGGCGGCGCGGTGGCGACCATGACCGCGCTGGACCATCCGGGACGCGCCGACAAACTGGTGCTCATGGCTCCCGGCGGGGTTGGCGTCAATATTCTGGGACCCGAACCGTCCGAAGGCATTCGGCGGCTCATGCAGTTCAATGTCGATCCGACCGAGCAGAACGCGCTCGGCTTCCTGCGCTCGATGGTCTTCAACGAGGCGACACTCACCCCGGAGCTCATCGAGACGCGGCTGCAAGCGGCCTCGGATCCGAAAGCCATTGCGGCCATTCAGGATGCGTACGCCACCTTCTACAACCCGAAGTTCGCCGAACCGCTCCCGCTGTGGGCGCGGCTCAAAGGTCTGCGGCACGAGGTTCTCATGCTGTGGGGCCGCGACGACCGCGTCACCCCGGTCGAGGGCGCGCTGTTCCCGGCGCGGCAGCTGCCCAATGCCGATCTGCGCACCTTCGCGCGCTGCGGGCACTGGGTGCAGATCGAACGCAAGGACGCCTTCGAGCGTGCGGTGATCGACTTCCTGCAGCACGGCCTGTAAACCGCTCGAAACCTGCTGCCGGGTGGCGGTAGATTCCGGTGATGACGTGGATCGCACCGGAAATCGACCGCACCCGGCAGCTCGTCGTCGGTGACGAGCGTGCCATGCTCGACTCCTTTCTCGAACACCAGCGCGGGACCCTGCTGCTGAAATGCCAGGGCCTCAATGGAATCCAGCTGGCCATCCGCAGCGCCGAGCCCTCCTCGATGTCACTGCTCGGCTTGATCCGGCACATGACCGAAGTGGAACGCGGCTGGTTCCGTCAAACCGCGGGCGGGGAGCGCGTGCCCTACGCCTACTGCGCCGACGACAATCTCGACGGCGACTTCGACGATGTCCTGGCGCTCGCGGCGGAGCACGATCTCGACCGCTATCGCGAGGAAATCGCCTTGTGCGCCAAGGTCGTAGCCGATCTGCCGCTCGAGCAGACGTTCACGCATCCACGCAGCGGCAAGGAACTCTCGCTGCGCTGGATCTATCTCCACATGATCGAGGAATACGCGCGCCACAACGGGCACGCCGATCTGCTGCGCGAGCGCATCGACGGCGTGACCGGCCTATAGCCTCACAGCTCGTGTTCGTGCACCCACGCGGCCAGCTGCGTGCGGGACGTCAGGCCGAGCTTGGTGAGAATGTGCTCGACATGGGTTTCCGCGGTGCGGACGGAGATCACCAGTTCGGCCGCGATCCGCTTGTTGCTGTGCCCGGCCGCCACCAGCCGGGCCACATCCCGCTGGCGCCGGGTGAGCAGGCTGGTCTCGGTGAGCGTCGCGGTGGCCGATCGCGCGACGCGTTTGAACGGGGCCGGTACCGCGATCGGTTCCGGCTCGGGCGGGGTGCGGCCCAGTGCGTAGTCGATGGCTTCTTCCAGCGGCAGGTTCGCGCCCGCACCGAAGGCGGCGCGGAAAGCGTCCTCGCCGAGGGCTTCCCGGACCTTGCGGCGTTCCTTCTCGCCGACCGCCGCGGTGATGGTGTGCGCCAGCCGAATGGTGCTGCGCTGCAAGCTTTCCGCCGCGCCGAGCAGCCGCGCCGCGCGTTCGAAGTTGCCGCGGGCCGATACCGTCCAGGCCAGTCCCTCGAAGGCGGAGGACAGCCAGATGCACCGTTCGAACAAGGCCAGCTGTTCGATTGCGCGACTGTGGAATTCGGCGGCCTCGTCGAGTTCGCCGCGCCGCCAGTGGTCGATGCCGACCGTCCACAACGCCAGCCCGCCGAGCAGGTGTGACCCGCTGTCGGTGGTGAGCTCCAGGAAGCGTTCGGCCAGTTCGGTGCGGCCGGGGGCCTCCAGCACCATGGCCGCCATGAAGGAGAAGGCGTGGCTGTCCATTTCGATGGCGTGCTGACCATCGGCGGCGGCCAGCGCGATGGCGGTGCGTCCCAGTTCGAGGGAGTGCTCGCGATCGTCGTCGGCGAAGGCCAGCAGCGACCGGTCCAGCGCCACCTCGGCCATGATGTCTTTATCGTCCAGTGCCGCAGCGAGTTCCAGGCATTCACTGACCAGCCTCGCGGCCGACGCGCGATCACCCAGCAGCGCCGCCAGCGAGGCCGCCGAGGACAAGGCCTTGGCGCGTTCCGGCGTGGCCTCCGGATTGTGGTCCAGCGCCTCGGTGAGCCAGCGGAAGCCCTCGGACAGGAAGCGATTGTGCTCCCAGAACGGGCGCAGCACCGTCACCGTCGCCAGCGTGGGCAGTGGCTCGTCCGCCAGTCCCGAGCGCAGGGCGGCGCGCAGGTTCGCGTGCTCGCGGCTCAGATCGCGGAACCAGGCGACGTCCTCGTCGGTCCAGTAGGCGGTCTGCCCGCGCATGGCCAGCTGCCGGTAGTACCCGCGGTGGCGGGCCCGGACCGCTTGTGCCGCACCGCGTTCGGCGAGCCGGTCGGCGGCGAACTGGCGGATGGGTTCGAGCATGGAGTAGCGCGCCACCATACCGTCGAAGCGCAGCATGACGACCGACTTGTCGACCAGTCCGGTGAGCGCCTCCATGAGCGAGGCGGGGCCGAGTTCGCAGACGGCCTCGGCGGCATCGATGTCGTAGCCGCCGGCGAAGACCGAAAGCTGTTCCCAGAGCAGCTGTTCCGCGGGCGTGCACAGGTCGTAGCTCCAGCGGATGGCGCCCTCGATGGTCTGCTGCCGTTCGGGGGCGGTGCGCGGTCCGGCGCTGAGCAGGCCCATGGTGTCGTCGAGCCGGTCCAGGATCTGTTCCGGGGTGAACATGCGCAGCCGCAGCGCCGCCAATTCCAGTGCGAGCGGCATACCTTCGAGCCGGCGGCAGATCTCGGCCAGCACCGCGCGATTGGCGGGGGTGGCCCGGAATCCGGGATTGGCGGCGCCGGCGCGTTCCACGAAGAGCTGCAGCGCGTCGCCGTCCTCGGCGTCCTGCGGCACGGCCAGCGGCGGTACCGGCATGACCTGTTCGCCGGGGATGCCGAGCACTTCGCGGCTGGTAGCCAGCACACGCACGTCCGGCGTGGTGGCGATGATCCGGCCGACCAGGGCCGCGCACGCCTCGATGAGGTGCTCGCAGTTGTCCAGGATCAGCAGTAGCCGCTTGTCGGAGAGGAATTCGGTGAGCCGGGGGAGCGGCGCGGTCGATTCGTCGCGCAGGTTCAGGGCTTCGGCCACGGTGAGCGTCACCAGGCTGGGGTCCTGCAGGTCGGCGAGTTCGACGAGCCAGATGCCGTCGGGGAAGGCGCGCGAGACGAGCTGGCCGATCTGCCGGGAGAGCCGGGTCTTGCCCATCCCGCCCGGTCCGAGCAGGGTCAGCACTCGGGTGGTGGGCAGCAGCCGCTTGGCGGTGGCCATTTCCTCGCGGCGGCCCACGAATGAAGTCACCTCTTCAGGGAGGTTTCCATTGACCCGCCGTGCCATACGCTACAACCTATGTGATCTGTCGCATTGCCTGCCAGCTGCTCGACATAATGCCTGGTCGTGGCGTGCTCGACTGTGGGCGGCGATACACTCGACCGCGTGTCGAGCAGAATACGCCGGGCCCGGGCGGCGGACATTCACGAGCTGGCCCAGGGTATGCCGCACGTGACCGTCGTGGAGGGGTCCGCGGAGAATCCCGTCTATCAGGTGGGCGGTAAATCCTTCGTCTTCTTCCGCACGCCGCGACCGGATGCGGTCGATCCGGAGTCCGGGGAGAAGTATCCGGATGTCGTGGTCTTCTGGGTGCCGTCCGAATCGGACAAGCTCGCGCTCGTGCAGGATCCGGATTCGCCGTTCTTCACGACGAAGCATTTCGACGGGCATCTCTCGGTGCTGCTGCGTACTTCCCGGGTGGGGGAATTGACGATTCAGGAACTGACCGAGGTCGTCCAGGACGCCTGGCTGTCCCGCGCCTCGCCGACGCGCGCCCGCAAATGGCTCGCGGAGAATTCGGCCTGACGGCCTCGCGGAGAATTCGGCCTGACGGCCGGGCCACGGATGCGCGGCCCGGCCCGGTCGTGCTTACTGGCCGTTGCCCGCGCTGGCGCTGAGGCTGCTCAGCAGGGTGCTGAGCAGGTTGCTCAGCGCGCCGTTGCCGCCACCGCCGCCGGCGGGCGCGTCGGTCACCGAGACGGTGACCGGGCCCAGCCAGACATTGTTGCCGGGTTCGGCGACGGAGGCGGTGATCTGGTGGGTTCCGTCGGTGGTCGGCGTCCAGTTGAGGGTGGCCGTGCCATTGCTCGGCGTGATGCTGGGCGAGCTCTGACCGCTCGGGACGATGGCGGTGCCATTGTCGTAGAACCAGACATTCACCGCGTCGGTGATATTCGAGATGTTCGCCGTGACGGTGTAGGCGGTGTTCGAGTAGAAGTTGCTGCCCGCCACCGTCAGATTGTTGTTGGTCGTATCGGCCAGCGCGCCCGGCGCGGCGATGACCGCTACCGTGGCCATGGCCGCGAATCCGGTGATGCCGATCCCCGCCCGACGGATTCGTGAGTTCTTCACCTGGTTACTACCCTTCGATATGCCATGCGTGTGGATGGGCGCCATTCGGCGCCCCTCACGCACAGTAGGGTGCCTCCGGGGGAATTCGCGCGCCGAGCAACATTATTCGCAGCTAATGCGGAGTGCGTTCCGCGCGTAGCTGGTTCACGATGAGGGCGCGGGCGGCGCGGCCCTCCACGGTCGGCGTCAATGGATAGACGTGCACCAGGTGCTCGCCCTCGTGGTATTCGAGGTCGACGCCTGCGGCGCGGGCCTTGCCGATCAGCAGGCGGGCATCGGGATTCAGGATGTCGCGGGTGCCGCTGAATACGGTCAGGGGGCCGAGACCCTCGAAGGTCGCGAAAAGCGGGCTGACCCAGGGATGGTCGATGGGAAACGCGCCGCGCCAATGCTCGCCGAGAATCAGGCCGCCGTCCCGGCCCAGCCACGGATCGATGCGCTGCACGACGGGGATTTCCGGATTGCTCATCGACAGGTCGAGCGCGGGCGCGATGAGGATGGTGCGCGGAATTCGCACCTCGTGTTCGTCGCGCAGGGCCACCGCCGTCGACAGCGCTATCTGACCGCCCGCCGAATCGCCGCCCAGCCGGACCTCGCCGTAGCGGGAACGGTTGGCCAGCACCAGATCCACCATGTCCGGAATCACCTTGTCGGCGGTGCCGAACGGGATGAGCGGATAAATGGGCAGCGTGACCGTGGTGGCGCTGCCGACGGCGATATCGGCCGCCAAACTCCAATGCTGCGGCTGGATTTCATTCACCCAGCCGCCGCCGTGCGCGTACACGACATTCCCGGACGGCAGGCCGGTGCGCGGGGTGAGCGTGTAAACCGGCCACCCGCGCCATTTCTCGACGGATACCTGGACATCGCGGCGCAGTAATCGCGGCGGGCCGTACGGTTGCGGCCGGATGCTGCGCTCGCGAATGTGTTTCCGCGCGCCCTCGGCGGTCACGAACGGTTCGTTCGCACGCACGACCCGCAGATAGACCGGCACCATCCGGCTGACCAAACTCGGCATCGTTGCCTCCTCGCAAGCACATCCCGATGCCGCGACCATACCCGGGCGTCACGACATCAGGCGTGTTCCACGGCGGCTCCGGTGAGGAAGGCCGACATGGCGGCGGCCACCGCCCGCGGCTGGTCCAGCATGGACAGCACGTACGCGTCGTCGATCTCGACCAGCCGCGCCTTCGGAATGAGCTCGGCCAGCCGGCGCCCGTGCTCGGGCGGCATCACCTTGTCCTGCGCGGACCACAGGATCAGGGCGTCGCCGGAAAAGCCGCGCAGCGCTTCGGTATTCGCGATGTACGCCTGCTTGTCGATATCGATCCCGGCATAGCCGAGCAGATCCCGGCGGATCCGCTTGTCCCGGAGTCCCGGTTCGGTCCAGCCGCGCACCAGCTCGTCCGGCAGCGGCTTCCGCGCCATCCACCCGAACATGAGCGGGGTCCGGCGAATCCATCCGATCCGGAACTGCCGCAACGCCATGTACACCCCGCCCGGCAGTATCGGGAGCAGCTTCGCGGTCTTCCCCGGCAATCCCGGCGGGAAGTTGTCGAACGCCTCGCACGGCATCACGATCAACCGCCCGACCCGCTCGTCCAGCCCATAGGCGGTGAGGAACAGCGCCCCGCCCCAATCGCTGTGCACCAGCGTGACATCCCGCAGCTCGAGGGCTTCGAGGAAGTCCGCGACGAGCTGATTCATCCCTCGCATGCTCAGATCGGCGTCCGCCCGCAACGGCTCCGGATGCGCCCCCAACGGCAGATCCGGCAGCACGTACCGGAATCCCGTCGGCAGCAGTTCGAGCACCTGATCCCACAAGGTGTGGTTCATCAGCAGCCCGTGCAGAAACACCACCGCGGGCCCCTCCCCACGCTCCGCATAGTGGATCCGACCTGCAGGAATCTCGACAACAGCCATGATCACCTCCGATAGAGCAAACGCTCTAGTGCATTTGCTCTAGTCTGATGGTGTGGCCGAGAAGATGTCAACCACCACCCGCGACCGCCTCATCACCGCAGTAGGCGAACTCATGCGCGTCAACGGCTACAGCGCCGTCACGGTCAAACAGATCACCGCCGCCTCGAACGCCCCGATGGGCTCGCTGTACCACCACTTCCCCGGCGGCAAGCCGCAGATAGCCGCCGAAGCCCTCCGCACCTCCGGCGCGGCCTACATCCAACTGCTCCCACTACTGATGGACGCCCACGACGACCTCCAGGTGGCAATCCCCGCCGCCTTCGTCGCCGCCGCCGAAACCATCGAAGCGAGCGGCTGGATGAACATGTGCCCCGTCGGCACGGTCGCCGGCGAAATCGCCGACTCCGAACCCGCCCTCCGCGAGGTCGCCGCCGAGGTCATCAACTCCTGGATCGACCAGGGCACAACCTATTTCGTGAGCCGCGGCCTCGCGGAATCCGAAGCGCGTGAGCTGATTCTCGCGGTGTTGTCCGCTCTCGAAGGCGCTTTCATCCTCAGCCGCACCCTGCGCACCGCCGAGCCGCTGCACGCCGCCGGGCGGGCAATGGCCGCGACAGTCAGTGGAATCCGACTGCGGGCTCGACCTCGGTGAGGTGGTGGCGCATGCGGTCGCGCTTGGTGCGGAGGTAGCGGACGTTGTGTTCGGTGGGCTGGGTTTGCAAGGGAATCCGGGAAGACACGGGGAGACCATGGGTTTCGAGGCCGGATTGCTTGGCCGGGTTGTTGCTGAGCAGGCGGACGGAAGTGACGTCGAGGTCGTGGAGGATGCGGGCGGCGGCGCGGTAGTCGCGGGCGTCGATGGGGAGTCCGAGCCGGACGTTGGCGTCGACGGTGTCGGCGCCCGCGTCCTGGAGTTCGTAGGCGCGCAGCTTGTTCAGGAGGCCGATGCCCCGGCCTTCCTGGCCGCGGAGGTAGACGATGATGCCGTTGCCCTCGGCGGCTACGGCGGCCATGGCGGCGTCCAGTTGCTCGCCGCAGTCGCAGCGGAGGGAGCCGAAGGCGTCGCCGGTGAGGCATTCGGAGTGGATGCGGGTGAGGACGTCCGCGCCGGTCGGATTGCCGTGGATGAGAGCGAGATGTTCTGTGCCGGTGTGCTCGTCGGCGTAGCCGAGGACGCGGAAGTTGCCGTGGGGGGTGGGGAGGCGGGTTTCGACGACGCGGGAGATGCCGTGTTCCAGGCTCTTCCGGTGCTCGATCAGGTCGGCGATGGAGATCAGGGGGATGTCCCACTCCTTCGCGAAGATTCGGAGTTCCGGGAGGCGGGACATGGTGCCGTCGTCGTTGACCACTTCGGCGATGACGCCGGCGGGGCGGAGGCCGGCCAGGCGCATGAGGTCCACGGCCGCCTCGGTGTGGCCCGGGCGGCCCAGGACGCCACGGGGATTCGCGCGCAGGGGGAAGACGTGGCCGGGGCGGGTGAGCTCGGCGGGGGTGGTGCGGGGGTCGGCCAGGAGGCGCGTGGTGCGGGCGCGGTCGGCGGCCGAAATGCCGGTGGTGACACCGGAACTCGCGTCCACCGAGACCGTGTAGGCGGTGCCTTTGGGGTCCTGGTTGTGCGCGGTCATGGGTGGGAGGTCGAGGCGGTCACAGTCCTCGCCGGTCAACGGGACGCAGAGGACGCCGCTGGTGTGGCGGATCAGGAACGCGATGGTCTCGGTGGTCGCCAGTTCGGCGGCCAGGATCAGGTCGCCTTCGTTCTCGCGATCCTCGTCGTCCACCACCAGCACCGGGCCGCCGCGGGCGAGCGCGTGCACCGCAGCGGTGATGCTGTCGAGTCCTTCGGTCATCGTCGACCACCTCCTCGGCCGAACTGTGTCGGCCCTATTTCAAATAGAAATATGCCGCGCGGAGAACATCGAGGTGGCGTCCCGCTCACCGGAAGGCGAACGATATGGAAAAGGCCCGGAGGCGGCAAGCCTCCGGGCCTTTTCCGGCCGTCAGTGCGCGGCGCCGCCGGTCGCGGCGGTCCGGCCGTGCTTCATGATCAGCGCGCCGATCAGGGCGATGGCCGCCGAGATCGCCACGAAGTAGAAGCTGATCTCATATCCCTTGTCCGCGTACAGGAGTGGGATGTCCTTGGTGACCGAGGGCGCGCCCGCCACCGACACCACGGCCTTCACCGGATTGGCCGTCAGGAAGGCGGTGGCCACCGCGAGGCCGATGGCCGCGCCCATGGCCTGCATGACGCCCAGCATGCCCGCGCTGATGCCTTGCTGCTGCGCCGGAACCCCTTCCACTATGAGGTTCGGCGTCGAGGCGTAGTACAGCGCGAACGCGATGCCGTACACCGCGCTGATCAAGGCCTGCGTCTGCCAGCCGTGTGACAGTGCCGCGTAGGCCAATCCGCTGCCGACGAAGATCACCAGCGCGGTCACCAATGGCCAGCGCGCACCCGAGCGCCGGATCCAGAGTCCGCCGATGAATCCGAAGACCATGGCTATCAGCGATTGTGCGAGGGTCACGTGCGTGGCGAACTTCAGCAAGGTGAAGTTGTTGCCGTAGCTGTAGCCCGGATCCAGCTTGACGTTCACCATGTTCGGCGGCAGCTGCGAGTACACGGCTTCCGGCGGCACCTTCACCGCACCCGGCGGCAATTGCACGCCCGGCGGCAGTTGAGACTTGGCCTGTGCTTCGGCCTGGGCCTGCGCCTGGGCCAGCGCACCGGCCTTCACCTGGGTCCAGGTGGCGTCCTTGACCTGCGAGACCACCTCGGAGGCGGGTGGCGACTGCGTCATGTAGCCGGTGGCGTAGGACTGGTATCCGATCATGAACGAGGCCAGCAGACCGATGAAAAGCAGCACGGCCACGCGCGGCGTGAACAGCAGCTTCATATCCATGATCGGGTTCTTGGCCCGCATTTCCACCAGCGGGAACAGGGCCAGCAACACCAGGCCGGCGATCAGCCAGATGAGCGTGGAGAACTTGCCCCAGCCCCAATCCTGGCCCTTGTCCAGGTAGATGAGCGTGAGCGTCGCGCCCGCACCGAGCAGCACCACGCCGATGAGGTCCAGCCGCTGCGGCGTGCGCAGCTTGGATTCCGGCACCACGATGATGAGCAGCGGAATCATGATCAGCGTGAAGACGAACAGGAACCAGAACAGCGCACGCCAGCTGTAGTGATCGGTGATGTAGCCGCCGATGAGCGGCCCGGCCAGCGCGGAGACGCCGAGCCCGGTGGAGGCGATGCCCAGTCCGATGGGAACCAGCCTGCGCGGCATGAGATCCCGGATGAGCCCGTAGGAGACGACGGTCGTCGCGATGGCGGTCGCTTCGAACGCGCGCCCGATCAGGAAGACGGCCCAGTTACTGGTGATCGCGCACATGGCGGTGCCGATCAGGAACAGCACACCGCACAGCAAGAACATCTTCTTCTTGCCCCAGATGTCACTGAGCTTGCCGATCAACGGTGAGACGGCGGCGCCGACGATGCCGAAAACAATGATGGCCCAGTTGATGTTCGCGCCTTCGCTGGGGAAGGTGGGCGCGATCTGCCGCAGGGCCGAGGCGACCATGACGTACTGCATCGGGGAGACCTCGGTGAACAGCACGATAATGGCGAGAACCGACCATATCCTCAGGTTCGAGGCGCCGTCGAGACGGCCGGATTCATCGGACGCGGGGCCGGGCGGCACCGCGGTGTCGACGGAGGTGGACATGGGGCGTCCTCCAGTAGAGATGGGTAACACGATTTGTGAACCGTGTCACCGCCGGAGGTTGCCGCCTATGGCGAAGTCCGTTCAGTGGGAATCTTCGGAATTCTGCTTTGCCGCAGGCTTGCGGCGGCTACGCTTCCGCGCCAGTTTGTCGAGGTCGTCCAGTAGATCCTGGGCGAATTCCCGCTCCGCTTCGTAATGCCTTACACACCAGCGCAATACGGCGCTGGGATAGGCCCAGTCCGGATTGGCGTCGGAGCCCTCGGCGTCGGCGGCGGCGCGGCGGCGCATCTGCTCGGCGTAATCGATGTGCTGGGTGAGGATTTCCCGCATGCGGTCGGGTTCGGCGAGATGCCCGAGCCAGGCCCGCAACATGACGCTGTGCTTGAGCACCGGCACTTCGACGGGGGAGTGGTTCACCCAGTGGGACGCGGCCTCCCGGCCGCTGTCGGTAATGGCGTACATACGTTTACCACGCATACCGTCTTCCGACACCACGGTGCGCGAGGTCGCATAACCGTGTTTCTCCAGTCGTTTCAGTTCCGCGTAGATCTGACTGAACGACGGACTCCAATAGAAGAACTGCAGACTCCAGTCCGCCCATTTCTTCAGGTCGTATCCGGAGAGCTCCTCGGCGTGCGAGAGCATGCCGAGCACGGCCCACGCCGTGGTGGGCAACTCCGGAACTCCTTGCCGCTCATCGGAACGAGCGGGCTCGGCGCCCTCGGTCACGGTCGAACTGTTTCGCCCCCGCATAGGGATTCTCCGCTCAGCGCCAGTGTGCACGACGTGGGAACAGGGTACGGCCGGCCTCGTGGGCGACCTCGAGCACGACCCGGGCCAGCCGGTCGTAGCTCATGCCGTCGGCGCGCCCGGAGAGCGACAGCGCGGCGGGTGCGGTGCCGCGGCCGCGCAACGGGGCTGCGACGCAGGCGATTCCGGCCACCGCTTCCTCGCGGTCGATGGCCACGCCCTGGCGCAGGCGGATCTGCTGCAGTTCGCGGGTGAGCGCCTCGGGCTCGCACAGGGTGCGCGGGGTCAGGCGCGGCAGCCGGGTGCGCAGCGCGGCCTCGGCGATATTGGGTTCCAGACAGGCGAGCATGGCCTTGCCGAGAGCCGTTGCGTGCGCGGGCATCCGGCCGCCGAGGCGGGTGGGCAGGCTGGCGGCGAAACGCCCGCCGGCCTTGTCCAGGTAGACCACGTCGCGGCCGTCCAGGACGGCGAGGTGGCCGACCATGCCGGTGCGCTGGCTCAGCTCGTGCAGCAGCGGGGAGACGGCATCGCGGATCTCGTTGTGGTCCGCGGTGAGTCCGCCCAGCTCCAGTGCGCGCATGCCGAGGCGGTAGCCGCCGGAGGTGTGCGCGAGCCAGCGCAGTTTGATCATCTGGTCGAGGATCCGGTGCACGGTGGACCGCGGCAACCCGGTGCGTTCGACCAGGCCGAGCAGGGTGAGCGTGGGGGTGGAGGCGTCGAAAGCGTCCAGGATCAAGGTCATCCGCTCGATCATCGAGACGGGGACTTCGGCGGTGTTGGCGCGGGCATCCTTGGAACGCATGGGGCTGTGGGTGTTTCGAGTCTCCGCCGGGGGGAGCAGGGCGACGGACATAAAGACCTCCGTTGGTTCATATCCAGTCTAGGAGTATGCCGATTAGGCATGTGCCAGATTCGGTGTCACAGCTCACTGTGCCCCGGCCCACAGGCGGCGGAATCGGGAGAACTACGTAAAAGCCGGCCTACGTATCCCGATCAGCGAACCACGATGTTGACGCCTCCCGGTCGCCACCTGCTGTCATGACTGACAGCTATATTTCGAACCGAAATAAAGGAGGCGCCGTGGACCCGGTGCTGGATCAGGTTCCGGCCATCGACGCGACGGCTTTCAAGACTGTGCTCGGGCGGTTCTGCTCGGGCGTCACCGTGATCACCGCCCTGGACGACGGCGCGCCCGTGGGCTTCGCCTGCCAGTCCTTCGCGTCGCTGTCGCTGGATCCGCCGCTGGTGAGCTTTTTCCCGGCGCGCACCTCGAGCACCTGGCCGCGCATTCGCGCCGCGGGCCGGTTCTGCGTCAATATCCTCGCCGACGATCAGACCGAGGTGTGCCGGCAACTGGGCCGGCCCGGCCCGGACAAGTTCAGCGGCATCGAGTGGATCCCCTCCGAGAACGGCTCGCCGCTGTTGTCGGGTGCGCTGGCATCCATCGACTGCGCACTGCACGACGAGGTCGACGGCGGCGACCACACCATTGTCATCGGCCGCGTGACCAGCCTGAACGAGCATTCCGAGGCCACGCCGCTGCTCTTCTACCGCGCGGCTTTCGGGCGTCTCGCCCATCAGTAGCTACCTCCCGGCCAGTGAGACTGCGGTGTCACCGCCGTCACATCGGCCGCAACCATCGAAGCAAGGCATAGGGAGAGGAATTCACATGACCACCACGGAAAGTGCTGAGACATCAACCGATGTGCGAGTTATCGACGCGGGCGCTCCGCCCACTCGATTCGCCCGCGGCTGGCACTGCCTGGGCCTGGCCGACTCCTTCCGCGACGGAAAACCGCACACCGTCAAGGCTTTCGGCACCGAGATCGTGGTGTTCGCGGCCGAGGACGGCAGCCTCAACGTGCTCAACGCCTACTGCCCCCACATGGGCGGCAACCTGGCCGACGGCACCGTCAAGGGTGATTCCATCGCCTGCCCGTTCCACGACTGGCGCTGGAACGGCAAGGGCAAGTGCACCGGCATCCCCTACGCGCGCCGCGTCCCGCCGCTGGCCCGCACCAAGGCGTGGCCGACCCTCGAACAGAACAAGCAGCTCTTCGTGTGGAACGACCCGGAGGGCAAACAGCCCCCGGCCGAACTCGACATCCCGCGCGTCGACGCCGCCTTCGACGACGAGTGGACCGACTGGACCTGGAACTCCATGATCGTCGACGCCAACTGCCGCGAGGTCGTCGACAATGTGGTGGACATGGCGCACTTCTTCTACGTGCACTACGGCTTCCCGACCTTCTTCAAGAACGTCTTCGAGGGCCACACCGCCAGCCAGTACATGACCTCCATCTCCCGCGAGGACATGATGGGCGCCACCGCGAAAGCGCTGGGCGGCAAGAACGTTCTCCAGTCGGTGGCCTCCTACTACGGGCCCTCCTACATGATCGACTACCTGAAGAGCGAGAGCCCCGGGCTCACCGTCGAGGGCTACCTGATCAACTGCCACTACCCGATCAGCGAGAACCAATTCGTCCTCATGTACGGCGCCATCGCCAGGAAGCCCGCCGGCTTGCCGCCGGAACAGGCGCAGGAGATCGCCGAGAAGTTCGTGGGCGGCCTGGGCCGCGGCTTCGAACAGGACGCGGCCATCTGGAAGCGCAAGTCGCGCATCAACAATCCGCTGCTGTGCGAGGAGGACGGCCCGGTCTACCAGCTGCGCCGCTGGTACGAGCAGTTCTACACCGACGTGGCGGACATCAAGGACGAGATGACCGACCGCTTCGAGTACGAGGTCGACACCACCCGCGCCGTGACCGCCTGGGAGGCCGAGGTCGCCGACAACCTCGCCAAGCGCGCCGCGAGCGAAGCCGACGCAGCAGCACACGCCTGAAAGGCAGAGGGATGGACAAGGTTTCGTGCCGGTCCTGCGGGACCTGCGTGCTGGTCGAGAAGTACAGCGACCAGCACACCAGCGTGCAATGGAACAAGGCGGCCGAGGCGGCCTGCACCGAGCTCGCGGCGGGCGGGCTGCGCACGCACACCTGCCCGGCCCTGCGGGCGAGCATCGACGCGGCCGTCGCCGCGGGCGATCTGACCGTCAGCACGCGCGATATCGACGTCCGTACCCGCGGCCGCACCCTGGCCTGAGCACGGCGGAACAGACAGCACTGGAATGGAATTGGTGGGACGGATGACGGTGACGGAGATCGAACCGGATTCGGCGGAGCTCGAGGCCTCGGCCGCAGTGGAGACCGCGCAGGCGGCGGGTGGTATTGCCGCCGTGCGGGTTTCCCGGGTGGTGCGGGAGACCGCGGATGCCGTGTCCTTGGAGCTGACTCCGGATCCGGCGCATGCGGCGCGGTTCTCCTATCGGCCCGGCCAGTTCCTCACGCTGCGCATTCCGAGCGACCTGACCGGCTCGGTCAGCCGCTGCTACTCGCTGTCCAGCGCACCGCACGAGGACGGCCCGCTCAAGGTCACCGTCAAGCGCACCGCGGACGGGTACGGCTCGAACTGGCTGTGCGACAACGCGGCCGAGGGCCTCGCCCTCGACGTGCTGCCGCCCGCCGGGCTGTTCACCCCGGCCTCGCTGGACACCGATCTGCTGCTGTTCGCCGGCGGCAGCGGGATCACCCCCGTACTGTCCATCCTGAAATCGGTGCTGGCGCAAGGCTCCGGGCAGGTCGCCCTGATCTACGCCAACCAGCACGAGCAAGCCGTCATCTTCGCCACCGAACTCGCGGAACTGGCTGCCGCGTATCCCGACCGGCTGGTCGTCCTGCACTGGCTCCAGTCGGTGCAGGGCCTGCCGGCCGTGGATCAGCTGGCCGCGTTGGCCCGTCCGTGGGCGGGCCGGGAGACGTTCGTCTGTGGTCCCGGCCTGTTCATGGACGCGGTCGCGGCGGCGATGACCGCGCTCGGCGCGGACCGCAAGCGCGTGCACATCGAGAAGTTCGTCTCGCTGTCGGGCAATCCGTTCGAGATCGACACCGCCGCCGAGGTCGACGAGGACGGCGACACCGCCACCGTGCGGGTCGAACTCGACGGTGAGAACCACGAATTCGCCTGGCCCCGCGCGCAGGTCCTGCTGGACGTGCTGCTCGCCAAGGGCGTCGACGCGCCCTACTCCTGCCGCGAGGGCGCCTGCAGCGCCTGCGTGTGCCGGGTGGTGTCCGGCGAAGTGACCATGCGCCGCAATGAAATCCTGGAGGACGCCGACATCGCCGACGGCTATGTGCTGGCCTGCCAGGCCGTTCCGGTGACCGACGACGTCTCCGTCACCTATTCCTGATCACCCCGATCACGCGAGGAGTTTCACCATGGCTGCGTTCGCCTCTCTCGGCTACGTACGGGCCCATATCGCGGATGTCGCCGCCTGGCGCGAATTCGCCTTCGACACCATCGGATTCGCGGAGGGCAGCGGGCCCAATCCGGACTCGGTCTACCTGCGGGTGGACGAGCACACCTACCGCCTGGAACTGGTCCCCGGGGAGCGCGACGCGGTCATCGCGGTGGGCTGGCAGGTGGCCGACAGCCGCTCGCTCGGGCTGGTGCGCGAGATCCTGGAGAAGGCCGGAATCGCCGTCACCGCACTGACACTCGCCGAGGCCGCGGGCCGGCATGTCGAGGAGGCCATCAGCTTCGTCGATCCGGCCGGATTCACCATCGAGGTCTTCCACGGACCACTGCTCGACCACAGCCCGGTGATCGGCAAGCACGGCGCCACCTTCGTGACCGGTGACCTGGGCCTGGGCCATGTGGTGCTGCCGGTGCCGGATATCGAGGCGGCGCGCAAGTTCTACACCGAGGTGCTGGACTTCAAGTCGCGCGGCTCCTTCCGCGTCGGCCCGCCCGAGCACCCGATCTGGATCCGCTTCATGGGCGTCAACCCGCGCCACCACAGCCTGGCGCTGATCCCGGGCTCGCGGCCGGACGGGCCGGGCATCGTGCACGTCATGGTCGAGGTCGACAAGCTCGACGATGTGGGCCGCGCGCTGGACCGCGTCACCAAGGCCGGCTACCACCTGTCCTCCACGCTGGGCCGGCACACCAACGACAAGATGATCTCCTTCTACGTCCGCACCCCCGGCGGCTGGGATCTCGAATTCGGTTGCGAGGGAAAGCTGGTCGGCGACGACTACGTCGCCGAGGAGATGACCGCCGACAGCTACTGGGGCCACGAGTGGGCCCGCGGCTGAGCCACCGGCAGCACTGACCTGTCGCGCACCCGGTAGAGCCCCGCCGGGTGCGCGACTTTTCGGAGCACAACTGAATATCCCGCGAAGGAGCGACGAAAAGTGACCCAGCCCAATGCGTCCGGACCCACCCGGTTCGGATTCTTCATCGCGCCATATCACCCGCTCACCGGCAACCCGACCCTGCAGATCCAGCGCGATCTGCGGCTCGTCGAGCTGGCCGACGAACTCGGCTACGCCGAAGCCTGGGTGGGTGAACACCATTCGGCCGGCATGGAGATCATCTCCGCGCCCGAGGTCTTCCTGGCCGCCGCCGCCCAGCGCACCCGGCAGATCCGGCTGGGCACCGGCGTGAACTCGCTGCCCTACCACCAGCCCATGATGCTGGCCGACCGGCTCTGCCTGCTCGACCACCTCACCAAGGGCCGCGTCATGATGGGCATCGGGCCCGGCCAGCTCGCCTCCGACGCCTCCATGATGGGCGTACCGCAGCCGCGGCAGCGCGACATGATGCACGAGTCCATGGACGCCATCACCCAGCTGCTGCGCGGCGACGTGGTCACCGCCAAAACGGACTGGTTCGAGCTCAACGAGGCACGGCTGCACCTGCTGCCCTATCAGCAGGACGGGCTGGAAATGGCGGTCGCCTCGACCATTTCACCTTCCGGCGCGGTGCTGGCCGGACGCCACGGCGCGGGACTGCTCTCGCTCGCCGCCTCCGACCCCAGCGGGTACGAGGCGCTGCTGCCCAACTGGAAGATCTACGAACAGACCATGGCCGCCAACGGCCACACCGTGAATCGCGCCAAGTGGCGGCTCGTCGCGCCCATGCACATTGCCGAGACGCGGGAACAGGCGCGGCGCGAAGCCGAATGGGGCATCGGGCATCTCGTGCACTACATCAAGAAGCTCAGCGGCATGGAACTGCCGTGGGGGGACACCGCCGCCGAGGCGGTCGAACAATGGACCGGGCCCGGATTTCCGGCCTTCGGGCGGGCGACCATCGGCACGCCCGACGACGCGATCGCCGCCATCGAGGCGCTCGCCGAGCAGTCCGGTGGGTTCGGCACCTTCCTGGTGCTGGCGTTGAACGTCGCCGACTGGGATGCCACGCAACGGTCCGTGCGACTGTTCGCGGAACATGTCATCCCGCATTTCACCGGCGCCAACCGGCCGCGGATCGAATCCCTGGACTGGGCCAATGCCAATAGTGAGCGGCTCATGTCCGGTATGCGCGCCGGTGTCGAGGCCGCCTTCGAACGTCATGCCCAGGCCTTGCAGGCCGCCCTCACGCCCGCTCAGGAAGGTCGGTGACATGCGCGCGGTAGTCATGCGTAACCGGAAACTCGTCGTCGACGAAGTGCCGGAGCCGGTGCCGGGGCCAGGCCAGGTACTGGTGGAAACCATTGCCTGCGGCATCTGCGGCAGTGATAAACAGGCCCTGGACTACACCGACGAATTCCTCCAGGCCAGCCGCGACAGCGGAGTACCGACCTTCCTGTTCGACCCGCACCGGGATCTCGTCATGGGCCACGAACTCGCCGCGCGGGTCGTGGGCGCGGGGCCGGATACGCCATTCGTCGAGGGCCAGAACGTCGTTGCCCTGCCGTGGGCGCTGGATGCCGCCGGCGGCATCCACGGCGTCGGCTACTCCAACGAGTTCCCCGGCGGGTACGGCGAGCGAATGGTGTTGCAGGCCATGGCGCTCGAACCCATCCCGGAACACGTGCCCCCGCACGTCGCCGCCATGACCGAACCCCTCGCCGTGGGTTTCGGCAATGTGGCCCGCACCGGTATCGGGCCCGAGGGCACGGGCATCGTGATCGGTTGTGGTCCGGTCGGTCTGGGCGCGGTCGCGGCCCTGGCCGAACGCGGCGTCGCGCCGATCGTGGCGTCGGATCCGTCCAAGCTCCGTCGGGAAGCGGCGTTGCGGCTCGGGGCGCACCGCGTCGTCGACCCGAATACCGAAGACCCCGTGGAGGTCTGGCAGGAACTCGCCACGCCCGGCCAGAAGCTCCACGTCTGGGTCTGCGCCGCGGTCCCGGGCCTGCTCAACGACCTCATGTACAAGGTCCCCCGCGAGACCGCGATCCTGCAGATCGGCGCCGTCATGACCGACGACGTCATCCGGCCGATCGTCGGCATCTACAAGGACATCTCGTTGCAGATGTGCATGGTCTACCCCCACGAGGAATACGCGAAAACCCTGCACCGCATAGCCGACGGCACCATCGACGCCGCCTCCCTCGTCACCGATCAGGTGGGCCTGGACGGCGTCGCGGGTGCGATCGAGGCGCTCCGCAATCCGGATGATCACATCCAGATCCTGGTGCGCCCCAACCTGTGACGGCACGAACCGGACAGCCCGCGCGACTGTCGCGGGCCGTCCGGATTCTCACTTGTCGGTGAACGTGATCCGCACGGTCACCGGCGTGGTCTCCAGGGCCGCGAACATACTGCGCGCGGCGCCGGCCAGCAGCGGATGCGGGGCGAAGGTGCGGGAGCGGGCCACCACATCGTCGTCCGGGAGCAGGACGGCGGTTGCGGTGCGCCAGGTATTGCCCTGGCGGACACGCACATTCGGGTCGGCGGTGATGTTGAGGCCCCAGCCCGAGCGGGTGCCGTGCTGGCAGATGGCCCAGGCGCCTTCGTCGTCGAAGAGCATGGAGATGGGAACGCGCCGCGGCTGGCCGGACTTGCGGCCGACGGTCTCGATCTCGCTGGCCAGGGCGGTGCGGATGCCGACCTTGTCGAGCGCGCGGACGGTGGGGTTCATGACGTAGCGGCCGATGGCGCGTTCGCGGCGGAACTTGCGGGCTGTCCTGTCCTGCATGGGGTTTCCGTCCTTTCGGGTGTCGCCCTGCGCGGCGGCGCGCTTACTGCGGAAGGCGTCGAAGCCATTGCGGCGCAGCATGGTTCCGGCCGTCAGCAAGGGGGAGCGGTTCAGGTCGGGGTCCTTACCCGCGCCCAGGCGGTGCAATTGGTCGGTGTGCCACTGCAGGTCGAGGGCGCCGTCGGCGGACTTCAGGCTGCGGGCCGCGGCCAGGCGCGGCGGGAGGCCTAGGGAGATGTGCGGGGCGCGCAGGACCGCTACCCGCTCGGTGAGGAGATCGGCTGCGGCGGTGGGGAACACGGCCGCCGGGCGGCCGATGCCGACCAGGTCGCACACACCGTCGGCGACCGCCTCGGCCATGGCGGTGCGGGAGCGGAAGCCGCCGGTCACGGCGATCGGGACGGCGCCCGCGGCCTTGCGGGCGGACTCGGCGTAGTCGAGGAAGTAGGCCTCACGGGCCCGCGTGCCGGCGGAGGCGGTCTGCGGGCGGCCCATCATGGCGGGGGATTCGTAACTGCCGCCGCTGATCTCGAACATGTCGATCTGCTCGGCGGACAGTTCCTCGATGACCGCGCGCGACTCCTCCTCGGTGAACCCGCCACGCTGGAAGTCGGCCGAATTCAGTTTGATGCCGAGACCGAAGCCGGGGCTGACCGAGGCGCGAATGCTGCGCGCCACCTCCACGACGAACTGGCGCCGGCGTTCCGCGTCGCCGCCCCACGCGTCGGTGCGCTGATTCGACAGCGGGGAGAGGAACTGGGAGACCAGGTAGCCGTGCGCGCCGTGGATCTGCACGCCGTCGAAGCCGGCGGCCTCGGCGATGCGGGCGGCCGCGCCGAAACGCTGGATGATGTCGAGGATCTCGGCCTCGGTGAGTTCGCGCGGCGCGGGGACGCCGGGAATGCCCATGGCCAGGGCGGAGGGGGCGACCGCGCGGGTGCGGGTGACGATCGGGTTGGCCTGGCGGCCGGGATGATTGAGCTGCACCCAGACCTTGCTGCCGCCGTCCTTGGCGATCTCGGCCCAGCGGGTCAGGGTGGCCAGGTCGCGTTCGTCCTCCATGGCGACATTGCCGGGTTCGCCGCAGTGGCGGCGGTCGACCATCACATTGCCGGTCACGATCAGTCCGAACCCGCCCTGACTCCAGCGCGCGTAGAGTCGTTCCAGTCGCCCGTCGGGCGCATTGCCGGCGCCGGCCAGGCCCTCGCTGAGGGCGGACTTCACGAGCCGGTTGGGGAGGACCTGGCCACTGGCCAGCGGCAGGGGGTCGTGCAGCGTCGTCATGGTGGCCCCGATCGATCGTCGAAGGAAGTGCGGCGGTCTACACTCGGGTAGACCAATCGGTATAAAAGAACCGTAGTACACCGATCGGTATACAGGCAAGGAAGGATCTCCAATGGGAGCGCGCGACCGCCTCATCGACAGCGCCATCGCCCTCATGCGCTGCAATGGCATCGCCGGCACCGGCATCTCCCAGCTGCTGGAACACAGCGGGATCTCCCGGCGATCCATCTACCTCAACTTCCCCGGCGGCAAATCCGAACTCGTCGCCGAGGCCACCCGCACCGCCGGTCAGGCCTCCAGCGCGCTGATGCGCGCCCTCATCGGCAGCACCGACCTGGCCTCCATGATCGCGGCCTTCCCCGGCATGTGGCGCGAAGGACTGCTGACCAGCGACTTCCGGGCGGGCTGCCCGATCGTCGCCGCCGCCCTCGGCCGGTCCGAATCCCCGGAAGCGGCCGATGTCGCGGGCGAGACGTTCACCGAATGGGAGAACATCCTCGCCGACCGCCTCGAAGCCGAATCGGTCGAGCCGGATACCGCGAAATCGCTTGCCACCACCATCGTGGCCGCCGTCGAAGGCGCGGTGATCATGTCCGCGGCCACCCGTACGACCGCACCCTTGGAACGCGCCGCCAAACAACTGTCCGAACTGGTCGCCCTCCACACCGGCAAGCGGGCGGCGGAGACTCGCGTCTAGCGACCGGACAGGGCAGTCAGGACTGCTCGGCGAGCGCTTTCTCGATTTCCGCGCGCGACGGAATGGCGGCGCTCGCACCCAGTTTCGTGGTGGCCAGCGCGCCCGCGGTGCAGGCCCAGGCCAGCGCCGTCACGGGACCCTCGTGCCAGTGGGCGGCCAGTGCGCCGGTGAAGGTGTCGCCCGCACCGGTGGTGTCCACGACATCGACCCGCACCCCGGGATGACTCAGCGAGCTGCCGCCGGGGCCGCGGTAGGCGGCGCCCGCCGCACCGAGGGTGGTGATCACGTGCGGTACTCCGGCGAGCACCGAATCCAGCTGTGCCGCTTCTCCTTCGTTGACCACCGCGACATCGACCTGATCCCACAACTCCGGCGGCAGGTCGCGCACCGGGGAGGGATTGAGCATGACGACGGTCCCGTTCGCGCGCGCATGCCGGGCGGCCTCCAGCACGGTCGGCACCGGAATTTCCAACTGGCACATGAGCACATCGGCCGCCGCGAGCGCAGCCAGATCCGCCGGTTCCAGACCGGTCATCCGCGAATTGGCCCCGCCCACCACGATGACGGTGTTCTCCCCGCCGCCGTCCACCACGATGGCCGCGATCCCGCTCGGACCGTCCACCGTCCGCAGCCGCGAAACCCCCACGCCCGCATCCCGCAACACCCCGCGCAGGGCAGCCGCGAACACATCGTCACCGACCGCCCCCGCGAACTCCACCTCCGCCCCCGCCTTCCGTGCCGCGATCGCCTGATTCGACCCCTTCCCGCCCGGCACCAGCGCGAACCCCTCCCCATTGACAGTCTCACCCGGCTCCGGCCGTCGGCCGACGGTCGTCACCAAATCCATATTGATGCTGCCCACCACCACAATTCGTGCCATGTCCCGGACCCTAGACGACCCCCACCTCATTTCCCGCCCCCTCGAACGTGTCGCCCCTCCGCGTCACAATCGAAGAGTGAGCAGAACCCAGCGGCCCCCGGATATCGAATCCGATGCGGCGCTGGGTCCGCTCGAACTCGCCGCGACCGAAGCCACCGCGCTGCTGACGGCCCTACCGCACCTGGCCGGAACGCCTTTCGCGGCCGCTGCGCGCACCGCCGCCCGCAAGGTGCTGGGGCTGCTCACCGACGGCGATGACGGGCTGGCCGCCAGCCTGAGCGACCGCATCCGGCTGCCGTCCGGCGAGTCGTATTCCGTGCCACCGGAAGTGCTGGAGGCGCTGCTCCGTCGCCGGGTGCTGCGGCTGGAATACACCGACCGCCACGGAAATCCGACCGACCGGATCGTGGAGCCTCTTGCGCTGCTCATCGGCGACCACTGGCAGCTCTACGCCTGGTGCCGAATGCGCAACGACCTGAGGGGCTTCCGCCTGGACCGCATCCACGGGGCCGACGTCCTCCACGACACCATCCCGCCTCACGACGTCGACCTAGCACCCCTGCAAACCGGCACCGCCCGGCTCCTCGACGCGGCAGCACTCACCGCGCTCATTCGGTAATGACGGTCTCCTGGTTGTGCGGCAAGGGGCTCGGGAGGAAGAAGGCCAGAGCCAGGGCGAGGATCGGGAGGCAGCAAACGGCCGTGATGGCTGCTTGCGGGCCGTGGTCGTCGGCCAGTGCGCCGAAGATCGGGACGAACAGGCCGCCGGCGCTGACCGCCAGGCCGAGGGTGACGCCCGCGGCGGTGCCGGGGCGGGTGGGGAGGTAGTCCTGGCCGAGCTTCACCAGCACGGCGAAGGGGATATTGGCGGTGATGCCCGCCAAAACGGCCAGGGGGAGGCCCCAGAGCGGGGACGGTGCCAGGCGGACCGCGATCAGGGCGGGAATCAGTGCGGCACTGCCTATCTGGATGGTGCGCACCATGCCGAAGCGATCGGCGAGGCGGCCGCCGCTCAAAGTGCCCAGCACGCCACCGACCAGGAAGGCGGTCAAGGCCGCGCCGCCCATGGCCGGAGACGCACCGAGATGCTTGATCCAGAACAGGGCGATGAAGGTGTTCATGCCGAAGAAGATGGTCGACCGCGCCACCTCCACCGCGGTGAGCAGGGCGAACGGCGCCCAGCGATCATGGCCGCCGATCACCGTGGCGGCGGCGGTCTCCCGGATTCGCCGCCGCTGATACCGCCACAGCACGAAACCCATGAGCACCGCCGGCGGCAGGAACAGTGCCGTCGCACCGATGCCCAGCGTGTCCAGGGCCGGAGTGGCCAGCGCGGGGGCGAGGAAGAATCCGACGCTGCCGCCGGCCGCGAACAAGCTCATGGCCGCCGCGCTGTCACCCGCATCGCGGCGAGCATCACGTCCCGCCGCGGGATGGAATGCCGCGACGCCCAGACCGGACAGCAGCAACAGCATCCACACCAGCGCGTAGCTGGGCGCGAGCCCGGCCAACCCCGCGCCGATTCCCGCGAGGGCCAACCCGGCCGGTGCCATCCATGGCATCCGCCGCCGATCGGCCAGCATCCCCAGCAGTGGTTGCGGCAGTGCGCTACCCAGCGTGGCGGCCAGTGCGAGGCCCGAGGCCCCGACATAGCTGTAGTGCCGCTCCAGCACGAAGAACGGAATGCTCGCCGGCACCAAACCCTGATAGAAATCGTCGACCGCATGCGCAATCGCCCAGTGCCGCATCCGATTCCACGCCGATTCGACCCGCTCGACCGCCGCCGAATCCGCTCGCACATCCACCATGACCGGTCCTCCTCTCAACTCTCAGGGAAGAGCGTAGGAATCCAGCCATTGGCGTACTTCCGATAAAATGCCTATCTATGTCGGAATCCCGCCATGATTCTTCCGCCGCACTGCACGACGAGATGGCCACCTCGGCTCAGCTGTTGCCGGCGGGAGCGCACATCGACCGGCATCGGCATGTCGAGGACCAGGTCGTCTACACGAGTTCCGGTGCGGCAGAGGTGCATACCGATGCGGGGCACTGGATCGCGCCCGGCGACCGCGCCATCTGGATTCCGGCGGGCTGCTGGCACGAGCACGATTTCTACGGGCCCACCCGATTCCACACGGTGGTGTTCCCGTCGGATCGGCTCCCGCATCGCCGCACGCCCGCGGTGATCAGCGTCCAGCCGCTGCTGCGCGAGCTGATCATCGCCTGCTCCGATCCGCGCGATCTGCCCGCGAGCGAGGTCGAGCGGCTGCGGCAGGTACTGCTCGATCAGCTGGATCGCAGTCCCGAAGAGCCGCTGCGGCTTCCGGCCGCCCAGGACGATCGGCTACGCCGCGCCTGCGATCTGGTCGCGGAGGATCTCACCGTGAGCTGGACCCTGCCCGACCTGGGCCGGGCCGCCGGCGCGGGGGAGCGCACCCTGACCCGTCTGTTCCGCGGCGAATTCGCCATGACCTACCCGCAATGGCGGACCCAGCTCCGCCTGCATCGGGCGGTTCGGCTGCTGGCCGACGGCGCACCCGTCACCGCGGTGGCGCACCGCTGCGGATGGGCCACCGCGAGCGCGTTCATCGACGTCTATCGAAAAACCTTCGGCCACACCCCGGGCGACTATCGCCCGGACGCCGTGCGCTGAGAACGGTTCAGCCCAGCGCGCTTTCGACGGTGGCGCGGGCCTGCGGGGTGACCGGGTCGAGGATGTCGTCGAAGTCGTGGTGCTTCTGCACGTAGTCGGCGACGAACGGGCAGATGGGGACGATGCGGCGGCCGGCCTTGCGGGTGTCGGTGAGGGCGGCGCGGATGAGGCGGCTCGCGAGGCCGCGGCCGGCGAAGCGGGGGTCGATTTCCGTGTGGAAGAAGATGCGCTGGCGGGCATTGTCCACGTACTCCGTCAGGCCGGCGCGCTCGCCGGCGACGTCGATGCGGAAGTACTGCGGGGCGGTATCGGTGACCTGGGTGATGGTCGGTTCCGGTTGCTGCGCATCGGTCTTCGCGTCGGTCATCACTGCTCGCTTTCGGTCGGTGCGTTGTGCGCTGGTTCCAGCGGCGGGGCGGCCACGGGGCAATTGATGCGGCATTCGGGTTCGGCGGAGGGCGGGGCGGTGCGCAGCGCGTCATTGCGCACGGTCGTGAAGGCCAGTACCGCCGCGGCCACCATGAGGACGGCGCACACCAGCAGCGCCATGCGGAATCCGTGCTGGAAGTCGCCCGGATTGGTGTAGGCCGCGCCGGTGAGTCCGGCCAGCGGCGGAATCGCCGCCACCGCAAGCAGACCGGCGGCGCGCGCCACCGCATTGTTGACGCCGGAGGCTACTCCGGCATGTCGTTCGTCGGCGGTGGCCAGGACGGTGGCGGTGAGCGGCGCGACCGCCAGGGTGAGTCCGGCGCCGAAAACCAGTGCGGCGGGCAGCACCACGGTCACGTAGTCGGTGTGCGTGCTGATGCGGGTCATGAGCAGCATGCCGCCCGCCGCCAGCAGTACGCCGAGCGTGATGGGCAGGCGCGGGCCGATGCGTTGCGCCAGCGCCCCGGACCTGGCCGAGAACAGCAGCATGAGCACCGTCACCGGCAGCATGGCGGTGCCCGCCGCGATGGGTTTGAAGCCCGCCACCACCTGCAGGGTAAGCACGAGCAGGAAGAAGACCACGCTCATGGCGCCGTACATCACGAAGGTCACCACATTGATGGCCGTGAACTGCTTGGACGCGAACACATCCACCGGCAGCATGGCGGACGGATCGTGGCCGGGCCGGGACCGCCGCCGCTCGGTGAACACGAACCACGCGCCCGCGCCGACACCGGCTATCGCACTGCCCCACACCAGTGCGAGATTCGTGTCCTTCTCCGGAGCCATGGTGAGCGCGTAGGTGATTCCGGCCAGGCACAGCGCCGCGAGCGCCGCGCCGCGCACATCGAACTTGCCGTGCGTCTGGGAGTCATAGGTTTCCGGCACATGCCGCACGGTCACCGCGATGACCACCACGGCCAAGGGGATATTGAGCAGGAACACCCAGCGCCAGCCCGCCGCCTCCACCAGCCAGCCACCCAGGAACGGGCCGATCGCGCCCGCCACACCGCCCAGTCCGGACCAGGCGCCCACGGCGCGCGCCCGATCCTCCGGGCGGAACGAGGCTTGAATGATGGCGAGCGAACCCGGGGTCAGCAGCGCCCCGCCCACACCTTGTAGCGCTCGCGCGGCGATGAGCATCGAAACATCCTGCGCCGCACCGCACAAGGCCGAGGCGACGGCGAACCACACCACCCCGATCACGAAGATCTTGCGCCGCCCGAACCGGTCCCCGAGCGAGCCGCCCAAGAGGATCAGCCCTGCCAGCGTGAGCGTGTAGGCATTGACCGTCCACTGCAATCCGGCCATGGAGGCGCCGAATTCGTCACCGATGCGTGGCAGCGCCACATTCACGACGGTCGCGTCCAGCATGGCCATCCCCGAACCGAGGACGGTGGCCAGCAGAACCCAACGGCCGGAAGCGGATGACAACCGAATGCTCGCGGTCATGACCACACGGTAGCCGGGCAAGCCGACACCTACCGGGCGAACCGGGCTGCCGGGGCGAGCCGTACGGTCAGTAATCTGTACCCATGACAGCAGGAACAGCCACCGACCTGGACAGCGTCCGCGAGGTGGTGCACGATGCGGCGCGCCGGGCCCGGGTTGCTTCGCGCACCCTCGCGCAGCTCACCACCGCGCAGAAGGATGCGGCACTGCACGCCGCTGCCGACGCGCTGCTCGGCGCCAAGGACGCGATTCTCGGCGCCAATACCGAGGACATCGAGATCGCCCGCGCCGCGGGCACGGCGGAAGCGCAGCTGGACCGGCTGCGGCTGAGCGATTCCCGCATCGACGGCATCGCCTCCGGCCTGCGCCAGGTGGCCGGGCTGCCGGATCCGGTCGGTGTGGTGGTGCGCGGTTCCACGCTCCCCAACGGCCTGGAGATCCGCCAGGTGCGGGTCCCGCTGGGCGTGGTCGGCATGGTGTACGAGGCGCGGCCGAACGTCACCGTGGACGCCTTCGGGCTGGCCCTGAAGTCCGGTAACGCCGCCCTGCTGCGCGGCTCCTCCTCGGCCGCCCGCTCCAATGCGGCGCTGGTCGCGGTGCTGCGGGAAGCGCTTGCGGCGCAGGACATCCCGGCGGACGCGGTACAGCTGCTGCCCGCCGAGGACCGGTCCAGCGTCACGCACCTGATCCAGGCGCGCGGACTCGTCGACGTGGTCATTCCGCGCGGCGGCGCGGGCCTCATCAATGCCGTCGTGCGCGACGCCCTGGTGCCCACCATCGAAACCGGCACCGGCAACTGCCACATCTTCGTGCACCGCGACGCGGATCTGGATATGGCCGAGAACATTCTGGTCAATGCCAAGACCCGGCGTCCCAGCGTGTGCAATACCGCCGAGACCGTCCTCATCGACAAGGCCATCGCCGATATCGCCGTCCCGCGGTTGATCAAGGCGCTCGAGGACAAGGGCGTGACCATTCACGGCGATCTGCCCGGACTGGTCCCCGCCACCGATACCGACTGGGCCGACGAATACCTCTCGCTGGATATCGCGCTCAAGGTCGTCGACGATCTGGACGCCGCCGTCGAGCACATCACCGAATGGGGCACCGGCCACACCGAGGCCATTGTCACCGGCGACCTGAAGGCCGCCCGCGAATTCACCAGCCGCGTCGATGCCGCCGCGGTCATGGTCAATGCCTCCACCGCCTTCACCGACGGTGAACAGTTCGGCTTCGGCGCCGAAATCGGCATCTCCACCCAGAAACTGCACGCGCGCGGCCCCATGGGGCTGCCGGAACTCACCTCCACCAAGTGGATCGTGTGGGGCGACGGCCAGATCCGGCCCGTGTAACAAAGCTTTTCGAAGGAAGGAAGGGCGCGTGGCCGCTACCACCGCACCGAACCAGGAGCCGATCTTCTCATCCGTCGACGACGTGATCGAACGTCTCGCCGGGACCGGCTACCTGGCCGACAAGGCCACCGCCACTTCGGTTTTCCTCGCCGACCGGCTCGGGAAGCCCCTGCTCGTCGAGGGCCCGGCGGGCGTCGGCAAGACCGAACTCTCCAAGGCCGTCGCCGAGGTGGCGGGCGCCGAGCTGATCCGCCTGCAGTGCTACGAAGGCGTCGACGAGGCCCGCGCCCTCTACGAGTGGAACCACGCCAAGCAGATCCTGCGCATCCAGGCCGGCTCCGAAAACAATTGGGCGGACACCAAAGCCGACGTCTTCACCGAGGAATTCCTCCTCGAACGCCCGCTGCTGACCGCCATCCGCCGCAGCGATCCCACCGTGCTGCTCATCGACGAGACCGACAAGGCCGACGTCGAGATCGAGGGCCTGCTGCTCGAGGTGCTGTCCGACTTCTCGGTCACCGTGCCGGAACTCGGCACCATCACCGCCACCCGGAAACCGTTCGTGGTGCTGACCTCCAACGCCACCCGCGAACTGTCGGAGGCATTGAAGCGGCGCTGCCTCTACCTGCACATCGACTTCCCGGACGAGGAACTGGAACGCCGCATCCTGGCGTCCCGGGTGCCCGAGCTCAAGCCCGCGGTGGCCGCACAGCTGGTGCGGATCGTGCACGTGCTGCGCGGTATGCAGCTCAAGAAGCTGCCGTCGGTGGCCGAGTCCATCGACTGGGCGCGCACGCTGCTCGCGTTGAGCGCCAAGGATCTCGACGACAAGACGGTGCGCGCCACCCTCGGCGTGGTGCTCAAGCATCAGGCCGATCACGTGCGCGCGCTCCACGAGCTGAAGCTGGCCTGACATGGCCGGCGGTTCGAACAACCCGCGCGGCCTGGTCTCGGCGGCCGTACGGGCGGTGACCGGCACCCCGGCGGCGAAGGTTCCCGCCGTACCCGGGCCGACGGCCGAGCACGGGCTCTCCGGGCATCTGGTCGGCTTCGTGGAAGCCCTGCGCGGCAGGGGAATTCCGGTCGGACCGTCCGAAACAGTCGACGCCGGACAGGTTCTCACCGTCCTCGACCTGATGGACCGCGAAGCCCTGCGCGAGGGCCTGGCCTGCGCGCTGCTGCGCCGCACCACGCAGCGCGGCACCTTCGACGGCATGTTCGACCTCTGGTTCCCGGCCGCGCTCGGCGAGCGCATCGGGGCCGACGAGGTCGAACTCCCGCAGCGGCCGGACGGTTCCGTGGACATCATCCAGCTGCGCAAGCTGCTGGCCGAAATGCTCATGCAGGATCCGTCGCCGGAACAGGCACAGCAATTGCAGGCGCTCGCCGCGCAGATGGTCGAGCAGCTGGGGCAGTACAACGCGGCGGGCGGGCCGTCGTTCTCCGCGTATCAGACGCTCAAGGATCTGCAGCCGGAGATCCTGGTCAGCCGGATCATCGCCGGGCTCACCGCCGGCATGGACGCCACCGACTTCGATTCCGAGGTGGCCCGGCGGTCCGCCCGCGATCGCATCAAGTCCTTCCGCGGCACCGTCGAGGCCGAGACCCGCCGCCGCGTCGCCGAACGCGTCGGCCGTGAACGCGTCGCCACCTACGGGGTGGCGCGGCAGGCCGAGGACGCCGACTTCCTGCGCATCTCGCAGAACGAACTGGACGAACTGCGCCGCAGCAGTCAGCGGCTGGCCCGAGTCCTGGCCTCCCGCTTGGCCGCTCGGCGCCGCCGCTCCCGTCGCGGCGAGATCGACCTGCGCAAGACCATGCGCAAATCCATGTCCACCGGCGGCGTACCGGTCAACCTGGTGACCCGCAAACCGCGACCTGGCCGCCCGGATCTCGTGCTGGTGTGCGATATCTCGGGTTCGGTGGCCGGGTTCTCCAGCTTCACCATGCTGCTGGTGAACGCGCTGCGCGAACAGTTCTCGCGGGTGCGGATCTTCGCCTTCGTGGATCGCGTGGACGAGGTGACGCAGATCTTCGATTCGGTGACGCCGCTGGATCAGATCACCAAGCGGATCTTCACCGAGACCAAGGTCGTCGGGATCGAGGGGCACTCCGATTACGGTTCCGCGCTGGAGGGTTTCGCCGCGGACTTCCCCGACGCGGTCACCAGCCGCACCTCGCTGCTGATCCTCGGGGACGGGCGCACCAACTATCGTGACCCGGCGCTGGGCACGCTGAAGCGGCTGGTGGACACCGCCAAGCACGCGTACTGGCTCAATCCCGAGGCCGAGAAGATGTGGGGCACCGGCGATTCCGCCGCGCAGCGCTACGCGGACATCATCGAGATGCACGAATGCCGCAACGCCCGCCAGCTCACGACGGTAGTCGGACGGTTGTTGCCGGTCTAGGCCGCATCCACCGCCCGCGCAAGGTGTGCACGGTCGACCGCTCGGTCCGCGGTGCGTAATACGCTGCTGCCGACAATATGCCGGCTGCCTGAACGAACACCAAGTAGTGGAATGCGTCCGCAATCGGCAGGCTCAGCGTCATTGCCACCGCATAGGTGAGCAGTAGCAGCCCGCCGGCCCAACTCGCTTCCCGCACCCGGATCCGGGCGATCAGCGCGACACCCAGGGTGACCTCCGCCAGAGTCGCCGCCACGGCCAGCGCCGGCGCCCACCCGGGCGGCAAGAAACTCGTGACTTGCCGTGTGTAGGAAACGAAATGGGTGAAGTCGCCCCAGCTGACACCACCACCCTGTGGGCCGAGCAGGCCGGTCCGGTCGGCCACCAGCTCGAGAAACTCCAGCCCGACCAGCACCTGTACCGCCGCCACCACTCGCGGCCGAAAGCCCAGCGCCAACGCGGCGAAAGCGGTCAGCAGGAACAGCCCGAGTGGATCGACCCCCGGCTTCTGATGCAGCCAAACCGTATTCGTGACCGTCCACCCGGCCTGTGCGGCCAGAGCGGCCCACAGCAGGGCCGAAAGATATCGCTTCATATCCACAGGAGCGGCGTGACCGCCGGGGCGTTCCCCGTGGATCAGTGATCTATGTCACGGGAACCTTTGGCCTGCTGCCCGCCTCTTACATTGTCAGCGGCCCGATTTCGGGCGCACAACGTTCACATAGTTTCGAGCAGGCAGCGTTCAGGAAGGCAGCGATGGACGTCGACGACGGTGGCCGGGAGCTGGCCACGCTGGTCGAGGCGGCGCGGCGCGGCGACATGCTGGCCGTCGACGCGCTGCTGACCCGGATCACCCCGTATGTACGCAGCCTGTGCGGCCCGATCGCGCTGGACCAGGGCGCTGACGCGGTACAGGAGACTCTGGTCATCGTCTTCTCGCAGCTGGCAGCCTTACGCGAGCCGCGCGCTCTGTTCGGCTGGGTGCGCCGGATTGCGGTGCGCGAGGCGATCAAAGTCGCCCAGCGCCGCGAGACCCCGGCCGAACTGCCGGATCTGCCGGCTCTTTCGGATACGCAGCTGACGGTCGATGTCGCGGACGTGCTGAGCCGGCTGGCGCCGCAGCACCGCGCCGTACTCGTGCTGCGCGATGTGGACGGCCTGACCGAGGAGGAGGCCGCGCGCGTGCTGTCCGTGCCGACCGGAACCGTAAAGTCGCGACTCGCCCGAGCCCGCGCCATGTTTCGAAAGGAGTGGCAGGCATGAGCGGCCACGATGACCCGGCCGGTTCGGAATTCGGCTGGCCGGTAGCGGATTTCGACGCGGTGCGGCGACTCCGGGTACTCGCCGCGGTCGCACCCGCCGCGGTCTTGCACGAGACGGTGTTCGATACCGCGCCGGACCGGGTCTGGGCGGTGGCCGCCGACCTCGAGGGCGAGCTACCCCGCTGGCTGTTTCCCGATATCGCCGACGCCCGTTACCTGCCATCGGGACCCGATGCCACCCGGCGGCTGCTGGTACGCGGACATTCCGGTCTCCGGGCTCGTTTCGACGTCGTACTCGAACCCGGCTGGTGCTTGATGCAGAGCCGATTCCTGCTGGGTGGAATGGCAGCGGTCGCCGAGCCCGGCGGTGGAACCCGCTTCGCGCTGCTCGGCGGTTTCCGCGGAGCCCTGCGCCCCCTGGCGCCTGCCGCCCGGCATGCCTCCGAGCGTGCCAAGGTTCGCGCGTTGGACCGCCTCGGTGACCGCATCCGCGATCGGAGCTAGCTCCTCGGTGTAATCGAGTCAGCCCTGCTCGAGCTCCTGCTGCCACGCTCGCAATCCGGCGAGGAAGCCCGCGCGCTCCTGGCCGGTGAGGCGGCTCATGGCGCGCAGCAGTGAATCCGCGCGGCGGTCGATGAAGCCGCTCACCTCGTCGCGCCGGTCCGGTGGCAGGGAGAGCAGGACGCGGCGGTGGTCGGCGGGGTCCGGATCGCGTTGCAGCCAGCCCGCTCTGGTCAGATCGCCGGTGATCTGGCTGGCATTGGTGAGGCCGATGCCCAGTTGCTTGGCCAGTTCACTGACGCTGATCGACTCCGCCGACAGCACCGCCCCCAGCGCCGCACCGTGCCTGGGGCTCAGCCCGTGTGCCGCGAAAGCCTCGCGCAAGGCTGCGGGCATGTCGGATCGGGCGCGCTTGAAATGCGCGGAGATCATCGGCACGACGGCCTTCAGCTCGCGCTGCTCGGCGGCACTGACGGGTTCCACTCGACCTCCGGTTCCGGATGATTCGGCCATTGACACCCTCATCATACTAGTTCAATAATATGAACTGTTCACGAACCTGAACCTTTTCAGTGAGGTCTCCCATGACGGATCCACACCCTCCCGCCGAATTCTTCGAAACCGCCTACCGCAACCGCCGGCCCAACGACCGTGGCCTCGCCGGCTGGGACGTCGGACGACCGCAAACCGCCGTGATCGAACTGGAAGAAGCCGGGGAGATCGGCGGTGACGTGCTCGACATCGGTTGCGGCAGTGGCGAAAACGCGCTGTACCTGGTCGCTCGCGGGCACGTCGTCACCGGCATCGACGCGGCGCCGTCCGCGCTGGAACTGGCCCGGCGGAAGGCCGCCGAACGCGGGCTGCCACTGACCCTCGACACCGCCGACGCGCGCGAAATGAACGGATACGAGGGCAGATTCGACACCGTCCTCGACAGCGGACTGTTCCACGTCTTCGACGAGACCGATCGCAAACTGTACGTCGACGCGCTCCACCGCGTCACCAAACCTGGTGCGCGCGTGCACATTCTCGCGGTCTCCGACGGCGCGCCCGCCGGCCCCGGACCGCGCCGGATCACGCCGGACGAGCTGCTCGCCGCCTTCGAATCCGGCTGGACCGTCGACACCCTGCGGCATATCGCCATGCTCGGGCGCCTCCCGGGCTTCACCGACGGCGATATTCCCGGGCTGCTGCTGACCGCGTGCCGACAGTGACCCTCTTTACCGAAAACCGCAGAGCATCAAGGAGATAGAACGAGATGTCCCACCCGATAATCCTCGCCGTCCACATCACCATCGCGCTGGGTCTGACCATCCTCGTCGGCGTGCAGTGCGCCGAACTCGGCCGCATTCGCGAACCCGGCGCGGACACCCGCGCACTGCGCACCACGCTGCGCTGGATCCCGGGGCTGTCCCTGCTCACCTTCATCACCGGCGGGCTGGTGCTGGCCGACGGCGCCAAGGGCGGGCCATGGGTGGCCGCAGGCGTGATTTCGACGGCCCTCATCGCGGCCGCCTCCGGCTGGACCCTGCGCCGGCTGCGCAATCCCGCCGACACCCGGCCCGCCCTCATCGCGGCGGTCCGGTGGGGAGTACCGGCCGTGACCCTCGCGGCGGCGTTCCTCATGGCTCTGCGCCCCGGCAACCCGTTCGCCGCGGCCGGACCGGTGCTCGGTGCGGCGGCCATCATGATCGGCGCCTACGTCGCGGCGGCCCGGCGGGCGACGGCTGCCGCGACCGTCTAGCTCCTGCCACACCCCCGGTAAACTCGCCGTTCGTACCCGCTGAACAGCGAAACCGGGGGTGAGGAGGACGCGATGGACGTACTGGCCTACTGCCTCACCAAACCGGGTGCTTGGCAGGACGAACCGTGGGAGGGCGACATCGTCGCCAAGGTCGGGGACAAGGTGTTCGCCTTCATCGGCGACGGGGAGTCCGTCGGCCTGAAATGCGGCCGCAATCGCGAAGAAGCCGACGAACTGGTCCGCATCTACCCGGACGACGTCTCGTCATCCCACTACATCGGGCGCTTCGGCTGGAACCGCGTCTACCTCGGCGGCAAGGTCCCCGACGACGAGATTCGGGAACTCATCGACCTCTCGTACGAGGCCATCGTCGCCAAACTTCCCAAGGCCGAACGCCCTACGGCTTGAAGGACCTACTTCTCCGGCCCGAGCTCGACCACCTGGCCCGGATGGGCAAGCGAGGCAACGGTGATCCGGCCACCCTTGGCCTGATCGATGATCTGCCCCTGCCAAGCCACGAAGCAGGAAGCCGCCTCGCTGTTGTAGACCTTGTCCAGCACCGGTGCGATCGCCTTCGCGAAATCGCCTTCGGCGGCGATCAACTGACCCCGGTACGGGCCGTAGTAGGGCAGGATCGCCTCCAGTACAACGGCTTCCACGCCCTGCACCTGCGTGATGATCGGATCGATCAGCGGCTGATTCGCCGTGATCACCGGAGCGATCTGCGCCAGCACCGGACCCACCAACTGCAGGATCGGCTGATACACCGAACCCAAGGCGAAGGCCTCCGACGAGAACGGTCCTGCCAACGGCGCCAGCCCGATCAACGAAGCGAGACCACCCTGCTCCTTCGGCGCCGGCCACCCGAGCGGGCATGCGGGCTGCGTATTCACGGTCTGGGCAGCGAAAGGACTACTCGGCCCGATCGGCACCGAACTATCCGGCCCCGCACCCGGACTCAGTGGAGTGGTGCTCGCGGGACCGCCACCCTGACCCAAGGGGACCGAGCCGGCGGGCGCACCCCCACCGCCGATCGGAACAGAGCTGGCAGGCGCGCCCGCACCACCGAGCGGTACCGCGCCGGCCGGCACACCGGCGCCGCCGAGCGGCACGGCGTTACCCGGCGCAGGCGCGCCCGCGATAGGAGCGGCACTCTGCGGGCCGGCGGCATTCGGAGCCGGTGCGCCCGCCGCGGGACCGCCCGAGGCCAGGGGAGCGCCGTCCGGAACCGGCCCCGGTGCGACGGTAACCCGGCCCGGCGTGGAAGCGGCTGCGGTAGTGGGTTGTTCAGCGGCGACAACGGTCGAAACCCGTTCGTCGGCGCGTACGGTCAGCGTCGTCGCGGCGGCCGCGCTACCGACCACCGTGAGTGCGGCAATCGCGCGGATGGCGGCGACCAGGGCAGGACGCCTGGTCGGTTCGGCGATGGTCATCGGTCTCGACTCCTGGTCATGTGCTTGCGGCTATTTCTGTGGCGCCGACGTAGGCGCGCTGTTCGCGGGGGCGGCGGCGGAGGGCTCGAAAGTGCCTTCCAGATGCCAGACGCCGGTGAAGCTGTTGAAGGGGCCGCCGACGATCAGGCTGGTCCACTCCAAGGTGAAGGCCTTGGTCTTCGGGTCGTAGGTGCCGGTGGCGGAAGGGCCCTGGGCGGCATCGGATTTGGGGCGGTCGAACCATTGGTGGCCTACCCAGTCCCAGATCTTCTGGACCTGTTCGGAGCCGGCTACCTGGGGGCCCTGCTTCTCGGGAGGCTTGGGGGCGCCCTGGTTGAATTCCTGGTCGTTCCAGGAGGCGGCCCAGGAGGAGAGGTCGGCGGTCAGTTTGCCGTTGTTGTTGGTGACGGTGGGGGGTGGGACATCGCGTTGGGTCTGGGGATCGACCGGGTTGGTGGAGATGCCGAACTCGACGGCGAAGAACTTGGTGGGCTCGGTGATCGAATCCGAGAGGGAATTGCCGTGGTCGAAGCCGGGTTTGGGCTCGCTCTGGTAGCCGCCCACGCGGAGACCACCTGCCGTACCGGGGGAGAGGAGGGTGGTGGAACCGCCCTGGGCGGGGGAGTCGCCGTTGGGCATGTAGGGGCCGTTGTCGGGGGTGCCGCCGGGTTGGACCATGCGGAACCAGGTGCCGTGCACCGTGTTTCCGTCGGCCGTGCCGGGCGTGAAACGGAGCAGGCCCACCAGCTGCTCGGGGCCGGTCGATGCCTTGTCCGAGGAGCTGCTGCCGCAACCGGTGGCGAACACCGCGGCGGTCGCGAGCACTGCCGCCATCGCGATCCCACGCAGTGCGAGCTGAGGTCGTCGAGTCATTCCGGGGCTCCTGCGGTGGAATCTCTGCGGCCGGAGCCGGTTCGGGACAGCCGGGGACCGGCGACGGCCAGCGCCAGGATCAGCACGCCGGGCACGAGATAGCCCCAGGCGAGGCCGCGGAAGGCGGTGAAGCCGAGCGAGCGGGTCGAATCGTTCAGTGCGACCACGGCATCGAAGTTGCCGACGTTGTCGTTCATCGCACCCACCAGCGCGGCGAAACGGGAGGTCATCGGCTGCCAGCCCGCCTCCAGCGCGGTGATGCCGGTCAGGTCCGCATTCGGATGAGCGGCCTGCACCGCGGCGACGTAGCGGCTGTTCAACTCGCCGTCGGCGGCCACCAGGGTGACGAAATAGCCTTGTAGCTTGTGCACTTCGGTCATGGTGAGGATCGGCCGGAAGCCGTGGATGAGCGGCTGCGCGGCGGGTGCGGCCGGAAACAGGCCGCCCGCGATCGGCACCACGATCAGGCCCAGGCCTGCCAATGCGGCCAGTGAGCGCCAGAAGACGCCACGTCTACCCGCCGCGGCGGCGCGGAAGCCGAAGACGCCCGCGGCGATCAGTACTACACCCGGCAAGGCCAGCAGCCACGGCAGCGAACCGAAAGGCGCGGTGCCGGAAAGCTTTCCGTAATTCCCGCGATTGGCGTCGATCGTGTTCAGCATGGACGACATGTCCGCGTGGATTCCGGGATAGTCCCGGACGAAGGTTTCCACCCGCGGAAAGTCACCGGGCTGCTGCGACGCCGCCTGCAAGGCAAGGACATTCGTCCGGGCCTTGTCCAGCACCTGCAGATCGTCGCGGTAGCCGTCGATGCTCTGCTGCGTCATATAGGGATGAAAGGCGTCGATCATGGCCTCGCCCTTGACCGCGCGCGGGAACATGCCCGACGCCAGCGGCGCGAGGACCAGCAGCGCGCCGATCACCGCCAGCACGGCGAACGGCCATCGCGCCGCCACCCGCTCCGGCGCCCGCTCGACGTGCGAGACGAATTCGGAGTAGGCGGGCAGTTCCGAGAACGCGGGCACGGTCGTCATCGCCGAATCCGGACCAGGCGTCCGGCGGTGAAGAAGACAGCGGTACCGGCCACGGCGACGATCAGCAGGACCGGCACCAGCCACGAATTGGGCTGACCGCGCGGGATATCCACCGTCTTGGTCGTCAATGCCGGATCGGCCTGAACGGTCTGCGGGGCAGCGCCACCCGGATTCGGCGCACCCGCCGGAGCCGAAGCAGGCGCCGCCGCCGGAGTCTGAGGTGCGGCCGGGGCCTGCGGTGCGGCCGGAGCTTGCGGTGCGGCCGGAGCCTGGGGCGCAACGGATTCGCGGGCGGGTGCAACCGGCGGGGCGGCGATCGGCGCTGCCGCGGGCGCGGCCTGCGGCACCGTTCCCTGATAGTGCCCGGCCAGACGCCACAGTCCCGTGAAGTTGTTGAACGGCCCGCCGACGATCTGACTCGTCCACTCGATGACGAAATTGCCCGCCTGATCGATGCTTCCGCTGATCGGGCTGGTCTTGCCCGGCAGCCCGCCGCCCGGCTTCGGCGAACCCTGGTTGAACACTTGGTTGTTCCAGGTGACCCCGAGACTGCTCAGATCGCCGGACAGCCGGCCGCCGTCACTGAACAAGCGCGGCAACGCGGTTCCGCCGCCGGTCTGCGGATCGGTCGGATTGGTGGCCGTGGCGAAATCGACGCCGTAGAACCGCACCGGCGTGGTGACCCTGCCCGACTGCGCGTTCCCCGCGCCGTCGAACGCCGCCGCGGGCTGCGGCTGATAACTCCCGGAGACGAGCCCGCCGTCCGTGCCCGCCGACAAGGGCGTCACCGTCTGATCGCTGCAGCGCGAATCGCTGTTCTGCAGATATGGTCCGCCCGCATCCCCGGTGGGCAGGATCATCCGGAAGAAACTCCCGGTCACCACTCCATTCGCGCACACCCCCGGCGTGAGCGCGAACAACCCGTCCAAAGCCGCGGGCGCCGCATGCGCGCCGGGCGCCGACAGCACCGACACGCCGACCGCGGCAAGGGCCGCAGCAAACCGATACGAATTCCGTGACATGACGTGTTCCCTCGAGTGATCAGGTGCGATGGACTCCAGAAGTGGGGGCAGCACACACATGGCAACTCGAGTCCCGGGGAAAGTCGCGGGTTGCGGTCACGCTGATCCGAACCCGAGAAAAACTGCGGCCCCACGGCCGCTGCTCCGGCCCCGCAATAGCCCCCGGTAAGCTCGCTTTTCGTGCAAACGAACGGGCGCCGCAAGCTAGGCGTGATGGGCGGCACCTTCGACCCCATCCACCACGGACACCTGGTGGCGGCCAGCGAGGTCGCCAACCGATTCGACCTGGATGAGGTCATTTTCGTGCCGACAGGTCAGCCGTGGCAGAAATCCGACCGGCATATCAGTCCCGCCGAGGACCGATATCTGATGACCGTCATCGCGACCGCGTCGAATCCGCGGTTCTCGGTGAGCCGCACCGACGTCGACCGCGGCAAGGAGACCTACACCGTAGACACTCTCCGTGACCTGGCCGAACTCCATCCCGACGCCGATCTGTACTTCATCACCGGAGCCGATGCGCTGGCCAGCATCCTCACCTGGCACGATTGGTCGGAACTGTTCGAACTGGCGAAGTTCGTCGGAGTGAGTCGTCCGGGGTACGAATTGAATATCGACCACCTGGCCGACCATCTCCGCGACTACCCCGCCGACACCGTCACCATGATCGAGATTCCGGCCCTGGCCATCTCGTCCAGCGACTGCCGGCGACGCGCAGGCGAGGGACGGCCGGTGTGGTACCTCGTCCCCGACGGGGTCGTGCAATACATATCTAAACGGCACCTGTATGTGCCGGGAGGCAACGGGAAGGTAGAAGCAGGGTGAGCGCATCCGCCGAAGCACTGAAGATGGCATCGGTCGCCGCACTGGCGGCCGACGAGAAACTGGCTTCCGATGTGGTCGTCCTCGACGTCTCCGAGCAGTTGGTGATCACCGACTGCTTCGTCATCGCATCCGCGCCGAACGAGCGGCAGGTCAACGCCATCGTTGACAATATCGAGGAGAAGCTGCGCGAGGCCGGGCACAAGCCGGTGCGTCGCGAGGGCACCCGCGAAGGCCGCTGGGCGCTGCTCGACTACGTCGAGATCGTCATCCACATCCAGCACAACGATGAGCGCGACTTCTACGGTCTGGAACGACTGTGGAAGGACTGTCCACAGGTGCCGATCGACGGCATCGGTGATCCGCGCACCAATGTGGCCGCGACGGCCGGAGACGACGAGGCCGGGGACGACGAGTGAGCAAGCACGCCGGCGTCCGGCGGTTGATTCTGCTGCGGCACGGTCAAACCGAATGGAACGCCACCGATCGCATGCAGGGCCAGATCGACACCGAACTCAGCGAAGTGGGCAAGCGGCAGGCCAAGGACTGCGCCCGCGAAATGGCGTCCGGTGAGCTCCTGACCATCGTGTCCTCCGACCTCAAGCGCGCACACGACACCGCGCTCGCCGTCGCCGAACACGCCGCACTGCCGGTACTCACCGACCCCCGCCTCCGGGAAACCGACCTGGGCGAGTGGGAAGGCATGAACCACACCGAAGTCGACGCGCTCTACCCCGGCGCCCGCAAGGCCTGGCGGCTCGACGCCACCTTCAGCCCGCCCGGCGGCGAGAACAAGCTCCAGGTCGGCGCCCGCGCGCTACCCGTGGTGCAGGAACTCTTCGCCGAACGGGAGGACTGGCCCGGCCGCACCGTCATGCTGGTCGCGCACGGCGGGCTCATCGCGGCGCTGACCGCGGCACTGCTCGAACTGCCCGCCGCGAACTGGCCGGTCCTCGGCGGACTCGCCAATACCAGCTGGGTGCAGCTCACCAGCCACGGTCCGGGCCCCGACCAGCCCGGGTGGCGTCTCGACGTGTGGAACGCGCTCGCGAAGGTCGCCCCCGATGTCCTCTGAAGGTCCCTCCGGAGCAGCGCAGGCGCCGGCAGCCGAAGCGCGCGAGGGTGATTCGGGACAGCGGAAGACGCTGCTGGTGATCGCGGATTCGCTGTCCTACTTCGGGCCCAAGGGCGGGCTGTCCGCGGACCATCCGCGGATCTGGCCGAACCTGGTTGCGGCCGAACTGGATTGGGATGTCGAACTGGTCGCCCGGATCGGGTGGACCTGCCGGGACGCCTACTGGGCCTTGATCGGGGACCCGCGAGTGTGGGCGGCCGTACCGCGCGCGGGCGCAGTGGTTTTCGCGACCGGCGGCATGGATTCGCTGCCGTCGCCGCTGCCCACCGCGCTGCGTGAGCTGATCCGGTACGTGCGGCCGCCGATGCTGCGCCGCCGGGTGCGGGACGCGTACGGCTGGCTGCAGCCGCGGCTGTCGCCGCTCGGCTGGCCGGTGGCCTTGCCGCCGCATGTCAGCGTCGACTACCTGGAACAGTCGCGGAACTCGCTGGCGCAGTTACGGCCCGAACTGCCGATCGTGGGTGTGCTGCCGTCCGTGCACAAGTGCGACGCGTACGCGAGCGTGCACAGCGGACGCGAACCCATGGTCGCGGCCGTCCGGAAATGGGCCGGCGAGCACGATGTGCCGCTGGTGGATCTCGGGGAAGCGGTGCGCGACAACGTCTTCAACGGGCCCGCCAACCCCGACGGCATCCACTGGGGCTGGGAAGGGCACACCGCCGTCGCCCGCGCCATGGTGAAGGTGCTGTCCGAGGCGACCGCGCACGAGGTACCCACTGCATGAAGGCCTGCCCACGCGGAGAGGGCCGCTGACCGATGACCGTGGTGGTTGTCACCGACTCATCGGCGAGCCTGCCCGCCGACCTCACCGGCGAACTCGGTGTCCTCTCCGTACCCCTGCACGTCCTGGTCGACGACCGCGAAATCCGGGAAGGCCTGGACGACTGCGATATCGACTACGGGGCCTCGACCGTCACCACCTCCGCCGCATCGCCGGGTGACCTGCGCGACGTCTACGAGAAGGCGCTCGAACTCAGCAATGGGGACGGGGTGGTGGCAGTGCATATCTCGCGGCAGTTGTCCGGGACCTGGGAGGCCGGGCGGCAGGCCGTGCGCGATATGGACGCGGGGGACCGGGTGCGGTTGGTCGACTCGCTCAGCGCCGGACTGGGTACGGGGCTGCCGGTGCTGGCTGCCGCGCGCCGGGCACGGCAGGGCGGGTCGCTGGACATCGTTTACGACGCCGCTGTGGCCGCTGCCGGGCGGGGACGTGCGTTCATCGTGGTGAACCGCACCGAACAGTTGCGACGCGGTGGTCGATTGAGTAGTGCCGCTGCGTTTTTCGGTACCGAACTGGTCACCAAGCCGATCCTGCAGATCGTGGACGGGCGGCTGGAACTGCGGGAAAAGGCCCGCACGCGGTCGAAGGCGTTCACGAAACTCGTTGCGGCGGCCGTGGATGCGGCCGGTGAGGACGGGGCGGCGGTCGCGGTGCAGCATCTCGGCGCGGCCGAGGCGGCCGAGACCATTGCCGGGCAGCTGCGCGATCTCATTCCGGGGATTCGCGAGCTGATCGTCGCCGAGTTCGGGCCGACGCTCGCAGTACATCTCGGCATGGGGGCCGTCGGCGCTCTCGTGGTTCCCGGCGGATGCGGCTGACCTGCTGATGTAGTACCGGAATCCGGTTGTCCACAACCGATTCCGGTATCCACAGGCTCGGCGAAACCCCAGGTCGCGCCGAAGTCCGAATCGCGGATTCGCCCTACCGTGGCCCCATGCCACGAATCGACGAAAGCACCCAGGTACGCCGGCGGCTCGACGCACTCACCGGTCCGGAACCACCCGCCGACTCCGAACGCACCCACCCGGCGCGCTGGGACGAGGAAGCCATCGCAGCGGCGTCGCACGACGCCCACGACTCGGCCGAATCATCCACGCCCCCATGGCTCTCCGAACCGTGCGGCAGCGTCTCCTTCTGGCACGACCGCCTGGTGCCCGAGCGCTTCCGCGGCACCCGCTGGGATCCCGGCCCGCGCGGCGCCCTGATCATCGCCGCCATCGGCGTGGTCGCGGTCCTGCTGGCCGGTTACGTCTCCCTGCGTGAAGAGCCTGTGTCCCAACCGGTTCCGCCCATCGCCGTCGCCGGTGAAACCATCCCCGCCGACCCGCCACCGGCCGACGGTACAGCAGACTCGAACCCCGATGCGCTGAAGGGCGCTCCACCGGCCGCCCGGGACGCTGCGGGGACCCACAATCCCCAGCCGGTCGACGCACCCAACGCACCTCTGCCGAGTCGAAACCCCGTAGGCGCCAACGTGCCCGGTGCCGCCTCACCTGGTACGACCACCGCGCCCGGCGCCGGTGCTCCCCTCGGTGGCGCTACCGCACCCGGTGGAGCGGCCCAGCCCGGATCCGCCGTGGTGGTGGTCAGCGTGGTCGGCTACGTCGAGCACGGCGGCCTCCGCCGCTTCGCCCCGGGCGCCCGCGTGGCCGACGCCCTGCGCGCCGCGGCCCCACGCCCGGAGGCCGACCTCTCGGGCCTCAACCTCGCCCAGCAACTCTGCGACGGCGACCAGATCGTCATAGCCCGCACCACAACCCGCCCCAATCCCCAGCAACAAGGCAGCACGGTCGTGAATGCGGCCCGCCCCACCGCCGCCGATCCAGCCGTCCCCACAACCTCCGCCCGCCCGACGACTCCACCTGCCAAGGTCAATCTCAACACCGCCACCGAAGCCGAACTCGACTCCCTCCCCGGCGTGGGCCCTTCCACCGCCCGCGCCATCCTCGCCTGGCGTACCCGCCACGGCCGCTTCACCTCCATAGACCAACTCTCCGAAATAGAGGGCATAGGCCACTCCCGCCTCGCCCGCCTCCGCCCGGCGGTGACGTTGTGAACTCGGACGAGGACGAACGCGAAACGGCGGCCGACACCGAGGCCGAAAGCGAAGCCGCCGAAGTCCTGGATGCTCGATTGGTGCCGGCAACGGCTTGCTGCTGGGGCGCAACGCTTGTGGCGCTGCTGTGGGGCTGGCGGGCAGGAGTGGGCCTCGCGATCGGATGCGCGGCAATCGGAATCGGATTGCTGGTGCTCATGTTTCGGTCGGCGCGATCTGGTGGGGAAGCCAGAGGGGGCGGCGATCGGGACGGGCACCCTCGCAACGAGTGTATGGAGCGTGGTGGTCGTCAGCGGGTGGGATGGGTTCTGGTGGGGGCGTTGGTGATCGGGGCGGGGTTCGCCGGAGCGGGGGCTTGGCATGGGCATCGAGTGGAGGCGCATCCGCTGCGCGCGGTGCGGAGTGGGCAGCGGCTGGTCGCGGTGGTCGTGGGGACGGATGATCCGAAGGCGGTGGCGGGCAAGCCGTTCGGCGGGCCGAAGGTCATGATGCGGGCGCAGTTGGTGGAATATCAGCTGGGTGGGAGGACCGTGCAGGCCGGGGGAGCGGTGGTGGTGCTGGCCCCGGCTGCCGCGTGGCGGGCGGTATTGCCCGGGCAGCGGGTCGAATTCCGCGGGAAGGTGAGCCCGCCGTGGCGGCCGGATCTGACCGTGGCGGTGCTCCGGGCGGAGGGCGCGCCGATCGCGATCGACCCGGCGCCGTGGTGGCAGCGGGTGGCGGGACGGGTGCGGAGAGACTTCGCGGAAGCCGCGCAGCGCACACTGCCCGCGGATTCGGCAGGGTTGTTGCCCGGGTTGGTCATCGGTGACACGTCCCATCTGACCGAGCACGTCCAGAAGAACTTCGAAGAATCGGACCTGACCCACCTCACCGCCGTGAGTGGTGCGAACGTCACGATTCTCCTTGGCGTCGTGCTGGTTTCGATGCGAGCCCTCACCGTGGACCCGCGCTTCGGCGCAGCCGCAGCAGCCCTCGCACTGGTGATGTTCGTGATCCTCGCACGCCCCTCACCGAGCGTGCTGCGAGCGGCGGTGATGGGTGCGGTGGCACTACTCGGCATGTGCACCGGCCGGCGAAAACAAGCACTACCCGCGTTGTGCACAGCGGTTATCGGATTGCTGGCCTGGTCACCGAATCTGGCCGTGGACGCGGGCTTCGCGCTCTCGGTGCTCGCCACCGCGGGCCTGATCGTGATCGCTCCCGATTGGTCGGAGTGGCTGATCATGCACGGCTGGTGGCGAATTCCGGCGGAAGCGTTCGCAGTCGCCGCCGCAGCCTTCGTGGTCACCACCCCGCTCGTGATCGCCATGAGCGGTCACCTCAGCCTGGTCGCAATCCTGGTGAACATGCTCGTGGAACCCGTGATCGCCCCGATCACGGTGCTGGGCGCGGCAGTCGCCATCTTCGCCTGCCTCTGGTCCCCGGCGGCCACCCTCGTCCTGCACTGCACCACACCCCCGATGTGGTGGCTGCTCACCGTCTCCGACCGCGCCGGCGCCCTCGGCGCCTCCATCACCCTCCCCACCGGAACCCGCTCCGGCCTCATCGCCGCAGTCCTCTGCACCCTCGTCCTGTTTGCCCTACGCCCTGCACGCCGCCCACCTGTCGGCGAGACGCCGGATGGATGATCGCTCGATCAGTCGGGCAGGAGCTGGGTTACGAGGCCGAGGGTCCAGGCGGAGTCAGGGGGTAGTTGGTGAAGACGGCCCGGTAGTAGAGGGGCGCGAGGATGGCGTCGGTGGTGCGTTCCAGGGTCGGGGGGGCCCGCCGCGGGTTCGGTCGCGTTCGAGGATGGCTTCGAGTTGACGTTCGCGTTCGCCGCCAAGGAACTGGCAGCAGCGGGCATCGATCTCCTCGACGTCACCTCGGGTCTGGTTGAACTCGGCAGCCCCGGTCCACCTGCCGGGCGACCGGGGTGCCGGGGTTGTCGGAGGGGGCTCGTAGGATCGGGGCGTGAGCCAACGACCCGCGCCCCTGCATCTCGTGCTCGGTGATGAGGAATTGCTTGTCGAGAGGGCGGTGGGGGAGATCGCCGCGCAGGCTCGAGCGGCTACCAATGAACCGGATTCGATGCCGGTGGATCGGATGCGGGCGGGGGACGCCAGTACGGCTGAGCTGGCTGAATTATTGAGTCCTTCGTTGTTCGCCGAGGATCGGGTGATCGTGCTCGAGTCGGCGGCCGAGGCCGGGAAGGACGCGGTTTCGGTTATTCAGGATGCCGCGGCTTCACCGCCCGAAGGGGTGGTGCTGGTGATCCTGCACTCCGGCGGTGGACGGGCGAAGGCGCTCGCGCCCGCATTGCAGAAGCTCGGGGCGGTGGTGCACAACTGCGCGAAGCTCGCCAAGGCGGGGGAGCGGGTCGAGTTCGTGCGCAATGAGTTCCGGGCCGCCAATGTGCGGGTGTCGCCGGATGTGGTGCAGGCCCTCATCGAGGCGGTCGGCTCCGATCTGCGGGAATTGGCCGCGGCCAGTTCACAATTGGCGGCCGATACCGGTGGCAAGGTGGATGTGGCCGCGGTGCGGCAGTACTACTCGGGGCGGGCCGAGGTCACCGGGTTCGATGTGGCCGATCTCGCCGTGTCCGGGGATCGGCCCGCCGCCATGGAGGCGCTGCGCTGGGCCACCGATCGCGGTGTGCCCGCCGTCCTGCTCGCTGACGCATTGGCGGATTCCGTGCACACCATTGCCCGGGTCGGCTCCGCCGGGCGCGGGGATCCGTTCAAGCTCGCCGGTGATCTCGGGATGCCGCCCTGGAAGGTGAAGAAGGCCCAGGGGCAGGTCCGCGGGTGGACGCCCGCCACCATCGGCGAGGCGCTGCAGGTCGTCGCCGCCCTCAATGCCGATGTGAAGGGGCAGGCGGCCGATACCAATTACGCCCTCGAACACGCGCTGGCGCGCATCCTGGACCTCCGCGAATCCGCCTGAGCGATACGGCCGCCCGGCACGGTCACGGCGCGAGAACGAGTTTTCCTGTGACGGTGCGGTTTTCGAGGCGGCGGTGTGCCTCGGCGGCATCGGCAAGGGGCAGGATCTCCTCGATCAGCGGGGTGAGCAGGCCCGCGGCCGCCAGGTCGAAGGCCTCGGTCCGGGCGGCGGCCACGCGCTCGGCCCAGCCGGTGAGCCCGCCGCAGCCGACCACGGTCAAGCCGCGGGGCAGCAGATCCAGGGGCGTGTAGTCCGGGGCGCCGTTCAGCAGGCCGTACAGCAGAATTCGTCCGGTGCCCGGCGTCAGCGTGTCCAGCAATGCGGTACCCGGTCCGCCGAGGGATTCGAAGACCAGATCCAGCCGCTCCGCACCGAGCGCCGCACGCACCTGCTCCGGCCACGCCGGATCGGTGTGGTCGACCACCACATCCGCGCCCAGCGCCTTCGCCCGATCCCGTTTGGCGGAAGTGCCCGCCGTGGCCACGATCCGGTGGACGCCGCGATCCCGGACCAACTGGGTCAGGTACGCGCCGATACCACTGCCCGCGACCTCGATCAGCACATTCTCGGCCCCGGTCAGCCCGGCGGTGTGGAACAGGGCCAGCGCGACCGCGCCCTGCACGCCGAGCGCCAGCGCATCCGGTCCCGGGAGCTCCCCGGGAATGGGCGTGAGCGTCGCGACCGGAGCGGTGCAGTACTCCGCGTAGGTCCCGCTGCCGAATTGCCCACCGCCGCCGTATATTACGAACACGCGCTGCCCGATCAGACTCGCATCGACCCCGTCGCCGACAGCGGTCACCACACCCACCGCCTCGAACCCGAACGTGGCCGGCGGCCCGCTGGGCATCGGGAACACGCCCGCTCGCATGAGCGTCTCGTGAAAGCTCACACCGACCGCTTCGGTGCGGACGAGTACCTGACCCGCACCGGCCTCGGGAATTGGAATCTCTTGCAGCCGAAGCACTTCGGGTCCGCCGGGTTCGTGCAGAACGATTGCCTTCATATCCACGTCTCTTCTCCGTGAGCAGCTATCTGAACCAGTGGTTCATTTAATGAACGCTACTATATGAACCACTGGTTCAGATGTCTAGAGAGAAGAGCAGATCGTGGCCGAACCGCGCCGGGTGCGCGCCGATGCCGAGCGGAACCGCCACGCCATCCTGGCCGCGACCGAAAAGCTGTTGCGCGGAAGCGATCCCGGACAGGTGACCATCGAACGCGTCGCGGAGGTTGCCGGAGTCGGCAAGGCGACCGTGTTCCACCGCTTCGGGAATCGCATGGGCCTGATGCAGGCTGTCATGCAACAGCGCGCCACCGCACTACAGGAGGCAATGGTCTCCGGGCCGCCGCCGCTGGGCCCGGGCGCACCGGCGCGGGAGCGGTTCATCGCCTTCCTGGACGCGGTCACCGACCTCGTCACGCAGAACGCGGGCCTGATGACCGCACACGATCACGCCGTCGCGGTACGCAAGAACACTTCCGGTGAGCGGCAGGAGAATTCGGTCTACCAGACCTGGCACGCACACGTCGCCGAGCTCATCGAGGAAGCCCGCCCGGAACTGGACGGCGCACTATTGGCGCACATCATTCTCGGCGGCATGCACACCGAACCGGTGGCCCAGCTCATTCGCGACGGTGAATTCGAGCGCCTGCGCACGAGCCTGCGCGATCTGGCGACCGCGCTGCTCGGCACGACAGGCGAATAACCGGGGCTGCCGGCACGTACACCGCGAACAGCCCTGGGATTCGGTGTTACTGGGTCGAAGGCGACCAGGTGATCTTGCCGCCCTGGAAGTCCTGGGCCTTGCCGCCCTTGTAGTCGTATTCGTCGCCGGTCGGGTAGCCGTAACGGCCGTTCTCGCCGCCCGCGCGAACCCAGTCGTCGCGAATCGCGCCCCACACGATGTGGGTGCCGGTGCTCTGCGAGGAGTAGATGGCGCCGCCCTCGAACATCTGGTTCACCGTGCTGGAACCCTTGCTCTGATCGGCGATCGGGAAGCCCAGCGGGCTGCTCTCCCAGCCGGCCGCGGCGTACTTGTCGCGGATCGGGCCGGACACCACGTGCGTGCCCGCGCCGAGCGACCAGTAGATGGAACCACCCTGGAAGTGCTGGAAGCGACCGGGTTTCGAGGTCTCGCCCTCATCGGTGACCGCGTACTTCAGCGAGCCGGCCTCGGAGCCGGTGGTGCGCCACTTGTCGCGGATCGAACCGCCGATGGCGTGCGCGTCGGTGGCCGCGGTCCAGTAGATGGACACATTGTTGGTGAAGTCCTGCTTGCGTCCGCCGCCCGCGGCGTCCACCTCGGGGCCCACCGGGTCGCCGAAGAAGCCGGGACCGCCCGCGCGGTCGTACTCCACCTCGATCTGCCCGCCCACATCGAACGGCCCGATCGGCCGGGCGTCGGCCATTCCGGCACCGGTGGCCAGCATGAGCGCGGACGCGCTCGCGGCGAGCACTCCACGGCCGACAGAGGACAGATTTCTACGACGCGATGCCAAGACAACTCCCAACGCAGGTGACTCTCCGATTACCCCGACGTTCGCAGCCATCCTGCTGCGAACGTCGCGCGGAGGCAAGTTGGCGGTAAGAGCTGGGCGTGACAGCTGATTTCGCAAGATGCGGGTAACTCACCGGGTACGTCCAAAATGGGTTCGGCACCCGACCGCCGGTCCGCATGCAGTGCGTTCTACGGCACCCGGCCGTGCGCTAAAGTCCCGGAGAGGCGGCGGAGCCGCCGCGGTCATCGTGGCCACGGCGGCTGTTCGAAGCATTACTTCCGGTTTGTATACCGGGGTGATCAGCCGAGCTTGTTGAAGGCCAGCGACAGCGCCGACTTCTTGTTGGCGGCCTGGTTGGAGTGGATGACACCCTTCGAGGCAGCCTTGTCCAGGCTCTTGCTAGCGGTCTGCAGCAGCTCGAGCGCCTTGTCCTTCTCGCCCGCGGCAGCGGCCTCACGGAACTTGCGGATCGAGGTGCGCAGCGCGGACTTCACCGACTGATTGCGCTGGCGCGCAGCCTCGTTGGTGCGGATCCGCTTCATCTGGGACTTGATATTGGCCACGCCGGTTCCTCTGGTTCCTTCGTTTGACGGGATGCAGGATGCAAAAGTCTTCGGGAGCGCACTACAACAGGCCTCGTAACCATGAAAACAGGCTGACGAGCCGACATAGGGCCGCACCGACGATCGAGGTTACCAGGCGACACAGGGACGTATGAAATCGGGCCCGTTCGCTACGTGGCTGAAACCAGAAATTTATCGTCGTCCGACTGCGTGTTGCCCCTGCGTGACGGACGATTTTTGCATGACTCCCGCTGCCGCCGCGCCGAGTCCTTCGAGGGCATTGAATACGGTCGCACACGCTTCGTCCACGCACCCACCGGCGGGAGTCGCGCGCGAGAAACACGAGAGAACCGGCGTCTTCGCCGGCTACCGGCCCGGCCGCTACGACCGGGCATACGACGAGATGTTCGACACGTCCGGCCGCATCCGGGCGCCCTACCGGGGCATCTTCAATGCCCTGGCCGTGATCGACGCCGAGGAACTGGCCGCCCGCGCCGAAGCATTGGCACGGGCCTTCGTGGACCAGGGCATCACCTTCTCCCTCTCCGGACAGGAGCGGCCCTTCCCGCTCGACCTGGTACCGCGAGTGATAGCCGCCACGGAATGGACCAAACTCGAACGCGGCATCAAACAGCGGGTGCGGGCCCTCGAAGCCTTCCTCGCCGACGTGTACGGGGAACAGACCATCCTGCGCGACGGGGTGATCCCGAAACGACTCGTCACCTCCTGCGCGCATTTCCATCGCGAAGCGGCAGGGCTGGTGCCGCCCAACGGTGTTCGCATCCACGTCGCCGGGATAGATCTGATCCGCGACGAGCACGGCGATTTCCGTGTGCTGGAAGACAATCTGCGCTCCCCGTCCGGCGTCTCCTATGTGATGGAGAACCGCCGCACCATGGCGCGCGTGTTCCCCGACCTGTTCGCCTCGCACCGGGTGCGGGCCGTCGGCGACTATCCGAGCAACCTGCTGCGCGCGCTACGCGCCGCCGCCGCACCCAATGAAGCCGACCCGACCGTGGTCGTGCTCACCCCCGGCGTCTACAACTCCGCCTACTTCGAGCATTCGCTGCTGGCCCGGCAGATGGGCGTGGAACTCGTCGAGGGCCGGGACCTGTTCTGCCGCGACAATGTCGTCTACATGCGCACCACCGCGGGGGAACGGCAGGTGGACGTCATCTACCGGCGCATCGACGACACCTTCCTGGATCCCATGCAGTTCCGGCCGGATTCGATGCTCGGCGTCGCCGGCATCCTGAACGCGGCCCGCGCGGGCAGCGTGGTGCTGGCCAATGCGGTCGGCAACGGCGTCGGCGACGACAAACTCGTCTACACCTATGTGCCCGCGTTCATCGAGTACTACCTGGGCGAGAAACCGATTCTGCCCAATGTGGATTCGTACCGTTGCTGGGAACCCGAGGAACGCGACGAGGTGCTCGACCGTGTCGGCGAACTCGTGGTGAAACCGGTCGAGGGGTCCGGCGGCTATGGGATCGTCATCGGCCCCGACGCGAGTGCCAAAGAGCTGGAAGCGATCCGGCGCAAGGTGAAGGCGAATCCGCGCGGGTGGATCGGGCAGCCGGTGGTCCAGTTGTCCACTGTGCCCAGCAAGATCGACAACCGGCTCGCGCCCCGGCACGTGGACCTACGCCCCTTCGCCGTCAACGATGGCGACGACATCTGGGTATTACCCGGCGGATTGACCCGGGTGGCGCTGCCCGCCGATTCCTTGGTCGTCAATTCCAGTCAGGGCGGCGGCAGCAAGGACACCTGGGTACTGGCGCCCAGAACCTCCGGCGCGGAACGCGAATTGGCGGGGGAGCAGCTGGTCAGCGAAATGCACATCGCACCCGAACGCGACCAGTCGCGGGAGGTCGCGCCCGCACACGGCAGCCAGCAGCAACAGCAACAACAACAGGCCTGAGTAACAGGTCGTATTTCGAAACAGCAATGGCGCTGGGCAGGTGACTACTTTTAGGCGGGACCAATCATGCTGGCGCGCAATGCCGAATCCCTGTACTGGATCGGGCGCTATGTGGAGCGCGCCGAATATACGGCGCGCATTCTCGACGTCGCGGTGCATCAACTACTCGAGGACGCCACCGTCGACCCCGACAAAACCTCACGAGTACTGCTACGGGTACTCGGAATAGAAACGCCCGCACAGGAATTGGACGTCTGGTCGGTGACCGAACTGGTGGCCTTCGGCCGCGACGGCGGCTCCATCGTCGACTCCGTCGCCCGCGCCCGCGAAAATGCCCGCGGCGCACGCGAAGTCACCTCCACCGAAATGTGGGAATGCCTGAACGCCACCTTCAACGGCCTGGCCGCCGCCGAACGCGCCGCCCGCGCGCTCGGACCGCACGAATTCTGCCACTACATCACCGACCGGGCCGCCATGTTCGCCGGACTCTCCGACTCCACGCTCAGCCGCGACGACGGCTATCGATTCCTGCTGCTCGGCAGATCCATCGAACGCGTGGACATGACTGTGCGGCTGTTGCTTTCACGAGCGGGTGATCGCACCTCCTCACCCGCGTGGGTGACGGTGCTGCGCTCGGCCGGCGCGCACGATCCCTACCTGCGCACGCACCGCGGCGTACTCGACGCCAATCAGATCGCCGACTTCATCCTGCTGGACCGGCTCTTCCCGCGCTCGGTCTTCCACTCCCTGCGCGTCGCCGAAACCTGTCTGCAGGAACTGGATCAGCGGCCCAACAGCCGCTTCGCCGCCCGGCAGGAAGCCCACCGGCTGCTCGGCCGGGCCCGCAGCGAACTCGAATTCCTCCCCTCGACCGAACTGCTCGAGGACCTGCCCAGCAGACTGCTGTGGCTCCAGCAGACCTGCCGCGAAGTCGGGGAAGCGGTGGCGCTGCAGTACTTCCACGCCGAATCCTGGGTGGCCTGGACCGGGCTGCACGGCCGCAACAACTCGATGGTGGAGGAGCCCGCATGAGCTGGCGGATGCGGGTGGTACACACCACCGGATACGTGTACGACGCACCGGTCACCCGGTCGTTCAACGAGGCGCGGCTCACCCCGCGCGCCGACAGCCGGCAGAACGTCATCCTGAACCGGGTCGAGACCGTGCCCTCCACCCGCTCCTACCGGTACACCGACTACTGGGGCACCAGCGTCACCGCCTTCGACCTGCACGCCCCGCACACCGAACTGGAGGTCACCAGCGCCTCCGTGGTGGAAACCGAGCCCTTCGCCGGCCCCGCCGAAGAACTCTCCTGGGAACAACTGCGCCACGCCGAGATCGGCGACCGCTTCGACGAACTGCTCACCCCCACCGGATACGTGCCCCGCGAACGCCGCCTCGCCCCCATCGCCCGGCAGCTCTCCCGCGGCGTCCCGCCCGCCAAAGCCGTTGTGCGCGGCGCGGAATGGGTGCACCGGGAAATGAACTACCTGGCCGGCACCACCTCCGTGCACACCTCCGCCGTCGAGGCCTTCGCCGAACGACAAGGCGTCTGCCAGGACTTCGCGCACCTCACCCTGCTGCTGTTGCGCACCATGGGGATTCCCAGCCGCTACGTCTCCGGCTACCTGCACCCCGACCCCGCCGCCGAGGTCGGCGACACCGTCGCCGGGCAGATGCACGCCTGGGTCGAAGCCTGGACCGGGCAGTGGTGGGGCTACGACCCGACCAACAACATTCCCGTCACCGAGCAACACGTGTCCGTCGGCGTCGGACGTGATTACGCGGATGTACCGCCCCTCAAAGGTATCTTCAGCGGTAGCGGCTCGACCGATCTCGAGGTGACGGTGGAGATCACTCGACTCGCGTGAGACGTGCTTTCGCATGCGTGATTCAGCAGAACTACAGGTGTTTTCCGCTCCCGAGCGGGACGATCCGGAAGGTGGCTGATGTCTCCCACAGTGCAGGAAATCGTCGAGGAACTAGCGGAGAACGAACAGATCTCCCTGGGCAGGAAGCTGTTCGCGGAGGCGCTCGGCACCTTCGTACTGGTGCTCGGCGGTGTCGGCACCGCGGTCCTCGCCGGTGAACGGGTCGGCGCGCTGGGCATCGCCCTCGCCTTCGGATTCACCCTGATGTTCCTGGTCTACGCCATCGGGCCGATCTCCGGCTGCCACGTGAACCCCGCAGTCACGGTGGGACAACTGCTGCTGGGCCGGATCACGGCCCTCACCGCGGTCAGTTACTGGATCGCGCAACTGCTGGGCGGATTCGCGGCGGGCGCGGTCATCTACGCCGTCGCCAAGAACCTGCCCTCCTATGACCGGGCCGCCAACGGGCTCGCCGCCAACGGCTGGGGCGCGCACAGTCCCTCGGCCACCGCGCTCGGTGATGTCACCACCGACGGTTACGGGCTCGCCGCGGCCATCACCGTCGAGGTGCTGCTGACCGCGCTGCTGGTGTTCGTGGTGCTCGCCTCCACCGACCGGCTCTCCGACGTGCCGCTGGCGGGACTGTCGATCGGCATCACGCTCGCTGTCATCCACCTGATCTCGATTCCGGTGGACAACACCTCGGTGAACCCGGCGCGCAGCCTCGCGGTCGCGCCGTATCAGGACGGCGCGATGGCGCAGGTGTGGGTGTTCATCGTCTTCCCGCTGGTCGGCGGCGTACTCGGCGCACTGGTGTACGGCGTGCTGTTCGGGCGTTCCCGGAACGTGCTCAGCTGAAAGACGTTCAGTACCAGTGGTATTCGGCGCACAGGCGGTGCGCGACCCGATCGAAGAGCTTGCGCTCCAGGATCGCGCCCTCCCGCCGGATACCCATCTCGGGCACATCCAGCACCCGATCCAGCCGCACCCAGCTGGGCCGATCCGCGTGATCCCATGGGCCGGAACCGATACCGACCCAGTTCGGGTGGTGCGCGTGCTCCTCGTTCGACGAGAGCATCAGCCCGAGCAGGGTCTTGCCCTCCCTGCCCACCACCAGCACCGGACGATCCTTGCCGTTACCCGGATCCTCCTCGTAAGGCACCCAGGTCCAGACGATTTCCCCCGGATCGGCGCGCCCGTCCAGCTGCGGGCAGTACACGATCTGCCGCGCCCGCTCCCGCGACGGCACCGCGGTCGACGCGGTCGGCCGGACCGTCACCCCCGGACCCGGCTTCGGCGCCGAGACCGCGCGCACGGCCCGATCCCACAACGCCGACGCCCGCACCCGCCCGAACAGTTTGGGCGCCTGCTGCTTCGCGATCTGTGAACTCTGTTCTTTAGCCACGTTCCCCAACTGCTTCCCCAAGGCGTTCCACCTGCCGGCCATGACCGGCAGCCTAACGGCGGATGTCCGCTTTCTCATCCGGGCCGGATACGGGCAGCTCAGCCGGGTTGTACGGGGCGGGGGAGGGCGGCGATGGCGGAGACGAAGAAGTCGAGGCCGAAGTTGTAGTGGCGGTCGGGGTCGCAGGCGGTGAGGTAGCCGGCGGCTTCGACTACGCGGGGATAGCGTTGCTGCGGAAGGGTTTCCAGGCGCAGGCGCTTGCGGCGGATCATCTCGGTGACTTCCTCGGGGGACTGCTGCGGGGTCGCGGCGCCGGGCTCGCCGAGGACCAGGGCGATGCTGGCGCGGAGGGCGTTGCCGCAGATGGCGGCGGCGCGTTCGGTGTCGAAGCCGTACTCGGTGAGGATCTCCAGCGCGGTCTCGGTGGCGTCGAGGAAGCCGGGGTTCGGTTCGTGATCGCTGGGGATCTCCAGCAGCGGGACCAGGGCGCGGTGCGCGCGCAGCACGGTCACCAATGATTCGACCAGGGCGCGGAATTGGTCCAGGAGCGGCAGCGAGCGGTCGCGGGTGGTGTCGATCTGTCCCCAGAGGCGGTCGAGGACGCCGTTGAGCAGTTCGTCCTTGTTCTTGAAATGCCAGTAGAGCGCCATCGGGGTGACGCCCAGTTGCTGTGCCAGGCGCCGGATGGTGAGCGCCTCGAGGCCCTCGGCGTCGGCGAGGGCGAGCGCGCTGTCGGCCACCGTCTCCCGGCTGAGCCGGTTCTCCATTTTCGCCACTTGACAAATATACAACGTACAGGCTTTCGTGTACCACGTACATGTACAACGTACTGGAACGTCGTACAAGCACTGCGTATAGGAGTCGCACGGTGCCAACACTGCCTCGCCGCTGGTGGGCCCTCATCGGGGTTTCCCTGGCCACCTTCATGACATTTCTCGACAACAACGTGGTGAACGTCGCGCTGCCGTCCATCCAGCGCCACCTCGGCCTGTCCATCTCCGGCCTGGAATGGGTGGTGAGCAGCTACATCCTGGTTTTCGCCGGGCTCATGCTGGCCGGCGGACGACTCGCCGACCTCTTCGGACGCCGGCGCATGTTCCTCGGCGGGCTCGGCGTCTTCACCCTCGCGTCACTGCTGGCCGGACTCGCCGACAGCCAGACCATGCTCATCGCGGCCCGCGTCCTGCAGGGCGTCGGCGCGGCCGCGGCCATCCCGCCGACGCTGGCCATCATTTCCGGGCTGTTCCCCGACGACGCCGAACGCACCAAGGCCGTCGGTGTCTGGAGTGCCATCGGCGCGCTGGCGCTGGCGCTCGGGCCGTTCACCGGCGGCGTTATCAGCCAGCATGTGGACTGGGGGTGGATCTTCCTGATCAACGTGCCCTTCGGGCTCGTCACCATGGCCATCACCGCCCTCACGCTCGACGAGACCCGGGAAAGGGAACGCCGCCGCCTCGACCTGCCGGGCCTGGTGACCTCGACCGTCGCGCTGTTCGCCGTCACCTACGCGCTCATCGAAGGCCATGATCGCGGCTGGACCTCGACCCTGATCCTCGGCTGCTTCGCCCTCGCCGCCGTCGCCCTCGCGGCCTTCGTCATCGTCGAAATGCGCACCGCCGACCCGATGGTGGACATGTCCATGTTCCGGAACCGGATCTTCAGCGGCGGCGTCGTCACCATGATGCTGTGGGGCTTCGGCGTCATGGGCATCTACTTCTTCACCGCCATGTACATGCAGAACGTGCTCGGCTTCTCACCGACCGCGGCCGGCGCGGCCTTCATTCCGATGGCCGTCAGCATGGTGGTGATCTCCCCGATCGCACCCCTCGCGGACCGGCGGCTCGGCACCAATATCACCGTCGCGATCGGCGTCGCCGGCATCGTCGGCGCGCTGCTGGGCATCGCCATGATCGGCGAGCACGGGCACATCATCGACCTGATGCCGCCGTTCATCCTGTTCGGACTGGGATCCGGCCTGGTCATGACCCCGCTGAACGCGGCCATCATGGACCGGATGCCACCGGCCATCGCGGGCGCGGCCGGCGCGGTCGTCAATGCCGCGCGGGAGATCTCGGCGCTGCTCGGCATCACCATCGTCGGTGCGATCCTCACCACCCGCTCGGCCTCCGCCGCCCAGCACGGCGCCGCGCCCTTGCACGCCTTCCTCGACGGGTATCGGCTGGCGATCATCGTCGCCGGCATCATCGTGGCCGTGGGGATACCGCTCGCCCTGGTCACCCTGCGAGGCGGCCGCGCCGCAGCGGCCGCGACCACCGCCCCCGAACCCGTCCCGGCCACGGTCTGACCGCGCGGTCCACCGCACCCGCCGCAGCGGGTGCGGTGGACCGATGCGCGGGCCGGTGCGTCCGTCATGGGACGATGGTCGGCAGTTCATCGACCATTGTGAGGGAGTGGAGTGCCCAGCTTCGCCGATACGACGTTCACCGATCCGCAAAAGATCAGGAACTTCTGCATCATCGCGCATATCGACCACGGGAAATCGACCCTGGCCGACCGCATGCTGCAACTCACCGGGGTGGTCGAGGAGCGGGCGATGCGTGCGCAGTACCTCGACCGGATGGATATCGAGCGCGAGCGCGGCATCACCATCAAGGCCCAGAACGTGCGGCTGCCCTGGCAGGTCGACGGTGTCGACTACGTCCTGCACCTGATCGACACGCCCGGACACGTCGACTTCACCTACGAAGTGTCACGTGCGCTGGAAGCGTGTGAAGGCGCGGTCCTGCTGGTCGACGCCGCACAGGGCATCGAGGCGCAGACGCTCGCCAATCTCTATCTGGCCATGGAACGGGATCTGACCATCATTCCCGTCCTCAACAAGATCGACCTGCCGGCCGCCGACCCGGACCGCTACGCCGCCGAGATCGCCCACATCATCGGGTGCGAACCCGATGACGTGCTGCGGGTCTCCGGTAAGACCGGCGTCGGCGTGCCCGAACTGCTGGACAAGGTCATCGCCGAGGTGCCGGCGCCGGTCGGCAAGCCCGACGCCCCCGCGCGCGCCCTCATCTTCGACTCGGTCTACGACACCTACCGCGGCGTCGTCACCTACGTGCGAGTGGTGGACGGCAAGCTCACCCCGCGCCAGAAGATCAAGATGATGTCCACCGGCGCGACCCACGAACTGCTGGAGATCGGCATCGTCTCGCCCGAACCCAAGCCCACCCAGGGGCTGGGCGTCGGTGAGGTGGGTTACCTCATCACCGGTGTGAAGGATGTGCGGCAGTCGAAGGTCGGTGACACCGTCACCACCATGCGCGACGGGGCGACCGAGGCGCTGACCGGATACCGCGAGCCGCGGCCCATGGTCTACTCCGGCCTCTACCCACTCGACGGATCCGACTACCCGGATCTGCGTGACGCACTGGACAAGCTGCAGCTCAACGATGCCGCGCTGACCTACGTGCCGGAGACCTCCGTGGCCCTCGGCTTCGGATTCCGTTGCGGCTTCCTGGGATTGCTGCACATGGAGATCACTCGTGAACGGCTGCAACGGGAATTCGGGCTGGAGCTGATCTCCACCGCGCCCAACGTGATCTACCGCGTGGTCCTGGAGGACGGCTCCGAGCAGGTAGTGACCAACCCCTCGTACTGGCCCGAGGGCAAGGTGCGCGAGATCTACGAGCCGATCACCAAGTGCACCGTCATCGCGCCGAGCGAATTCATCGGCACCATCATGGAATTGTGCCAATCGCGGCGCGGTGAACTGCTCGGCATGGATTACCTGTCCGAGACCCGCGTGGAGATGCGGTACACGCTGCCCATGGCGGAGATCATCTTCGACTTCTTCGACGCGCTGAAGTCGCGGACCCGCGGGTACGCCTCGCTCGATTACGAGGAGACCGGCGAACAGCAGGCCGCGCTGGTCAAGGTGGACATTCTGCTGCAGGGCGAGGCGGTGGACGCGTTCTCGGCCATCATGCACAAGGACGCCGCCCAGGGCTACGGGCACAAGATGACCACCAAGCTGCGCGAGCTCATCCCGCGGCAGCAGTTCGAGGTGCCGATCCAGGCCGCCATCGGCTCGAAGGTCATTGCGCGCGAGAACATTCGGGCGATCCGCAAGGACGTGCTCGCCAAGTGCTACGGCGGTGACATCAGCCGTAAGCGCAAGCTGCTCGAGAAGCAGAAGGAAGGCAAGAAGCGGATGAAGACGATCGGCCGCGTCGAGGTGCCGCAGGAAGCCTTCGTGGCGGCGCTCTCCTCCGACGCCCCCGCCGACAAGAAGAAGTAGCTCCCACTCTCGGGACTCTCGTGCCCCGCTGCCTGTACGGCAGCGGGGCACGGCTGTTGATGGGGGTGGGTGCCCGCCGTGTCAGGGCTAGCTAGCTGGCACGGCTGTTGATAGAGGGATGCCCCGCTGCCTCAGGGCAGCGGGGCATCGCTGTTGATCGTCCCGTTGCCGGGGCGGGTGGGGTGGTGGGGCGTGATTGGCACTTGACGTTTTCGAGACATTCGGAAAGAGTCTGTCGATCGGCGAGACCGGTCGGACTGCATGAAAACCTGGGTTGGCTGAGCAGGGGAAAAATGGGGCTTCCGTCCGGATATGCAGGCTGTCAAGCTATGTCTCTCACCACTGCGCACACCGCCACCTACCTGGCGGATGTGACAGACCGGATATCCGGAAATAGGGTGTGAAACAAGCGTGTAAACGGCGGCCTACTCCCCGTAGGTCGCCGAACCCTGAGAGCGGGAGCCCGTATGCCACGTGATCTGCCCTACGACGACGACCCCGGCCACGGAGAAAACGCCGGCGACGCCGCGTACACCATTGCCACCGGTGTCGCCCGCGTGGCGAGGGCAGGCGCATACGTGACCGGTGGTGCGCTGATCGCCTCCGCCGGCACCCGCACCAGCGTCACGCCGGCCATCGAACACGACAGCCACTGGTCCGAAGCCGACGACCCGCAGCAGCACCAACCCAGCGCGACGGTGTCCTTCCCGGACCTCACCTCCGATCCGGTGCCGCCCGCTCACCTCGGACAGTCCTACGCACCGGTCAGCTCGCCCGACTCGCGGCACGACTTCCAGCACGGCACGGACGCCGGGCTGCTCCCCGCCAACTACGGCGGGCCCGCCCCCGACCCGTCCGACTCCGGCTTCCACGGGATCGGCGTCGCCGATCCCGGCACCGCGACCAATGCCTTCGGCCTGCCGTACGAAACCGGCGGCGGGGTACCGGGTTCCGGCATACCGCTCGACCAGGCCGGCAATGCCTTCGGCCAGCCGTTCAACAATCAGCCGGCCGCCGCGGATCCGTTCGGCCAGCTGGGCAACCTGTTCGGCGGTCAGACCGGGCAGCCGATCGGCGACGGCCAGAGCTTCCTGCCGGGCCTGCACCTGCCGGGGATGAACGGTGGCGGCGGGTTCTTCCCGGGCGCCGGAACCGGTTTCCCCGAGGGCTCCGGCCTCGGCGACGGCGGCGCGGCGCCCGGTCAGTCCGGGCACTTCTTCGGTGGCGGCGACGGCGCTCCCAGCGAGCTGGGGCATTACTTCGGTAGTGGTGGCGAGGGCGGGCAGCCGGGGCACTTCTTCGACGGCGTCGGTGAGCAGCAGCCGGGGTTCGGCGGCGAGCAGCAGGGCTTCGGCGCGGTCGTGCACACCGGCTTGAGCGTCGACGTGCATGTCGGACTGGACGGCGTGTGGGTCCACACGGCCATGACGGCCGATGTGGCGGTCGGCAATATCGGCAACCAGTACAACCAGCTGGGCAACCAGCTGCACGACGGCCTCTCGCATGCGCCGGGCTACCACGGCCAGCCGCTCAACGGCGATCAGGGCGTGAACGTCACTGCGGCGCACGGTGATTCGCCCGCGATGCAGAACAATATGCCCGGTATGCAGAATGTCGCGGCCGGCGGCCCGAATGCCGTTCCGGGACAGGGGACCGACGCGTTCGGCGGCGGCAATGCCCCGGGTTCCGCTGCGGGCAGCCAGTTCTCGCCCTTCGGCGGCCAAGGCGCGCCCGCTGGTGCACCCGGTGCCGGTGCGCCCGGCTCGCCGTTCGGCGGCTCCGGCGCCCCCGGTTCCAATGCGCACGGTGCTCCCGGTTCGTCCGTGGGCGGCCCAGGTTTCGGTACTCCCGGTGCGTCTGCGGGCGCTCCCGGCTTCGGTGCTCCCGGCGCAGCAGCCGGTGCTCCCGGTTTCGGCGCTCCTGGTGCGTCTGCCGGTGCTCCTGGTTTCGGCGCTCCCGGCGCGTCCGCCGGTAGCCCCGGTTTCGGTGCTCCCGGTTCGGGTTTCGGTGCTCCGGGTGGGTCCGGTTTCGGTGCTCCGAGTTCGGTTGCTCCCGCTTTCGGGTCCGGTCCTGCGGCTCCGGTTGCGCCCGTGACGGTTTCGCCCGTGTCCTCGGTGGTCGCACCGGTGGTGCCGGTGGCGGTCGCGCCCGTTGTCACTGCCCCGGTCGCTTTCGCGCAGCCGGTGGCGGCCACCCCGTTGCAGACCACGATTCAGCCCGATGCGGCGAATCACCCGATCGGCAACCTGCTCGGCACGTCCGGCGCCCCGTCGCCGCTGACCGCGCCCGCGGCGGCCGTGCCGGTGTTGTTCGATCAGCGGCAGCCGGTGCTCACCGCGTCCGGGTTGCGTGATCAGCCGGCGTCGCACGATCCGGTCACCGTGGTTTCCAAGCCGGTGCCCGCCACTCAGCCGTCCGCGGGGACGTCGCCGCAGGTCAGTGTGCCGTCGACCAAGCCGGACGCGGGTCTCACCACGGTGCCGCCGGTGCCCGCGACCACCAAGCTGCCGACCGTGCCCGATGCCGGGACCACCAAGCCCGACACCGGAACCACCAAGCCGGACACCGGGAATGCGGTGACCACCGCGCCGGAGCCGACCAGGCAGCCGGATCCGTCGACGGTCCCGACCAATGACAAGCCCGACCCGGTCACCACGCAGCACCAGCCGACCGATCAGCACCAGCAGCCCACCGACGACGGCGGCAATGGCGCGACGACGCACGGCGGCGGCCCGTCCCGTGGCGTGCCGAGCGACCCGGATTCGGGTACGGCACACCAGCCGACGGTGACCCCGGATCACAACACGCTGCCGGACAACACGTTGCCGCCGACCGTCCCGGACGTGCCGAATCACGGTGGCCAGCCGGATCACGGCGGACTGCCCGATCACGGTTCGCAGCCGCAGGTTTCGGTGGCGCCGGTGCCGGCGCCGCAGACCGTGCCGTCGATGCCGTCCGTGCCGACCACGCAGCCGAGCATCCCGGATATGCACGTGCCGGAGATGCAGCCGGTGAAACCCATGGACTACCAGGTGGATCCGAGTCACGGGCAGCTGGGCGTGCACGATGTCGCGCTGGCCTCGTACACCACGGCGCCGACCTATCACGATCCCGCGCTGACCCTGCACGACACCGCGCTGGTGACCGATGACTCGCTGTCCGCGCACGATCTGTCGTCGGGTCTCATGCACGATGCGGGTCTCTCGTCCGGTCTGCTGCCCGATGCGGCGCCGGCCGACAGCCACCACTACGGGGCACACGGCCCGTTCGATCACACAATGCTCCTGTGAGCGGCGTCGAACGACTTGCTGTGGTGAAGAATCCCGATGCGATGGGACCACTGCTCGAGCTGCTCGACGAGCTGCTCGGGCTGACCCACGCCGCGGGCCGGACCGATCTGGCGAACCGGCTGGGCATCGCCCGCGCCCGGGTCGCCGATCCGCGGGTGCGCCTGGTCGTGGTGGGCGAATCCCGCAGTGGCATGAGCACGTTGGTGAACAGCCTGGTCGGTGCGCCGGTGAGCGCGACCGACGGGCAGCCCGGCGTGCCCGTGATCGCCGAGTACGGTGCGCAGGCGACCGCCACGCTGGTGAAGGTGGGCGCCGCGGGCACGGCCGAGCGCTTGTCGGTGGATCCGGTGACCGCGGTGCAGGAACTGCAGACCGAGGGCGTCATCCGCGCCGAGTTCACCGCGCCGAGTCCGCTGCTGGCGGAGGGCTTCGTGGTGCTGGACGCGCCCGGTTCGCCCGGTGAGACGCCGTCCACCTGGTCGTTGCTGGCGGCCGCGGACGCGGTGCTGTACGTCGCGGATGCGGGGGCGCCGTTCACGGCCGCGCAGATCGAGCAGTTGCAGCGCATTCAGCAGGTGTGCCCGACGGTCGTCTGCGTGCTCAACAAGATCGACCAGTATCCGCAGTGGCCGCAGGTGCAGCAGCAGGACCGGCAGCTGCTCGACGATGCCGGGCTGGCCTTCGCGGTCGCGCCGGCCTCGGCACAGCTGCACGAGCATGCCGCCGCGCTCGGCGATCAGCAGCTGGATCTGGAATCCGGTGTGCCGCAATTGCTGGACCATCTGCGCGCCTACGTGCTGGGCCGCGCGGACGTGGTCGCCAGCGAGGCGGCGGTGCGCGATATCCGGCTCATCACCGATCATCTGGCGCTCGCGCTGCGCAGTGAGGGTGAGACGCTGCGGGATCCGCGCCGCTTCACCGTCATCACCGAGCAACTGCGCCGCACCCGCGAAGAGGCGGAGCAGCTGCGCCTGCGCACCGCCAACTGGTCGCTCACGCTCGCAGACGGCGCGGCCGAGCTGATGGCCGATACCGAACACGATCTGCGGCACCGGCTGCGCAGTCTGATCCGTGAGTCCGAATCGCAGATCATGCAGCGGGATCCGGTGCGCAAGTGGGCCGATTTCAGCGCGGAGCTGGATGCCAAGATCTGTGAGGCGGTGGAGGAGAACTTCGTCATCGCCCACTACCGGTCGGTCGAATTGGCCGAGCAGGTGGCGGCCAAGTTCCCCGACAGCGGCATTCCGACCCCGGACCTGAAGCTCGACAACCCGGGTGATGTCGGCGCGGTGCTGGAGCCCGTCGCCACCATGGAACCCTTGGAGAGCGCGAAACACGGGATCACGCAACAGGTCCTGAACACCCTGCGCGGCTCCTACGCGGGCCTGCTCATGGTCGGCCTGGCCACCAGCCTGCTGGGTATGTCGCTGGTGAACTGGTATTCGGCCGGTGCGGGTGTGCTGCTGGGCGTGAACGCGCTGTGGGACGACCGCAAGGGCCGCAAGCAGCGCCGCCAGTCCGAGGCCAAGGTGGCGGTGGCGCGGCTCATGGACGATGTGATCTTCCAGGTGAGCAAGGAGTCCCGCTACCGGCTGCGCGCCGTACAGCGCAGTCTGCGTGACCATTTCACCGAGATCGCGAATTCGACGCTGCGTTCGGTGGACGCCTCCATGCGCGCCGCCGAGGAGGCCGCGGCCGTGCATTCCGGTGCGCGCCGGGAGCAGCGGCTCACCGAGATCGAGACGTCACTGGTGCGCCTGCGCGAACTGCGCGAGCGCGCCGACATGCTGGGCGAGAACCCCTCGTACTGAGCGGGTTCCGCTACGGGGCGCCGACCCGCTCCACCGTGGGTCCGGGCCGGGCCCCACCACAAGGCGGAGAACGCCACCACCCGCGTCCTGCGGGTGGCGGCGATTCTCTTTGCAACCCCGGAGAACTCAGCGTCCCAGGTGTGCCGGGTGGAAGTTCCCGGCCCGGTGGTTCTCTTCGGCGCGGATCACGTGCATCACCGCATTGATGAGCGCCAGGTGCGTGAACGCCTGCGGGAAGTTGCCGAGGTGCCGTCCGGTGCGGGAGTCGATCTCCTCGGCGTACAGCTTGAGCGGGCTGGCGTAGCCGAGCAGGCGTTCGCACAGCTGGCGTCCGCGCTGCAGCTCGCCGATCTCCACCAGCGCGGAGACCAGCCAGAACGAGCAGATGGTGAACGACCCTTCGGCGCCGGACAAGCCGTCGTCGGTGGTGTCGGTGCGGTAGCGCAGCACGAGGCCGTTCTCGGTGAGATCGTCCGCGATGGCCAGCACGGTGGCGCGCACCCGGTGGTCGGTCGGCGGCAGGAAGCGGAGCAGGACCACCAGCAGCAATGACGCGTCGAGAGTGTCGCCGCCGTAGGTCTGGGTGAACACGCCTTCGGAGTTGACGCCGTTGTCGAGGATGTCGGCGTGGATCTCGTCGGCGATCTCCCGCCACTTCTTGGCGTAGTCGAATTCGCCGTGCAGTTCGGCCAGTTTCGCGCCGCGATCGAGGGCGACCCAGCACATCACCTTGGAGCAGGTGAAGTGCTGTGGTTCGCCGCGCACCTCCCAGATGCCGCGATCGGGGTTGCGCCAGTTCTCGATTGCCGCTTGCACCTGTCGTTCGAGCAAGGGCCACAAGGTTTCCGGGACCTGCTGGCGTGACTTCACGTGCAGGTAAACGGAATCCAGGATGGTGCCCCAGATATCGTGCTGGTCCTGGTTGTAGGCGCCGTTGCCGATGCGGACCGGCTGCGCGCCGTCGTACCCGGACAGGTGCGAGAGTTCGGATTCGGTGATCTCGCGTTCGCCGCCGATGCCGTAGAGCACCTGCAGCGGTACGGCGCCGCCGTTGCCGTCGCTGGCGACATCGTGCAGGAAGGCGAAGAAGTCGTCGGCCTCGCGGTCCAGGCCGAGCGTGTACAGACCCCACAGCGCGAAACTGGAGTCCCGCACCCAGGTGTAGCGGTAGTCCCAATTGCGTTCGCCGCCAGGGGTTTCCGGGAGCGAGGTGGTGGAGGCCGCGAGCAGCGCTCCGGTGGGCGCGTAGGTCAGGCCCTTCAGGGTGAGTGCGCTGCGCTGCAGGTACCCGCGCCATGGATGGTCGGGGAAGCGGCCGGTGGTGATCCACTGCCGCCAGCATTCGGTGGTGGCCCACATCTTCTCGGCGGCTTCCTCGAAGTTGCGGGGGAGCGGCAGGTCCGACCAGGCGAGGGCGACGAAGACCTGGTCGCCCTCCTTCATGCGGGTGCGGGCGCGTGCCTCGCGGCCCTCCAGGCCCAGGCGCATATCGGTGGCGAGGGTGAGGGTGGGGCAGCCTTCGATTTCGCTTGTGGCCGTGGCCCGTTCGTAGACGTCGCCGCTGTAGACCCAGTTGGCGGCGCCGCGGTGGTAGTCGAAGGCGGGCTCGCAGCTCATCTCGAGTTCGACCACGCCGTTCACGCATTTCACGGTGCGCAGCAGGATGTGCTCGGCATCCCAGTCCATGGGGGTGCGGCGGTGGCTGCGGCTGCGGGAACGGTTGTTGTGCCACGGCCCCATGACTAGGGCGTCGCGCACGATGATCCAGCCGGTCTCGGTCTGCCAGGTGGTTTCCACGATGAGCCCGCCGGGCAGGTAGCGGCGGGCGGCGGGCACCTTGCGGCCGTAGGGGCCGAGGCGGAAGTGGCCGGCGCTGCGGTCGAGCATGGCGCCGAAGACGCTGGGGGAGTCGGGGCGGGGGACGCACATCCATTCGACGGAGCCGTCCCGCGCGATCAGGCAGGTGGTCTCGCAGTCGGAGAGGAAGGCGTAGTCGTCGATAGGGGGATACACCGATTTGTGAGTGCCCCCGGTGGCGGAGGGGAGATAGTCGGCGGAGAGCTCGGCGTCGGGGCGGTCCACCGGACCGTCGTACAGGCCGGTCGGATCGTCTTCGAAATCCTCGGCCTCGCTGCCCAGCGGGCGGGCGAAGGATTCCGGTTCGTCGTAGGACTCCATGCCCTACATAATCAGCCCGGTCGGCAGCTGCCGCCACCCTCGTCGCAGGCCTGTCCCGCATTCCCCCCGATCGGCGGCCCGAATCGTCCGCTCTCCCGGTATCGGCCTAGGCTGGGGTTCGTGCATGCGATTGCAGGATGGTGGGACGGCGTCGAACTGTGGGTGGCCGGCCTACCCTTCGTTCCCCAGTTCGCGGTGGTGCTGTCGGCCATGGTGCCGGTCTGCCTGATCATCGCCTTCGCGCTCGACCGGACGCTGCGGTTCGCGCTGCGCGCGCTCGGCCGCGACCGGGTGGCCGCCCAGGAAGCACCGGCCCCCGCCCCGCAGCCGCGCCGCATGCGGAAGGAAGCCGCCTGATGCCGCGTTCGCGTGTCCAGCTTGCCCTGATAGCACTTCTTGTTCTCGTAGTCGTCGCCTGGTTGTTCACTCGCTGAGCGGGTTTCGGTACCGCTACGGCGAACTCTCGGCGTACTGTGCTGCACCATGTCAACCGATGAAGGTCTGGAACTGGAGACGCTGTTGTCCGAAGAGGACTTCGAAGACGAACCCCGTCTGATCTCCACCCACTACTGCGGTCCCGACGAGGCCGTCGACATGGTGAAGGCGGCCCAGCTGCTGGGCCTGGGCGTGCGGCTCTCGAACCGCATCCGCCCCGACGAGGAAGATCCCGAGACCGCCACCGAGGAGTGGGTGCTCGACATCCTCGAGACCCCGCCCGTGGTCGAGGGCGACGAATAAGCCTCCGTCAGTTCTGATCTCGGCCGGTGATCCGGCGGCCGAGCTTCGTAATGGTTTCCCCTACCTCTTGTCCGACCGTGCTCACCGCGTCCGCCACATCGCGGCCGAGGTTGCGCACGGTGCGGATGAGCGGATCGTCCGATTGATCGAAATTCTGCCGGTACGTGCGGGCGGCGTCCTTGATCTCGTCGCCGAGGCGGACGTTCTTGTCCTGCTCCCGCAGCGGGTACTGGCCGTCCAGGATGCGGTCGTAGTCGCCGCTGGTGATCCAGCGCCGCAGTTCGGCAGCCCGCAGCACCGAGAACGGGTGGGTCTGGAGTTCCAGGTTCAGCAGTTTGAGCACGCCGTCGCGCAGGTCGCCCGCGCTGTCGTAATCGTCGGCCTGGGCCAGGAACGCCGCGTGGCTCATCTCGTCCACGCGGGAGCCGCCCGCGAGCTTCATGTGGACCCGTACCGAGGCCTCCACGTCCTGCCCGGCCAGCAGTCCGGCCCGGTCGCCGGAGAGTTCGGATTTGCGGCTCCACTCCATGAGCGCGGCGACGATCGCGCGTAAAGCCCAGCCGCCCACCGGCATCCAGCCGATATTCGAGGCGAGTCGCATCAGGTGCATGAGCATGGTCCGGTACACCGCGTGCCCGGATATGGTTCGAATGGGCATACTATGCATTCCCGCAGGTAGATCCCCTACTCGGACTGAATGCACACTCTCGTGTATTTGTCAAATCAGACAAGTGCTGACACCGTGTCGGCATCTGGGCATCGTTGCGCCGCCATCTGCGCGAGCCTTAACGTGATCGCAGTCAGTTCGAACCGAGCGCCACTACCGCCCCAACCTGGAAGGATTGCGTACCAAGCATGGCCGAAGCAGTCACTACCGAGAACGCCCCCGCTGTGCCGAGCAAGTGGGACAACCTCACGCATGACCAGAAGCTAGACGCCCTGATCGAATGCGAGTCGGCAATCAAGCAGGCCGCCCAGGCTGCGTACCTCGTGGCCGGTGCCGCCCTCTATGACATCCGGGAAGGCGACCTCTACAAAGAGCGCGGATATACGAACTGGGGCGAATACACCGAACAGAATTGGGGCTGGAAGCGCGACTATGCGGACAACCTCATTAAGGCCGCCCTGATCGTGCGGGAGCTTCCGGAGGGCACGCCGGTGCCTGCCACGGAGGCGGCTACCCGCCCGCTGCGCGCCTTGACTGCCGAGAAACGCGCCGAAGTCATGAACAAGGCGGCGGAGCTTGCCGAAGGCGAAGTGATCAACCGCAATGCCATCAAGAAGGCCATTGAAGAGAGCCGGGCTAGCCGCAATGGAGACGGCGAAGAGGGCTCCGATAGTGGCAATGGAGACCAGACCGGCGTTACTGCCGAGAAGTACATTTCGCAGCTCGGCAAGTTCGCCGATCGGGTCGCAAAGGTAGCGGAAGGCATCGAAGAGTTCCGCGCCAAGGTTGATGCCTCCGTGTACAACAGCACCGGCCCGCGCACCCAGGTTGCCGAGCGGGTGAACGAAGTAGTGAACGCCCTCCTCGAAGCCTCCGGCGTGACCTATAAGAAGCCGAGCAAGACGGCCGCCAAGACGGAGACGGCCGATAGCGCCGAGTCTGCCCCTGCCGCCACAAAGGCCGCTGCCCCGGCGAAGAAGGCCCCGGCCCGCAAGACTGCCGCGAAGGCGGCTACCGCATGAGCGCCCGCTCCCCCGAAGAAGTCCAGGAACTACTAGCCGAACTCACCAATGCCGAATTGATGGCCGAAGTTCAGCGGCGGATGGCTCTCGCGGAAGAGCGGGAGGACGACGGGGAGGCGGCGGAATGACCCCCAGGAGCCACGCAGAGCGATCGGAAAGGAGAATCCGGGGGATTGGGCGGCTTCACGCCGCAGGGCTCCCCGTGTGGACAATTGCCCGGCGGCTGAACATCCGAGAAGACGAAGTGTGCACCGCCCTATCAGTTCTCCGGAAATGGGAGCAGTGAAAGGCGTAGACACGCCAGCCCGACCACAACCGCATAGTCGAGAAGCTGAATGCCGACACCGTGTCAGCAACGCAAAAAAGGCCCCCGAACTACTCCACAAGGAATAGCCGGGGGCCTTCTCGCATATTCAGTTACGCCGCTTCACTCAGATTCCGACGCCAAGCCGACAGGATCGCATTCGGATCACCCGAGTCCGCCGCAGCACGCGCCGCCTTGTACTCGTCCTCCCACTGCTCCACATACGCCGGGGGCTCATACTTCCCACCCGGACGCACCGGCACGGCCATGCACCGGCAATTGTCGTGGAACTGCATATCCGCCGTATCCTCCGACCGATACACATCCCCACGCGTAGCGTTCATCCGGCAGAACGGGCACGCAGTGAACGACGCATACCGCGCCCACGTAGCGCCACGCTCCCGCCCGGCCGACAAGCTCACAGTCTCCCGAGCCTGCCCGAACAAGACACGCTGCGCCGAGCCCGAGAGCAGATCAACAGCTGCCGGGGACTTCAAAGCCCACCGCGCCGACGCCTGCAACTGGGCAGTAGCCGGAAGCGGAGCCGGAGCAGCCCGAAACGTCAACTCCGGGGCCTGCGAGTCGTAATAGAACGCCGCAAGCTCCCCGGCCGCCGACATGTGCGGGGCAACGATCTCCGGGTACGCCTGAACGATCAGCCGCCAGAACTCGGCACTCGAAATGCCCTTGCGGGAGGCTGCCCGGAACATCGAATCAATGTCCCGCACCATGACCGTATTCAGGTCTCCGAGAACTTCCCGGAACTCGATAACGTCCATGGCTAACGCTGCCTCCAAACAGCATCCTCCAGCGCCTCACGCAAGAAGTCCTTGGGAGCCGGAGGAGGGCCGGAAGGCCCCCGCATCGTGTGAGTAGGGCAATTCAGCGACTCCCAACGCTGCTGGCTTTCGCGCCGCTTCTCGTCCATGTAGGCGCGGAGGGCTTCGGCACGCTCCCGCATCTCCTCCACGGATTCATCCGACTTTCCCAGAAGCTCGCGAGGGATACCGGCCTTCTCGGCAATCGCGCGAATGCGCTTCTCCTCCGCCTCCCGGGCCTCCGCCTTCTCCCGCTCGGCCTCCGCCGCCTTCATGCGCTCGAACTCCGGGATAACCTCATCGGCAAGATTCCGGTACCGGTCGGCTAGCTCGGCCTTCTTTTCTAGCGCTTCATGCTTCCGCGCCACGCGGGCCTCAATCTCCCGCCGATGCTTGGCGAGAATCTTGCTCACGTGGTCCTGTGTGAAATGCTTCTCGCCCTCGGTCGGCTTCGCGCTCTCCGTTGTATGAACCAGCGCCGGGGAATCGTCCGGGGTATTGGAGACCGGCATATCGTTCGGGGTAGCCATTGTTACGCGGCCTCCTTCGAATCGTCGCCATTCACCGGCCGGTCACGGTCCGCCCGTTCCGCAATTGCGGAATCCTCCCGAGCCTCCGCCGCGCCACCACGAAGCCCATTGATCAGCTCATCAACGCGCGCGTTCCGGTCTTCCTGCTCCAGCTGGCGAATCTGCGCCTCGGTCATGCCCACCCATTCGCGGGTAACGCGCGAATTCTTCGGCAGAATCTCGACCTGACGAAGCTTGGTAGCCGCATCCGCTGCCGCCGCCTTGGTCGGGGTAGAGGGATCGGACCAAGACACGAACACGTTGCGGTTGAAGCCCTCCGGCAGTTTGCCGTCACGCACGAGCAGCGCCAAACGGGCAACTTCCATCCAGCCTTGGCCGAAATCGGTCTGTCGCTTCTCTGCCCGCTTCACAAGCCGCGATTCCATAGCCCGGATAGCGTCCGCACTCGGAGGCTGGTTCGCGCTGATCGCAAGATAGGTGGTCGGAATACCGGCCTCCGCCGAGAACAGTTCCGCCTGCTTCGTCAACTGGGCAAGGTACGGGTCCGGGGAAGCCTGCGGGAACTGACCAACGGACGGGCGCGCCTCCGGGTTGTCCTCATCAAAGGGAATGCCGAGCATCCGGCCCATAACAGCCTCGAAGCCAGCGACCTTAGAGCCGTCCTTCTTGCTGAACTGGTCTTCACTAACGTTGATCATGTAGCGCTGCGGAGTCGCGTAGAACTCCTGGTTAATCGCCGCGTTCGACATGGTGCGAACGGCCGCATTGGTCACGGAGCGAATACCGCGCGTGATCTCCGAACGGCCCTCCAGCTGCGACGCATACGCGCGATTGACCAGCCGCACGACAGGGACGCGCCCCAGGTTGTGAACGCCCCGCCACGTCACCCGCCAAGGCATATTCTCGGTAGCCCGCTGAATAACAATGGTCTCGGTATCGGTGTACAAGGTCGCCATTGTGTAGGCGGAAACCTCGGTATCCCAGAATCGGGAAGCCGCAATAGTGAGACGGCGCGTACGCGGATCAATCAGGCCCGTCATATTGCGCGGAGACTGAACGACAATCGACGGGTTCGGCTCATCAATCGAGGCATCCCCGACGCCCACGCACACGAACGCAGTCCCGTAAATCAGAGCATCAATGTGGGCCTGAGCGGAGATCGTTGCAAGGCCATTCGCGCGGAAGATCTCGGCAAGGCCGAAGTCCTCCCCGTCCTCCATGTCGGCCGACTGCGCCACAGTCCAGCCCCGGAAACCTAGACGCTCCTCCAACACATCAATCTGCGTGCCCGGCCAGCCAATGACGGTACCGATCCGCTTATCGAAATGCTCCGGCATCGCAATGCCCAGAGAGGGAACCTTCACCTCGCCCGTGTAATAGGCGTGCTTCTCGCTATTGCCGGTCTCGTGCTTGTCGAGCTTCTGAAACAGAGCCCGCAAACTGCCCTCCTGCTCCGGAGTCAGCTTGCCGTAATTCTTCTTCGCCACTTACGTGCACCTCAATCAAGAGTTGAAATGAACCGCACAACGGCCACAGAAAGGCCGGTGCGTAAAACCGCCCAAGGCTCCGGGCGTAGGAGAGTGCCGACACCGTGTCAGCAGTGGAACGGCCACCTATCGCCCTTGCGGAGATTGCAAGGCGAACAGATAGGCCGAAGATTGCTCAGGCAATGAGCGCCGCCCTGAGCGAGCGGCTTTACATGGTCGATAGCCTCATACGGGGCACGGCACAGCCAGCACCGGCCGCCGAAGTAGGCCACCCGTTCCGCCACCTTCTCGGCGGGGAAATCAATCACCGGGCATCCGTGGAGACGCGCCCGATAGCGCCGGTCCTTCTCCCGGCAGTGCTCGGCCCGCAGGTGTTTGGTTGCGTGATACCGGCGGCGTTCCTGGGCATTGCGCTTGCCCCTGTGCTGCTCCCGGTCCCTGCGCCCCCACTCCGCCAGCACCTCGGGATGCTCACGACGTAGACGCCGCTTCCAGTCCCGGCCGGTAACACGCTGGCATTCCTTGCAGGAGGATTGGAGACCGTCATACCGAGAGCGATTCCGATAGAACTCGACCACCGGTTTAGTGCGCCCGCACTTGCCGCACCGCTTCGTCACGACAGAATCTCAATGCTCGGGGCCTTCTTCTTCGGCTTCCGTCTCCGCTTCGCTTCGAACCCGTACAACGCCCACGTAGCCGACACGGCCGCAGTGATATCGGCTTCCGACGCCTTGCGCCCCCACATCCAAGCGCCATCAACAGTGATCCGCTTCCGGACATCGTTGATAGACGTGCTCAAACGGGGCTCTCCGACATGCCTGATCCCCTGGGCAATAACCGTGTCGTAGAAAAGGCCAGTAGCCGCACAGGCATCCGACATACCCAGCTTCACAACAGGGAGACCGGCATTCGAGAGCTTCGGCAGAATGGAAGCCGCCGGGCTCATCGCATTCACGACGATTGCCACCGGAGACCACTGCTGAGTAAGCCGGATCAGCTCACCCGTAACCCAATCAGTACCGGGCATCTGCTTCGCAATATCGACATGGAACAAGCCATCTTCGCGAGCACCGCAAACCGAGATCGTTGCCGTATTCCGCTCCCGGTCAACGTCCACACCGAAGGCGAAGCCCTGGGCGTCGTCAATCTGGGATAGCTGATCGGTAAGCGACTCCCACAAGGCCGGATCAATAACAGGATCGGTAGAAGCGGCGGACCACATGCCGAGCCGTTCCCGCATGAATTTGTCATCCGGGAAGTCCGCCCTGTCGTCTTCGACATTCTCGATATCGCAGAACGTGCCGAGCGTCGGAATGGCAATGCACCATTCGGCCCTGTCGTCCGGGTCGCAACCATCGTTAGCCGACCACTCCAGCCAGGCAACGCGCGCCTTCTCGTCTAGGCCGGACTGCCGAAGATGCCGGAACGTCTCACCCTCCGCGCCGGGATGCGGGGGAGTGCCCACAAGGATTACTTGCGGATTCTTCTGCGCCGCCTGCGCTGGCTTCAAGGCCGCCCAGGTATCCGGGTTCAAGTGCTGCGCCTCATCGCAGATGATGAGCGACGGGGATAGGCCGCGAATGTTCTGCGGACTGCGCACCATGAACCGGATTACGTTCCCATTGCGGAACCGGATTGCCTCACGGCCACGCTGCCGGACAATCCCGTTCGGCTTAACCAGTCGTTCGAGGTCTCGGTTCGATTCGATCAGCTCGATAAGCTCTTCGAACGCCTTCATGAACGTTGCCGACAAATGGGCTGTGAAGATAGTCAGCTTGTCGCCGAAGATCAGGGCACCGGCCAATGCGCGGGCAATTAGCAGGGTCGTCTTACCCGCCTGCCGGGGAACGGAGAGCCCGAATCGGGTAGCCGCCCATTTCCCATTGGCGCGCACGCCGCACATCTGGTTTGCCGCGTATGCCTGCCAGTCGTGAAGCTCGATACCGAGAATGCGCATGAGCTTCGCCATCTCGGGGCCACGAGTGCGAACGGAATCCGTGGGGACGTAATCCAGGCGGGGAGTTCCGGAGCCTCTAAGCCCCGAAATCGTCGTAAGGGTCACTGTCGGCCCCCTCGTCATTTGCCTGGTCGAGGCCGGCATGCGTTGCGTCACACGTTTCGGACTCTGTGACCTGTGCCATAACCGCGGGGACTTCCCCGGCGCTCTCGTTCAGGAATGCGCCAAGCTCGGAATCCGTATCAATGCCGTCCCCGGCTTCTCGAATCGCTTTCACCAACTGCCGAATCTCACCGGCAATATCCGTTGCAGCCCGATGTGCGTCCTCATCCGCATTCCGGAATCGGTAGACCAGGCCCACAGCCACCTCTGTAAGCACCGTGTCCCAATCGTGAGCACGGGCGGCAACAATCACCTTCGGCGGTCGGCCCCTGGGTTTCGACATGACAAATCGCCTCCATTTCGGAGTAATCCGGCCTTATGTGGCCGTGGGAATGAACAGAAACCCCAGACCCTTACTCGGGTATGGGTAGAGCCCTAAAAGGCTGGGAGAAGCCAATTCAGGGCGAATGGGAGATATGCGGGCCGTAGCAGGCCCTTGGGCTTTTCACTCGGGACATACAAGCCGCAATGCCTGAAAGGCGGCTTTGACGTGCCCGTTTGAGGTACCCCCCCACCCCAACGGGGGCACCGATTGCGGGCTGCTCTGCGCTCCACTGCCGAGCTTCCGGCGGAAGTGCTGACACGTTGTCAGCATTCAGAGCTGGCGAGCAAACCAGGGCGAATATCGCCCGAGACTGGGAATGTCCGCCAATAGCGGAAAGGCTCCCGAATGAAGATCACTCGACAATGAAGAGTGATTGCATGTGCATCACTGCTTGCCGCGTGCTGCCCGCCGTGTGGGGCGGTAGGGGGTGGGTAGGGGTAGGGGTGCCTGCCCTGCCCGTGCCTGCGGTGCTGGCCTGGCTGCTGCTCACCATTCGCGAATGCAGTTGCGTCGAACTGAATGCGTGATGCTGATCTGAGCCTGTGCTCATGCTGTCCACTATTAGTGAACTGGGTAGCCCTGCCCCTGTTGCCCCTGCTGCTACCCCCGGTCCCCCTCGGGTAGGTGGGCAGGGTAGTGCCCACTCGGTATAAGGGGAGTGGTTCACCTGCCGCTGCGAATGTCTACGATCGTAGACACGCCTCACCATTCACGGCTTGCGCGAAGTGGTGGCATCTTGTCGGTGCGGTTGCCTTTCGAGGCATTGCACGACTTATGCATGATCTGATGATTGTTCGGGTCGAATGGATCACCGCCAAGACTCACGGGGATGATGTGATCCAGTTCGAATGCCATTGGGTCGCGGTAGTCGATACCGGGTTCCACGGTCTTGCCGCACCAGGCGCATGGGGCTGGTAGTCGTTTCTCCAGCTTCCGACGTTCGCGCCGTAACCGTGAGTGGTCGATATCCCGACGTTGTTTACTGCTCACTGGTTTCTGCGTTGCCGAACGTATCGGGGCCTTCCAGCTCATTGCGGATAGCCATTAGCGCTTCAACCTTGGCGGTGAGTTCGGGGCTGTTGAGCGCCGGGGGCTCGTTGCCGTCCGGGAAGGTGGTCGGCTCCGCCTGCTGCTTCTGGTAGCCCAGGGTGTCAAGCTGCTCCGGGCTGTAGTAGTCGGTGCTGCCTTCAAGTGCAATGAGGGCGTCGAGGTGGCCAAGGTAGGCGTTGCGCTGCTGCTCTGCTTCGGCCTGTCGGTCGATTCCTGCGCCGCGTTCCACTGCGTCAATGAGTCGGGCCATGTATCGCTCTGTGGAGTTCTCGGGCTCGGGCAGTTTCCACGGGTCCGCACCGTTGACGCCCAGGGTTAGGGCGGCCTGCTTATCCTTGCGTGCCTTCTGGGCAATGATCATGTTGCGGAAGGCGTTATTTGCCTCCTGGCTGCGAACGGCCTCCTCCTCGGCGCGCTCCGCTTCTTCGGCTGCTTCGCGGGCAAGGCGCTTAGCTTCTTCGGCCTTCTTCTGGGCTTCGGACATCATTTGGTTCTTACCTCCGGGATTCGATGAGTTCGGTTAGTTCGTGGAGCATGGATTGCAGTTGCAGCAGGGCGTCATCAAACGTTGCTGCTTCGGTCGCCTTAACGCTCATGGTCTTCGGCTAGTACATGGTCGAGTGCTGCGAGTAGGGGCGCGAAGCTCTGGGGCTTGTGTGCGTATTCGTTCACGATTCGTTCGGTCTTCGACCAATGCCCGTTGCGGGCGGCGGCTACGAGCGACCGGGCCATGTGGTAGTCACGCCGGGTTATCGGGTAGCTCATTTCCCGCCCTTCCCGAACCAGTCGTAGAGCCCTTCGGGGTCGCGGGGCTTGTAGCCTTCGGGGGCTCTGCCGATGCCGTAGGCGCGTGAGTAGTACTCGTGCTTGCTCGGGTGTCGGTGAGACGGGAGGCCAGCACGGCGCAGGCGCTCGGCTAGGTAGCGTTCCGTGTCTTCGAGGTCGGCTTGCAGCGCGAGGGCGTGGAGACCATTCCGGGCTTGTTCCGCTAGGGCGGCATCTTCGGGCTCGTATTCGGTCATCGGCCACACACCTTGATTAGGGCGGCGAGATCTTCCAGCCGGACCAGGGTGCGGCGGGTGCCGAACTTGTAGGCTCGGAGTTTCCCGTTCCTGATATGGCGGTGGACTGTGCGCGGGGTGCAGTGGAGCATGTCGGCCGATTGGCCGATGGTTACGAAGGTGATGCCGTTGTGTTCCATGGCAATGGTCTCTGCCTTTCTTCGGGCATAAGAAAAGCCCCCAAGCGGTTTGCTTGGAGGCTGATATTCGGATGTCTCTTGTAGGGCCTTCTGTCCTGCCCTGTCACTATCAATTCTACTGGCCCATTCCCCACGGTTCTTTTATCAAGAATCCGGGAACAATTGTGCCCACCCCTTACAGCTCGAATAACGGATATCCGCACTCGGCATTACCCGAGTCCAGCCGGTCACCCTTCCGCCCTCTACCCGGACCAGGAACACCCGATAAGTTCCCGCCCTTGTTCTGCTGCTTCAACTCCACGGCCCGCAGCAGATCGGCCTTACGCCACATTCGCTTATCGTCCGACACCCGCCGACCAATCCTGAGCAGTCCCTCTGCCTGCCACCGATAGAGGGTGTTCGCAGACCGGCCGGTAATCCTGGTCGCCTCACTGGTCGGCACGTATTCCGGCTTCCGCATCTACTTGCCGCCGTTCATGTACTCGGCGAGATCGGGAGCATTCACGCGGTACACACGGCCAGCCTTGAACGCTGGAAGATCACCAGAATTGATGAGCGCGTTCACGGTCTGCCGATGCACCCGGAGAATGTCCGCCACTTCTGCCACGGTCAGCACCTTCGGCACTTCAATAGTCATGATGGGATTCCTTCCCTCCTGGGCTTGCTGGTCGAGTCTTTCGAAATGAACTTGTGGGGGTGAATTGGGCGAAGCCCTTATAGGGGGTATCCATATCCACTATCCACCCCGTCTGACCTGCTGATTTACTGGATACGCGGATATCCCGAATATCCACCTCTAGGCGGCGTTCCGAGACCAGGAATCGCCCTCGCGGTTCACCAGTCCGCCGAGCTTCCCGCCCGGCTTCAGCCACGCCCGGTAGGAGTTCTCGGAGCCGTCGAACTTCTCGGCCAGCGCTGCCGCAGTCTCCCGAACGCTCTTCCCCTGGCAGTTGGAAACGATCCAATCGGCCTGCTCCGCGTTCCGATCCAAGGTCACCTTGTCCCGCTCCCGCTTCGCCTTCTCGTTGCCCTCTCGCTGCGCCCGCAGAGCCTCCGGCGTCATCGTGTCCAGGACTTCGAACCGAGCCCCCGCGCCATGGTGCAACGTCATTTCGTAAGGCTCCGCGCTGTTGCCCATGAACTTCAGGGTGATGTTCCCCCGGTTTGATCGGCGCACGAATACCCGCCAGCGAACGGCCTGCGTGATGTACGCGGAGCCCATCGGGGTATCGGGCTTCCGACCGGTCGGCCCGGCCTTGTCGGATGAATGAGCCACCACTACTACCGGGATTCCGGCACGTACGAACTTCCGCACCCCGTCGAAGAATTCCCGCACCGCGTTGTCATCGTTAATGGTCCCGTTCAGGGTTTGAGCGAGGTTATCGACCACGACGAAGTTATGCCCGTCGTTGAGCACCTGCTCATAGAGGGACTGCCACATTTCCGGCGTCCGCATGATCGGCACTTGGTAGAACTGGACTCGGGGGCATTCGCCCTCTGGCATCACCGTGTCGATACGGCCGGAGTATTCGGCGTCTCCTCGGTCGTCAGTCCACAGCAGGGCTATGGAAAATGCGCGGTCCTGCTGCACCGGCTTTCCCAAGAATGGCTTGCCGGTCGCCAGCGCCTTTACGAGCGCCGAGATAAGGAACGACTTGCCCACCTTCGCCTCGCCGTAAATGAGGGTGGTTGCCGATCCGATGATGTTCTCGACAATCCAGTCTTCGCCCTCGGACGCCAATTTCAGGGCCTCCTGATAGGTGGTGCTCTCGAATACGTGCGACATGATTTCCTGTCTGGATTCCACCATTGGTAGACATCGGGCCGGTGCCCCCGGAGTGCCGATTTCCGGGGGCGTCCAACGGTCGGGGTAGTGCTGGGCTCAGATATCGGCGAACGCCACGGTCCGCCCCTTCTGCTTGCCGTTCTTCGTCAGGATCGGGGTAACGGTGATCAGTTCCCGGTGCTCAAGCGCGGATAGAGCGCCCTCGAAGTAGGCGCGTCGCCACTCGGACAGGTCGGTTCGCAACTGCCCGGCGGTGGTGCGTCCGCCGCGCTGGTAGAGCAGCGACAGGATTTGCCCGCTGGTGGCCTTCTCGCCCTGGGCGAAGTAGGCGAACGCCTCCGCGAACTTGTCGGCGGCGTGGCCGTCGTCATCAATGGGGGCGTCCTGCTGAATGTGGCGGAGAAGCCCGTACTTGATTCCGGAGTCACCGGGGGTGTGCATGATCGCGTCAATGCAGGCGGAGAGAATGTTGTCAGCGCTGGACATTGGGGGAATTCCTTCGGTTCGCTGGGATGTCGGTCGGGTGGTCAGAGGTCGCCCCACGGGGCTTCGCCGCGAGGGGAGTCCCACGGGCACGGCTCCGACTTGGCAAAGAGGCCCGCGAGATCAGCCGGGATAGAGCCCCAATCGGCCTGCTCGGCGATTGCTGCAATCTCGTCGGCCCAGACCTCTTCGGCGGTAAGTTCGGTCTCCTGGTCGGGGCGCATGAGAATGTCGTCCCCGGTGGTCATCTCCTCGGCCTCCCGCAAGTCCAGTGCGCGAATGGCGGCATAGGTGGCGTTCCCGGCGTGACCCTCGGCGAAGGCGTCATCGAACAGGGCACCCTGCTCCGGGAGCGGATCGGCATCGAGGTACAGGTTCAGCCAGTCGATAGCGGCGGCAATTTCCTGGGCGGTGGGAGTAGTGGACATGGTTGTTCCAATCGGTAGAGCGGACATGGAGAAGACGCCCCGGAATTGGGGCTGATCGCGACGGAGAGCCGCGAAACCTAGGCGGCCTGGCTGGCAGGCGGGGGAGTTGCCGACACGGTGGCAGCGTCTCCAATTGGAGACATGCCAGGGGAGAGCAGCCGGGCAATCTGGTGGACTGCTTCCGTGCTGGGGGTCGGGGCTGCCGCTACTGCTTCTCGGCAGTGGGCAAGCACGTGCGGGGGCAATGCGGACATGACAGGACTCCGGGCGGGTAGTTCGGCTGGCCAACCTCGTCATGTGGCGAGGTTGAGGACTGCCGGAGTCGTGCGCGGGAAAAATCTTTCCCATTGCGCGGAATCTCCGGCGGGTGCCTGGACTGCGGGCGGGGCCTGAAAGCCACCAGCCGTTAGCCCGGCGAACTGCGCGGGGGCTCAGATGCCCACTGGTCCGCGCTACCTGTCAAGAATGATTTCGTCTGTCTGTGTCGATTTCGTCTGCCGAGAACACTACAGCTAGTGGCCGACAGATTCATACGACACGACATGTTGCGAATGAAGCCGCGGGGCGTATTTCACCAGGTCAGAGTAGGTTTCCGCATTTCTCTGATTGTCAATACTCTTGAAGAACTAGAGACGCATGTCACTATTTGACGCACCGTTAGTTAACAGCAGTCACACGAGTAACATTCAGGCCAAGCAGATGCTTGGTAAATACGATCGTGGTCAGACCACAACATGTAGTACATGACTACAGCCGACACCGTGTCAGCAGGGCCGCCCAGCTACAGCGTGAACCGCTTCCCCTTCACCGCCCACTCACCGCGCCCGCGCTGCGTGATCTCCCAACGCCCCTGCCGCCGGGTATCCACAATCAGCCCCGAAGCCTCTAGGCGCGATACAGCCGCCCGAGCAGACCACGAGGTAACCGAAGCCTCGCGAGCCAACTGCTTGACCGTCAGCAGGCCGCCCGCCGCCAGCACTCCGAGCACCGCGTAATCAGCCGCAACACCTGTCCGCCTCATGCGAGCCTCATTGCCTGCTGAACGATCGAACGGCGCGGCAACACGGACTCCACATCAACCACGTCCGCCAGCAACGCCACCAGGTGAGGGCTCACGTGCTCCGGGGAAGGCACAAGCACGGCGTCTACATCCGCCCCGCGCACAAGGTCCACCAGGCCAAGCACCGTGAATTCAGGGACGCACACGAGCGCGTAACCCAGCCGCCGCCCGAGTCTCCGGCATTGCGCAATGTCCCACTCCAGAGCAAGCCCGGATACCTCCGGGTCTACGTACAGAAGCGCCGTTGGCTTCGCCCTCATGACTGCCCCTCTCGCCATGAAAGAAGGTTCGCGGGCAACAAGAGTGGCAAGGGACAGGAAAGGGACAGCCCGTTGCGCTCCAACGGGTTACAAGGTCACGCAGACCGGACTACCCTCGGACTCATGGCGAACGTTGGGCAGCGGATCGCGGCAGAGCGAAAAATGGCCGGACTCGGACAACAGCAGTTGGCGAACAAGGCCAATTACTCGCTGTCCATGATCAAGGCAGTGGAGCAGGGGCGGGAGCCCGCATCTACGGGCCTCATCTCCGCCGTGGCGAAGGTTCTCCGCATAACCCCAGAGCAGTTGACCGGCGCGCCCTACGACGACGGCAAGCCGCTCTCCGATGCCGTAAACAACCTGTCTGTATTGCTCACAGAGGGCCGATACGCGCGGGCCACGGAACCAGGCACCCTCGCGGAGATCGAAGCCGATCTAGAAGCCGCGCAGCAGCTTTACCGCAACGACCGCACCCGCCAAACCATCGAAGTACTGCCCGCTCTCATTCGGCGGATTCACGGTGCGGTGCGGGAACTGTCCGGCGACGAGAAGGCGCACGCCTACACCCTGTTGACTTCCGCCTACGTGCTCGCGGAGTGGTCGGCCCGCAGGACTGGTCACCTCTTGTTGGCCTTGCCCGCCCTTGACCTTGCAGACGGTTACGCGCCTCTCGCCGCAGACCCGAACTATGGGGCGTTCTCCGCTCTCGCTCGTGCCCGAGTCCTCACGCACTACGGCGAATCCGAAGTAGCAGGCCAGCTGATCAGCTCCGCTATCGACTCGTCCGACAGCAGCCGTGAGGGCATGGTCATGGCCGGATACTCCCACCTTGCAGGTGCCATCAACGAAGCCCGAAAGCTGGACTACTCCAACGCTTCCGCTCACATCCAGGCCGCCCGCGAACTGGCGACACATACCGGCGAGACTGACATTTACATGACCGCCTTCGGTCCGCTGAACGTCGAAATCCACGCGCACGCAATCGAGCTGGAAGCAGGCGACCCGAACAGGGCAGCACTGGAAGGCGCGAAGCTCACGCACGGCCCCGATGCTCCGCCGACCAGGATTGCCCACCACTGGCAGGACAACGCCCGAGCGTGGCTCATGTCGGGGAAGCCGGACAAGGCGCTGGTAGCGCTGAACAAGGCCCGCATTGCCGCCCCGCAGCAGACGCGCCTACACCCCTCGGTGCGCGAGACGCTGCACGGTATCGCGGTTGCGGAGAAGCGCCGAACGGAGACGTTGGCAGGCTTCGCCAGTTGGCTTGGAACCAGCATCTAGAAACATTGCGCTGACCTGGGGGAATGCTTTTGCCGGCCGGGGCTTATCCCTTGCGCTGCAATGCATTTCAGAATCATTGCCGAGAAGCCTTGCCGTTCAGGGGTGTACGTGGTCCCGCCCTACAATCTGGGGCATGAGTTCCACAACCGAAGTGCGTGATGCGATCCGAGATCTAAGCGAAGGTATCGACCGGGGGCACGACGAGTTGATGCGGAACCTTGGCGAAGTGCGGCAGACGATTCGGGGAATGACCGCCTCTATGGAAGACAAGACCAGTCAGCAGCACGAGAGCATCATGGGCACGCTCCAGGCGATAGACGCCAAGCTAGACGCCTTGAATGCCGGGCAGACCGACATGTTGGAAGCGGTGCAGAACCTTCGCCAGCGGGACGCCTAGCGGGGCATTACCGACACGGTGTCAGCAGGCCGGAGGGGTTATCGGCGGCGGTAGCCCCTCTCACTCCAGCCAATCCGTGTACCGCACATAGTCCGGGAGAAAATCCCGCTTCAACTTCACCTCATCGGGGAGCGGATCGCACCACACCGTGACCACCCCCGAAACGATCTCCCGCTTACGCCGGAAATCAATCCGCTTCCACGCCCCGCGAGCCTTCGAGCCCGTAACCTCCTCCAGCCCGCGTACCGGAGTGCGCACCGACTTCTTGAGCCGCTGCTCTGCCTCCGAGATCTGGCCTTCGAGCTTCTTCGAGATGCGGGCGAATGAGTCCGAACTGATCTCCCCCAAGGCCGCCTTGTCCTCATACTCTGCGAGCCGAGCGCGTAGGCCCTCCAGCGCCGACACGTCCGCCTTCGAGGTTGGGGAAGTCTTCGCCGCGTACTCGGCAATGTCGAACTTCTCCAGCCACAACAACACGGTCTCTTCGACAATCGGGTCTATGTAGTGGACGGGCCGGGAGAACTCCCCGCAGGCGGGGCAGTAGTAATACTGCTTCCCGTGCCCAGTGCGCTTCGAGATGAACGCTTTGCAGTTGCCGCACTTGCCGATTCCGGATAGCAGATTCTTGGGCTCGGTGCCTCTGTGCTTCAGCCGCCCGGAGTCCCCCAGGATCGCGACCAGGCGGTAATGCTCATCCTCGGTAATGATGCCGTCCCACGTGCCTTTACCAACGGCCTTCTTCTCGTGGGCTCGGAGCCCGGCAATCTGGGGGTTCATGAGCAGCCGCCGAACCGTCGTGTTCGACCAGCCCTGAGCTACCTTCCCGTTGGCCTTCACCGTGCCCGCCGCAGCGGCACCGGCAGGGGTTGGGAGGCCACGCCGATTGAAGTCCTTTGCAACCGTCATGATGCCGTCACCGTGTTCTAGTACCCGGTCGGCTGCTTCACGCACGAGCGCCGCCGTGGGCGGATCAATAACCCACTCTTCGAGGTTGCCGAGCCGGTCTCGTACTGCCCGATATCCGAACGGGCATTTGCCGTGCGGCTTGCCCTCGGCAATGTTCGCCTTCATGGCGCGTAGGACACGCTTGCGAGTCATGGACGCTTCGCGGGCCGACAACAGGACTTCAAGCCCGGTGGTGAATTGGTCGTCAGGGTCGGACAGGTCGTAGAGCCTGCCGGAGTAGCACCAGTACGCGCCCAGCTCCTCGCAGGAGTCCGCGAGCCGCTGGTACACCTTCATGTCTCGTGTTGCTCGGGAGGCTTCCCACGTGACCACGACTTCACCGGGTCGGATGTCCTCTAGAAGGCGCTCCCATTCGGGCCGGTGCTTCTTCTGTGTCCAGCGGGATGCGCCGATATCGTTGTCTGAGTACTCGCCCAGGATCGGCCACTTATTCACGGTGCATGTGCGCCGGTTGTCGGTGTCCTGCTCACCAACGGACCGGGCCATGCCGTCCGGGTCGTCCGACACGCGGGAGTAGAGCCGAGCGCCGATGATGTTCGGGGCGTGTTGCATACCCCACAGTCTACTTGTGCCCTATGCGACGCTTAGCCCCGAGAGCGCGTGCCCGAGTTCGTGGCCGACCACGAAACGGAGTTCCTCCGGGTCCAGCAGGTCCAGCAGGCCGGTGGTGAGCACGATGAACGGCCGGTCCATCCCGATGGTGAAGGCATTGACGGCCGGGCTCTGCAGCACGAACATCTCGGGCACGGTCGGCGCGTCCAGGATGCGCACCGCGTCCTCGCGCAGTTGATGGATGTTGCGGAACTGGCGTTCGTCCACGCGGACGGCGGTGGCGAGGTACATGAGCCGGTGTTGCCGTTCGGCGAGCAGGCCGGACAGGGTGCGCAGCAGGGTGTCGAAGCCGCTGAGTGTGCGCAAGCCCACAAGGGCGGTGCGGTCGGCGGGGTGTTCCCAGGCGCGGGTGCTGATGCCGGGGAATTCCCGGCGGATGCGGGCCGGTGGCCGGTGGGAGGTGTCGGGCGTGGTCAATTCTTTCCCCCGTCTGCTTTGTCCGATTCTGCCGCGGTGCGCACCGCACGCTCCAGTCTGCCCGCTTTCTCACAGTGTGGACACAATGATTCGCTGGTTGACATGGCACTCTGTTAAAGTCGCCTCGTGTCGTCGAGTGCTCTCCCCCAGGTCCGCCATGAATTGGCGTTGATCGCAGTGGGCTGCCTCGCGGTCGCGGATATCCACTGTCGATGATGGCCGACCGGGCACTGCTGCACGTCTGAGTAGACTGGCGCGCGCACCTTTTCGCAGTTCGTGTCTTTCCCCCGGGCGGCCTTCGGGCCCAGCGCCACCGTTGCAGCGAGGCTGTGACGGGTCTACGGCAGTACGCATGATTTCCCGCCGGCACGACGTCCACTCTCCGGCGGGTAACCCGGAAAGGTCCACGCCGATGTCCCGCAATCTCCGCTTCTCCCGCCGAACTACCTTCGCCGTCGCAGTGACCGCGGTCGTCGCCACCGTGCTGACCGCCTGCAGCGGCGGCTCGAGCGACACCAAGGACGCGGCCCCGGTCGCGGGCGGCAACGCCGGCACCCTCAACCTGTACGCGTACTCGGTGGCGAAGTCGGCCTACGACAGCGTGATTCCGGCCTTCAACAAGACCGACGCCGGTAAGGGCGTGCAGTTCCAGGCCTCCTACGGCGCCTCCGGCGACCAGTCCCGCAAGGTCAAGGACGGCGCCGAGGCCGATGTGGTGAGCTTCTCGGTGGAGCCCGACATCACCCGCCTGGTGGATTCCGGCCAGATCGATCCGAGCTGGAATGCGGACGCCGACAAGGGAGTTCCGTTCGGTTCCGTGGTCGTCATCGCGGTCCGCAAGGGCAATCCGAAGGGCATCAAGGACTGGGACGACCTGCTGAAGCCGGGCATTTCCGTGGTCACCCCGAACCCGTTCAGCTCGGGTTCGGCCAAGTGGAACCTGCTCGCCCCCTACGCGGTCAAGAGCGACGGCGGCAAGAACCCGCAGGCCGGTCTGGACTACCTGACCCAGCTGCTCACCCACGTGCGCGTGCAGCCCGCCTCGGGTCGTGACGCCACCCAGACGTTCCTGCAGGGCACGGGCGACGTGCTCATCAGCTACGAGAACGAGGCCATCACCTCCGAGCGCAACGGCGACCCGATCGAGCACTTCGTGCCGGACAGCACCTTCCGCATCGACAATCCGGTCGCCGTGCTGAAGAACGCGAAGAACGCCAAGCAGGCCGTGGCCTTCAAGGACTTCCTGTACACGAAGGACGGTCAGACCGCCTTCGCCACCGCCGGCTTCCGTCCGGTCGACCCGGGCGTGGCCGCCCAGTTCACCAAGGACTTCCCGGCGCCGCAGAAGCTGTACACCATCGACGACCTCGGTGGCTGGAAGAAGGTCGACAAGGATCTGTTCACGCCGAACACCGGTTCGGTGGCGCAGATCTACGACAAGGCCACCAAGTAGCCTGGTGAGCTGGAACACACGTGATACTCGAACCTGTGAGTAACAGCGTTTCGGACGCCGGGACCGAGCACGGTCCCGGCGTTTCGCCGGACAACGGGCCGCGTCCGCGTGCCTCGCGGCGGTCCTGGCTGCGGGTGACCGGCTCGGTCGGCCCGCTCGGCATCGCCACCTCCGTGCTGTGGCTCAGCGTCATCGTGCTGCTGCCGCTGGCGGCGCTGACCTATCACTCCTTCGGCAACGGCTGGTCCGGTTTCTGGGATGCGGTCAGCGCGCCCGGCGCGCTGGACGCGCTGAAGGTGACCGTGTTCGTCTCGGTGATCGTGGCCGTGGTGAACGTGGTGATGGGCACGCTCATCGCCTGGGTGCTGGTGCGGGACGACTTCCCCGGCAAGGGGATCGTCAACGCGCTCATCGATCTGCCGTTCGCGCTGCCCACCATCGTGGCCAGCATCGTGCTGCTGGCGCTGTACGGACCGGATTCGCCGGTGGGCGTGCATCTCTACGCCACCCAGCCGGCGCTGGTGGTGGCGCTGGCGTTCGTGACGCTGCCGTTCGTGGTGCGGTCGGTGCAGCCGGTGCTGATCGAGGTGGACCGGGATGTGGAGCAGGCCGCGGCCTCGCTGGGCGCGGACAACTGGACCATCTTCCGGCGCATCATCCTGCCGACGCTGGCGCCGTCCATCATCAGTGGCGGCGGACTGGCCTTCGCGCGTGCCATCGGCGAATACGGCTCGGTGGTGCTGATCGGCGGCGGCATCCCGAAGCGGACGCAGATGGCGTCGCAGTACATCCAGCAGCAGATCGAGGTGGACCGGCCGGTGAACGCGGCCGCGGTTTCGGTTGCGCTGCTGGTGATCTCGTTCGCGGTGCTGCTGGTGCTGCGGTTGTTCGCGGACCGCACGGCGCGCAAAGAGCAGGAGTCGCGATGAAACTCGGTGCCCGGACCCGTATTTCGCTGCGCACCATCGTGCTGGCGTATCTGTTCGTGCTGTTGCTGCTGCCGCTGGGCATCATTCTGTGGCGTACCTTCGGCGACGGTATCGGCGCGTTCTACGACTCGATCAGTACGCCGGCGGCGATTTCGGCGTTCAACCTGTCGGTGCTGATCATCGCGATCACGGTGCCGGTGAACGTGGTGTTCGGCATTCTCACCGCGCTCGCTCTGGTGCGCGGCCGGTTCCCGGGCCGCAATCTGCTGCAGGGCCTGGTGGATCTGCCGTTCGCGGTGTCGCCGGTGGTGGTGGGTGTTTCGCTGATCCTGCTGTGGGGTGTGAACGGCTGGTTCGGCGGGCTCGAGCATCACGGGTTGAAGATCATCTTCAATCTGCCCGGCATGGTCATCGCCACCATCTTCGTGACGCTGCCGTTCGTGGTGCGCGAGGTGGAGCCGGTCCTGCACGAGATCGGCGACGATCAGGAGCAGGCCGCGGCCACCCTGGGCGCGTCCCGCTGGCAGACGTTCTGGCGCATCACGCTGCCGGCCATCCGGTGGGGCCTGACCTACGGCATTGTGCTGACGGTGGCGCGGGCGCTCGGCGAATTCGGCGCCGTCATCATGGTTTCCACCGGGCTGCCCGGTAAGTCGCAGACGCTGACGCTGCTGGTCCAGGGCCGGTACGTCAACGACAACAACACCTTCGGCGCGTATTGCGCGGCGACCCTGCTCATGGGTATCGCCCTCGTTGTTCTTCTCTTGATGACCCTTCTCGAACGCAAGCGGGGCGCTGCCAAATGATCACCGTGACCAATGCGAACAAGAACTACGGAACGTTCGCCGCTCTGAACGATGTCAGCCTCGACATTCCGTCCGGGGAGCTGACCGCGCTGCTGGGGCCGTCGGGTTCGGGCAAGTCCACGCTGCTGCGTTCCATCGCCGGACTCGAGACCCTGGACGGTGGCATCGTCACCATCGCGGGCCGCGACGTTACCAATGTATCGCCGCAGAAACGCGATATCGGGTTCGTCTTCCAGCACTACGCCGCGTTCAAGCACATGACCGTGCGCGACAATGTGGCGTTCGGCCTGAAGATCCGCAAGCGGCCCAAGCCGGAGATCAAGAAGAAGGTCGACGACCTGCTCGAGATCGTCGGCCTGGACGGCTTCCAGCACCGTTATCCCGCACAGCTTTCCGGTGGTCAGCGGCAGCGCATGGCGCTGGCGCGCGCCCTCGCGGTGGATCCCCAGGTGCTGCTGCTGGACGAGCCGTTCGGCGCGCTCGACGCGAAAGTCCGTGCGGACCTGCGCACCTGGCTGCGCCGCCTGCACGATGAAGTGCACGTCACCACCGTCCTGGTCACCCACGACCAGGAGGAGGCCCTGGACGTGGCCGACCGCATCGCGGTCATGAACAAGGGCCGGATCGAACAGGTCGGGTCGCCGGAGGACGTCTACGACCGTCCCGCCAACGAATTCGTCATGTCGTTCCTGGGCGCGGTCGCCAAGCTCAACGGACATCTCGTGCGGCCGCACGACATTCGCGTCGGGCGGGATCCGAGCATGGCCCTGGCCGCGCACGAGGGCACCGCGCAGTCGGCGGGCGTCACTCGCGCCACCGTGGAGCGAGTCGTGCACCTGGGCTTCGAGGTTCGCGTCGAACTCCGCAATGCGGCGACCGGTGACCTGTTCACCGCTCAGGTGACCCGTGGCGACGCGGAGGCCCTGCACCTGGCGGAAGGGGAGACCGTGTACGCGCGGGCAACCCGTATCCCCGAACTGCCGGTGGCGCAGGTCGCTGTCAGCGCTCCCGAGGTGCCGGAACTGTCGGACGCGGGGAAGCCGGCCTGATACCGGAAAACATCGCGCCCGCTGCGGAACTGCTCGCAGCGGGCGCGTTTTCTGTCAGTGGAGCTCAGGAGGTCGTGCGCGTCTTGGAAGGGACCGCGAAGGATTGACGGTCGCCTGCCCAGCCGTGGTCGGGGACCAGCTTGGCGAGGTCCTCGAGGTCGGCGGGGGTGAGTTCGACCGCTGCCGCTGCCGCGTTCTCGATGATGCGGGCCGCGCGGCGGCTGCCGGGGATGGGGAACACGTCATCGCCCTGGGCCAGCAGCCAGGCCAGGGCGAGCTGACCGGCTGAGATGTTCAGGCGGGCGGCCAGGTCGCGGAGGGCCGCCACCTGGTCCAGGTTGCTGGTCAGGTTGTCGCCCTGGAAGCGGGGGTCGTTGCGGCGGAAGTCGCTGGTGGCGACGGTCTCGGAATCGAGTGTGGCGGTGAGGAGTCCGCGGCCCAGGGGGCTGTAGGGGACGATGCCGATGCCCAGTTTCCGGGCGGCGGGGATGATGTCGCGTTCCGGTTCGCGCCACAGCATGGACCATTCGAACTGGACGGCGGCGATCGGGTGCACGGCGGCGGCCTCGGCCAGCTGTTCCGGGGTGGCTTCGGAGATGCCGAGGTGGCGGACCTTGCCGGCCCGCACCAATTCGGCCATGGCGCCGACGGTTTCGGCCACCGGGACCTCCGGGTCGATGCGGTGCAGGTAGTAGAGGTCGATGACGTCGCGGCCGAGGCGCTGCAGGGAGGCGTCGCAGAAGCCGGGGATGTGTTCGGGCTTGGCGTCCAGGCCGACACCGGCTTCGGTGCGGACGATGCCGAATTTGGTTGCTACCCGGATGTTCTCGTCCGCGTCGTGCAGGGCGCGGGCGAGGAGTCGTTCATTGTGGCCCTGGCCGTAGCTCATGGCGGTGTCGAAAAGGGTGATGCCGGCGTCGATCGCGGTGTGGATCGCGGCCACCGACTCGTCGTCGTCGGTGGCGCCGTAGCCCTGGGAGAAGCCCATACATCCCAGGCCGATCGCGGAGACTGTCAGATCCGCGCCGAGCGTGTGCTGCTGCATGAAGCCCATCCTTTCGTGGCTTGCACCGACGGGCCAATAGAAATATCTATGGGATCCATCAGTCGTTCAATGGATTCGGGCGGACGGTGTCAGCGGAGCGTGCGAAGCCAGCGGCGAGTATCGGCGGGATCGATGACATCGTCCAGCTCGAGGGCGGTCGCGGCGGTGAGCGCCTTGCCCGCGGAGTAGGCGGCCGCCACCAGGTTGTCGAAGGCCTGCTGACGCTGGACCGGGTCCTCGAGCGCCGCCAGTTCCTTGGCGAAACCGAGACGGACCGCGCCCTCCAAGCCCATACCGCCGATCTCACCGGTGGGCCAGGCGATGACGAACCGCGGAGCACGGAACGAGCCCGCGGCCATGGCCTGCGCGCCCAGGCCGTAACCCTTGCGGAGAATCACCGTGCCGAAGGGGACATCCAAGGCAGCGGCATCGATGAACAGCCGGCTGAACTTGGTGACCGTGGCTTCCTTCTCGGCCTCGGGTCCGACCATGAAACCCGGTGTGTCGCAGAGGGAGACGATCGGCAGGCCGTGCGCACCGCACAGGCGCAGGAACATGCTCAGCTTGTCGGCGGCCGGGGCATCGATCGCGCCGCCCAAATGGTGGCAGTCATTGGCGATCAAGCCGAAAGGACGCCCCTCCACCCGGACCAGCGCGGTGACGATGCCGTTGCCCCAATCGCGGCGCAACTCCAGGAACGAATCCACATCGACGATCGCCTCGATGGCCGCGCGAACGTCATAGGCGTGCAAGCGATTCCCGGGCACCACATGCCGCGCCAGCCGCGGATCGGGCGCCTCCCAACCCTCCACGGCCCCTTGGAAATACGCGAGATACTTCTGGGCAATGGCAACAGCCTCGGCCTCGTCCGCCGCGACCACGTGCACGACGCCGTTCCGCCGCTGCACCTCGATCGGCCCGATGTCCTCCGGCGTATAAACGCCGAGCCCGCCACCCTCGATCATGGCCGGCCCGCCCATCCCGATATTCGCATCCGGCGTGGCGATCACGACATCGCACATCCCCAGCAGCGCCGCGTTTCCCGCGAAGCAACGCCCCGACACGATGCCGATCAACGGCACCCGCCCGGACAATGCCGCCATGGCGCGGAAGGTGGTGACATCCAGCCCGGAGATCCCGCCATGATCGGTGTCGCCGGGCCGTCCGCCACCGCCTTCGGTGAAGAAGACCACCGGAAGTTGTTGCTCGCGAGCGAGTTCCAGCATGCGATCGGTCTTGGCGTGATTGCGCACGCCCTGCGTCCCGGCCAGCACTGTGTAGTCGTACGACATCACCACCGCCCGCGCCCGATCGAGTCCGAACCGATCGGCATTGACCGTGGCGACACCGGCTATCAGCCCGTCGGCGGGAGTATTCGCGATGAGGTCCTCGATCGCGCGCCGCGCCCGCTGCGCCGCAATGGCCAGCCCGCCGTATTCGACGAAACTGTCGGCATCGACGAGGTCGGTGATGTTCTCCCGCGCGGTGCGCCGCCCGAGCCGATGCCGCTTGGCGACCGCCGCCGAGCGTTCGGCATCCGAGGTGGTCTCGTGCCGGGCTCGCACCTCGGCGAGATCGTCGCGCACGAAATCCAGGTCCACCACAGTGGATTCGGCAGCGGGACCATCGTGGTCGGACTCCGACCAGATGAGCAGTACCGCATGCGGATCCACCACCTCTCCGGGCGCGACGGCATGCCGCAGCACCCGCAGCGGAGTTTCGGCGCGCAGCACGTGCTGCATCTTCATTGCTTCCAGCACCGCGATCTCCGCTCCGGCGGCCAGCACCGTGCCGGGCTCGGCAAGCGAGACGACCGTTGCGCCCATGGGGGAGCACAGCACCTGCTCGCCCTCGGCGAGGACAGCACCGGTGGAATCGGCTGCGGCGAGCGCGCCAGGGTGCTCGGCCACCGGGCTCTCGTACTCTTCTGCGCGGCTGCGTAATTCGGTGATGTGTTGTTCGAACCAATCCGTTGTCACCGGGCCGGAGTGGGTCAGCTCGTCGAGAACGGCACGCAGGAGGGCGAGGTTGGTGTCGACGCCGGTGATCACTGTTTCGGACAGGGCGTCCGCGCCGCGGCGCAGGGCGGCGGAGTAGGTCGGGGCGTGCGTGATGAGCTTGGCCAGTAGGGAATCGAACCGGACGCCCTGGCGCATGCCCGAGTGGACGGCGGTATCCACGCGTACGCCGATGCCGGTCGGGGCATCGAAGCGGGTGATGGTGCCGCTGCCGGGCAGGATTGTGCCGTCGGCGGTGACGAGTTCGGCGTTGACGCGGGCCTGGACGGCGTAACCGCGGGGCTCGATGCCGTGCAGGCCGAGTTCGGTGAGGGTGTGGCCCTGGGCGAGATCCAGTTGCAGGGCAACGATATCCACGCCGGTTACGGCTTCGGTGACGGTGTGCTCGACCTGGAGACGCGGATTCACTTCGAGGAACCAGGCGTCGTCGTCGCTGACCAGGAATTCGACGGTGATCACGCCGCGGCAGCCGGTGGATTCTGCGATCAGGACGGCGTCGCGGTGCAGTCGATCCCGTACGGCGGCAGGGAGATACGGTGCCGGAGCGATCTCGATCAGTTTCTGGTGGCGGCGTTGCACGCTGCAGTCGCGGTCGCCGAGGGTCAGGGCGCTGACGCCGTCGGCCACCACCTGGACCTCGATGTGGCGGGCCGCGCCGGCCAGGGCTTCGGCGTAGACGGTGTCGTCGCCGAAACCGGCGAGGGCTTCGGCGCGGCAGCGTTCGTAGGTTTCGGTTACCAGGCCGGGGTCGTGGAGGGTGCGCATGCCGCGGCCGCCGCCACCGGCCGCCGCTTTCACCATGACGCCGGCGGGGTGGGCGGCAAGAAGTTCCGCGATCTCCTCGGGGCCGGCTCCGGCGCGGGTCGCGGGCAGGACCGCGATCCCGGCGCGTTCGGCGGCGGCGCGGGCCGCCACCTTGTCGCCGAAGATCCGCAGCACCTCGGGTGCGGGGCCGGCGAAGACCAGTCCGGCCGTGGCGCAGGCTTCCGCGAAATCGGCGCTCTCGCTGAGGAATCCGTAGCCGGGATGCACTATCGCGCCGGGTCCGGCGGTCAGTGCGGCTGCCACCACGGCTTTCACGTCGAGGTAGGCCGCGGCGCCCTGGCCGGGCAGTTCGACCGCCTCGTCGGCGAGGCGCACGGGCAGGCCGGTGGCCTCCTCGGCGGTGTGCAGCGCCAGTGTGGCGTATCCCCGCTCTCGTGCGGTACGCAGCACTCGTACCGCGATTTCTCCCCGGTTGGCAATCACGACTCGCACGTCGCCAGGCTATGACACGGGCATTCCGGGCGAGACACCGGCATTGTGGCGGTGATCACCGGTGCCCGGTCCGGCCCATCACCGCGTCCCCTGCGCTACTCCCCGGTGGTCGATGCGGGCTCGGGTGCGACGTAGCGCCAGATCGGCAGGAGTTCCTGCTCGTCCAGGGGTTCGGGGCCGGTGTGGACGGTGGCGTCGAGCCGTGCGGTGATGCCGGGTTCGTCCAGGCCGGTGCCGATGAGGACGAGGTTGGAGGTGCGGGGTTCGTGGCGGGCCCATTGGGTGGGTTCGACGGTGATGTGGCGGCCGACCATATGCAGGACGAACTTTCGCTGGTCGTCGGGGACGGCGAAGGCGAGGACGCCCTTGGCGCGGAAGAGGCCGGGTGGCGGATCCTCCAGGACGGCAATGAGTTCGCGGGGGTTGAGGTCGGTGGTGCTGGTGAAGGAGATGCTGTCGTAGTCGTCGTGCAGGTGGTGGTGGTCGCAGTGCTCGTCGCAGTGGTGGTCGTGGTCGTGTTCGCCGAGGAGTAGTTCGTCGAAGCTGAGCTGGTCGCCGGGCCTGGGTTCGCGGGCGGTGCGGGCGGGCAGGTCGAAGAGCAGGCCGGGGTCGATGCGGCCGTGCGTGGTCGAGTAGACGGGCGTCCGGCCCACGAGTTCGGTGATGTCGCCGCGCAGTCGTTCCAGGGCCTCGGGTGCGATGCGGTCGGCCTTGTTGAGGACGACCAGGTCGGCCATGCGCAGGTGGGTGGCGAGTTCCGGGTGCCGGTCGCGGGATTCCGGGAAGTGCTCGGCGTCCACCACCTCGATGAGCCCGCCGTAGCCGATGCGCGGATTGTCGCTGCCCGCGACCATGCGGATCAGATTGCGTGGTTCGGCCAGGCCGCTGGCCTCGACCACGATCACGTCGATCTTCTGTTTGGGATGCGCGAGCCGGTCGAAGAGGTCGTCGAGTTCGCTGACGTCGACGGCGCAGCACACGCAGCCGTTGCCGAGCGACACCATGGCGTCGACCTGTCCGGCGACCAGCATGGCGTCGATATTGACCGCGCCGAAGTCGTTGACCACCACGCCGATCCGCACGTCGCGATGGCGCAGCAGCCGGTTCAGCAGGGTGGTCTTGCCGGCTCCGAGGAATCCGGCCACGACCAGGACAGGGATGCGCCGACTCATCCGGCCACCCTACCGAGCCGGGATATTCGGCCGCAGCATGGACGAAACCGGGTGGAAATACCCGGGTTCTACCGTGACGAACTATTCGGCCGAATACGGGAGGTGCGTCGTGCGAGTGCGGGACATTCTGGACGCGCCGCAGTTGCGTATGCGATTGCTGCACGGGGAAGCCGGCGCACTGGACCGGACGGTCGCTCGGGTGTGTGCGACGGATATGCCCGACCCGCGCCCCTTCGTGACCCCGGGCGCCCTCGTGTGCACCGGACTGGTGTGGCGGCAGGACGCCGCCGACTCCGACCGCTATGTCGGCCTGCTGGCCGCCGCGGGCGTCTCCGGCGTGATCGCGGGCCAGGCGCTGCACGGCCACGTCCCCGCGGATGTGGTCGCCGCCTGCGAGAAACACGGCCTGCCCCTGCTGTCCTCCCCGCAGAGCGTCCCCTTCAGCCGCATCATCGAATACCTCGCCGAACAGGCCGCCGAAATCCGCTGGCGGCGCGTGCAATCCCGCGCCGACCGGCAACGCCGCCTGCTCGCCTCGGTCGCCGCGGGCCGCAGCGTCGGTGAGCTGCTCACCGAAGTGGCCGCGGAACAAGACATTTCAGCCTGGCTGGTGACCGCCACCGGCCGCGTCATCGCCGGCACCGCGCCCCTGTCCGAGGACGAGATCGACCGCATCGTCACCACCGCCGTGACCGCGCCCCGCCTCCCCGCCGTCACCACCGGCGCCGTCCGCCTCCTCCAGGTCGGCGCCGGCGACCGGATCACCGCCTGGTACCTGGCCCTCCGCCCCGCCGCCGCCGAACCCGACCCCTTCGGCGCCGACCTGGCCGCCGTCACCGAGCTCTACCGTCAGCGCACCACCGACCGCCTGCACCTGGATTGGGAACTCGCCGACCGCTTCCCGATGCCCTTCCCCGAACCGGCCGACGCCGCACTCGTCGCGGTGGTGTGTGAAATCCACGCCGGCGGCACCTCCGAGGACACTCGCAAAGCGATACGGACGGCCTTGCACGATGCGCTGCCGGGCATCAGCACGGCCATCGATGCCGAAGGCCGGCTGGTCGGCGTGGTCGCCGGTGCGCAGGACGAGGTCGCGACCGCTTTACGCCGCCGACTGGCGCGAATCGCACCCGCACTCAATGGGATTCGACTCGCGATCGGAGTCAGCGCACGGCATCGGGACGAGCCGCTCACCGGCGCGGTGGGCGCCGCCGCGGCCGCCTCGACCGCGGCGCGAGACGACGAGGGCAGCGTGAGCGTCCGGGTCGCCGACATCGACACTGCGGTCGGCTTGCTGACAGCGGTACCGGGGCGATTGCAGCGCCGGTTCGCGGAACGCGTGCTGGGACCGATCGTCGATTACGACCGCCAGCATCGCGCCGAGTTGCTGGAAACCCTGGAGGTGTTCCTCGGCTGCGAGGGCTCCTGGCGCCAGTCCGCCCAGCGAATGCACGTGCACCTCAATACGATCCGCTACCGCATGGGCCGCGTCGAGGAACTCACCGGCCGCGACCTGTCCCGCCTCGACGACCGCCTCGACCTCTACCTCGCCCTCCGCACCCTCACCACCCACGCCGCCCCCGCCTGAGGGCTTCGAACCGCGAGTGGCACATGAGGTTCGCGAAACGCGAGAAGCGGCGTCCCTCATGTGCCACTCGGCTAGATGGCGCCGGTGTAGGGGTCCCAGGCGGTGCCGGGGGCGGGCGCGTTCTCGCGGAGGGCGCTGGCGTGGATGAGGCCGTAAGGGCGGTCGTCGGCGTGGAAGACCTCGCCGTTGTTGGGGATACCGAAACGGGACAGGTCGAAGTACCAGTGATGTTTGTTGGGCGCGGCGAGGCGGACCTCGGCGAGGCACGGGTAGGCCTCGAGTGCGGCCCTGCCCATTTCGAAGAGGGTCTGCTGCAACGCCTTCGAGTGCAGGGTGGCGAAGACCTCGACCATGGCCGCGCGGATGCCGGAGTAGGCCGCGTCCCAGTCGTCCGGCGGGGTCGCGAAACGCCAGCGGGCGGTGAGGCTGGTGGCGAGGATGCGGTCGTAGGCGGGTTCGAGGACGGTGAACGGGTCGGTGAGGAAGCCTGCGAACTCCGAACCGGTGGACTTGAGGATGACCAGATCCTTGACGCCGCCGATCACCCATTCTTGCCGGCCGGTATCGGTGTCCGCCACCGTGATGGCCGCGATCCGTACCTCCGGCCCGATCCGGGTCCAGGTGTGGTCGTGGCCGGAGCCGCCGACCGGAACCCGTTGCCACGCATACTCTTCGATCTCGATGCGGGCCGAGTCGACCGGGTCGATATCGTCCACGAAATGCCGGGCCAGGGCCAGCCCGTAGTCCTCGATACTGCCGTCGCCGTGTGCCTTGGCGTAGGCGTAGATGGTCTGCTTCTGCGTATCCGTGGGCAGCACCGCGCCTTGGTCGCCGGTGATGTGCGCGTCGTCGAACGCACCGCGCAGGCAGGACGAGACGTTCAGGTCGCGGATCTCGTGTCGGTCGGTGTCGCGGTAGACGCGCACCACCCGGTTCTCGGCCTTGCCGTATTGGTGCGGGCCCAGCACGATCTTGCCGTTGCCGTCGTTCATGGTCGCCTCCCGTGGTCGATCATCACCCTGCCCCACTGTGGCGCACCCGCGCCGCCGCACACGCTGGTTCGGGAGACAAAACGTGCGTCCGGCGCGGGCCGCTCTCTGGCGAATCGGACAAACCATCGGATCGGCGCGGCTGGTTAGCGTTGGCCGCACCAGGCAGGAAGGTAGTGCCCTGATGAACCGCGATACCGGGAGCCGCCCTATGAACCGCGATACCGGAAGCCGGATGTCCGTGACACCCGAACCGCACCCCGTCGACGCCCGGCTGCCCTGGCATCGGCTGCTGGTGTTCGGCATCCAGCACGTGCTCATCATGTACACGGGCTGCGTCACCGTGCCGCTGGTGTTCGGTGCGGCCGCCGGGCTGGACGCGCGCACCATCGCCCTGCTGATCAGTGCGGACCTGCTGGTCGCGGGCATTGTGACGGTGGTGCAGAGTCTCGGGCTGGGCAGGTTCGCGGGTGCCCGGCTGCCGATCATCACCGGCGCCACGTTCGTCGCCATGAGCCCGATGATCCTGATCGCCAAGCAGTACGGGCTGCCCGCGGTGTACGGGTCCATGCTGGTGGGCGGTTTCGTCGGGCTCGCGCTGGCCTGGCCGTTCGCGGCGATCGTGCGGTTCTTCCCGCCGCTGGTGTCGGGGACCGTGCTGACGGTGGTGGGGATTTCGCTGATCGGCGTGGCGGGTGGGCTGGTGGTGGGGAACGACCCGAAATCTGCGTCCTATGCCGCGCCCTCGCATATCGCGCTGGCGGCGGCGGTGCTGGTGATCGCGTTGCTGTGCACGGTGCTCGGCCGCGGGGTGTGGTCGCAACTCGGCGTGCTCATCGCCCTCATTGCCGGCGTGCTGATCTCGCTGCCCATGGGCCTGATGAAGCTCGACGGGGTGGCGGGCACGGCCTGGCTGGGCGCGCCCCGCGTATTCCATTTCGGCGCACCGCAATTCCCGATCACGGCGGTGGTGGCCATGAGCATCGTCATGGCGGTGGTGTTCGCGGAGTCGACGGCGAGCATGCTGGCCATCGGCGAGATCACCGGAAAGCCTTTGACGCGTGGGGATCTGGCGCGCGGTCTGGCCGGTGACGGGCTGTCGGCGGTGCTGGCCGGCGTGTTCGGCTCCTTCATCGACACGATCTTCAATCAGAATGTGGGCGCGGTCGCGCAGACCCGCGTCTTCTCGCGGTACGTGACGGCGGTCAGCGGCGCGATACTCATTGTGCTGGGCCTGGTTCCGCGGTTCGGCGCACTGGTGGCGGCGGTGCCGCAGCCGGTGATCGGCGGTGTCGGCCTGGTGCTGTTCGCGACCATCACCGTGATCGGCGTGGACACGCTGCGCAAGGCGGAACTGCAGGATCGGGTGAATCTGAGCATTGTCGCGGTGGCGATCGGGGTCGGGCTGGTGCCGGTGCTGACGCCGGGGATGTTCGGGCGGTTCCCGTCCTCGGCGCAGATCCTGCTGAACAGTGGCATCAGCCTGGCGGCGCTCACCGTGTTCGTGCTGAACATCCTGTTCAACCACACGAAGCTCGGTGAGATCGCCCGTGGCGCACTGGAATCCCCGGCGGCAGAGCTTCAGCCGCAGGCGTTGACCCACTCCGACAGGCCGTCGGCGAACAGCTGACGCTTCCAGATCGGAACCTCGTGCTTGATGCGGTCCACGAGCAGGGCGCAGGTGCTGAAGGCCTCCGCCCGATGCGGGGCGGCGACGGCCACGGTGATGGCCAGATCGCCGATCGTCAGCGGGCCGATGCGGTGCACGGCCGCCACGGGCAGCCCGGAGGTGGCCGCGACATCGGCGCAGATGCGGCGCAGGAACTGCTCCGCCTGCGGGTGCGCCGAGTATTCGAGGGACGAGACATCCTGGCCCTCATCGTGATTGCGCACCTTGCCGGTGAACACCACCACCGCGCCGTGTTCCGGCCCGCTCACGGCCTTCTCGACCTCGGTGGGGTCGAGGGGCTGATCGCTGATCCGGGCCAGCAGGTCGCCGTCACTCATGGCTGCCTCCTCCGGCCACCTGGGCCAGCAGATGTTCGAGAAGTGGTTCCAGGACGGCGATCCCGTCCTTCACCCCGCCCGGCGAACCGGGCAGATTGACGACGACACTGCGCCCGGCCAGCCCGGCCACGCCACGACTCAGGGCGGCGAGCGGGAATTTCGCGGTGCCGCGCTGGCGGACCGCGTCGGCCACGCCGGGGAGTTCCCGATCCAGCACGGCCAGGGTGGCTTCCGGGGTCGCGTCGGTGGGGGAGGCGCCGGTGCCGCCGGTGCTGATCACCAGGGCCGGTTCACCCGCCAGGGCGTCGGAGAGGCCGTAGGAGATGTCGGAGTCCGCGTAGACGAGCGGGCCGCGGACCGAGAAGCCCAGTCCCTCCAGCCATTTCGCGAGCACGGGGCCGGTGGTGTCGATGCGGGTTCCTGCGGCGGCACCCGTCGAGGCGACCAGCACGACGGCCGACAGGCCCGAGCCGAACGGCGGGCGCACCTCGGCGTCCGCGGCGTCCTTCGTATGCTCGTGGTGCTTCGAATGATGCTGGTGCGCATCATGATCCGCCTGATGCTCGCCGGCAGCCCGCGAACGCTCCCAATGTCCGTGCTTGCCACCGTCTTTGGTGAGCAGCCGGACGCCGTTCATGACTGCGCCCGGGTCCACGGCCTTGATCATGTCGTGCAATGTCAGTCCCGCGACGGCGACCGCGGTGAGGGCCTCCATCTCGACGCCGGTGGGCCCCTTGGTCTTCGCGGTCGCCTCGATGGTGATGGTGGTGTCGGTGAAGCCGAAGCTGACGTTCACCGACGAGAGCGCCAGCTGATGGCACAGCGGGATGAGCTCCGAGGTCTTCTTCGCGCCGTTGATGCCGGCCAGCCGGGCCGTCGTCAGCACGTCGGCCTTGGGCATATCGTCGGCGCGGACCAGCCGGATGACCTCGGCCGTGGTCTGCAGTTCGCCCGCCGCGACCGCGATGCGCGCGGTCTCCGCCTTGGCGCTCACGTCCACCATGCGCGCCCGGCCCTCACGGTCGACATGCGACAACTCACTCATGCCGTCCACCCTGGCACATCGGTTGGGGCGTGCGGCAGTCGCCACTCACAGCGGGTGCACTTCGACGATCGTCCCGGCCGCCACGTCGGTGGCCTGCGGCGGAATGTTCACCAGCACATCGGCTTGTGCCATGCTCGCCACCAGGTGCGAGCCCTGCCCGGACACCAGTCGCACGCCGCCGTCGACCAGCTTGCCGCGCAGGAACTGCCGCTTGCCGGCGGGGGAGCGGACCGGATCCAGCAGGGGCAGTTCGGAAATGGGGAGCTCAGGCAGTCCGGCCAGGCGGCGCAGTACCGGCCGCGCGAACACCTCGAACGAGACCATGGTGCTGACCGGATTGCCGGGGAAGCTGAGCACGGGGATGTCGTCGACGACGCTCACGCCCTGCGGCCCGCCGGGCTGCATGGCGACCGCGCCGAACTGCCCGCCGAGCTCGGCGAGCACGTCCTTCACCACCTCGAAGTCGCCCATGGAGACGCCGCCCGAGGTGAAGACCACGTCGGCCTGCGCGACGGCCTCGGCGAGGCGGGCGCGGAATTCGGCGGGATCGTCGGTGGAATGCGCGACCGACACCACGTCGGCGTCATTGTCGGTGAGGGCCGCGGCGAGGGCGATGCCGTTCGAGTTGTAGATCTGCCCCGGCAGCAGGTGGGCCCCGGCCGGCCGGAGTTCGTCGCCGGTGGTGATGACGGCGGCCCGCACCCGCCGAGTGACGGTCAGTTCGCCGATGCCGACCGCGGCGAGGGCGGCGATATGGCGGGGCCGCAGCACGGTGCCGGCGGCGGCCAGCAATTGCCCGGCACGCACGTCGGTGCCGGGTTCGCGGACGAATTCGCCTGCGCTGCGGCCGTGTTCGATGGTGACCGTCTTCCCGTCGCTGCGAGTGTGCTCGACGGGGATGACGCAGTCCGCGCCCGGCGGAATGGGCGCGCCGGTCATCACCTTCATGGCCGCGCCGGGCGGCAGCACCGGCTGATCGGTATTGCCCGCGGCGACCACACCGGCCAGCGGCAAGGTCACCGGCACCACCGCCACCGCGGCCGCCCGCACCGCGTAACCGTCCATGGCCGAGTTCCGGAACACCGGCAGATCCAGGGGGGCGAACACGTCCGTCGCGAGCCGCCGGCCCAGCGCTGCCGTCATCGGCGCCGTCTCACTGCCGCGCGTCGCGAGCGGATTCAGCAAATCCTCGATGCGAAGCCGGTGGTCTTCGACGGATCGGGCCGGGGCGACGGCGTGACGGAAACTCATGCCGCCGAGCCTATACGCGGGCCCACGGCAAAAGCCCTACCCGTGTGCCGTGATATAGCCGAATTCGTAGGATCACACAAAGGCTTGCGCAGGTAGACATAATGGTCGAATGACCGTGGTCGCGATGGGCATGCCCGCAGTGCGCACCGGGCAGCCCTCGATGGACGGCCGCCCGGACTCGCCCCTCCTCATCGACCGCTTCGGCCGGGTGGCGCGTGACCTGCGGGTGTCCATTACCGAGAAGTGTTCGCTGCGCTGTACCTACTGCATGCCCGAAGAGGGTTTGCCGCCGATTCCCGCGGACGAATTGCTGACCGCCGGGGAAATCGTGCGACTGGTCACGCTGGCGGCGCACGAACTGGGTGTGCGCGAAGTGCGATTCACCGGTGGTGAACCGCTCATGCGCCGGGATCTGGAAAAGATCATCGCGGGCTGCCGCGCCGAACTCCCGGATATTCCGATCGCCATGACCACGAACGGGGTGGGGCTCGAGCATCGCGCCCGCAATCTGGTGGCGGCCGGGCTCAATCGGATCAATGTGTCGCTGGATACCGTCGACCGGGACGGGTTCGCCCGGCTCACCCGCCGTGATCGGCTGGATTCGGTGCTGGCCGGCATCCGCACCGCACGCGATGCCGGGCTGGCGCCCATCAAGATCAATGCGGTGCTCATGCGCGACACCCTCGCCGGCGCCGCCGACCTGCTGCAGTGGTGCATCGACGAGCGTTGCGAACTCCGGTTCATCGAGGAGATGCCGCTCGACGCCGACCACGAGTGGGCGCGCGCGAACATGATCACCGCCGAGGAACTGCTTGCCCAGCTCGGCCGGCATTTCACCCTCACCGAGGTCGGCCGCGACGATCCCGCCGCGCCCGCCGAACGCTGGCTGGTGAACGGCGGTCCCGCCACCGTCGGCATCATCGCCTCGGTGACCCGCAAATTCTGCGGCGACTGCGACCGCACCCGGCTCACCGCCGACGGCCGCATCCGCTCCTGCCTGTTCAGCGATCAGGAATACGATGTGCGCGCCGCCCTGCGCTCCGGCGCGGGTGACGCGGAGATCGCCGGCCTGTGGCGCGGCGCCATGTGGAACAAGTGGGCCGGGCACGGCATCGACGCCGCCGGCTTCGTCCCGCCCGAACGAACGATGGGAGCCATCGGTGGTTGAGGTCCGCTATTTCGCCGCCATAGCCGATGCGGTGGGCAAGAACTCCGAAGTCCTGGACCTGCCCGCCACGGCCACCGTGGGCGACCTGCGCACCACCCTCTCCGCCACCTACGGCGCGAAGCTCGACCCGATGCTGAAGGTCTGCGCCTACCTCATCGGCGACGAGCTCACCCGCGACGCCACCGCGCCCTTGACCACGCGGGTGGACGTGCTCCCGCCCTTCGCGGGCGGGTAGCGCACCGATCCGCCGGGCCGCGAGCCTGATTCGCGTCGTGCGCGCGAAGTGCGGTTGCTGCCACTAGCATTCGGCGCGTCCCCGCAATCGCAGCCAGGAGCCCGGTCATGTCGCAGGCATCGAAGCCCGCCCAGCACCCTGCCGTCATCAAACTCCGCGAGGAGCGCGCCGCCAGTCTGCAACTGCGAGTCGCGGATTGGATCACCAAGTTCGCCGGCTCCATGCGGTTCGTCTACATCCACGCCGTCGGTTTCGCGGTCTGGATGATCTGGGTGGAGAAGTCGCCCTGGCCCACCCTCACCCTGGTGGTCTCCCTGGAGGCGATCTTCCTCTCCACCTTCGTCATGATCGGCCAGAACCGCCAGGCCGAATTCCAGCAGATCAAGGCCGACCACGACTTCACCCAGCAGGAACTCGAACTCAAAACCAACACCGAACTCACCCGCGCCATCCACGCCATGACCACCGAACTCCACCGCCGCCTCATCGACGACCCGGACAGCAAGACCGGCGCGAACTAGCAGGGCAGGCGACTCAGTAAGCCGGCCAGGCCGTTTCGGACGATGGCGGGGCCGGCGAGATCGAGACCGTCACTGCCACCAGGTGTCTTGGGGGGTGACGGGGACCGTGCGCTTGTGGCGGGTGTTGCGGTAGATGGTTTCGAGTTTCTCCGCGACGTCGGGGGTGACGTCCTTGCCTTCGAGGTAGTCGTCGATCTGGGTGTATTTGAGGCCGAGGGCGTCCTCGTCGGGGAGGGCGGGGCGGCCGTCCTCGAGGTCGGCGGTGGGGACCTTCTGCCAGACGCTGGGCGGGGCGCCGAGTTCCTGGAGGAGGGCTGCGCCTTGGCGTTTGGTGAGGCCGGTGAGGGGGGTGATGTCGACGCCGCCGTCACCGAACTTGGTGAAGAAGCCGGTGATGGCTTCGGCGGCATGGTCGGTGCCGACCACCAGAAGCTCGAGCTGCCCGGCGATCGCGTATTGCAGGACCATGCGTTCGCGGGCCTTGATATTGCCGCGGACGAAGTCGCGCAGGCGGGTGTCGCTGCCGAGCAGTTCGTCGATGCCGTAGGCGGCCTCTTCGGCGGCGGCGTCGGCGCTGGGCTTGACGTTCACGACGACGGAGTGGTCGGGCTTGATGAAGCGCAGCGCGATCTGGGCGTCGGCCTCGTCGGCCTGCACGCCGTAGGGGAGGCGCACGGCCACGAAGGTGGCGTCCCGTCCCTCGGTGCGGAGTTCCTCGACGGCGAGCTGGCAGAGCCGTCCGGTGAGAGTGGAGTCCTGGCCGCCGCTGATGCCGAGCACGAATCCCTTGGCGGGCGTGGCGCGCACATAGTCCTTGAGAAAGTCGATGCGCCGCCGCACTTCGGTTTTCGGGACGATGGTCGGCTGAACGCCCAATTCGGCGATGATCTGTTCGCGCAGGTCTCCCATGCGGGTCACTGTAACGGTCGGCCCCCCGCGGTGACCTGCCGGACGAGCGTTTCCCACTGGTCGCCGATCTGTTCGGGCGTGTAGCCGTTGGCCCGGATCTGATGCAGCACCAGCTCGGCGTCCAGCGAGGCCAGCAGGGTGTCCGCGAGCAGCGGGATCTCCCCGGGCGTGTCGGCCTGCCGGAGCAGCAGGGACACATGGGTTTTCGCGATGTTGTAGGGCGCGCCGGAGTAGCGGCTGGCGCCGGCGGCCGCGGCGCGGCGGACATCGCCTTCCACCTCGACGCGCTGCAGGTGGGCGCGCCCGAAGGCGATGAGTCGTTGTACGGGTTCCCCGCCCGGTCCGAGTGGTGGCGGCCCGAACATGTAGGCCCATTGCAGTTTCTGGTCGGATTGGTCGAGCAGGGCGAGCATGAGCCCGGCGCGGTTGCCGAAGCGCCGGAACACGGTGCCCTTGCCGACGCCGGCGCGTTTGGCGACGGCGTCCATGGTGACGGTGTCGGCGCCGAATTCGCGGACCAGGGCCTCGGCGGCGTCGAGCAGGAGTTGGCGGTTGCGGGCGGCGTCGCTGCGTTCCTGGCTGCTGCCGGGCATGAGCAGGGGTACGGAGTGTTCGGGCGCGAGCGCGCCGATGGGTTCGATCGGAAGTGCGACGGTGAACTCCGGACCCGAGTCCGTCGATGGTGTGTCGCGTGTCACAGCGCTGTGCTCCTACCCCGTGGAATGTAAGCGGACCGTAGTCCGGTTACAGTGTATCGAAACTTCCACCGTTGAATCAGTACCGCACAGGAGTGATCATCATGTCGCAGACCCGCCTGCTCGTCCTCGTCGGCAGCCTCCGTGCCGCGTCGATCAACCGCCGCCTGGCCGAGGCGGCCGTACAGACCGCCCCCGAGGGCGTCGACATCACAATCTACGAGGGCCTCGGCGATATCCCGTTCTACAACGAGGATCTCGACGTCCCCGGCCAGGCGCCGGTCGCCGCCCAGGCGCTGCGCGACGCGATCGGCCAGGCCGACGGCTTGCTGCTCGTCACCCCCGAATACAACGGCACCCTGCCGGCCGTGCTCAAGAACGCCATCGACTGGGCCTCCCGCCCGTACGGCGTCGGCGCGCTGAAGGGCCGCCCGGTCGCCGTGATCAGCGCGTCCATCAGCTCGAACGCCGCCAAGTGGTCGCACGGCGACGCCGTGAAGGCGCTGGGCGTGGCGGGCGCCGAGGTGCTCGCGGACGCCTCCTTGAACTTCGGCGGCATCGGCCAGCGTTTCGTGGAGACGCACCCGGCCGACGACGCCGAGGCGCTGACCCAGCTGGCCGGCACCGTGCACCTGCTGACCGAGGCCGCGCGGGCGCACGCCGACGCCTGAAGAGAACGCGATTCCCGGGATTGGAGGATTAAACCCGGAACGCGCTCCGAAACGGCTGCGGCAACAATTCGACAATTTCTGCGGTCATTCCTTGAATTCAGCGCGAGGCCACGGCTTTTCAGCCGTGGCCTGCGGCTTTTCCGGACCGTCGCGGGGTAACTTCGAAACATGAAGCTACCAACGGGCAACTCAGTGTTGAGTCGGTGTTGGATGGCCCTCACGCTGACCGTCTCGGCCGCGGTGATGGTGGGGAACGCGGCCGATGCCGCGGCCGCGGAGACCGTCGCCGAGTCGAATGTCCGCCTCTATCTCGGCAATTGGGCCGGTTATGTGGTCCGGGGTGATTTCCACGAGGTGAGCGCCACCTGGGTGCAGCCACAGATCTCCTGTGACAATCCGGGCGTGCTGCAGCGGGTGGTGCCGTGGGTCGGCCTCAATGGCGCGGCCGCATTGAGCGGGCAGGTCGCCTTGCCGCTCATGCAAACCGGTGTGGAGTCCATGTGCGCCAGCGATGCCGCCGTCTATGCGGCCATGCCGGGAATTCAGGTGGAGAACCTGGCGGCCGGTATCGCCTACGCGGATGCGAATCTGTCCGGCTCGGTCATGAACATGGGCGCGGTGATGAGCAATGTGCTCGGCGCGGCGGCGGACGGCTTGTGCGCCCTCGGCGTGCTGGGCGACGCCTGCCGGCCGGATCAGCAGATCGACGGTTGGTGGGAGGGCTATCCGGATCCGCCGATCAGCTACGGCGACGCGGTGCGCGGCGGTGATGTCATGCATTCGCGGGTCGCCTGGGATGGCGGCAGCTACATCATGACGCTGGAGAACCGCACGCTCGGCTGGTCGCGCACCACGGTGTCGGCGTCCCCCGCGCCGCCGCGGACCGCGGAGATCGTGCTCGAGGGACATCTGGATGCCGCGCTGCCCGGCTTCGATCCGGTGACCTTCACCGAGATCGCCATCGACGGGCAGCCGTTGTCGGCCTACAACGCCGAGATGTACGGGATTCCGGCGATGAATCGCATGCTCGTCCCCGGCCCCGTCGAGGGCTCCCGCTTCACCATCGGCTGAGTGGCATGCCGGCTCGTCGTCCTGTCGTATTGGTCACGGGCTTTCCACTGCGGTGTCGTGTGGCGTGGGCCGATGAGGTGGTCGAATCGAATCCTTCGGCGTGTCGGCCGAATCGGTGTGTGGTCCTGACGGACCCCGGTGCGTCTGTGACTCGTGTGATGGTTGTTGATCAGCGAGAACGGTGAGTTTGCTGGAAATGAACTGAATGCCGAAATTGTGATCTATGCCTCAGTCGTGTCGAGTTGCGAATCGAGTGTCCAGGTACTTACCCGATCCGAATTTCACGTTTGTGAGTCGCAACATGTCGTGTTGTCGGAATCTGTCGGCCACTAGGTGTAGTGTCTTGGGAGCTGGAAGACCACTAGGGCAGCGCCTCGAACGCAGCCGAGTGACCAGGGGCTTCGGTCTCGCTTCCAGGGGTTTGCGCATCAAGTACGTGGATCGCTTTTCAGTCGTGCACTGCAACGGACCGAAGGCCAGGAGACAGGGGATACCAATGACCATCACCGTTTACACCAAGCCCGCTTGTGTCCAGTGCAACGCCACCTACCGCGCCCTCGACAAGGCCGGTGTCGACTACGAAGTCATCGACATCTCCGAGAACCCCGAAGCCCGCGATTACGTCATGGCCCTGGGCTACCTGCAGGCCCCCGTCGTCGTCGCCGGTGACAACCACTGGTCCGGCTTCCGGCCGGACCGCATCAAGGCGCTCGCCGACGCCGTCGCGGTCGCCTAGCCGGCGGCCGGAGCCGCCGGTCCGCCGGCGGCACTCCTGCAGGTTCGTCCGAATCGAAAGGAGGGGAGATGACCGAGAATTCTTCCGGGACACCGGATCTCGTCTACTTCTCGAGCGCTTCGGAGAACACGCACCGCTTCGTCGAACGGCTGGGTCTCCCCGCCGCTCGCATACCGATACACACTGCCGACTCCCTTCGCGTCGACCAACCCTACGTGCTCATCGTCCCGACCTACGGGGGCGGTAAGCACGTGCTGGGTGGCCAGCGATCCGATAAGGAATTCGTCCCCCGTCAGGTGGCCAAGTTCCTCAACGATCCACACAACCGCGCACTGCTGCGGGGCGTGATCGCGGCCGGCAATACGAACTTCGGCGATACGTACTGCTATGCGGGAGAAGTCATCTCACGCAAAACAGGGGTCCCGTACCTGTATCGCTTCGAACTCATGGGAACTGCCGAGGACGTCGCGCGCGTCCGAGAGGGATTGGGATTGTTTTGGCAACGACAACAGCACCGGTCGGAAAGACTGCCCGCGTAGAGCGACCCGTCTCCGGGGACTCGAATACCGCGGGCCTGGACTACCACGCGCTCAACGCGATGCTGAACCTGTACGGCCCCAACGGCGAGATCCAGTTCGACAAGGACCGCGAGGCCGCGCACCAGTACTTCCTGCAGCACGTCAACCAGAACACGGTCTTCTTCCACAACCTGCGCGAGAAGCTCGACTACCTGGTCAAGGAAAACTATTACGAGACCGAGGTACTCGACCAGTACAGCTTCGACTTCACCAAGAAGCTGTTCAAGCAGGCCTACGGCAAGAAGTTCCGCTTCCCGACCTTCCTCGGCGCGTTCAAGTACTACACGAGCTACACGCTCAAGACCTTCGACGGCAAGCGCTACCTGGAGCGTTTCGAGGACCGCGTCTGCCTGGTCGCCATGACCCTGGCCGCCGGTGACGAGACCCTGGCGCAGGAGCTGGTCGAGGAGATCATGGACGGCCGCTTCCAGCCGGCCACCCCGACCTTCCTCAACTCGGGCAAGAAGCAGCGCGGCGAACCGGTGTCCTGTTTCCTGCTGCGCATCGAGGACAATATGGAGTCCATCGGGCGCTCCATCAACTCCGCCCTGCAGCTGTCCAAGCGCGGCGGCGGTGTCGCCCTGCTGCTCAGCAATATTCGTGAGACCGGCGCCCCGATCAAGAAGATCGAGAACCAGTCCTCGGGTGTCATCCCGATCATGAAGCTGCTCGAGGATTCCTTCTCCTACGCGAACCAGCTGGGTGCGCGGCAGGGCGCGGGCGCGGTCTACCTGCACGCGCATCACCCTGACATCTACCGCTTCCTCGACACCAAGCGTGAGAACGCGGACGAGAAGATCCGCATCAAGACGCTCTCGCTGGGTGTGGTGATCCCGGACATCACCTTCGAGCTGGCGAAGAAGAACGAGGACATGTACCTGTTCTCGCCGTACGACGTGGAGCGCATCTACGGCGTGCCGTTCGCCGATATCGACGTGACCGAGAAGTACTACGAGATGGTCGACGACAAGCGCATCCGCAAGTCGAAGATCAAGGCGCGCGAGTTCTTCCAGACCATCGCCGAGCTGCAGTTCGAGTCCGGCTACCCGTACATCATGTACGAGGACACCGTGAACCGGTCCAACCCGGTCAAGGGCAAGATCACCCACTCCAACCTGTGCTCGGAGATCCTGCAGGTCTCCACCCCGTCGGAGTTCAACGACGATCTGTCCTATTCCAAGGTGGGCAAGGACATCTCCTGCAACCTGGGCTCGCTGAACATCGCGAAGACCATGGACTCGCCGGACCTCGGCAAGACCGTGGAGACCGCGATCCGCGCGCTCACCGCTGTCTCGGATCAGACGCACATCTACTCGGTGCCGTCGATCGAGCAGGGCAACAACGAGTCTCACGCCATCGGCCTGGGGCAGATGAACCTGCACGGCTACCTGGCGCGGGAGCACGTCCACTACGGCTCCGACGAGGGCGTGGACTTCACCAACATCTACTTCTATACCGTTGCCTACCACGCCATCCGGGCCTCGAACCTGATCGCCATCGAGCGCGGCAGCTACTTCGGCGGCTTCCCGGATTCGAAGTACGCGTCGGGCGAGTTCTTCGACAAGTACACCGAGCAGGTGTGGGAGCCGGCCACCGAGCGGGTGCGCGGGATCTTCGCCGAAGCGGGCGTGCACATTCCGACCCAGGACGACTGGCGGGAGCTGAAGGCGTCGGTCATGGCGCACGGCATCTACAACCAGAACCTGCAGGCGGTGCCGCCGACCGGCTCGATCTCCTACATCAACCACTCGACCAGTTCCATCCACCCGGTCGCGTCGAAGATCGAGATCCGCAAGGAAGGCAAGATCGGCCGCGTCTACTACCCGGCCCCTTACCTGACCAACGAGAACCTCGACTACTTCGAGGACGCCTACGAAATCGGCTACGAGAAGATCATCGACACCTACGCCGCGGCCACCCAGCACGTGGATCAGGGCCTGTCGCTGACGCTCTTCTTCAAGGACAGCGCCACCACCCGCGATGTGAACCGGGCGCAGATCTACGCCTGGCGCAAGGGCATCAAGACGCTGTACTACATCCGCATCCGGCAGATGGCCCTGGAAGGCACCGAGGTCGAGGGCTGCGTGAGCTGCATGCTGTAACCACAGCGAATCGTGAAGAGGCGCTTCCGGTTTCCGGGAGCGCCTTTTCGTATCTTCGACCGAAATACATCAGCCAACCAGTTGGTTACTATGCATCGTCACATGGGATCGAGAATGGGAGTTGTGACGATGCGTGCAGTACGTTTCGAGGAATACGGCGGGCCCGAGGTACTCCAGTTGGTAGAGCTGGACGCGCCCGAACCGGGACCCGGTGAGGTCTCGATCGAGGTCGCCTATGTCGGTGTGAATTTCGCGGATCTGCAGGCCACCCAGGTCGGCTACCGGGTGCCGGCGCTGCCGTTCGTGCCCGGACTGGAACTGTCGGGCCGGGTGCTCGCGCTGGGCGAAGGCGTGCAGGGCCTGACCGTCGGGCAGCCGGTCGCGGCGATCACGCAGGGCGGCGCCTACGCCGATATCGCGGTGGTGTCCGCGGCCACCGTGTTCCCGCTCCCCGAGGGCGTCGACCTGCGCACGGCCGCAACGCTGCCCACCGTGCTGCCCACCGCCTACGCGCTGGTGCACCTGGTCGGCCGGGTGCGCGAAGGCGAGTCGGTGCTGGTGCAGGCCGCCGCCGGCGGTGTCGGCAGCGTGGTGGGCCAGGTCGCGAAGCTGGCCGGGGCGAGCGCGGTCTACGGCGTGGTCTCCAGCGCCGAGAAGGCCGAGTACGCACGCAAACTCGGCTACGACGATGCCTTCCTGAACGCCTCCTTCGACGCGGACGTGCGCACCGCGACCGCGGGCCGTGGCGTGGATCTGGTGCTGGATTCCGTCGGCGGCGAGACGCTGCGGAACGGACTGGACGCGCTGGCACGCTTCGGCCGCTTGGTCTCCTACGGCAATGCCGCCGGTGAAGCACCCTGGACAGTCGGCGCGGGTGATCTCGCGCCCCAGGGCCGGACGGTGTCGGCGTTCTCCATCCTCGGCCTGAGCGTCGACGATCCGGCGCTGTTGCAGGACATCGCCTCCCACGCCTTCGCGCTGGCCACCTCGGGGAAGGTGGAGTTGCCGATCACGGCCGAGTTCGCGCTCGAGGACGTGGCGGACGCGCACCGGCTTATGGGCGGGCGCACCTCGACCGGCAAATTGATCCTCGCCGTCAACCCCTGAGAACTACCGCTACCGCTGTGCTCGATCCTCGGGCACACGCGGTGCGGGTTGTGAACTCTCCAGAACCCGCAGCCGCCCGGGGCCTGCCGGGCGGCGGCGCGGATACGCTCGCTGTGGTTTCGACGCCACCTCAGCGCGGTCCGGCGTCGTAGCTGAATCCCTCACTGCGACAACGGAATCGGAGGTATCAGGGCCCCGCTCATCTGCCGCAGCCGGGGCCGGTGTTCTCGAACTGCCGGTGCGGCGACAGCCGTACTTCCCTATCGGAAAACAACAGCCCACCGAGCGGAGTTCTCGCGCCCGCTCGGTGGGCCTTTTCGTGTGAATCCCCGTTTGGAACCCGCGCCGTGGGTACCCGCGTGTAGGCGGCCTGACGCCGCGTGTCGTCCGATTTCCGCGCAGTACGCAGTATTTCCGCACGGTAGTCATTGTGACGGGCAACAGCGCCCCGCCCGGGTGGCGGTGAATGGCCCAGATCTTTATCGAATCGACACCTTCGCATCGGGGCCCGCCCTAGCCTCGGTGCTCGAGCGAACCCTACGGGAGGAGTGGCGATGTCGGACATCGTGCAGCGGCGGATGATCGCCGGAGCCGCGGTCGTGATGGCAGCCCTCGCGATACTGCCGGCGGGCGAGGTACGGGCGACGCCACCGATGCACGGGCTCACCGCGCACGCCGGAGTCATCAGCAGCGAACAGATAGGGCCGCAATGGGAACGGGTGCAGGTGCACTCGGCCGCGATGAACCGGACCCTGTCGGTGGATGTGCTGCACGGGTCCGGGGACGGCCCGCGCCCGACGCTCTACCTCCTGGACGGCGTTGACGCGGAACCGGTTTCGGACTGGCTCACCAAGGGGAACGCCGCGGACTTCTTCGCGGACAAACCGGTCGACGTGGTGCTGCCCTCCGGCGGCACCGGCAGCATGTACACCGACTGGCTGCGTCCCGACGCGGCGCTCGGCGTGAACCGGTGGGAGACCTTCCTCACCGCGGAACTGCCCGGAATCATCGAGCCCTACCTGCATTCGGACGGCCGGCGGGGTATCGCGGGCGTCTCCATGGGAGCCCAGGGCGCGATGATGCTGGCGCACCGGCATCCCGGCTTCTATCAGGCCGTGGGCGGTTTGAGCGGCTGCTACTCCACCGTCGACAGCACGGGGGCCGCGGTCACCACGCTGACCGTGGAATCGCGCGGCGGCAATGTCGCCAAGATGTGGGGACCGCCCGGGACTCTGGACTGGCTCACTCATGACAGTCTGCTGGGCGCGGCGGCCTTGCGCGGCACGGTGATACATCTATCGGCCGCGAGCGGCCTGCCCACCTCGCTGGATCTGAACCAGATCCTGCAGTCCCCGAATCCGCTCGGCGCGCTGCAGCAGGCGGGCGGGGGAGTGGCGCTGGAGGCCGGGGCGCGGATCTGCACGGAGACCTTCGCGCGCCGCCTGGCCGATCTCGGGATTCCGGCGACCGTGGACTATCTGCCCGCCGGTATCCACGACTGGACGGATTTCTCCGTCCAGCTGGGGCCGATGTGGCAGACGCTGTCGACCGCGTTCCCGGCGCAGTAGCCCGGGGCCGCGGGCAAGGGATCGCCGGCGGTGAATCCCTAGTGCCGCAGGCCGTATCGCGGTAGTCGGCGCAGGCCCGGCCGGAGCCGGCCGTCGACGGTCACGACCAGTCCGGCATGCACCGCGGCCATGGTGAATTCGCTCGCCTCGGCCCAGGTGGCGGCGTATTCCATGGTGAGTTCGGCGCCGTCGGCCGGTGTGCCGAGGTAGACGGTCACCCTGTGCGTCAAAGCTTCCCCCGAGCTGTCGAAAAGTATTCTGTCCTCGGCGATTCCGGTCATACCTGCTCCTTCGTCCGGATGGTGCCTTGTACCGAAGGTAGGGGTAACCGGCTGTCACAGACGGTGTTTCGCAGGGTGCTTTGAGAACTCACAAGAGCGTCGCGAGTTTTGTTGTTACTCGTCGGAACAGAAACATGGGCTGGTCTGAACAGGGGATTCGGGTTGTGGCTCAGCCTGCTTCGTAGGTGCGGGCCACCAGCGCCGAGCGTAGGTACCAGAGGCCGGAAGCCTGGGTCGGGTCGAATCCCGTGAGCTGGCCGATCTTCTTCAGTCTGTAATCGACCGTATTGGTGTGCACGTGCAGCAGCCGCGCGGTCCGCTGCCGATTGAGATTGTTGCTGATGTGCACCTGCAGCGTCTCCAGCAACTCCGGATGCTCTTCCAAGGTGTCCAGCAATGAACCCAGATGATCGCGCCCGGGACCCGGCCGCGTCAGCTGATACTCCAGCGCCAGCTCGTCGAAGCGGAACAGCCCGCGCACCAAGCCCAATCGCTGCACGATATCGAGCAGCTCGTGCGCCTGATCGGCCGCATCCGGCAGCCGCGGCGGCGGCGCCGACACCAGGGTCGCGGTCACCGGCACCTGCGCGGCCCGGGACAGATGATCCACCAGGGCATCCAGCGCCTCGTCCGAACCTTCGGTGACCGGCACCAGAATGGTCCCGCCGTCCACGCTCAGCAGGGACAGCGCCAGCCCGGTACAGCGGGTGGCCAGTTCGGCCTGCACCCGGCGCAGCTTGCGCCGCGCCACCACCTTGCCGTCCACCGCCGGATCCTGCTCCTCCGGATGCGCCGGAATCGATACGGCCAGCACGTGATACGAGTCGGCGATCTCGATACCGCATTCGCGCGCCATGGTGGAGGTGCTGTGCCCGCCCAGCAGCGCCGAGGTGAGCGTGTGCACGGCGGTGTGGTGTTCGCTGACCACGGAACGCAATTCGCGCACATACGCCATCGCCACCGCCGAGGTCATGCGATCCAGCAGTTCGACGACGATCTTCGCGCCGTCCATCATGTTCATGAAATCGGTGACGGAGAGCGCGAGGGTGGTTTCCCCGTCCGGTTCGTTCTGCCGGATGTGCTGCGTCGCGGCGGACGAGATCACCAGCTCGAAACCGATCTTGAAACCCTCGTGGATGGCGTGATGGATGGTGTCGATCGGAATGCCCTCGCGTGCCCACTGCGCGGCGGCCTGCTCCAGGCGCTTGGTCTTCTCCGGGAGGTCGCGGCCGTCCAGCATGCCCACCGCCAGCTCCAGGCAGGTGCGGGTGATGGTGGTGACATCGCCGTGAATGGCGTCGCCCGGCAGCGTGCCGCACGGCGCCACCGTCTCCACGAAATGACCCACCATGTGCTGCGCCAGCCCGCGGACGTCCTTGAGCGGCGAGGAAATCGGGGTTCCCGACACGGTGAGCGGGATGTCGACGGACATGACGACTCCTTACTTCCACCCCCGGTAAGCCAGTCCCCGGACACAGAACGGTAACGCATGGCCGGGGCTCCGGCGATGGGGTTCGATCAACCGCTGTGATGCGGCCCGAGATCAGCCATACCCACGCTGTGAAGGTTCATAACCCGGCACATGGGACGATCGGCGGCATGGGTGAGACCACGCGCACCATCGGAATCCTGCTCTTCCCCGGCGTCGAGGAACTCGACTTCGCAGGTCCGTGGGAGGTGCTGGCGTTCTGGACCCGCACCTGTCCCGAGGACGGCTGGCAGGTGATCACCCTTTCCCGCGACGGGGCGCCGGTGGAGTGCGCCAAGGGCCTGAAGGTGACACCGGACCACTCCTTCGGCACCGCACCCGATCTCGACGTGCTCGTCTTCCCCGGCGGCATGGGCACCCGGCCCCTCGTCCACGACGAACCCACCCTCGACTGGCTGCGCGCCCGCCGCGCGGATATCCCCCTGATCACGAGCGTCTGCACCGGCGCCCTGGTATTGGCCGCCGCCGGGCTGCTCGCCGGGCGCGCCGCCACCACGCACTGGCTGTCCCTCGACACGCTGGCAAAACTGGATCCCACCATCGACATTCGCCCCGATGACCGTTTCGTGGACGCCGGCGACATCATCACCTCGTCCGGCGTCTCGGCCGGCATCGACATGGCTCTGCACCTGCTGCGGCGCCTCGCCGGTGACGAGCGCGCCCGCTGGGTGCGGCGCGGCATCCAGTACGACCCGGAACCGCCCGCCGCCACCGCCTGGCCCGCGGGCGCGACCTGGGCGCCGCCCGCGGTGGATCCGGCCGCGCCGCAACCGCGTTGAGCTAATCCAGATGCGACGTGTCGTTGTAGGCCACACGTCGCATTTCGGACCCGGCCCGTTCCCGCCGCGAAATCGACCCGTTCGCAATCCGATCCGACTCGATCGCCAGAATGGCCTGCTCGTCCAGGCCCTCCAGGATGGAGCGCAGCATCACCACGACGATGTCGTGCGCGAAAACCAGTACATCCCCGGATAGTTCGGGCAGCAGGGTCCGCAGCCGCAACGCCACATCGACCCACGACTCACCACCCGGCGGCCGATAGTAGAACGGCCCCAGCCGTTCCCGCTGCCGATGCTCCACCGGATACCGCCGCGCGATCCCCGCCCCCGTGAGCCCGCCCAGCACCCCGTTCTCCCGATCCCGCAACCGCTCGTCGATCCGGAATTCGGGCGCCGGCACGGATTGCAGTGCGATCCGCGCGGTGTCGCGCGCCCGCAGATAAGGCGAGCAGTACACCGCGGTAGCCCGCTCCCCCCGCTGCAACAACCAGGCCCCCACCAGCCCCGCCTGCATCTGCCCCCGCTCCGACAGGGGTGTATCCGCATCCCGCCCACCCTTGTCGAACTCCTCCGCCCCACCCCGCAACGCCGCCGCCAGCGCAGCATTCCCGGTGCTCTCCCCATGCCGCACCACAGTCAGCGATTCCAGCCCCATACCCGCCCCTCCGCCCGGCTCTACCCTGCGCGCGATGCTACCCGCGTACACCGACCATCCAGCCTCCGCGCGCCGGTGAGAACTCGCTCGCCCTCAGCCGAACCTGCAACTGTCGAACGCCGTGCGACGCAGGGAGATCCGCCGCGCCGGTGACCGACCTGCCGTCGATGCTAGAGGCGGGCGGCGGTGGGGGAGTTGGCGGTGATGTCGGCGGGTGGGAGCCAGAGGGTGGCTATGGTGCCGCCGCCGGCCGCGGGTTCGATGGAGGCGTTGCCGCCGTGGGCTTCCGCGACCCAGGCGACGAGGGCGAGGCCGATACCGTTGCGGCCGCTGCGGCCCGCGGCGCCGCGGTTGAAGGGGCTGGCGGACATGACCGGGTCCACGCCGGGGCCGTGGTCGCGGATGCTGACGCGGCCCTCGGCGACATGGACTTCGACGGGGGCGGCGCGGTTGACGGCGCCGTGAGTCAGGCCGTTTTCGAGCATGTTTCGGATGGCGAGGCTGAGCAGTTGCGGGTCGCCGACGACCACGCTCGGGTGGACGGTGACCGTGATGCGGGGGTCGCCTGCCTCCTCGGCGACGGCTTCGGCGAGTTGGTCGAGGCGGAGCATGGTGCGTTCGGGCTCGGCGATGCCGGATTGCATGCGGGCGCGGGCGAGCAGGCCGGTGACGAGGCGGGCCATGCGGTCGGCCAGGCGGCGGGCCTCGGCGAGGGTTTGCTGCACCTCTTCGGGTTTGGGGCGGGATTCGGTGAGGAGCTTCAAAGTCGTGAGGGGCGTGCGCAATTCGTGTGCGGCGTCGCCGAGGAACTGCTCGTGCTCGTCCAGCATGCGGACCGCGTGGCGCAGGCTGCGGCCGGAAAGGAAGAACGCCGCGGTGGTGGACAGTAGCACCAGCAGGCCGCCGCCGATGATCAACTCCCACACCAGGTTCCGGTGCGCGCCCGGATTCGCCATGGCTTCCGAGCCGGCCAGGATGACCACCACATTGTCCCAGTCCTGCCAGTACACCGGGGTGCCCGCGATCCGCACCGGCCGGCCGGTGATATCGGTGGCGGAGTACAGGTCCGAGGCGTAGAGGATGCCGTCGGAGTGATCGTCGGTCTGGGTGGCGAAGGTGGACAGCTGATTGTCGTCCGGCATGAGCGACCGCTGATAGGTGTGCGCCTGCTTCCAGGGTTCACCCGCCTTGTGCACCATCACCACGACGCCGGTGGACCCCTTGGCGAGCTGATCGTCGATCACCGTCGAAAGGTCCAGTGCCCGTTTGTCATCGTGCTGAATGGCCCGCGCCAGCCCGCCCGCCACCGCCTCGACCTGCCGGTCGGCCGCACTCGCCCGCGCCCGCGCATCGATACCGGACGCGACGAAACCCAGCACCAGCACGGCGGTCAGCGTGATCACCGCGACCATGGCGGTCATCATCCAGCGGGCCCGCCGCAGCCTGGCGACCGCCGGCGACCGGTGCGCGCTCACCGCTGCGCCATCCCGGACACGGCCTCACCCGAGATGAGAAACCCACTACCGCGCACGGTTTCGATTACGCACGGCTCCCCGAGTTTGCGGCGCAGCTTGGCGACCACCGCGTCCACCACATTGGAGGCGGGTTCCGCCATTTCGTCCCAGCAGCATTCGATGAGATCGGTGCGCGAGACCACGCTGCCGCGCCGGGACGCGATGAGCTCGAGGACGGCGAATTCCTTGGGCGTCAACGACAACAGGATCCCGCCGCGCGTCACCCGCCGCCGCATCAGGTCGATATCGATGTCGCCCAGCACGATTCGCGCGGCGGCCGGTTGCTCGCGGCGCCGGCACAGGGCGCGCACCCGCATCACCAGCTCGGGTAGCGCGAACGGTTTGGTCAGGTAGTCGTCGGCGCCCTGTTCGAAGCCGGCCAGCCGATCGTGCAGGCCGTCGCGGCCGGTGAGCATGAGCACCGGCACCGTGTGCCCGGCGCGCCGGGCGCCCGCGACCAGGTCGAGGCCGTCGCCGTCGGGCAGGCCGCGGTCGATCACCAGGCAGTCGTAGCGATTGATGGCGATCTTGAAATCGGCGTCGGCGATATGGTGTGCGTGGTCCACCGCGAACCCCGCCGAGCGCAACCCCTCGGTCACTTCACGGCAGAGCTGCTGGTCGTCCTCCAATACCAAAACGCGCACAGGGCCAGAGATTAAGCCATGCGGGTACGCGCGCCCAATGCCGCGGAGGGCCTGCTTAGCGGAAAATGATCGAAAAATTATGGCTCGGGGAACTATCGGCAATCTTCGTGGTGGACGCCGCCACGCCCGGCCCCTGCCGCTGTGGCGGAACACACGCCTGTAATTTGCTGGTCCGGAGGATGTACTGGCACACGATTTCCGGCATCGCCCCAGCACAGCTCGATGACCTCACTGGGACACAAGGTCTTGTGCTGCAAGGAGCTGACGTCCCCAAGTAGTAGTGTTTCAGTCACGGGAATGGGTGAGCTGAGAGGATGACTGTGGACCACACGACGATGCGTGTCACCAAGGTGATCGACCGGGTATCGGCGATCAACTGGAACCGCGTGCAGGACGACAAGGACGCCGAGGTCTGGGATCGGCTCACCGGCAACTTCTGGTTGCCGGAAAAGGTCCCGGTCTCCAACGACATCCCCTCCTGGGCCACGCTGACCCCCAGCGAGAAGCAGCTGACCATGCGGGTTTTCACCGGCCTCACGCTGCTCGACACCATCCAGGGCACCGTCGGCGCGGTCAGCCTCATCCCCGACGCGCTCACCCCGCACGAGGAAGCCGTCTACACCAATATCGCGTTCATGGAGTCGGTGCACGCCAAGAGCTACAGCCAGATCTTCTCCACGCTGTGCTCCTCGCGCGAGATCGACGAGGCCTTCCGCTGGTCCGAGGAGAACCGGAACCTGCAGCGCAAGGCCGAGATCGTGCTCGACTACTACAACGGCGAGGATCCGCTCAAGCGCAAGGTGGCCTCCACCCTGCTGGAGTCCTTCCTCTTCTACTCCGGCTTCTACCTGCCCATGCACTGGTCCTCGCGGGCCAAGCTCACCAATACCGCCGACATGATCCGCCTGATCATCCGCGACGAGGCCGTGCACGGTTACTACATCGGCTACAAGTTCCAGAAGGGCCTGGAACTCGTCTCCGAGGCCGAGCGCGAGGAACTCAAGGCCTACACCTTCGAGCTGCTCTTCGAGCTGTACGAGAACGAGGTCGAATACACCCAGGACCTCTACGACGAGGTCGGCCTCACCGAGGACGTCAAGAAGTTCCTGCGCTACAACGCCAACAAGGCGCTCATGAACCTCGGCTACGAGGGTCTCTTCCCCAAGGACGAGTGCGACGTGAATCCCGCCATCCTGTCGGCCCTTTCCCCCAACGCCGACGAGAACCACGACTTCTTCTCCGGCTCCGGCTCCAGCTACGTCATCGGCAAGGCCGTCAACACCGAAGACGAGGACTGGGAGTTCTGACCTCCCCCGCCTCTCCGTGCCTTTTGCGCCGGGCTGAGAGCCGTGGGCTGTCGGGCATGCGGGCCGGCGGTTGGGAGCCGACCCGATTTCGGGGGTACCCGGTGAGTTACCCGCATCTCACGAAATAAGTCGTTACGTGCCATGAAGACACAGCGGCCCCGGGCGAAAGGCCCGGGGCCGCTGTGTCTTTCGCGTTCACGAAACGGTCATGATGCGCCTGGTGAACTTCGTGTCATGCAGATCAAGAAAATCTTCGCAGCCGGTGTTCTGACCCTCGGATTCGCGGCCCTCGGCGCCGGTACGGCGCACGCCGCCCAGCAGTGGGACGACGGCCCGCTGGCCGCCGGCGAGAACTGCGACGACCACGCCAACAACAATGACTGGACCTACAACGGCGCCTCGGTGAAGGGGCAGCCCGGGGTGACGTACTCGTGCCCCGTGCAGGGCGACGGACTGCCGCATTTCATCATCACCACCCCCAACTGATCCATCGAGTGGGTTCGAAAGAGAAGCCCGGCAATCCGATTCCTCGGATGCCGGGCTTCCGCGTCTCTGCGGGGCGGGGCTAGTCGGAGACGTAGTTGTTGAGCGACTTGCTGATGTCGAAGACCAGGGCGCGGGCCGCGGTGATGCCGGAGCCGTGCCAGATGCTGTCGTCCACCGCGAACTCGCGGCGATCGGCGACGGCGCCGAGCTTCTTCCAATCGTCGCCGTTCATCACCGATTTGCCGTAGCTCAGGCCGTCGGCGCCGTCGAACATGACGTAGACGATGTCGCCCTCGACCTTGATCCGGTCCGCCTGCGCGCTCAGCGAGGTCAGGTCGAAGGAATTACCGCGCTGCGGCTGCGGCCGCTGCACACCCGTGTCACCGAGCACCTGACCGGCGAAACTGTTGCCGCCCTGCACCTGAATGTCCTTGGCGCCGAAGCGGATCACCGAGGCCTGGGTGAGACCGGCGTTCACGGCCGCGCCCGCGTCCCGGGCGGCGGTGCGGTAGTCGTCGAGGTCCTTCTCGGCGGCGGTGTGCCGGCCCAGGGCCTCACCGATCGCGCCGAACTGTTCCTGCCAGCCGGCGTCGGGGGCGACCAGCACGGTCGGGGCGATGGCCTTCAAGGCGTCGTACTGCGGGCCGTCGGCGGCCGCGCCGATGATCACATCCGGTTTCAGCGCCGCGATTTTCGCCGGATCGATACTGCCGACCGCGCCCACGCCCGGGATGGCGGAGATGCCCGAGCCCAGGTAGGCGGGTTGCGGGGTGGGGCCGGAAACCGTTGCGGCGCCGACCACTCGCTCCCACAGGCCCAGCGCGCACGCGGCGTCGAGGGCGGCGGTGGAGAGCACCACGATGCGTTTCGGATCGGTGGGCACCTCGGAGACGCCCGCCGCGTGCGCGATCGACCGTGTCGCACCGGCGCCCGCGTCGACCGCGCTCGGCAGCCCGCACGCCTGGGTGGTGTCGCGGTCGATGCCGACCACGCCCGCGCCCGCGATGACCGTGGTGGTGCGCACAATCGAGCTCTCGGAATCATCGGTCTTGCTGCAGCCCGCCACCAGACTTGCCGCAAGCACCGCCGCAGCGGCCGGAAGCAGCCCCCAACTGCGCAAACGGCGCAAAGAGGACGGGGTGGAGGCGAACGTGTTTCGGGTGGAAGCGGACTCGCGCACCGGCATGGCTGGCAGCGTACAGCCGCTTGCGCCGACACCCAATTACGACACAGAGTAGGACCAGCCCGCGACCGCTGTGGGAGCACAGTTTACGATTCACGAAGCGCAAGCAGCCCGTCGTTCGTCCAGGCACGAATCCGGACGCCGGAAGCAACCGCGACGCACGACCAAAAGGCACCTGTCAGGAGGTTCAGTGACTGCCGTAGAGCCACGCCCAGTCCAAGAAGTGGAAGCGGCTCGGCCATACCCGCAACGGACGGGGCCGAAGGGTTCGTTCATCTACAAGATGGTCACCACGACCGACCCCAAGGTTCTTGGTGTCATGTACTTGGTGACGGCCATGTCGTTCTTCCTCGTCGGCGGCATCATGGCGCTGCTCATGCGCGCCGAGTTGGCACGCCCGGGTCTGCAGTTCCTGTCGCCGGAACAGTTCAACCAGCTGTTCACCATGCACGGCACGATCATGCTGCTCTTCTACGCGACCGCGATCGTGTTCGGCTTCGCCAACATCGTGCTGCCGCTGCAGATCGGCGCGCCCGACGTCGCCTTCCCGCGTCTGAACGCCTTCAGCTACTGGCTGTACCTCTTCGGCGGTTCCATGGCGGTCGCGGGCTTCGTGACCCCGGGTGGTGCGGCCGACTTCGGCTGGACCGCGTACGCCCCGCTGTCGGACATCGTCCACTCGCCCGGCGTCGGCGCCGACCTGTGGATCCTGGGCCTGGCCGTCTCCGGTCTGGGCACCATCCTCGGTGGCGTCAACATGCTCACCACCGTGGTCTGCCTGCGCTGCCCCGGTATGACCATGTTCCGGATGCCGATCTTCACCTGGAACATCGCGGTCACCTCGGTGCTCGTGCTGCTGGCCTTCCCGCTGCTCACCGCGGCCCTGTTCGGCCTCGCGTACGACCGGCACCTGGGTGGTCACATCTACGACCCGGCCAATGGCGGCGTGCTGCTCTACCAGCACCTGTTCTGGTACTTCGGTCACCCCGAGGTGTACATCATCGCGCTGCCGTTCTTCGGCATCGTGTCCGAGATCTTCCCGGTCTTCTCGCGTAAGCCGATCTTCGGCTACACCACGCTGGTGTACGCGACGCTGGGTATCGCGGCACTGTCCATCGCCGTGTGGGCGCACCACATGTACGCCACGGGTGCTGTTCTGCTGCCGTACTTCTCGTTCATGACGTTCCTGATCGCGGTTCCGACCGGTGTGAAGTTCTTCAACTGGATCGGCACCATGTGGCGGGGTCAGCTGACCTTCGAGACGCCCATGCTGTTCAGCATCGGCTTCCTGGTCACGTTCCTCTTCGGTGGTCTGTCGGGTGTCATCCTGGCCGCGCCGCCGATCGACTTCCACGTGTCCGACACCTACTTCGTGGTGGCGCACTTCCACTACGTGCTCTTCGGCACCATCGTGTTCGCGACCTTCGCGGGCATCTACTTCTGGTTCCCGAAGATCACCGGCCGGATGATGGACGAGAAGCTGGGCAAGTGGCACTTCTGGACCACGTTCATCGGCTTCCACACCACGTTCCTGGTGCAGCACTGGCTGGGCAACATGGGTATGCCGCGTCGTTACGCCGACTACCTGCCGACCGACGGCTTCACCACCCTGAACACCATCTCCACGATCGGTGCCTTCATCCTGGGTGCGTCGATGCTGCCGTTCATCTGGAACGTCTTCAAGTCGTACCGGTACGGCGAGGTCGTGACCGTGGATGACCCGTGGGGCTACGGCAACTCGCTGGAGTGGGCCACCTCGTGCCCGCCGCCGCGGCACAACTTCTACGAACTGCCCCGTATCCGTTCGGAGCGGCCGGCATTCGAGCTGCACTACCCGCACATGGTGGAGCGCATGCGCGCCGAGGCGCACGTGGGCTGGGGCTCCAAGTCCCACACCGTGAAGGAGATGGACAAGATCTCCAAGTAATCGCTTACGCGACAACCGGAGCGGCCCCGGGCACTGCACAGTGCCCGGGGCCGCTTTCGTATATCTGCAGCCCCGGCTAGGTGATTTCCAATGTCCTGTGCAACAGTTGCTATGTGCACGGATGAGGGATTGGAGTGCCGGACATGGGAGAACAGACCGCCAGCGGGAAACAGATCCGCGACGTAGGACATCTGGCGGACTTCACCGCCACACCCCGGATGCTGTACATCGCGGCCCTGGCCGTACCGATCGCGGCACTCGGCACCGGCGCCGCCTGGGCGCTCTCCCGGCTCATCGGGCTGATCACGAATCTCGTGTTCTATCAGCGCATCGACACCAAACTGGTGGCGCCGGGCGCGATCCACCACAATCCGCTGCTGGTGCTGGGCGCACCCATCGTGGGCGGACTCATCGTCGGGGTCATGGCCCGCTACGGCTCGGAAAAGATTCGCGGGCACGGCATGCCCGAAGCCATCGAGGCAATCCTGCTCGGCGGCAGCAAGGTTCAGCCGCGCGTCGCGGCGCTCAAGCCGATCTCGGCGGCGGTGTCCATCGGCACCGGCGGGCCGTTCGGCGCGGAAGGGCCGATCATCATGACCGGCGGCGCGCTCGGCTCACTGCTGGCCCAATTCCTCCACCTCACCGCGGACGAACGGAAGACGCTGCTGGTCGCGGGCGCGACCGCGGGCATGACGGCCACCTTCAACACGCCTTTCGCGGCGCTGCTGCTCGCGGTGGAACTGCTGCTGTTCGAATGGCGGCCACGGAGTTTCATTCCCGTCGCGGCGGCCGTCTCGGTCGCGGCGCTGCTGCGCGCGCCGATCATGGGACACGGCGTGCTGTTCCCCAGCCCGGGCACACTGCATGTGACACCGCTGGCGTGCCTGCTGTGCGTGGTGTCCGGCATCGCCTCCGGACTGCTCGCCATCGTCGCCACCACGCTGGTGTACGCGTCCGAGGACGGTTTCCGGCGGCTGCCCGTGCACTGGATGTGGTGGCCGGCCATCGGCGGCGTGATCATCGGCGTGGGCGGGCTGTTCGTGCCGCAGGCGCTGGGTGTCGGCTACGACGTGATCGGCGCGGAACTGGACGGGTCCATCGGACTGGGACTGGTCGTGGGAATCCTGGTGGTGAAGACGCTCATCTGGTCGCTGTCCCTCGGCTCGGGAACCTCCGGTGGCGTGCTGGCCCCGATGTTCATGATCGGCGGGGCGTTAGGCGCATTGGAGTCACACGTGTTCCCGACTGTCGGACACGGCTTCTGGGCGCTCATCGCGCTGGCGGGTGTGCTGGGCGGCGTCATGCGCTCGCCGCTCACGGGCGTGGTCTTCGCCATCGAACTGACCCACCGCTTCGATGCGCTGTTGCCTCTGATCATCGGCGCGTCGACCGCCTACGCCGTCTCGGTCCTCCTCCTGAAGCGTTCGGTCCTCACCGAGAAGATCGCCCGCCGCGGCTACCACCTCTCCCGCGAATACGACGTCGACCCCCTGGAGATCCTGTTCGTCAGCGAGGTCATGCGCACCGACGTCCACACCTTCCGTGAAGAGGTCACCACCGGTTCCGCCCTCTCCGGCCTGTCCGGCTACAACCCCGACGACCGCGGCAGCCGCCACCAGCGCCTCTACCCCGTCCAGGACGCCGAAGGCCACCTCGCCGGCGTAGTCACCCGCTCGGCCCTCGAAATGGCGGTCCACACCGGCTCGGTCGACGTCCCTCTCTCCGAATTCGTGATCCCACCCCTGGTCGCCCACCCCGACGACACGCTCCGCCACATAGCAATGGTCATGGCCGACAACGACATAGACCGCATGCCCGTCGTAGACCGCGACGCCCCCGACACCATCCTCGGTATGGTCACCCTGACCATGCTCCTGGCCGGCCGAGTCCGCGACCTCTCCGAAGCCCGAGACACCGAACGAGTCTTCCGCATCCCCCTCCCCACCTGGCGCCCCGACCGCCGCCACACCCCCACCCCGGACACAGCCGCCGCCTGACGCCGGAGGATCACATGCCCAACCCCACTGAAATCCTGTCCACACCGTGGTCTAGGGACTTCGGACTGCCGCTGCCCGTTGTCAATGCGCCCATGGGTGGCGTCGCGGGCGGGCGGCTCGCCGCGGCGGTCACGGCGGCCGGGGGACTGGGCATGATCGGGATGGGCAGCGGGGGATCGGTGGCGGCGCTGGAACGTGAACTGCCGCATGTGCAGGATTTGGCGGGGCGGTTCGGTATCGGCCTCGTCGATTGGGTGGTCGCGGCGCGGCCGGGGCTGCTCGAGGCGGCCATCGCCGCCCTGCCCGCGCTGATCTCGGTCAGTTTCGGTACCGACCTGTCGTGGGTGACGGCCGTGCGTGATGCCGGAATCCGCACGGCGACACAGGTTTACGATGCGGAGGACGCGCGTCGCGCACAGGATGCCGGGATCGATCTGCTCGTCGCTCGTGGAGAAGAGGGTGGCGGGCATGGTGCGGCAGGTCTGGCGACCTTGCCACTGCTGGACGAAGTGCTCGCGGTAGCCGAGACTCCGGTGCTCGCGGCGGGCGGCGTCGGCGGGCCTGCGAGCCTGGCCGCGGTGCTGGCCGCGGGAGCGAGCGGCGCCTGGCTCGGGACCTGCCTCGCCGCGTGCACGGAATCGCTGCTGTCCGATGCCGGTCGAGCTGCCCTTGTCGCTGCCGAGGGCGGTGCCACAGTGCTGACCCGCGCAGTTGATGTCGGGCTCGGATTGCCTTGGCCCGCAAGGTTCCCCACGCGAGTCCTGCGCAATTCCTTCACCTCCCGCTGGTCGGGCCATGAGGCCGCGCTGGCCGAGGATGCCGCGGCGCGCGGCGAGTTGGTTGCCGCCATCGCTGCCGACAACCTCGATATCGCGCCGGTGGATGCCGGCGAGGGTGTCGGGGCCATCCGTGCGATCCGCCCGGTCTCCGAGGTGCTCGGGGAAATGTGTTCGGGCGCGGCCCGGCTGCTCGGGGCGTGATACCCGCCACCAGCGCGGCGGGCGGCGCGGGTGTTCGGTCGGGCACCTGACAGAATGAGCTGCGCTGCCGCTAGGCGGGTGGTGGTGAGGTCAGCGAGAACGGAGTTATCGATTGAGCACAAGCGCAGGGAGGTGGAGCGCTGAGACGACTGTTCTGGTCACGGTTACGGGGCCCGACAAGCCGGGCGTGACGTCGGTATTGCTCGCGGCGCTGTCCAATAATGCCGTCAGCTTGCTGGATGTGGAGCAGGTCGTGATCCGGGGGCGGTTGACTCTGGGTGTGCTGGTGTCGTGCCCGACGGATCCGGAGGCGCTGCAGGATCAGCTCGAGGACGCGATGGCGACTGTCGGCATGAATGTGGATGTCGAGATCGGCGCGAATTCTGTTGCGGGCGCGCGGCTTTCGACGCATGCGGTGGTGGTGCTGGGTAGTCCGGTCACCGCTCGCGCGTTCAGTGGGATCGCGCGCAAGCTGGCCGAGCAGGGCGTCAATATCGACTCCATCCGGGGTATCGCCGACTATCCGGTGACCGGCCTCGAACTCCTGGTCACCGTGCCGAAAGCGGGCGAGGACACCGAGACCAAGCTGCGCACCACCCTGTCGGCCGTGGCCGCCAAGGAGAGCGTGGACATCGCCGTCGAGCGCGCGGGCCTGGCCCGCCGCGCCAAGCGGCTCATCGTCTTCGACGTGGACTCCACGCTGATCCAGGGCGAGGTCATCGAGATGCTGGCCGCGCACGCCGGCGTCGAGGACGAGGTCCGGCAGGTCACCGAGGCCGCCATGCGCGGTGAACTCGACTTCGCCGAATCGCTGCGCCAGCGCGTCGCCACCCTGGCCGGCCTGGACGCCTCGGTCATCGACGAGGTCGCCGATCAGATCGAACTGACCCCGGGCGCGCGCACCACGATCCGCACGCTGCGCCGGCTGGGTTTCCGCTGCGGTGTGGTGTCGGGCGGTTTCCGTCAGGTCATCGAACCCCTCGCGCACGAGCTGGAATTGGATTTCGTGCAGGCCAACACCCTCGAGGTGCTGAACGGCAAGCTGACCGGCAAGGTGCTCGGCGAGATCGTGGACCGCGAGGCGAAGGCGGTGGCGCTGCGCCGTTTCGCCGCGGAAACCGGTGTGGCCATGGATCAGACGGTCGCGGTCGGCGATGGCGCCAATGACATCGACATGCTGAACGCGGCCGGCCTGGGCATCGCCTTCAATGCCAAGCCCGCCCTGCGCGAGGTGGCCGATGCCGCGCTCTCGCACCCGTACCTGGACGCGGTGCTGTTCATCCTGGGCGTCACCCGCGACGAGGTGGAGGCGGCCGACGCGAGTGACGGCGGTATCCGCCGCGTGCCGTTGACACAGTAGGCGGCTGCCCTGGGTAGCGTGGTCGGTGTATTCCGGTCGCACTCAGGAGGCTTCGATGCGCATGCGTACACCCGTGCTGATGATGCTGGCCGGCCTGCTCATGGTGGCCGGCTGCGGGAAGAACGATTCGAGCGATGCGTCGAAGACGACGTCGCCCGCTGCCACCACCACCGCGTCCACGAGCGCGGTGAAACCGACCCCGGACGCGCACCCGGCCGTGCAGATCGGCGCGGATTCCGACGGTAAGGCGATCACGCTGGCCGCCGGTCAGGGTCTGGTCGTCACCCTCGTCGCGAATCCGACCACCGGATTCGCCTGGGCGCTGACCGATCTCGATCAGAACATCGTCAAGCAGAATGGCGCGGCCGAATACGAACAGGACCCGAATCCGGACGGCAAGGTCGGGGTGGGCGGTAAGTCGGTGCTGAATTTCGTCGCCGCCAATCCGGGCAGCACGCGTCTGGTACTGGAATACAAACGTTCCTGGGAGCAGGGTGTGCCGCCGGCCAAGACCTTCACGGTGAATCTCACGGTGCAATAGACGGCGCATCCGCGCCATCGAAACCGGTGTGGCAGCGACTTTTCGGCTGATGGTTAAGCTGGCGGGGGTCAATCGTTGTAGTCGAGGAGTGATGCCGGGTGTCCAGTATCGAGTCCACCATCGATGCCGGATTCGCGGCCAGGCACGCCGAATTGGCGCGCGGCTACGGCGGCGGGGGCGACCCGGACGATCCCGCACTGGTGCAGGCCATGCAAATGGTGTTGCACATCGAGAAGTCCGATCCGCCCGCCCGCAGCGCGCTGCTGGCGGCCGCGGCCATGGCGGTGGTGACGCTCTGCCTGGACGAACGGGTCGGTCCGGAAGGCGAATGGCAGGACCGCTACCTGGGCTGGAAGCGTTCCCGCATTCGCAAGGTTGCGCGCCGTGCCCGGGGCGCGCAATGGCTGGCCGCGCAGGAAGTCGACGGTCTCACCGTGGAATTCGCGGGCGCGCGGGCGCGGGCGCTGGTGCCCGGACCGGTCGGTGAGATCGATCCGCGGATCAAACGCCTGCAGATAGGCGGCACCGAACTACCTTCCGATGAGCTGGGAGTAATTGATTCGGAATTCCCGGTGCTGTGGGTGAATGCAGAATTGGGTATGACTGTAGGCAAGGCCGCCGCACAGGTCGGGCACGCGAGCATGCTGCTCGCGGGCGCCATGCCGGTGCAGCGGGCATATGCCTGGGCCGGACAGGGTTTTCGCTGCACGGTCGCCGAGGCGGATCCCGGACGGTGGGCGCGTTTGCTGCGGCGCGTCGCCGACGGTACCGCGGTGCCGGTGCGTGATGCCGGTTTCACCGAGGTGGCGCCCGGTTCGACAACGGTGATCGCGGTGGCGTGAACGCCGCCGCGGTGCACGAGTTTCCTCCGAAAGGAAACCAACGGAAATGAACACACTGCTGGTGATTCTCATCGTGTGGGTGGTGCTCTCGATTCCGGTGGCACTCATCCTGGCTCGCATGTTCCGGTCGACGCGGTCCGAGGCCGGTCGCCGCGAGGACGGCGAGCTATCGCAGGGTTCGCCGGAATTCGACAGCGCCCCTGGTGAATTCCCTGCACGCCCGCAAACTATGGGAAAGGACACGCATCGAGTTTTCCCACCACGTTGACGATCGTCCAGGGCGGTGGGCCAAGATGGACCCCGTGCCGCAACCGGATCCAGATCTGCTCATCGACTTCAACGATGTCACCGTGCGACGTTCGGGCCATACCCTCGTCGGCCCGGTGACCTGGCAGGTGGAACTCGACGAACGCTGGGTTGTGCTCGGTCCCAACGGCGCCGGGAAGACCTCGCTGCTGCGCATGGCGGCGGCCGAGATGCATCCCACCTCGGGCGTCGCGAATCTGCTGGGGGAGACCCTGGGCCGGGTCGACATCAACGAGCTTCGCCCGCGCATCGGCCTGTCGTCGGCGGCGGTGGCGAGCCGGGTGCCGCTGGACGAGAAGGTCGCGGATCTGGTGGTGTCGGCCGGGTACGCGGTGATGGGCCGCTGGCGGGAACGCTACGACGAGATGGACACCGATCGGGCCATCGACATTCTGGAAAGCCTGGGCGCGGAACATCTTTCCGATCGCGCCTACGGCACGCTGTCGGAGGGCGAGCGGAAGCGGGTGCTCATCGCCCGCGCGCTCATGTGCGATCCGGAACTGCTGCTGCTGGACGAACCGGCCGCCGGCCTGGATCTGGGCGGGCGTGAGGAACTGGTGGAGCGGCTGGGCGATCTGGCCGCTGATCCGGATGCGCCGGCCACGGTGCTGGTGACGCATCACGTGGAGGAGATTCCGCCGGGCTTCACGCACGGCATGCTGCTGAACGAGGGCAGTGTGGTGGCGCAGGGCCTGCTGACGGATGTGCTGACCTCCGAGAATCTGAGTGAGGCGTTCCACCAGTCGATTCAGCTGGATCGGATCGACGGCCGCTACTTCGCCCGGCGTTCGCAGCGTTTCGGACGGCACCGTACGCGCTGACTTCTTTACGGCGCGTTCTTTGCGGCGCGCTGCCGTTGCATCTCCTCCATCCGGCAGGCAAACTGTCCGCAAATAGGGTGGATGGAGGGAGCAGGGGTTGGGCCGGATCATCGGTGCGCTGGCGCTCGTCGCCGTCGCACTCGCCGCGACCGGTTGTGTAGCCGATCCGCCCGCGCCGCAGCAGGTCTCCAAATCCCATGCGGCCGCGAGTCTCGGCCCCGCCGCCGTCCCCTCGGACCTGGAGGGGAAAACGGTTCAGCTGACCTACGATTCCGGTTCCGGCGGCACCGTGACCTTCGCCGGTGACGGGAAGTCGCTCACCTTCATCGCCGCGGATACCGGCCGCAAGACCACGTCGCCGGTGGCGGTGGTGCCGGTGGAGGCGGGCATCTTTCTCGTGACGTGGACCGAGGAAAATGGCACGGTGATCAGTCAGATCCAGGATTACAAGACCGGCAAACTTCAGGCCACCTTCAGTCGCCGCGCCGACACCGAGACCGGCTTCGTCATCGAATCCCGCACCGGATCCGTGCGTCTGACCGACTGAGACCGAATCAGGTTCTGTTGCTTGCCCGGGGCAACGGTTAGTGTGCGAAAGGTGAGCGAGACCGTTATCCAGCCCGATTCCCAGCCCGCCGCGGCGCCCGTCAAGGACGCGTCGACCGTGGTGCTGGTGCGCGACGGGGCGCACGGGCCCGAGGTATTCCTGCAGCGCCGAGTGAATGCCATGGCCTTCGCCGCCGGCATGACCGTGTTCCCCGGCGGCGGCGTCGACCCCTCGGACGCGGAGGTGTCCCTCGACTGGGCCGGTCCCGAACCCGCCTGGTGGGCAGAGCGTTTCGGCACGGACGCGGCGCGCGCCCAGGCGCTGGTGTGCGCCGCGGTCCGTGAAACCTTCGAGGAGTGCGGGGTCCTGCTGGCGGGCCCGACCGCCGACTCGGTGGTCTCCGACACCTCGGTCTACGCGGAGGCGCGCGGTCGGCTGGAACGCCGCGAACTCTCCTTCGCCCAGTTCCTGACTCGCGAAAACCTGGTCCTGCGTGCGGATCTGCTGCGTCCGTGGGATCACTGGATCACCCCGGTGGTCGAACCGCGCCGCTACGACACCCGCTTCTTCGTGGCCGTCCTGCCCGGGGGCCAGCTGGCCGACGGCGCCACCTCGGAGGCCGAGGTCGTCACGTGGAGTACACCGCGGGAGGCGATCGACCGCTGGAAGCAGGGCCTGGACGTGCTGCTCCCGCCCACCTGGACGCAGCTCGACGCCCTCGCCGAATTCGCTTCCACCGCAGACATTCTCGCGGCGCACCGCACCATCTCCCCGATCATGCCGGTGTACGACGGGTCCGGCCGCGGTCCCGCGCTGGCCTTCCCGGACGCCGACCGCTACTTCGCCGACCTGCCGGAGCGGGCCCGCCTGCGCGGTTCCCAGCGTCCGGAGTAGTCACCGGCGGCGCGTCACCTGCGCGAGGATGATCACGGTCACCAGTGGTACCGCGGCGAAGGCGAGCACGCCGACGAACGCGCTGCCGCTGGAGATCCACACCATGACGCCGAGCGCGAACCCGATCACGAGCGCGATCGGCACGAGTACGACGGTGGCGCAGCCCGTGCCCTGTGTTCCGCTGCCGCTGGGGCGCTGCTCGCTGGTCATGCGCGGTTCGTTCCGTCGCGGACCCAGAGCAGGCTCCACAGCATGGTGCTCACCGCGAAGCCGACCGCCAGACCCGCGACCAGCACATGTGTCTCGAGTCCGGTGGCGAGGGCGACCGGTAAACCGACCTGAGCGAGTGCGCTCGGCAGTAGCCGCACCCCATCGTTTGCACGCATCCGAACCCCGCGATCGAGAAGTAACGCAGGTGGCCACGATACCGCTGGGAGACGGCAGTATGGTGTTGCTCTGTGGCCGAATTCGTGACCGTCGACCGGGGCGTGGCGGAAGGTATCGCCGTCCTCCGGATCGGGCGTCCGCCGATGAATCTGATCGATCTGCAAGTGGCTCTCGAGGTTGCCTCCGCGGCGGCCGATATCGGGGGGGACCCGTCGATTTCGGCGGTCGTGGTGTATGGCGATGAACGGGTGTTCTCGGCGGGTGACGAGCAGGCCGAGCTGGCCGCGCTGACCCCCGAGCACGCCGCGGCCATCGTGCCCGATTTCCAGGCGGCGCTGAACTGCCTGGCCAAGATTCCGCAGCCGACGGTGGCCGCCATTACGGGCTATGCGCTGGGCGCGGGCCTGGAGCTGGCGCTGGGCGCGGATCACCGCATCATCGGCGACAACGTGAAGCTGGGCCTGCCGCAGATCAAGGCGGGCCTGATTCCGCTGGCCGGTATCCGCCGGTTGAGTCTGCTGATCGGTCCGGCGAAGGCCAAGGATCTGGTGTATTCGGGTCGCTTCGTGGATGCGAAGGAGGCCGCGGCGCTGGGTCTGGTGGACGCGGTGGTGGCGCCGGACGATGTGTTCGCGTCGGCCATGCGCTGGGCGGAGCGTTTCGTGGACGGTCCGAGTCTCGCGCTGGCGGCCGCCAAACGGGTCTTCGAGGCCGGTACGCACGGGCATGATCGGGCGCGTTCCGAGTGGGCGGAGCTGTTCGGTTCCGAAGATCAGCTGGTTGGAACACGTTCCTATTTGGTCGACGGTCCGGGAGTCGCCCGGTTCACGGGCCGTTAAGCGGCCCGATAACAGGTCTCACCGGGGTATTCATTAGGCTGCCCTGCATGACTGTTGGTCCTGAAGACCCCGCGCCGAACCCGCACGCCACCGAGGCCGAGGTCCAGGCCGCGTATAGCGACAACAAGCTCGCCCAGGTCCTTTACCACGACTGGGAGGCCGAGACCTACGACGACAAGTGGTCGATCTCCTACGACGAGCGCTGCATCGAATACGCCCGCGGCCGCTTCGACGCCGTCGCCCCCGCCGACGAGGCGCCCTACGAGCGCGCCCTCGAGCTCGGCTGCGGCACCGGATTCTTCCTGCTGAACCTGATGCAGTCCGGCGTGGCGAAGCGCGGCTCGGTCACCGACCTGTCCCCGGGCATGGTCAAGGTCGCCACCCGCAACGGCCTCAACCTGGGCCTCGAGGTCGACGGCCGGGTCGCCGACGCCGAGACCATCCCGTACGAGGACGACACCTTCGACCTGGTCGTGGGTCACGCTGTGCTGCACCACATCCCGGATGTGGAGCTGGCGCTCAAGGAATGCCTGCGCGTGCTCAAGCCGGGCGGCCGTTTCGTCTTCGCGGGTGAGCCGACCACCATCGGCAACATCTACGCGCGCCGCCTCGGCCAGGTCACCTGGAAGATCACCACCGAGATCACCAAGCTGCCGTTCCTGTCCGGCTGGCGCCGCCCGCAGGAGGAGCTCGACGAGTCCTCCCGCGCCGCCGCCCTCGAGGCCGTCGTCGACCTGCACACCTTCGACCCCTCCGACCTGGAGGCCATGGCCCGCAGCGCCGGCGCCGTCGAGGTGCAGGCCAAGACCGAAGAGTTCGCCGCCGCCCTGTGGGGCTGGCCGGTCCGCACCTTCGAGGCCGCCGTCCCCGCCGACAAGCTGACCTTCCGCTACCGCATGGCCCAGTACAAGGCCTGGCTGGCGCTCAGCGCCCTCGACGAGAAGGTGCTGCGGCACGTCGTGCCCCGCCAGTTCTTCTACAACGCCATGATCACCGGCGTGAAGCCCGGCGCCTCCGCCAAGTAGTCACGACCGGCGAAATCCCTTGGGCTACGCCTTCACTCGCGACGATGTCGCCTACCTCGGCAGCGCGGCCGCCACGGCCGCGCTGACCGAGACCGGCGCCCTCGCCCTCACCCCGGCCACGTTGCTCAAGGACCTCGAGCAGCTCCGCCGCTCCTTCGGCGACCGCGCCGCCGCCCTCGTCGAAACGGTCCGCCTGCGCCGCCGCGCCGTCATCAAACTCCCCGCCGCGGCCGACTGGCTCTTCACCGACGACGCCCTGCAACAGGCGACCCCCGCGGCCGTCGCACGCCACCGCGCTCAGCGCCTGGCCGGCCGGACCATCCACGACGTAACCTGTTCCGTCGGTGCGGAATTGGCCGAGCTGGCGCAGGTCTGCCCCGCGGTCATCGGTAGCGACCTGGACGACGTCCGCCTCGCGATGGCAGCCCACAACCTCGAGGGCCGGAAAGTGTTGCTGGCCAAGGCGGATGCGCTGGTGCCGTGCAGTGTCGCGGAGGTGGTGATCGCGGATCCGGCGCGGCGGGCGGACGGGCGGCGGACGCATGATCCGGCGAAGTTGCAGCCGCCCTTGCCGGATCTGCTGGCTGCTTACGTGGGGCGGGATCTGGCCGTGAAGTGCGCTCCCGGACTGGATTTCGACAAGCTCGCCTGGGAGGGGGAAGTCGAGGTCGTCTCGCTCGACGGCGGGGTGCGTGAAGCGTGCCTCTGGACACCGGGATTGGCGGAATCCGGGGTGTCGCGGCGAGCGAGCGTGCTCTCGTCTGCGGGTGATTCGTGGACGATCACCGACGCCGACCCGGACGATATTCCGGAGCGGGCGCCGGGGGAGTGGATCATCGATCCGGACGGTGCGGTGGTGCGGGCCGGTCTGGTGCGGCACTACGCCGCGAAACACGGTCTGTGGCAGCTGGATCCGCGCATCGCGTATCTGACCGGCGACACCGTTCCCGAGGGGGTGCGGGGTTTCCGGATTCTCGACCGGCTGGACTTCAAGGAGAAGCCGCTGCGCGCCGAACTGCATCGGCGCGACTGCGGCCCCCTCGAAATCCTCACGCGCGGTGTCGATATCGATCCGGACGCCTTGCGAGCGCGGATCAAACCCCGCGGCACGCAGCCGTACACGCTGGTGATCACCAGGATCGGGCGTACGGCCACGGTCTTCCTCTGCGCGACGCCCTGATTCGCGCCGCGCGACCGCGTGCGCCGGTCTCAGCCCTGCTTGGTGACGTGCGTGGGCCGCATGACCAGGACGACGCGGCGCGGATGGTCGCCGACGGGCCGCTCGTAGGGCAGGCCGTAGCGCTGCGCCAGGACATCGAAGAAGTCGCCCTCGGGATCGGGTTCGATACGCTCGATCACCCCGCGCACCTCCAGGTACCGGTACGGCGCCTCCGGATCGTTGATGCTCACCGCCACGTGCGGATCCCGCACCGTATTCCGGTGTTTGGCGCGATCGGTGGTGGTCGTGAAGCGCAGGAATTCCCCGTCCCAGAGCTGCCAGATCGGCGTCACCTGCGGAGTGCCGTCCGCATTGAGGGTGGCGAGATGCGCGAACAGCGGCCGGGTGAGCAGGTCTGCGTGGCTGTCGGGAACGACGGGGTGAGTCATGGTGTGCTCCATCAGAGTCGGGTGATTTCTGCGATGCGGAAAGGGGCCGGGGTGCCGGGCCCGTACGGCCCGTTCTTGTCGAATTGTGAGACGGTCACCAGCGCGCGGCCACCGGCGTGCACGATGGATGTCGGAATGTCGAGCGTCGGATCGCTGACGCGGTGCTGCAGTTCGGTATTCGCGCCATCGCCGGTGACGTGCCAGCGGCTGACGGCATTGCCCTTGTTGTGCACGATCCACAGGGTGTCGGCGTCGAGTTCGAGCCCGTCACCGTCGAGGGCATTGCCGCCGTGCAGGGCCACCTGGCTGACGGCGGGCTGCGCGCCCAGCGCCACCCGGTACAGGTCGCCGTTGGTCATGTCGACCACCAGCAGATAATGCCCGGCGGTGTCGGCGGCGATGCCGTTGAGGGTCATCTGCGTTTGCGCGCCAGGGTTTTTCGCACCGCTCAGATCGGCGTACGGCTGGAGTTCGCCGCCGTGCCCGCCGTGTGCGATGGCGTCGGCGAGCCGGTCGGGCCCGATGCGGTAGACGACGGGCCGTCCGCTGTCGGTCAGGTAGACGCTGCCGTCCGGGGTGATGGCCAGGTCGTTGAGGAACGGGTTCCCGGTGGCGGGTTCGTCGAAGCGGGCGAGCAGTGCGCGGGTTCCGGTGTCGTACACCGCGACTCCCGCGGTGTGGTCGATGACCCAGAGCCGCCCGGCCGCGTCGACCTTGACCCCGTTGGCGGTGCGGCGTCCGTCCGTGCCCGCGGGGAGGAAGGTTTCGGCCTGGCTCGCACCGGGTTTCGCGCGGTAGACCGCGCCGGTGAGGAAGTTGCTCGCGTAGATGTCGCCGGTACGCGGGTCGACCGTGATGCTTTCCGGGTAGGCGTTCTCGGGTAGCCGGTAGGCCGTGCTGATCTGATCGGCGGCCGGCGTGGCCGCGGGCGTCGCGGCGTCGCCATTGCTGCAGGCCGCGAGGACCAGCAGCAGCGCAGCGGCCGTGGGCGCCGCCCAGTGGCGGATCTGGTGGGACATGCTCGAGCCTTTCGCGTGTTTCGGTGGAGCCGGCACCGGAGTGCGAGAGCGAACATATGTTAGAGGTCTAATGCTCGTCAAGATTCATACGATCGGGTGGGCTATCATCGCCAGGTGACGTCAATGCCCATCGAGGAACGGCTGGGAAGCTTCATCAAGCGCGCCGAACAGGCGCTACAGGGCGCGAAGAACGCCACCCTCAAACACGAGGGCGTCACCGTCCCCCAATACGCCGCCCTCTACGTACTCAGCGAGAACCCCGGCATCTCCGCCGCCGAACTCGCCCGCCGCTGCGGCGTCACCCCGCCCACCATGAACACCATCCTCAACAACATGCGCGACCACGGCCTCATCGAACGCACCCCGCACGCCTGGCACCGCAATGTGCTGGAGACCTCGCTGACCGACGAGGGCCGCAAGGTCATGTACGCCGCCGACGCACGAGCCGTGAAGGTCGAACGCGCCCTCGCCGACGAATTCACCGACGCCGAGCGAAAGTCGTTGATGGACATGCTCACCCGCGCCACGGCCCTCCTGGATTCCGTCCGGCCCGAAGGTTAGGGCGGCGTGAGGGACTGGTAGTCGGCGACGAATGCGGTGAGCAGGCGGGCGAATTCGTCGCGGTCACGCTCCGGCCAGGCGGCCGTGGCGGTGGCGAAGACGGCCTGCCGATTGGCATGCGCCTGATCCAGGACGGTGTGGGCGCGCGGGGTGAGATGCAGCAGGACGCGGCGCGCATCGTTCTGGTCGGCGTGGCGTTCCAATAGGTCTTCGGCGACCGCGCGCGCCACCAGGCGGCTGGCGCGCGGCTGATCCACCCCGAGCGTGGTCGCGATATCGGTGACGGTCGCGTCGCCGGCGTGCGCTTCCACGGCGTCGAGTACGCCGAAGAGCGTGGGGTCGACCGCGGGGCCGCCGCTGCGGGCGGCGATCCGGTTGAGCGCGCGCCGGGTCTGGCTGCGGCGGATGGCCACCATGGCGCGTTCGATGGCGACGATCGCGGGGTCGCTCTGTTCCATGCTTGACATCGTACAAGTACTTGCTACTTTACATGTATATGTAATATGACATGTTCTTGAAAGTGAACCATGAACGGAAACACACCCAAACCGATCGGCTACTGGCTCAAGCACATCGACGTGACGCTCGAATCGAACTTCGTAACCTTGCTCGCCACCCAGAATCTGAAGCGCCGGCACTGGCAGATCATGCACACGCTGGCCGGCGGGCCGATCGACGCGGCAGGCCTGCGCACGGCGCTCGCGCCCTTCCTCGACGCCGAAGACCCCACGCCCGCACCGTATGTCGCGGCACTGATCGAGCGCGGCTGGGTCACCGTCGACGAATCAGCCGTGCACACCCTCACGTCGGAAGGTATTGCGGCCCATACGGATCTCTTCGCCCGCATCCAGATGCAGCGCAAAGCCGTCACCGAGGGCCTCAGCGCGGACGACTACAACAACCTGCTCGCCATGCTGCAGCGCATCGCCGAAAACGTCGACGCCTTCGGGGGTTCGGGGGCGTAGCCCCTGAGAGCCCGAGAGTTGGATTCTACTTTTCGGGCTTGAATGCGAAGATCTCGCCGATGCGGGTAGTTACGAGCACCTCGCCGTCTGCACCGACGGATGTCCCGATGGTCGTACCCTGCGCGCCCGGCAGATCATTCGAGTGCACGGTCGCACCCGACCGAGTATCGAACGTGACCAGCGTCAGCTGATCACCCATCGGCGCAACCGTGTACCCGGTCCCGCCCGCCGTCTGCACCGGCTGCCCGCGCAGTTCGAGATCCTTGCGCTCCCAGGCGATCTCCGCACTGTCGCCCTTGTCGCGCAGCGCCATCAGATGCCCGCCGTCCCCGGCCGGCAGCAGCAGCCCGTTCGACACCGAGATCCCCCCGCGCGCCGGGAATCCGAGATCCTGCACCCACTTGGTGTGCCCGTTCGACGCATCCACGGCCATCAGCCGATCGCTGTTGTCGCCGATGTACACGGTCTTGCCGTCGGAGGACAGTGCGGGGCTGGTGGCGCTGCCGCCGTCGAGCATGGCGGCGCTCCAGTCGCGGCGAATCTCCTTGCCGTCGTAGGTGAGCGCCACCAGGTCGGCCGTCGCCTGTCCGGGCTGCCACACCGTCGCGTAGAAGCGCCCCGACTTCTCGTCCACCGCGGACACATTCGCGACCGGGCATTGCGGCCCGCCGACGGCGCAGTCCTCGATGCCCTGCCCATCCGGCGGCCGGTTCAGGTCGGGCGCCTGCAGGAAGTCGGGGTCGCCGAGCAGCTGGAAGGTCGGCACCTCGCGGTCGCCGGTCTGCCGGGAGAGCACGTCGAGCTGCCCGAACTGGCTGGCGGACAGCACATTCCCGTCACCGGTGAACTGCACGGAGACGGGCACGCCCGCGACCGGGGTGCGCCAGCGCGGCTGGCCCATGGTGTTGAACGAGTACACGCCGCCGTCGTCGCCGACATACACATTGTCGGAGCCGTCCACCGCGGATCCGGCGTAGACGGCGCTGGGGCCCATCTGATTGCAGAAGCGTTTGCGCCCGGTGAGCATCTGGAACGAGAAGATATTGCACGACGAGGTGCGCGTGGTGACGAAGATCTGCCCGTCGCCGCCGATGGTGACCTGCGCGCCCACCGGCCCGCCCACGGGACGCGACCAGCTCAATCCGAGGTTCCGCGAGCCGGTGACGGGAGTCGACCCGCTGTTGCGGGCGTCCCGGAAGGCGAGCGGCCAGCCCTTGCCGGCGCCGACGGTGATGTCGTCGTACTTGGTGCTGCCGAAGGCACAGGAGCTCAGCGTGACCGCGCCGACCGCGGCGACCACCAGGGCGCGCGCGACGGTCGAGGTGGTGCGTGGCCGCGGACGGTCCGGGGTCGTTCCACCGTCCGGCTCGTGACCGGTTCGCGGTGCATGGTCACGTCCGGTCTGCCGCCTGCCGCTTCGCACCTGCTGGTGTCCCTTCTGCCAGTACGGAAGTCTCTGGATAGCCCTGGGCCTGATGCAGCCGGAGCACAGCCTACTTTCGTGTCCTGTGAGGGGTACCGATACCCTCGTTCAAACGGCCGGAGAGTACTACAGGGAGAAGTCTGTGACGAGTATGTGGGGCGCACCGCTGCGCTCGCGGTGGCGGGGTTCGCGACGCCATGATCCGGAGCAGGCGCGCTTCCTCACGGCGGCGTCGCTGAAGTGGGTGCTCGCCAATCGCGCGTACACGCCCTGGTATCTGGTGCGGTATTACCGCCTGTGGAAGTTCAAGATGGCCAACCCGCATATCGTGTTGCGCGGCATGGTCTTCCTGGGCCGCAATGTGGAGGTCCACGCGACCCCCGACCTGGCCCGCATGGAGATCGGCCGCTGGGTGCACATCGGTGACGGCAATGCCCTGCGCTGCCACGAGGGTTCGCTGCGCATCGGCGACAAGGTGGTGTTCGGCAAGGACAATGTCGTCAACACCTACATCGATATCGAGATCGGCGAGTCGACCCTGGTCGCGGACTGGTGCTACATCTGCGATTTCGACCATGTCACCGACAACATCAACCTCCCCATCAAGGACCAGGGCATCGTCAAGTCCCCCGTCCGCATCGGCCCCGACACCTGGATCGCCGCCAAGGTCACGGTCCTCCGCTCCACCCGGGTCGGCCGCGGCTGCGTCCTCGGCGCCCACGCCGTGGTCAAGGGCGACTACCCCGACTACTCCATCGCCGTGGGCGCCCCCGCCCGCGTGGTCAAGAACCGCAAGGAAGCCTGGGATTCCGCCGCCGAAAAACGCGCCGCCCAACTGGAAGCCCTCGCCGATATCGAACGCAAGAAGAACGGCGTAGCCGCTTCCTGAAACGTGTCCCCCCACGCAGGTAGGTTGCACCCATGACCGGTTACGCCGCCTTCCTGCGCGGGATCATGCCCAGCAACCCCAACATGCGCAACGAAAGACTCCGCGCAGTCTTCGAAGGCCTCGGCTACGACCACGTAACAACCCTCCTCTCCAGTGGCAACGTAACCTTCCAAACCCGCGAAACCCCGCCCGCCACACTGGAATCCCGCATCCAAAAGGCCCTGAACACCGAGCTGGGCATCCCCGGCGGCACGCTCATCCGCACCCGAGACCAACTCCAGGCCCTGGTCACCTCAGACCCTTTCCCCGGCCTGACCCATTGCCGCGAAACCTATCTGACGGTCACCTTCGTCAAGGGTGTCCTCCCCGAGGCTCCGGCCATTCCCCCCGAAAGCCCCGCGGATTCCAACATCCAGGTAGTCGCCTACGACCACCAGGCCTCCGCCATCCTCTGCATCCTCGACAACAGCACCCCCGGCACCCCCGCCTACATGTCCTGGGTCGAAAAACAGTACGGCAAAGACAACGTCACCACCCGCACCTTCCTAACCGTCCAAAAAGCCCTGAAGAAACTCGACTCCTGACCACGGGCTAGCTGGATCCAGGCCACCCGGGCACCGGCGAGAGCACCGCGAACTGCGACGGCAGATCGGCCGGTCGGATCGCGTCACACGCCTGCGAATCCGGATCCGAACTCGCCGCCTGCCTCATCCGCGTTGCGTACCAACCCCCGAATACATTGCCCCCCGGCCGTTTCGCCACCCCGCTCTGGTCGCCAGGCGGCGTCTGCCCCCTATGGAAGTAAGTCAACTCGGTAGGAAAGCCCCCGGGTTCCTCCGCCCCGATCCAAAGGCACACAACAGCTTTCGTCGTCTGCCCACCTGAATTCTCCACACGCAGCAAATTCATGAACACACTTTTGTACGTGGCCGGCCCGGTATCCCGAATGCCATCGAGCCCGATGCCATGGTTCGCGTCACCGAATCCGGGATAGACATCGTAGAGCTTCCCGGAATACGCAACCGCCTGCCACGATTCGATGAACGCCCGCACGAAGGTGGCGTCCGGACTCGTCAGCTCCGAGGCCGCATTGGTCCACCGGAACGAGACATCGAGCGGCGGCGGTGCGGAGGTCGTCGTGGTCGAGTCGGTCGTCCCGCTCCCGCCGCATCCGGCGATGAGCGCCGCCGCCGCCGGCACCGACAGCCATCCGAGGTACTTCCTTGCCTCCCCGCTCATCCCACAGGACCTTTCGCGCCGTCCGGCCTCGAACCCGTCGATACGATGGCGTCGTCACCACGCCCATTGGTGAACTCCGACATGTATGCGTCGAACGGTCTGCCAGGTAATTCCAAATGGTTGAAGACATTGATGAATCGGTTCGGGTTCATCGACGCGACATAGCCAGGTAGTTGTTCCATTGCGCGCCTGCCGAGTTGATCGTCTTGGCGGCGTCGGGTCCCGAGTCCAGGATGTTGAACAGCTTCGTCAGGTCGCTGACTCGTTCGAAAGGCTGAGCCGACTGGTTGATCAGCATTTCTCCCGGCGCATTCACGAAATTGCCCAAATACGGGCGCATGGCTTCCGAAAGAGCCTGTGTCACTCCGGGATTCACCTTGCCCAGGGAGTCGGTGCCGTGGCCGGGGAGATTGAGGGCGAGGGTGTCCTCGTGGCGGACGAGGAAGTGGGCCAGGGAGTCGGCGGTTTCGCGGGCTCGGGCGCGGATGAGGGGGTCGGGGTCGGAGGCTTCGGGGCCGCCTGTCCACTTGAAGAGGTTTTCCGCGCCGTGCTGGTTCGGGTCCCACTGGTGGTTGAGGACCGACAGCAGGTGGTCGTCGGTGTCGTATTTGCTGCCCGGGGTGACGGTGGCGTCCATATTGTGGCCGGTGATGAAGTCGGAGACGGCTCGGTGGTCGCCGCCGGCCGCATCGAACATCTTGTCGGCGACGCCGCCGACGCGGTTCATGCCGCCGTCGTCGGGGAGGTAGCCGTCGGCGATCTTCACGATCTCCGAACCCTGTTTGAGCAGGCCGCGATCCAGGTCGGAGCCGAGTTTCAGCGCCGGGTTGCCGCGGTCGACGATGTTCGCGAGGGAAGTGAAGCTCTTCTCGTCGACCCAGGCGCCGCCGATGGACTTCTTGAAGGGATCCTCGGTTGTTCTCGGCCTCGTCGTCGTGTTTCTTGTCGGCGGCGTGGACGGTCCAATCGTCATCGACGCGGAATTGCCCGCCGTTCTCGAGCGACTGTGTCGTCGTCTTCAGATCGCTCACGGTGGTTTGCAGGCCGAAGACCGCGCGGCTGGCGTCGGCGAGCTGGGAGTAGGCGGTGGCGACCGCCCGGATCTGCTGTCGTTCGCGGTCGGCGCGGTCGAGGGCCGCACGCTGGGCGGCGCCGGACCATTCCAGGTCGTGGATGGTCCTGTTCATGGTGTCGGCCATGGTGTCCATGGCTGTCACGATCTTGTCGGCGTCGGTGGCGGCGTCGGCGAAGGACTGGAGGTTCCAGCCGAATACCTGGGACTTGCTCGGGGTGGCCATGTATCAGCCGGCCGAGTTGAGATCGCCGAGCTCGCCTAGTCGCTGCGCCAGCTCGGTATCGGTGCCCTTGAATTGCTCCGCAGTGGAGTACAGCAGACTGCCGAACCCGTCGAAGCGCGATTGCAGCACGCCCTTGGCTTGCGTACTGGCCGGATCCGCCCCCGCCATAGCCTTCGAAACGGCCGATCCCGACATCCCCGCAACCGCCCTGCTCGCACCCAAATGCGGCACCTGACCGGTGTCGTTCACCCCATCTGCCAGGCCCTTCAACAGCCCTGCGGCATTGGCCAAGGAACTCGGATCGATCTTGAAAGTCATTGGCTGCCCCCTCGGCTCCGATCGTGCTCCTGGCATTCAAACACGAGTCCGCAGACACCGGCCTATTGGGTTAGCCACTAAATAACTCTCTCGCAGATCAGTCGCTGGTCTTTTGAAAGCCATTCGAAATAGCAGGAGGGCTGCTCTAGATTTGATCGAGGTTGAAAGAGATTGTGAGAAGGGGAAGTTCATGAATTTTGTCGCAGGCAAGGTGCTCGGCCCGGTGGTCACCCTCGGTGCACTGACCGCAGCGGTCGTGCTGGCCGCCCCGAGCGCGAGCGCGACCATTACAGGCCTGTCGATCTCACCCGGCCTGAGCTTCGGCAGCTCGACTTCGTACGGTGTCGGCTGCACGTACACCATCAGCGTCACCGCGGCGCCGAACACGTCGATCTCCCTGTTCGACCAGAACACCGGCAACACTCCGCCCGCCGGCTACTGGAATTCGTTCAGCCCCCTCGGCATCGTGACCGACGCCTCCGGCAACGGCTCGACCACTTGGTACCCCGCATGGACGGGCACCCACACCATCACGGCCACCGAATTCGGTTCCGGCAACACCTTCACGATCACCGCCAACGCGGGCACCGGCACCAAGGTCGGCCCCCTCTGCGTGGTCTCCAGCTAGGTCGGGCGCCAACCGCGGGTTGATCAGTACGGCTGATTCGGGTCCCGTTCGGGGAGTGGGCGTTCCACGATGACCGGGCGGGCCAGGGGGTTGCGGACGCGGCGCTTGGCCTGCTGGTAGACGAGGGTCGTTTCTTGGGCGACGACGTCCCAGGCGAAGTCGGCGGTGAGGCGTTCGCGGGCTGCCCAGGCTCGGTCCTGGGCGGCGGCGGGGTCGTCGAGGACGGTGCAGACCGCGTCGACGATGCCGTTGACGTCGGCCGGTTCGAACGAGGAACCGGTGACGCCGTCCGTCACCAGATCGCCCAGGCCACCCGCGTTCGAGGTGACCAGGGGCGTGCCCGCTGCCGCCGCTTCCAGCGCCACGATGCCGAAAGGTTCATAGCGGCTGGGCAGTACGACCGCGTCGGCGCTGTGCAGCCAGCCGAGCAGGTCGGTGTGATCCAGGCGGCCTGCGAAGTTCACGGCACGCGCCACCCGATGCACACGCGCCCGCTCACGGAGCCAATCGAATTGAGTGCCGATACCGGCGATGGTGAGGGTGGTGCCGGGGTGGGCCTTGCGGATACGTGGTAGCGCCGCGATCGCGTCCTGGATGCCCTTCTCGTATTCGAGGCGGCCGACGTACAGGAGTCGCGGCGGTCCGGAGCGGGGGGCGCGTTCGCGGAAGGTCCAGGCGCCCACGTCGATTCCATTGCGGATCACCGTGATCGGCGTCTTCTCGGGGCTGTAGAGCCGTGTCACCTCGTCCTTCATGGACTCGGAACACGTGATGAGCGCATCGGATTCGTGCGCCAGCCACCATTCGACGGAGTGCACCTGCTTGTTCACGCGGCCGGAGACCCAGCCACTGTGTCGGCCGGCTTCGGTGGCGTGAATGGTGGAAACCAAAGGCACGTCGTAATACTCGGCCAGCGTGATCGCAGGGTGCGCGACCAGCCAGTCGTGGGCGTGCACCACATCCGGAGTCCAGCCTTCGCCGATTCCCGGTTTGTTCAAGGCGATTCCGGCGCGCACCATGGCGTGTCCCATGGCGAGCGTCCACGCCAGCATGTCCTCGCCGAAGTCGAAGCAGGGCGGGTCCTCGGCGACCGCCACCACCAGCACGCCCTCTTCGATGAACGAGTGGGTCGGGTGGGTGGTGGCGTCGGTGCCCATCGGGCGGCGCGCCAGGATCACGACTTCGTGCCCGGCGGCGGCCAGCTCGACGGCGAGGTGATGGACGTGGCGGCCCAGCCCACCGACTACGACGGGTGGGTACTCCCACGAAACCATCAAGATCTTCATGCGGGTCCTTCTGAAGCGGGGCCGAGCCGGCGCGCATCCAGCGCGGGAAACAGTCCGTCGGCCGCGTACCATCCTGCCGCCAACTGGCCTGCTTTGGCGAGTTGCCCGGCGGCTACCGACGCGGCGATCTCCCGCACCGCGTGCGCGTGCTGATGGGCTCGATCACGGGCGTATCCGGCCGCCGAATCCTTCGACACCATGAACGCCCAGTCGCTGGAGACGGCGAGAATCGCCTCCCGCAGCAGCTGGTCCGCGACCGGGTTGCGCAACCCGCCGGCACTGCCGCCGAGAGTACCGGCGTCCACCCGCATCTTGTCGAGGGTGTCCAGCGCCAGCCGCACCACCTCGGCATTGAGTTCGACGAGATCGTTCACCTGATCGCCGGCCCACACCCGCCAGTCCTTGCCCGATCCCCAGGAGGAGTCGGCGAGTTCCACGCGTTCGCCCACGTAACCGCGGGCCCGTGCGTCGGCGAGGGTGCCGACGGTGATGCCGGCCTCGGGCAGCGCCCGCAGCACCTGTTCCAGCCACTGCGGCCCCTCGTGCCACCAGTGCCCGAACAGTTCGGTATCGAAGGCGGCCACCACCAGGGCGGGCCGCCCGATCCGCGCCGACTCGGAGATGAGCCGTTCGCGCACGGTCTCGACGAAGTCGACCACGTCCCGGCCCACCGCGGATCCGGCCAGCACCGGGTCGTAGGGCGCCTTGTCCGGGCCGTCCACGGTCTTGCCGGTGACGCGCGCCGGTTTGAGCCCGGTGGCGTGATCGTAGTGATGGAAATCACGGTAGTAGGGCTGCCCGGGGTACCCGGATTTCGGCGACCACACCCGGTAACTCACCTGCAGGTCGCGCCCGAACGCCACCACATCCGAATCCCACACCGGCCGCCCGAGCGTGGTGTCACCCTTCAGCGCGGGCCCGTCGGTCATGAAATGCGAGATGCCCGCCGCCACGTAATCACGCTCCATGCCGGGCGTGAATCCGCATTCGGGAGCCCAGATGCCGGCGGGCGTGTGCCCCCACCGATGCCGTGCGTCGGCCAAACCCTCGGCGAGTTCGAATTGCCGCAGCCGCTGATCCAGCAACGGCTGGAACGGATGCGACAGCGGCCCGCCGAGCAGTTCGATGGCGTCGGCGTCGATGAGTTCCCGCCATACCGGCGAAGCCCCGTGCCGCCAACGGGTTTCGAAGTCCTCGAGCGCCGCGTTGGCCAGCCGATGCTCGTGCCGTCCGAGCGCGGTATTGCCGGCCATGGACGCCTCGTCGGCCCGCAACCGCCAGTTGCCGAGCCAGTGATGCATGCCCGCCAGGCAGTGCGGATCGTCCAGCTGCGCCGCCAGCACCGGCGTGATGCCGAGGCTGATCAGATGCGAACGCCCTTCGGCCGCAAGCTTTCTCAGCACCTGCGCGACGGGCAGATACGAGGACGCCCAGGACTGATACAGCCATTCCTCACCCACCGGCCAGCGCCCGTGATGCGCCAGCCACGGCAGGTGGGAATGCAGGACCAGCGTGAACTGTCCTGGGACGGCATTGTTCTCGACGGACGTCACGGCTTCACCGCGATGGCGACCAGGTCGAGGCTGGCATCGATATCCCGCTCGGCGTCGGCGAGCAGTTCGAAGTCCTCGATGCGCACGGCGGCCACATCGGCGGTCAGATCGGCCGGCCACGGTTCGCCCGCGAGGGCCCGTTCGATCTGCGCGTCGATCAGCGATCCGCCCCACTTCTCGTCCAGCGCGACGAGTGCGGGCCCGTGGAAGATGCCCGCCATCAATTCGACCCGGAAACCGGCCTCGACAAGAAGTTCGGTCATTTCCGCGGCATTCAGTTCACGCGTATGGAAAGGGTTGAGCGGGGTGTCGCGCCCGGGGGAGAAGGTGATCCGGTTGGGCGTGCTGATCAACAGCTTCCCGCCGGGCCGCAGTACCCGCAGGCATTCGCGCAGGAACTGCGACTGGTCCCAAAGGTGTTCGATCACTTGGAAGTTGACGACGATGTCGACGGCGGCTTCGTCGAGGGGAAGGTCGGCCAGATTGCCCTGGATCATTTCGACGCGCGGGTACTTGGCGCGCACGTGCGCGACGGCGCTGTCGTCGTAGTCCAGGCCGATGACCTGCGTGGCGACGTCGGCGATCATATTGGCGCCGTAGCCTTCTCCGCTGCCGGCTTCGAGCACGGTCTTGCCGGCGCATTGTTCGAGCATGCGCACGTAGGCGATTTCGTGGCGGCGGAACCAGTAGTTCTCCTCGGCGATGCCGGGCACGGTCCGCTCACCGGTCAAAGGCAGGGGATCGGCAGGGTTTTCGGTGTGCGTCACGGCCTCGCTCATTGGATCGACGTTAGCGGTTGCCCATATCACAGCGTTAAGCGGATCGGCTGATGCAGAACATCACACGTTAAGTTACCCATGAGTAACTTAACGTAGGGTAATCTCCACCGCGAGCTACTTGTGGACGTACGGCAATCGATCGTGCGACCGCCAGATCCAGTGCCCCCAGAACAGGAGGTCGACGAAGACCAATGCCGAACATCGTCGTACTGATCAAGCAGGTTCCCGACACCTGGTCCGAGCGCAAGCTGACCAGCGGTGACTACACCCTCGACCGTGAGGCCGCCGACGCCATCCTGGACGAGATCAACGAGCGCGCCGTCGAAGAGGCGCTGTTGATCAAGGAAGCGCAGGGCGGCGAGGTCACCGTGCTGGCTGCCGGCCCGGCCCGGGCCTCCGAGGCCATCCGCAAGGCGCTGTCCATGGGCGCCGACAAGGCCATCCACATCCAGGATGACGCCATCCACGGCTCCGACGCCGTGCAGACCTCGTACATCCTGGCCGCCGCTCTCGGCCAGATCGAGGGCATCGAGCTGGTCATCGCCGGCAACGAGGCGACCGACGGTCGCGCGGGCGCCGTGCCGGCCATCGTGGCCGAGTACCTGGGCCTGCCGCAGCTGACCCACCTCCGCAAGCTGACCGTCGACGGTGAGCGCATCACCGGCGAGCGCGAGACCGACGAGGGCGTCTTCAAGCTGGAGGCCACTCTCCCGGCCATCGTCTCGGTCACCGAGAAGATCAACGAGCCGCGTTTCCCGTCCTTCAAGGGCATCATGGCCGCCAAGAAGAAGGAAGTTCAGACCTTCACCCTGGCGGATCTGGGCGTCGACCCGGAGACCGTGGGCGTTGCGAACGCCGGCACCAAGGTGACCGGTGTGACCCCGAAGCCGGCGCGCACGGCGGGCGAGAAGATCGTCGACGAGGGTGAGGGCGGCAAGCAGATCGCCACCTACCTGGTCGGCCAGAAGATCATCTAGAGCCCCCCGAGCACAACGAACTTCAGGAGAGAAAGAACATGGCAGAAGTACTCGTGCTCGTGGAGCACGCCGAAGGTGCCCCCAAGAAGGTCACCACCGAACTCCTCACCGCCGCCCGCGCGCTGGGCACCCCGGCCGCCGTCGTCGTCGCCGTCCCCGGCACCGCCGACAAGCTGGCCGACGCCCTGGCCGCGGCCGGCGCCGAGAAGATCTACGTCGCCGAGTCCGACGAGGCCGAAGGCTTCCTGGTGACCCCGAAGGTCGACGTCCTCGCCGGCCTGTCCGAGTCCGCCGCCCCGGCCGCGATCCTGGTCGCCGCCACCGCGGAGGGCAAGGAGGTGTCGGGTCGCCTGGCCGCCCGCATCGGTTCCGGTCTGCTCATCGACGCCATCGCCGTGAACGCCGACGGGTCGGTGCAGCACTCCATCTTCGGTGGCGCGTTCACCGTGGATGCCAAGGCCACCGGCGACGTGCCGGTGATCTCGGTCCGCCCGGGCGCCATCGAGGCGGCCCCGCAGGCCGCCGCCGGCGAGAAGGTGGCCATCGAGGTTCCGGCTCAGGAGGAAGGCGTCGTCAAGATCGTCTCCCGCGAGCCGAACGTGGGCGGTGACCGTCCGGAGCTCACCGAGGCCGCGATCGTGGTCTCCGGTGGTCGTGGCGTCGGCTCGGCCGACAACTTCGGCAAGGTCGTCGAGCCGCTGGCCGACGCTCTGGGCGCCGCAGTGGGCGCCTCGCGCGCGGCCGTCGACTCGGGCTACTACCCGGGCCAGTTCCAGGTCGGTCAGACCGGTAAGACGGTCTCCCCGCAGCTGTACATCGCGCTGGGTATCTCCGGCGCGATCCAGCACCGGGCCGGCATGCAGACCTCGAAGACCATCGTGGCCGTCAACAAGGACGAAGAGGCCCCGATCTTCGAGATCTCGGACTACGGCATCGTCGGCGACCTCTTCAACGTCGCCCCGCAGCTCACCGAGGCTGTGAAGGCGCACAAGGGCTGAGCAGCCACGTAGGCAACCGAACGACCCCCGGCCGAATCGGCCGGGGGTCGTTTAGATTTCCGGGTATGTCTACTGATCCCGTGCTGACCCAAGTGGTCGCGGCGCTCCACTGGGATCTCGCCGAATGGCTGGGAACCGATGCGTTGCCGAAGGTATTCGACCGGATCTCGGGCGCACTCGACGAACAGTTCACCTCGGTCGTGACCACCGGGCAGGCGGTCGATCGGGAAGGGCTCCTGGGCGGACTGTGGTCCGCGCGGAACCTGCAGCCGGGATTGGAGATCGAAGTCTCCGAGGTGGCCGAGCTGGCGCGGAGCGGGAATCTGATCGTGGTGCGGTTCGTGGCGGAGAACCAGCTCGGCGGCGCGGTGACCAAGCGGTGGGTGACGGCGGTGCTGGTCACGGACGGCCGCACCTATCTGTGGCGGACCGTGCACGAGACGGGAATTCCGGAAATATAGAGTGAGAAGATGCCGATCTCACTGCCGCCGGGAATCGCCGAATCCATCCGGAAGTACTTCGGCGAGCGCGGCCGGGCGTGGGTGGCGGCGCTACCGGCCCTTGTGGGCGAGCGTTGCGCGGCTTGGGAATTGGAGCTGATCGGCGACAGCTTCGGCGGGGGAACGCATTCCTTCGTCGCGCCGGTACGCAGGGCGGACGGGTCCGTGGCCGTGCTGAAAGTGCCCGTCGTGGACGAAGAGAATTACGGCGAGCCCACCGGGCTGTACTGCTATGGCGGTGACGGTGCGATCCGGCTCTACGAATTCGATCCGGCGAGCGGTTCGATGCTGCTGGAATGGGCGCGGCCGGGAACGGAACTGCTGTTCCAGCCCGGGTTTCCGAGTCTGGAGGGCCGGCCGGAGAACATCGGGAAGGTCGAGCAGGCGTGCGCCTTGTACCAGCGGTTGCGCCGCTTGCCGGGTGAGATCCCCGCGGGATTCCCGGCCCTGCCGACGGCCGCGAGCATGGTCGACGGCTGGGTGAAGATGTTCCACGACCCGGATCCCGAGGTGGCACAGGTGATTCCGGCGGGACTGCTGGATCGCGCGGCCCAGCGCTGCGTGGAACTGGCGGTGCCGGAGGGCCCGCTCCTGGTGGTGAATCGCGATACGCATCTCGGCAATATCATTGCGGCGGAACGTGAGCCGTGGTTGCTCATCGACCCGAAGGCCTACCTCGGCGAGGCGGCCTTCGACGCGGGATTCCTGATAATGATCCAGGTGCAGAGCAACCCGGCTCCCGAACATGCGCGTGCGGTGATCGAAAGGACCGCTGCCGCACTGGATGTCTCCGCGGAGCGCGCGCACGCGTGGGCGTTCATGCGTGCCATGGAGGAGATCGTCTGGGCAGTCGAGGATGAGGAGCCCGATGATCTCCGCCTGCACCTTTCAGTTGCGTCCGCCCTGGCGTAGGTCCCGATACCGATCCCGGGCCTCGCGCTGTGTGCGACTGTCCTTCCCGGCCACGATCCCGATGCAGGTCGGGATCAACAGCCCGAACGCCCACGGCGCCTCCACCCAGAACGGCCAGAAGTAGCCCGCCCCGGTGGCCAGCCAGATGACGAGGCAGAGCCCGTTCACCGCCGCCCACGGAATCCACATGATCTTGACCCAGGTCGGCACCACCCCGGCCTTGGCTTGCCCGCCCGGTACCCGCGAACCGCGTTGCGCGGGAAGGTCGGACAGTACCGGCGCGAGTTCCCCGTAGGTCCGGGCGGCGTACACCTGCTGCAGCCGTTCATCGTATTCGTGCAGATCGATCCGTCCCTCGTCCATCGCGGACTTGAGTCTGGCGACGATCTGCTCGCGGTCCGCATCGGAGGCCCGCATGTGCTCCTGGCTCACCCTGTTCAGCGTAGGTCGCGCCCGCCCGCCGCGCTGCCCCAATTCTCCTGGCACCTGCGATATTGCCTCGTTCCGCAAGATCGGGCCGATTAGATTGTCGCCCATGGGGATACGAATGCTGCTGGTCGCGGGACTGCTCGCGGGGGCCGGATGCTGCGGTGTGGCGCAGGCGGACACGCCGGTGGAGCACGAGTCGTTCAGCTTCCGATTCGGGGACTTCGAGGGATCGGGGCAGCTCGACTATCCGGCGGGCGCGCGTAATGCGCCGGTCGTCATGCTGGTGCCGGGTTCGGGCCCGGAGGACCGGAATGCCGATATCCCCACCGCGCATCACGGGACGACCCATATCTTCCTCGATATCGCGAACTATCTGACGCAGCACGGCTATGCGGTGATGCGTTACGACAAGCGCTACGTGCATGTTCCGCGTCAGGTGGATCCGCGCTTCGCCACCGATCTCATCATGAACGACATGCGCGACGATGCCGATCAGGTGTTGCGCGCGGTCGAAGGGGATCCGCACATCGATCCGCACCGCGTCTTCCTCTACGGCTGGAGTGAGGGCAGTACGGTGGCCGCCGCGGTGGCGGTTTCGCATCCGGAGTTGGCGGGCACCGTCTTTCAGGGTCCGGTCTCCGTGCCGTGGCGGATGGTGTTCGGCTATCAGACCGAACTGGTCGAGGCCGCCTACTTGGAGCGTTACTCGGTCGGCGGTCTGCTGGGTCCGGAGGAGTTGCGGCGCGCCTACGCCGGCGACGGCGGGCTGGTGGCGATGTCGACCGCGGCCTTCACGGTCGCCGATGCGGCGCACGGTGATTTCGCGGTCGCCCCGACACTGGATCTGGACCATGACGGCAAGCTCGATGTGAATCTCGAATTCCGTCCGGTCTCCGAGGCCTTCCTGGATCAGCTGCTGAATTCGACCCGGTACATCTACGGTCCGGGACGGGCCCTGCCGACGGTGCTGGACCAGGCGCCGAAACTGACGGGACCCGTATTGATCCTGCAGGGCCAGGAAGATGCCAATGTTCCAGCGGCCGGCGCGGCCGGCCTCGATGCGGCCTTGGCGCTCACCGGAAATCGCGATCACTCCGTGCGGGTGTTCCCGGGGCTCGGGCACTCCCTCGGCCGCACACCCGATGCCTTGACCGATGATTTCCAGCCGATCGACACGACCGCTCTGGATGCCCTCAGCCAATGGCTGGATGCGCACACCGGCTGATCCTCAGGAGCAATGCAGTGCGGCCACCAAGGTTTCGAGGATGGCCGAGCGGCGGATGTCGCTGCGCAGTACGGCCGAGACCGGAATCCGGAGTGGGTGCCCGGTGAGGTGCAGGGTGGCGATGCCTTCGATGGAGCTGTCGGCGTAGAGGATGGTCCACGCGTCGGGCCGATTGATGAGTTCCATGGTGGCCGTGTGGTCGGGCGGTATGGGTGGTCCGAAAGCGGGTCCGGTGGGCAGATCGGCGAAGGCGCCGCGGACGACATTGTGCAGCAGTACCTGTTCCGATTCCGGTGGCAGCAGGAGTGGATAGGCCCCGAGTTCGGTGAGGGTGACGTCGCCGCCGCGGATGGCGAGGGGGTGTGCGGTGGAGGTGGCTATGACCGGATCCTCGATCCAGAGCTGTTCCACGGCGAGTCCGGGTTGGTCGATACTGCCCCGGATGAGAGCAAGATCACAGTCTCCGTCGGCGACGGCCTGAATGCGCTGGCGGAAGGGCTTGATGACGAATTCGATCTCGGCGCCGGGATGCGCTTCGCGTGCTCCGGCGATGGCGGACAGCGATCTTGTTGCGAAGCTCATGTTCGCCGCCAGGCGAATTCGTGGCCCGGAAGACCGTACAGCTGCGCGAATGGCCGATTCCAGGCTCAGCATTTGCTTCGCAAGGGGAAGTAGCCGGGTGGTCGCGTCGGTGGGTACGACGGATCGGGTGGACCGCTCGAAGAGCGGTACGCCGAGATCGCGTTCCAGCCGGGCGATCTGGTGACTGATCGCCGATTGTGAGATGAAACAGCGTGTGGCGGCCTTGCTGAAGCTGAGCTCCTCGCAGACCGCGACGAAGTAGGCCAGTTGGCGCAGCTCCACGGCTCGTCCTCGATTCATGATCAACGCAGATAAGAGTCATCTAGATTATGCGCCCTGACCCCTGGAACATTCGCGCTTCGAATCACGGTTAGTAATGACAGAGAAGGGAGTTGTCATGCAGTACGTGGAAGCGGGCATCGAAACCGCGGATGTCGTCATCGTCGGATCGGGCTTCGGCGGGCTCGCCGCCGCGAAGCAGTTGAACAAGTCGGGGGTCGGCTACGTCCTCATTTCGAGTACGCCCGAGCACCTCTTCCAACCTCTCCTCTATCAGGTAGCGACCGGTGTGCTGGCATCCGACGAGATTGCCCCGCCGATCGCGAACATCGTCCGGCACCACAAGAACGGTGAAGCGCGCCTGGGCAAGGTCACCGAGATCGACGCCCCGAATGCCGTGATCACCTACGAGACTCCCGAGGGTCCGCGCAAGATCCGCTACGGCAAGCTGATCGCAGCCACCGGCGCCAGCCAGTCGTACTTCGGCCGGGACGACTTCGCGGACAAGACGTTCTCGCTCAAGACCATCGACGACGCGCGCCGGCTGCGCGCCCAGATCGAGCGGGTTTTCGAGCAGGCCAAGACCGCCGATCCCGAAACCCGGCGCCGGCTGCTGAGTTTCGTCGTGGTCGGCGCGGGCGCCACCGGTGTCGAGGTCGCGGGCCAGCTCAAGGAGCTCGCCAAGCGCCACTTCCACATGGAGGATTCGGTCACCCTGGTCGAGGGCGCGCCCGTGGTGCTGCCCCCGTTCGGCGGCGAACTGTCGGAGTACGCGCTGAAGTCGTTGAGCGGCAATGGCGTCGACGTCCTGCTCGATACCTTCGTGACGGATATCGAACCCGGCAAGGTGACCGTCAAGAGCAAGGACGGCGTGGAGCGCGGTATCGCCGCCGAGACCGTGGTGTGGTCGGCGGGTGTGGCGGCGGGCGGTTTCGCCAAGCTGCTGGCCGAGGCCACCGGCTGTGAAACCGACCGTGCCGGACGGCTTCTCATCAATGACGACTGCACCGTCGGCGGGCACGCGGACATCTTCGCCATCGGCGATATGACCTTCCTCAAGGGCTACCCGGGCCAGTCGCCCGTGGCCATGCAGGAGGGCCGCCACGTCGCCGACATCATCCGCGGCAAGAAGCAGGCGGCCACCCCGTTCGAATACTGGGACAAGGGCAGCATGGCGGTGATCAGCACCTTCAGTGCCGTCACCAAGCTGAACGACAAGATCAAGTTCACCGGTCTGCTCGCCTGGTTCACCTGGCTGGCGGTGCACGTGTTCTACATGGTCGGCTTCCGCAATCGCTTCGCCGCGGTGGCGTCGTGGCTGGTCGCCTTCATCGGCACCGGCCGCCCCGGCTTCAAGGAAGTCCAGAAGGACGCCGCGCCAGCGTCTTTGGCACAACCACGCGCCGCGGCCTAGCCGCGGCCCAGCCGCACCGCCGTTCCCGAGCCGCCCGGTGATCGCACCGGGCGGCTCGTTCGCGTTAGCCTGCCAGGATGGCTGTTCCTACGACTCGATTGCTGGTGCTGGCTGTCGTCCGGATGATGCAGCCGGTGCACGGGTACGACGTGCTCCGGGAACTGCGGTCCTGGCAGGCCGATGAGTGGGCCAATATCAAGCCCGGTTCCGTGTACGGCTCGTTGAAGACGATGGAGCGGGACGGTCTCATCGAGTTGGAGGGGGTGGGGCAGGACGGCGCGCGGCCGGAGCGGACGACGTATCGGCTGACCGCGGAGGGGGAGAAGGAGTACGGCGACATGATCCGCACCGCGCTGTACTCGGCGGAGCTGCCGCGGACTCCGTACTTCGCCTCGGTCGCGCTGTTCCCGACCGTGCCGCGCGATGAGGTGATGTCGGCGCTGCGGGCCCGGATTCTCAAGTTCGAGGCGGAGCTCATGCGGCTGGATCGCGAGATCGCCCGGGTGCTCGCGGGCAGCGGCAATCCGGCGGAGGCGGTGCCGCATCACGCCGCCGACGGGATGCAGCTGGGCGCGGACTATCTGCGGGCGGATCTGGAGTGGACCCGCCGGACCCTGGCTCGGATCGAGCGCGGGGAACTGGATGTGTGGACGAATCAGTGGGGTGGGCCGCCGCCCGTCCAATAATCAAGTTTTAATAGTCAAGCTTGACTATTCGGGTGGTCGTTTCTACCGTAGGACGGGTGGAAACGACTACCCCCGTCCGCGCCCAGCCCACCGATCCGGTGATCCGGGTTCGCGGGCTGGCGCGTACCTTCAAAACCAAAACCGGTGTCGTGCAAGCGGTTTCCGGTATCGACTTCGACGTACGGGCCGGCGAGATCATGGGCCTGCTCGGCCCGAACGGCGCCGGCAAGACCACCACCCTGCGCATGATCTCCACCCTGCTCGCCCCCACCGCGGGCGAGGCCACCGTGGTCGGCGCGGACCTGCGCACCGCGCCGCGGACCGTGCGTTCCCGCATCGGCTACGTACCGCAGGGCGGCTCCACCAATGAAGCCGAACTGGTCGGCGACGAATTGGTGCTGCAGGCCAGGCTTTTCGGACTCTCCAAGGCCGAGGCGCAGCAGAACGCCGCCGACCTGGCCAAGGCGCTGGAATTCGACGGCCTGGAACGCCGCAAGTGCGGGCAGCTCTCCGGCGGCCAGCGCCGCCGCGTGGACATCGCCCTCGGCATGGTGCACCGGCCCATCCTCATCTACCTCGACGAACCCACCACCGGACTGGACCCGCAGAGCCGGGCCAACCTGTGGGACCACATCCGCCGGCTGCGCGACGAAGGCACCACCGTCGTGCTCACCACCCACTACCTGGAGGAGGCGGACGCGCTGTGCGACCGCATCCTGGTGATGGACAACGGCGCCATCGTCGCCGAAGGCACCCCGGACGAGCTCAAGCGGCGCATCTCCGGTGACGTGATCAGCCTCGAAATCGATTCCCGCAGTGCGGATCTCGCCATGGACATCGCGGGGGAGGTGCTCGAACTGCGCAGCCGCCTGCGCACCGAGGGACTCGAGAACGGCCATGCCGGAAGGAGTCTCGTGCATCTCACCGTCGAACACGGTGACGCCGCGGTGGTTCCGCTGCTGCACGCGCTCGGCGATCGGGGCATCACGCCCGGCTCGCTGACCGTCAAACGTCCCAGCCTCGACGATGTGTTCCTCACGCTCACCGGGCGTTCGCTCCGGGAAGGAGACCGGTCATGACATTCCTGCGCGATACCGGACTGATCTTCTGGTCCCAGCTGCGATCCAATCTGCGAAATCCGTTGTGGGTGATCATCGGTGTGATGCAGCCGATCATCTATCTGGTGCTGTTCGGCCCGCTGGTGAAGGGCGTCTCCGGATCGTTCGGGCCGGGCGCCGATCCGTGGAAGATTCTCACCCCCGCATTGGTCATCCAGATCGGGTTGTTCGGCGCGCTGTTCGTGGGTTTCGGCATCGTGGCGGAATTGCGGGCCGGCGTCATCGAGCGGCAGCGGGTCACGCCCGCCGCGCGTGGCGCGCTACTGCTCGGGCGCGTGCTCAAGGATATGACCGTGCTGGTCGTGCAGGCGCTGGTGCTGGTCGCCGTGGCCGCCGCGGCGTTCGGGCTGCGACCCGATCCACTGGGCCTGGTGCTGTCGCTGCTGCTGATCGCGGTGATGGGTGCGGGGCTGGCCGCCGCGTCCTATGCGCTGGGGCTGTGGGCGCGGTCGGAGGACACCCTCGCCTCGCTGCTGAACTCGGTGTCGGTGCCGGTCATGCTGCTGTCGGGCATCCTGTTGCCGATGACAGTCGGGCCGAAGTGGTTGCAGGACATCGCCAAGATCAATCCGTATTCGCACACGGTGGATGCGGCACGGGCCTTGTTCCGCGGCGACTTCGCCACCCATGACGTCTACGTCGGCACCGCCGTCACCCTGGTGTTCTCCCTGATCCTCATGGCGATCGGCGCTCGCGGCTTTGCCCGCGAGAATGCCTGACCGCCTTCGCTCCCGGCGAAAGAAGTTGACCTGAACAGAGGTTCAGGTTTCACCATGGCTGTATGGCAGAAACCACGAAAACAGCCCTGGTCACCGGGGCGTCGGCCGGGTTCGGGCGGGCGGTAGCGCTCGCTCTGGCCGGCCGCGGCTGGCAGTTGATCCTCACTGCGCGCGGCGAGGATCGGCTGGCGAAGATTCGCGCGGAGACCGGTGCGGTGGCCGTGGCCGGCGATATCGCCGATCCGGTCCACCGCGCCGAACTCGCGCGCGTGATCGGCGGGCGGCCGCTGGATCTGGTGCTCAACAATGCCAGCGCCCTCGGCCCGAGCCCACTACCCGCACTGGAGCACTATCCGCTCGCCGAGCTGGCGGCGGTGCTCGACACCAATGTCCTTGCGCCCCTGGCGATCGCGCAACTGACCCTGTCGTCCCTGCGCGCCGCGGACGGTGTGCTGATCGATGTCAGCTCGGATGCGGCGGTCGGTGGTTACGAGGGCTGGGGCGGCTACGGCGCCTCGAAGGCGGCCCTGGATCAGTTGACGAATGTGCTCGCGGCCGAGAATCCCGCGCTGCGGATCTACAGTTTCGATCCGGGCGATATGCGCACCGAGATGCATCAGGCCGCCTTCCCCGGCGAGGACATCTCGGATCGCCCGCTCCCCGAAACCGTGGTCCCCGCCCTCCTGCACCTGCTCGACACCCGCCCGGCGAGCGGCCGATACGTCGCGTCGGAACTGCCGGTGGCGTCATGACACTGAGCATGGACGCCATCGAGTTCACCCTCCCGGCCGAGCTGTCCGCCACCCGCCCGCCGGAGGCGCGCGGACTGGCCCGGGACGAGGTCAGGCTGCTGGTGAGCGACGAATCCACGCTCACCCACGCGCGATTCCGCGAACTACCGGACTTCCTCTACCCGGGAGACCTGGTGGTGGTGAACAATTCGGCCGTCCTCGACGCGGCCGTGGACGCCCAATACCGGGACGAGACAGGGGTACTGCACTTCTCGACCTGGCTCGACGACGGCGGCTGGGTGGTGGAACTGCGGGACCCGAGGGGTGTCCCGTGGTCCGGCCGCCCGCTGGAATCCGGTGCGCACGTGTGGCTTCCGGACGGTCAGGCGCTGGAGTTGCGCGCGCCGTGGCTGGCCGGCGGCGCTCGCCTCTGGATCGCCGATCTGGTTCCGGAGGTGGCGATCACGAAAGCCGCCGTCCACGGTGTGGCGGGAACGACCGTGCGGCCGACCGGCTCGGGCATCGATCGGGGCGGTGCCGGCGATCGAAGTGACGGTGCCCGATCGGGCATCGAGGGGCGGGGTGGTGGTGATCGAAGTGACGGTTCCCGGATGGGCTTCGATCGGCGTGGCGGTGGCGATGCCGGTGACGGTGTCCGGCGATTGCTGGCGCGGTACGGTCGCCCGATCACGTATGCGTATGTGCCGGAGCGCTGGTCGTCGTCCTACTACCGGACGGTGTTCGGCCGCGAGCCGGGCAGCGCGGAAATGCCCAGTGCCGGCCGGCCGTTCACGGAGGCGCTGGTGACCGATCTGGTGGCGGCGGGCATCGCGCTGGCGCCGATCACGCTGCATACGGGAGTGTCCTCGCCGGAGACGGGGGAGCCGCCCAGTCCCGAACGCTTCCGGGTGTCGGCCTCGACGGCGCGCCTGGTGAATGCCGCGCACGCGGCGGGTGGCCGGGTGATCGCGGTGGGGACGACCGTGACCCGTGCGCTGGAATCGGCTGTCGGCGCCGATGGTTCGGTGCATGCGGCGTCCGGCTGGACGGATCTCGTGCTGGATGGTTCGCGGCCCGCGCGGGCGGTGGACGGGCTGATCACCGGCTGGCATGCGCCCGGTGCCTCACACCTGCATCTGCTGGAGTCGGTGGCCGGGGCGCGAGTGGTGCGGGCGGCTTACCGGGCCGCGCTGGAGAGCGGCCTTCTGTGGCACGAATTTGGGGATTCGGCGCTGTTGTTCCGGGATTGACCGCTGTTTCGGTCAGTGAAAACCGTTCTGCGACAGCCGAGTTACCGGTGTTAGAACGGTGGCCATGAGCACGGTGGAGTCAGAATTTCAGGAAGTACGCCGGATCGAGGCCGCTCCGGCCCCGGCACGATTCGCCCGCGGCTGGCATTGCCTGGGCCTGATCAGGGATTTCGGGGACGGGCGGCCGCATCCCGTGCAGGCCTTCGGCACCAAACTCGTCGTGTTCCGCGGCGACGGTGGTGCGTTGCACGTACTGGATGCCTTCTGCCGGCACATGGGCGGGGATCTGTCGCAGGGCGAGGTGAAGGGCGATGAGATCGCCTGCCCTTTCCATGATTGGCGCTGGGGCGGGAACGGGCGCTGCAAGCAGATCCCGTACGCCCGGCGGGTGCCGCCGCTGGCGCGCACGCGGGCGTGGACCACGCTGGAACAGGACGGGATGCTGTTCGTCTGGAACGATCCGGAGGGCAATCCGCCGCCGCCGGACGTGACGATTCCGCGCATCGAGGGCGCGGGCAGCGCCGAATGGACCGATTGGCACTGGTACAGCACGGTGGTGCACACCAATTGCCGGGAGATCGTCGACAATGTCGTCGATATGGCGCACTTCTACTACGTGCACGGTTCGCTGCCCACGTTCTTCAAGAACGTCTTCGAAGGGCATACGGCCACGCAGTATTTCGAGAGTGGTGCGCGCGAGGACCTGCCGGGCCCGGTCGGTCAGCCGCAGTTGCTGGGCAACAGTTCGGTGGCCTCGTATCACGGTCCTTCGTTCATGATCGACGACCTGACCTACCACTACGAGCACGGCGACCATCGCACCGTCCTGCTGAACTGCCACTATCCGATCGACGCGAATTCGTTCGTGCTGCAGTACGGCATCATCGTCGAGAAGGCAGCCGGATTGGATGCGGCGGCGGCCGAGCAGACGGCGATCGCGCTCGGTGACTGGGTGAAGCTCGGATTCGAGCAGGATGTGACCATCTGGAAGTCCAAGGCGCGCATCGACAATCCGCTGCTGTGCGAGGAGGACGGGCCGGTCTATCAGCTGCGCCGCTGGTACGAGCAGTTCTATGTGGATGTCGCCGAGGTCCGGCCGGAGATGGTGGACCGCTTCGAATACGAGCTCGACACCACCCGCGCGCTGGAGACCTGGCGCGGCGAGATCAGCGCCACCGTCGCGCGCCGGGCCGCGGCGGCGGCGTCGTCCTGAGTGACCGCGGGGCCGGTGTTCCACTCACCGGAACCCTTGCCCACCTTCGACGCTCGAAGCCTTCCGCGGCGGCAGGCCGATTGCTAGCTTCGGAACTGTAATCAATTTCAGTTTTGAAGGTGAGTGGCATGACCTCAGTGTTGAGTGGGGACGCCCGGCCCGATTCCGGCCGATCCCCGTTGCCGCCGTCGATGATCGAACGCGTCACCCTGATCATGGATCTGTTCGAGAACCCCCGCACACGGCGCACATTGGAGCAGATCGCCCGCAGCACCCGGCTGCCCCGGTCGACGACCTACCGCATCATCGAGCAACTGGTGCGCCTGCAATGGCTGGACCGCGGCCCGAACGGCTACCGGCTCGGGCCGCGGGCACTGGGACTGGGCGGCCGCGAATTCGAGCATTCGGCGCTGCGCGCGGCCGCGGCGCCGGTGCTGCACGAGCTGGCGGTGCGCACCGGACTCGTCATCCATCTGGCCGTCTTGGACGGCGCCGAGGTGTATTACCTGGACAAGATGGGCGGACCGGCCGCGGTCGAGGTGCCGTCCCGGGTGGGTGGCCGCGCGCCTGCGCACTGCACCGCGCTGGGCAAGGCCATGCTGGCCTGGTTGCCGCCCGAGGATGTCGACGCGCTCTACCGGGACGGCCTGCCGCGCCGGACTCCGCGCAGCATCGGTGATGTGGGCGTCCTGCATCGCCAGCTGGTGCACATTCGATCGGTCAGCGGGCTCACCTTCGAACGTGGTGAATGCGTGCCGCACATCGGTTGCGCGGGTGTCGCATTGCGCACGCCCGACGGGCCGGTGGGCGCCCTCTCGGCGGTCTGCGATGTGCGGACACCGATGCGGCGTCTCGCACCCGTGCTGGCCGCTGCCGCGCGGGCCGTGCTGCGGGAGCTGTCCGATGGTCCGGCTGCCACGCGCTGCGGGCAGACGCCTTTCTGCTCGGATACCGACGTCGTAGCGGAGGAGCACGGTGGCGCGCATCGCTGAAGCGCGGCGGCCCGCCGCGCCCATTTCCGAGCGGCAGGTGGCGCGCCGTGAGCGGATCCTCGACGCCGCAGCCGAACTCGGGGCCGAGGCCGACTACGAACGCGTGCAGATGCTGGACGTGGCCCGGCGCGCGGATGTCGCCATCGCCACGCTCTACCGCTACTTCCCGTCCAAAACGCATTTGTTCGCAGCGGTTTTCGAGGCGCGCATCGACCGTTTCGTCACGCGCTACTGGATCGGGTCGTCCGGGGATCCCGTCGAGGATCTCGGTGAGCGGCTGGTGGCGTTGAGCCGGGATCTGCTGAGTACACCGAAGTTGTGCGCGACCCTCATGCATGCCGCGGCCGCCTCGTATGTGGCCGGGCCGCCCGATGACGACGGCATGCCGGATCTGATGATCGTGCGCGCCATTCTGGACACCCTGGGTGACCAGGTGCCGGATCGCGCGGATCTCGCCGCCATCCGGCTGCTCATCTACAGCTGGTGGGGTGTGCTGGTTTCCGGCCTCAACCACAAACTGCCCCGGGAGCTCGCCGAATCGGACCTGCGCCTGGCCACCCGTTTGATCCTCGCGCCCTTCCGCTGAACGGAAACAGGGCTCGCCACGCGCCGGTATCGGGCCTACCGTCGTCGGCACCCACCCGTGCCGGTGGGTTGTCCCACACAGTGATTCGGAGGTGCGTGATGTCGCACGAAGTAGTGCGCCGCGTAACGGAACTCGGCGATCGGCTGGCCGCGCACGCGGCCGAGACCGAGCAGCTCGGCCGATTGTCCGATCAGAGCGTCGCGCTGGTGCGCGAGGCGGGCGTCATGCGGATGTTGCAGCCCACCGAGTTCGGCGGATACGCCGCCCACCCACGCGATTTCGCCGAGGCCGTGATGGCGGTGTCGCGGTACTGCGGCTCCACCGGGTGGGTGTGCGGCGTCGGCGGTGTGCATCCGTGGGAGATGGCGCTCATGGATCGCAAACTGCAGGACGAGGTCTGGGGCGAGGACCCGGATATCTGGATCGCGTCGCCGTACGCCGCGCAGGGCATCGCCACTCCGGTCGAGGGTGGTTACCGGCTCCGCGGGCATTGGAACTTCTCCTCCGGCACCGATCACTGCGACTGGATCTTCCTCGGCGCGCTGGTGGCCGGCCCCGACGGTGCGCCCGCGCAACCGCCCAAGGTGCTGCACGTGGTGCTGCCGCGCGCGGATTACACGATCGTCGAGGACTCCTGGGATGTCATCGGCCTGTGCGGTACGGGCAGCAAGGATGTCCTCGTCGAGGACGCGTTCATTCCCGAGTACCGCACCATCGACGCCGGTGAGGTGGCCGAGGGGGAGAGCGCGGCGGCCCGCGCGGGCCGCACCGACACCGTGTACCGGCTGCCGTTCTGGGCCATGTTCCCGCTGGGTATCACCGCGGCGGTGATCGGCATCGCGGAGGGCGCGATGGCGGCGCATCTGGACTATCAGCGCGAGCGGGTCACGGCCATGCACACCCGGATCAAGGACGATCCCTATGTCCTGTACGCCATTTCGGAGGCGGCGGCGGAGATCGCGGCGTCCCGCACCCAGTTGCTGGACGGCATCAGCCGGCTCTACGACCAGATCGAGGCCGGCGAGGCGGTGAGTTTCGCGGACCGTTCGATGGTGCGCCGCAATCAGACTCGCTGCGCCTGGCGCGCCGTGACCGCGGTCGACGAGATCTTCGCCCGCTCCGGCGGTAATGCGGCGCGCAGGACCGGTGTGCTGCAACGCTTCTGGCGTGACGCGCATGTGGGGCTGCAGCATGCCATCCACACGCCCGGTTCGATCTATCACTCCTCGGCGCTGACGGCGATGGGCGTCGAGGTCCCCGAAGGTCCGTTGCGCGCGCTCATCTGAGGCGGTGAACCCCCGGGTGCGCCCGCGCCCGGGAGGCGCCGGATCGGCCGCCGTCCAGCATCCTTACCCCGGTGCGCGGACCGCTGTGAGCAGGCGTAGTCTTGCATCTTCCACGCGTCGCGGCGCGCTCTTCCCGGGCCGCGCGGCAGGGTGATCCAGTGTCCGATTCCCGGTCCGCCGGCTCTCGGATTCGGCCTCGTACCCAGCCAGAATACGAGCGTTTGTCCTGGTAGGGAACTTTCGGAGGCGGTCCGATGAACGCTGGGTGTGGTCTGCGTCGCGTTCACCCGACTGGCATCGCCAGGTCATCTGGCGGTAGCGCCAAGGCAGTCTGGGACTGGCTTGATCAAGCGTATGACCACCATGGCAGCGTCGAGCGCCAGCCTCGCCCCCGCGTCATATGTCAAGCCGGAACCGCCCCGCACGACGGGCCGGTCCCAGTACTCCTTGGTCGTCTCCTCCGACGCCGAGCATCGGGAGGCCGCCCAGCGCCTGCGCTACCAGGTGTTCGCCAACGAGCCGGGCTTCACCATTCCGGACAATGGCACCGGCCTGGATTCCGACCGCTTCGATGATCACTGCGACCACCTCCTGGTGCGGGACGAGCTGACCGATCAGTTCGTCGGCTGCTACCGCATGCTGCCGCCGGACAAGGTGTCCGCGGCCGGTGGCTACTACACCGCCACCGAATTCGATTTGGCCGCACTGGATCCCACCGGTCACCGGATCGTCGAGATGGGCCGTGCCTGCGTGGTGCCCGATCACCGCAACGGCTCGGTGCTCACCCTCATGTGGGCGGGCATCCTGCACTACATCCAGCTCACCGGTTACGAGTGGGTCATGGGTTGCGTCTCCGTTCCCATGCAGATGACGCCGGAGGATCAGCCGGGCGTGAACGTGCGCGGGGTCCGCGACATGCTCATGAAGAAGCACGCGCTGGCCGCGGAACGCCATGTGCGCCCGTACAACCCGGTCGTGGTGGACGGTGTTTCCCTGGAGGAGCTGGAGGCGCCGGCGCGCCCCAAGCTGCCGCCGCTGCTGAACGGTTACCTGCGCCTGGGCGCCGAGATCTGCGGCGAGCCCGCCCACGATCCCGAGTTCGCCGTCGCCGATTTCGTTGCCCTGCTGGGCTTGTCGACCATCAACACCCGTTATCTGGAGCGCCTGCAAGGCGCTGCCAACAGTCTCTAGGCCGGTGACGCACCCATGATGCCCGCCCTCCTCGCTCCGGACACCACGCCCCTGTCGTGTCCGCCCGCCCAGCCGGTGCACGCCTGGATGCCGTCCAGCCCGTGCGGCCCGACCTGCGTCGACGCCGCCGCCGAGGCGGGCAGACTGCGCGTCGCGGCGCGCGTCCTCGGCATTGTCGGCACCCTGGTCAGCTTCCCGCTCGCGCACTACGCCACCCCGCGCAAGCACCGTCCGGCCGTGCAGCGCCGTTACGCGCGAATGCTGCTGGGCTCCTGTGGCATCCGGGTCCGCATCATCGACAATCGCGGCCCGGAAGACCGTTCCGGCGGCGTCCTGGTCGCGGCCCGGCACATCGGCTGGACCGATATCGTCGCCCTGACCGCCGTCGAGCCCATGGCCTTCGTGGCCCGCGCCGACATGGTCGAGTGGCCCATGCTCGGCGATATCGCCAAGCGCGTCCGCGTCATCCCCATCGAACGCGAGAAGCTCCGCACCCTCCCCGCGGTCATCGACAGCATGGCCCGCCGCCTCACCGCCGGCGAGCGCATCACCTTCTTCCCCGAGGGCACCACCTGGTGCGGCCGCGCCCACGGCCGCCTCCGCCCCGCCCTCTTCCAAGCCGCCGTCGACGCCGAAACCCCCGTCCAGCCAATCCGTTTGCGCTACGTGGACCGCCACGGCGACCTCTCCACGGTCCCCGGCTTCGTAGGCGTCGACTCCCTCGGCGACTCCATCCGCCGAGTCCTCCACGCCCGCGGCGTCACCGCCGAAATCACCCTCCAGCCACTGGAATCCCCCGGCACCGACCGCCACGACCTGGCCCGCCGCTGCGAAGCCGCCATGGCCGACAACGAAGCCGTCACCCGTGCCTTCACCGACGTCATCCACGGCACCGAGAACGTCGAAGCCATCGGCACCGGCGCTGTCCGCCGGGCCACCACCACTCCGCAGGCTGTCGCCACCGAGGCCGCACGCACCGACGCCTGAGGCGGGACCGTTCGATCAGGGCTGGAATGCGTTGCGGTCCAAGGTCGCCGCGGTTTTGGCGGCGACCAGGGCGGCGATGCCGTGGGGTTGCTGGGGGTCGTGGCCGGTCAGTTCGGCTATGCGGGTGAGGCGGTAGTGGACCGTGTTGCGGTGGACGTGGAGGGCTCGGGCTACGGCGCTGGTGTTGAGTTGGTTGTCTATGAGGGCGTCGAGGGTTTCGCTCAGGAGCGGGTGCTCGGCCAGTGGGATCAATAGGGCGGTAAGGCTTTTGCGAGCCGGTCCCGAGGCGGCTATCGCGTATTCGAGGACCATGTCCTGGTGGCGGCAGACGATTTCGGGGCGGCGGAGGCAGCGGGCGGCGTCGGCGACGATTCTGGCTTCGGTGTAGGCGTGGGGGATGGCATCGTGGGAGGCGGCGGGGGCTATGCCTATCCAGAGTTGCGGATGTGGTTCTGCGGCTGTGGGTTTCGGTTGGGTCAGGCTTTGCAGTGGGTGGGGGAGGCGTTCGCCGTGGAGGGGGAGGAGGGCGGTCCAGCCGGCGCTGTCGCGGTGCAGGAGGGTGCCGGGTTCGGCGGCCAGGGCACGGCGGACCGCGGTGAGGGCGCCGGGGGCGGCCGCGCCGAGGCGGATGACGGTCACCAGATAGGCGTCGGCGAGGGGGGTTTCGGGGTCGCCGACCCAGCCGCCCAGTTTTCGGCCGGTCAGCAGGGCGTCGGCTATCTCGTGCTGATGTTCCAGTAGTTCCCAATGGGGTTGGCGCACATCGGTGACGAGGGCCTCGGCGATGCGGGCGGTGATGAGGCCCAGGTAGCCGGTGAGGCGGGCGCCGAGTTCGGGCAGCATGGCGGGGTCCTGCGCTTCGACCAGCGGGGCCAGCTGGGTCCAGAAGAAGCGGGCGCCCTCCCGGTAGTTTCCCAGCGCCTCGGCGACCGACATGCCGTCGCGGATCAGTTCGGTGGCGCGGTCGACCAGTGGGCGGGTCGCGGTCTCCGCCGGTTCGATGCCGTCGGCGAGGTAGCGGAAGAACAGTTCGATATTGAGCTGTGCGCTGTGCACGAAGTCGGCGTCGATGATCGATTGCGGGAGGGCGTTGAAGGAGAGGGTCTCCGCGGTGAAGTCCCGGATGAGGTCGTCGGCCTGCTGTCGCAGTATGTCCACGGTGGAGCTTTCCGGGCCGCTGCCGTTCGAGCCATGAGGGGGTCGGGTCTGTTCCACGCTGGCCCCTCCGGCTTCGGTCGAACGGTTGCTAGGTCCCTTGGATCATGAAGTTGGCGATGTAGGAGCTGGCGAGCTCCGGCATGCCGTTGTTCTGCTTCTCCGCGGCCGTCACCACGTCGTAGTGGCGGTAACCGGGAATGTACTTCGCGTTGTAGGGCAGCAGTCCGGCGAGGCCCGCATTCTGGACCGGCGAATCACCGCTGAGCAAGGTCAGATTGCGTTTCCCGGCCGGCGTGCTCTGCCAGGTGTCGCCGTGCAGCAGGAAGTTCAGGATGCCGCCGTTGCGGTAGGTGAGCTTGGCCAGGTCGCCGTCCCGGCCGACGCCGAGCGCGAACACGGTATCGGTGATGAGCCGCAGCGGCGTGTATTCCTCGAAGTAGCCGACCGGCTGCCAGCCCGGATTCATGGCGTGCGCGAACTGCCGGATATCGGTCACCTCGTGGTCCTGATCGGTGGCCGGACCGTGCCCGAGCACCGGCCCGTCGATACTCGACGGCGGCACCTGGTCGTAGTTCTTCCAGCCGCACAGCTGCGAATGATCGGCGGGCACATAGTTCTGCCCGTAGCCGACCCGCAGCGGAATCACGAAGAGCGTCGGCCCGAGGATCGGCACCGAGGCGAGCCCGTTCGGTATCGGATACGTCTTGCCCGCCACCGGGCAGTCGTAGAACCCGAGCCCCGCCTGCATCACGTACTCGGCCGAGTTCTGATCGAAGAACATGCCCAGATGCGCGGTATTGGTGAGCCGGAAATCGTCCGGCAGGTTCGCACCGGTGAACAGGTCCAGGTAGTCCTTGCCGTACATGGCGCGCATCCACGGTTCGGTCCGCAGATCGCGCGGCACCAGGTTCTTCAGGTCGCTCTCGTCATCGGGTCGCTGATCGGCGGCCATGGCGGCGAGATAGTAGGTGTTCATCACCTCCGAGGCCGAAATGACCGGCAGCTGCGCCACTCCCAGCCCGTTCTGCACCAGGAAGTTCACGGCGTTCTTGATCGCCCCGCCCGCCGCCGACATCACCTGGTCGAGCACACCGGTACCGGAGAACCCGGCGGGATCGGTCATGGCGAAACCGTCCTCCGGGATGGTGCCGCCGCCGCACAGGTTGAATCCGGCGTAGTCCAGGTTGGAGGCGTCGCCGGTGAAGTTCCACGCCATCATCGGCCCGGTCAGGAATCCGCCCAGCGAATGCCCGCCGCAGAAGCTCTTGGTGCGCTGCGCCGGATCCGGTAGCAGATGCTCGATGACGGCCCGCCAATCGTCGAGCGTCAGCGAAAGCCCGTATTCGCCTAGGTAATTCAGATCTTCGGGCGTCTTGTACTGATAGGTGTGCCCGTCGATCTGCGCACCGTGGAAGTAGTAGTCGGCGGCCACGTGATAGTCGTTCGCCCGCTGCGCGGCCTCCCAGCCGGTGCGGTCCTCGGCACAGGTGGAACGCCGGACGAGGGAGATGTATTCGACGTGCTTGCCCTTCTCGGCCGCCTTGCGCACCACCTGCGGGCCTTGGGTGTCGAGATTCGCTGCGCTGGAATAGGTTCCGGGCTGCACGGTGAGTACCGCGTCCGCATCGGCGCTGTTCGCCGGGCCCTGCTTCGACCGGTAGCGCACATAGCCGATCCAGTCGCACGCCTCGGGATGCGCCATCGTGGAGTACGGGCTCGGATAGTGCAGTCGCACATAGCTGGCCTCGACATCGTCACCCAGTCCCGGATCGCCGGTGATGGGCGTGACGATCTCCTGATCGGGCACGCCGAGCCGCACCGGGTCCGCGTGCGCCGCGAGCGGCAGCGCGGTACCAGCCAGAATCGTTGCGGTGCAGCAGATCACGGCTGCGAAGACGGGCCGCATCAGCCGAGCGTCCGGATGAATCGGGCGAGGGTCTCGCCGCTGTAGTCGGGGTTTCCGTCATTCTGCACGGCGGCGGCTCCGATCGTGTCGACGTGGTTGTATCCGGGCAGGGTCACCACGTTCGCCGAGGCGGGCGCGGGGAAGAAGGTGCCCGCCGTGCCCTGCACGGCGCTGTCGCCGGCCCAGGCGACGTAGTTCGGTTTGGCGCGGCTCATGCCGTGATAGCGGAGTCCGGCCATCTCGCCGCTGCGCGCACCGCCGTATCCGGCGCCGATGTCCACGACCGCGCGCAGCGGAAAGTAGGTCTCCCAGTACGCATACGGTGATCCCATGGCGAGCTGCCGGGCGGCGTCCCGGATATCGGCGACCTCGTGCGCGGGCGTGGTGAAGGGGATGCCGGCGGTGTCGTCGTAGTTGCGCCACGTGTAGAGGGCGTTGCGATCGGTCGGTGCGACACGCTCCTGGGTTCCGGCGCTGATCTTGAGGAACCCGCCGAAAAGCGGGAGCTGCGTGAGGGATCCGGGATTGGGGAAGGTCTTCTCCTGCACCGGCCCGCCGCTCAAAGCGCCCACACCTTGCTGGAACAGCGTGAAGTTCGTGGAGTTGTTGTCGATCAGCACACCCAGCAGAGCGGTATTGGTGAACCGGTAGTCGCGGATGGTGCCGGAGCCGTCCGCGCCATTGGTGGCGAACGCGCTCCAGCTCGGCGCGAACAGGTAGTTCAGCGTGGTGTCGATCTCCAGGTCGTGGGGGAGGTGCGCGAGCAGTGCGCTCTCACCGTCCGGATCCAGGTGCGCGGCAAGACCGGCCAGGCGCAGCAGCATGAAGGTCTTGGTGCCCAGCACCGGCATCGGGCCGAAGATGCGCGGCATCACGCCGCCGCGGAACCCCGCCTGCACGACCGAATCCGTGGGTCCGACGATCGCATCGGTGAGATCGTGCAGGAACGGCGTGTTCTGGATGGCGACCGGATCGGACGAGATCATCGAATCCTGGGCGGCGAAGGCCGCGCACTGATCCGCGCCCGGATGCCCGTCGAAATCCCAGTCGGAGAAGAAGCCGGTCACCAAGCCGCCCAGCGAGATTCCGGTGCAGACGAATTCCCGCTGCCGCTGCGCCTGGCTGGGCACTTCGTGCAGCATGACCTCGTACTGGTCGCGGACGATCCGCTCGAGGCCCATATCGTCGAGCACCGCCAGATCGGCGGAGGTCTTGAAGCCGGGAAACACCTTGCCGTCCAGCGGTTTCCCGTTGAAGTAGTAGTCCACCGCATCGAGGTAGTTGCCGCTCTTCAGCGCGTAGTCGAAGCCCTCGGTCTCGTCCAGGCAGGCACTGCGCCGGGCCAGCGCCCAGAACTCGATGTGCTGCCCCATGGCGCGCGCGGAGTGCACGGTATTGAACGCGACACTGTCCGAGTTCTCCGCTCCGCCACCGAGTCCCTGCTCCTGAACGACGATGTGGTCCGCGTCCGCGGAGGCCGCGGGCCCGTCCGCCGGCCGGTACCGCAGGAACCCGACGCGGTCACAGCTCGCCGGATGCGGTGGGGCGTCGGCGGGCAAGGGCAGCGCCAGACTGACATACGAGGTGACGATCCCGTCGTGGGTGGACAGGACTTGTTCCTGACGGTCGCTCGCCGCGCTCACCGGTTCGGAATCGGCGGCCGCCATGCCTGGATGAGACAGTGCTGTCGAGAGCACTGCGGAGGCCATCAGGGCGACACAGCCGCGTCTGCGCACGGTCGACCGAACAACACTGTTCATGCAGTGGAGCCTTCCAGCGCTGTGACCCGGCAATCCATTCGCAGAACGCCGATATTCCGCGGGTCCGTTTGGGCAAATGCCGAGACGGTGCCGCGACCGGGCGCGACTGTCTGGTACGGAGGTGCGACCGTCCCGGGCCGCTCCGGCGGTAGCGTGGGCGCGGTGGAGCGACTGGTGGTGATCGGCGCGGATGCGGCCGGCATGTCGGCGGCGTCGCAGGCGCGGCGGCAGCGCGCGGCGAGCGAGCTCGAGATCGTGGTCTTCGAACGGGGAGGGTTCACTTCCTATTCGGCGTGCGGGATTCCGTACTGGGTGGGCGGTGACGTGCGCGAGCGCGACGCCCTCATCGCGCGGACGCCCGAGGAGCATCGGGCCCGCGATATCGAACTGCGCATGCGCACCGAGGTGATCGAGATCGATGTGCCGGGTAATCGCGTCCGGGCGCGCGATCTCGACACCGGGGCCGAATCATGGACGGCCTACGACAAACTCGTCATCGCCACCGGCGCGGAACCGATCCGGCCGCCGCTACCGGGCATCGACGCACCGGGCGTGCACGGCGTGCAGACCCTGGATGACGGTCAGGCGCTGATCGATTCGCTCGAGCAGACCACCGGCCGCCGCGCCGTGGTGGTGGGCGCGGGCTACATCGGCGTCGAAATGGCCGAGGCCCTGATCAATCGAGGCTTCCAGGTCACGCTGGTCAACCGCGGACCCCAGCCGATGTCGACCCTGGACCCCGATATGGGTGCGCTGGTGGGCAAGGCGATGCGCGGCCTGGGCATCGAATTGATCGACGACGCCGAGGTACTGGAGATCCGCACCGGGCCGGACGGCCGGGCCACCGCCGTGGTCACCGACGATGCCGAATACCCCGCCGATGTGGTGGTGCTCGGGATCGGCGTCATCCCCGCCACCCGGCTGGCTCGCGCGGCCGGCCTACCGCTGGGCGAGTTCGGCGGCCTTCTCACCGATCCGGGGATGCGGGTGCTCGGGCACGAGAACATCTGGGCGGGTGGGGATTGCGTGGAGGTGCTGGACCTGGTGTCCGGCCGCCGCCGGTATGTCCCGCTGGGCACGCACGCCAACAAGCAGGGGCAGGTGATCGGGTCCCGGGTGGGCGGCGGTCATGCCGGTTTCCCGGGTGTGGTGGGTACCGCGATCAGCAAGGTCTGCGATCTCGAGGTGGCGCGCACCGGTCTGCGGGAGCGGGACGCGCACGCGGTGGGGCTGCGGTTCGTGACGGTGACCATCGAATCCACCAGTCGCGCAGGCTATTACCCGGACGCGGCGCCGATGACGGTGAAGATGCTCGCCGAATGCGAGACGGGCCGCCTGCTCGGTGTGCAGATCGTCGGGCGGGAGGGCGCGGCCAAACGCGTCGATATCGCCGCGGTCGCGCTCACCGCCGATTTCACGGTCGAGCAGGTCGCGCAGCTGGATCTCGGTTACGCGCCGCCGTTTTCGCCGGTGTGGGATCCGATCCAGGTGGCCGCGCGCAAGGCCGTGATCGCGGTCGCCGGTACGCCCTGAAACGCGTGCGGATACGGCTCTGCGGCCGAGTCCCGGCCGCAGCTCCGCGACGTTCGGGCACACTGGGCGGGGTGCGATATGTGATGCGGCATCGGGTGTTCAGCCTCGGCGACGACTACTGGATTACCGACGGAGCGGGGAACAGAGCCTTCCTCGTAGATGGCAAGGTGCTCACGTTCCGTAGATCCTTCCAGCTGAAGGGCCCCCGCGGAGAGGTATACGCCGCCGCCCACAAGAAGCTGATCGCCCTGCGCGACACCAGAATCGTCGAGTCCGGCGGCAGGCACGCGGCCACCGTCCGCAAGAAGCTCTTCAGCCCGCTACGGCACAGCTTCACCATCACCCTCGCCGACGGCGAACACTGGACCGCCCGTGGCGATCTCATCGAAAAGAACTACGTCCTCGAAGGTCCCCGCGGCGTGGTGGCCGAGACCTCCCGCAAATGGTTCCGCATCCGCGACACATACGGCGTCGAGATCTACCACCCCGACATCCCCCTCACCCTCGCGATCGTCGCCTGCATCGACGAATTCATCGCCGCCGACCGCGGCGAACGCTAGCGGGAACGCCCGGCCCTCAACGGGATCCGGCTCGTATCCCGTCGAGGATGATCCCGCCGATGCGCGCCGCCCGCGCCGGGTCGGTCTGCGCCTCGGCGTGCTGGATCGCCGCGAAGGCGCCGGCCACCAGTGCCATCACCTCGCCGGGAGTGACATCCGCGCGCACGAGACCGGCCGTCCGCGCGCGATCGAGCAGCTCGGTGACATAGCCGGTGAGGTCCGCCGCCACATCCGGTGCGGCAGTGCGCAAATCGAACTCGGCGGCGGTGAGCGCGCTCTTCACCGTGGAATTCTCGGCCCCATTGGCCATCATGCGCGACAGCAGCGTGAACACGGCCGCGGGATCCTCGCCGGCCGCCAACGCTGCCGCCTCGGCCACCAGACGCTCCAGCTGGTCGATCGAAACCGCCAGGTACAGCGCTTCTTTGGATGGAAAGTGCCGATGCACCGTCCCGGGTCCCACGCCGGCCCGCCGCGCGATCTCATCGAGTGAGACGCTCAGTCCTTCCTGGGCGAACAACTGCTGTGCGGTCTGCAGTACGCGCTCGCGATTGCGGCGCGCATCGGCCCGCAATGCCCGGCCGCTGCGGTGGGCCGCGGGCGATGCGGCGGGATCGTGTTCGGGGAGTTGGCGAGACATCGTGGCCCTAGCATAACCGGGTCGCCGCCCCGTATGCTCGATCCGGTAACCGGGGCGGCGCACCGTTTAGTGGATTGCGCCGCTCACGGGGGCTGAACGGTCATCTCAGGAGGACATAGTCATGGCCACGAACGACGCCGGAACTCTCGTGCGGCAACTCCACCACTGCTTCAACACCCGGCAATTCGATGCCGCCGACGACCTGCACACCCCGGACTGCTTCAGCCACCCGCTCGGCAGCACGGGATTCGAGGCGGGCAAGAACGCCTGGCGCAGCCTCGTCGCGCAATTCCCCGATATCCGCGTGGTCGCCCAGGATGTTCTGGTCGACGGGGATCGGGTGGCGGTCCGTTCGACCGTCGAAGGAGTCCCCCTCGCGGCGGACGCCCCGGAACCGACGATGATCGAGATCTTCCGCATCGACAACGGCCGCATCGCGGAGAACTGGGGGATCGGCCAAGGACTGCCCTACACCGCGAAAACCCTTGCCGCCGAGGGTGCGGGAAGGGTTGCGGAGTAACCCGATCCGCGGTCGGCCGGATCGATCAGGCCGTGCGGAGGGCTCGGCGGGCCGCGGCCACGAAGGACGCGACGAGGGGGCGATCGTCCTGCTCGTTCCAGGCGAGCACGAGATGGCTCGGGGGCGCGTCGATTACCGGGAGGCAGACCAGTCCGGGCGGAGCCGGGTCGACCAGGGAGCGGGGGAGTACACCGATCATCCGGCCCACCGCGATCATGTGGAGTAGCTGAACCACATCGGCTACCTCGGGGCCGGTGCCCTCGCCGCCGCCGGCGGGGATTCCCTTCCAGCGCGGGAGGGTTTCACCCGTCAGGTCGGACATCCGGACTCCCGGCTGTGCGGCCAGGCGGTGGCTGGCCGGGAGGATGGCCACGCGGTCTTCGGTGTGCAGGGTCTCGTAGGCCAGGCCGTCGAGGTTGTCGAAGGGGGCATAGAGCAGGCCGACGTCGGCGCGGCCGTCGAGCAGGAAGTCGGTGCGGTCGGCGGGGCCGCTGAACAGGATGTCCACGCGCTGGGCCGCGGGCTGCTGGGAGTACTCGGCCAGGATGCCGGACAGTAGACCGGCGTCGCCGCCGGGTTTGAGCACGAGCCGGAGGTGGGGATCGAGGTCTCCGGCGCGGCGGGCATTGCGGACGGCGGCGCTGACGGCGTTGAGGGCGTGCCGTCCGTGTTCCTGCAACGCCGCTCCGGCCGGGGTGAGTTCGACGTGCCGGCTGGAACGCACGAACAGCGTTACGCCGAGCCGGGTTTCGATGCGCTGGATCGCTTTCGAGAGCGCCGGTTGTGCGATCGAGAGGCGGGTGGCGGCCCGGCCGAAATGCAGCTCGTCGGCCACCGCGATGAAGTACTCGAGCTCGCGGGTCTCCAGTTCAACCATGCCTACAGGTTATCGCCGAATATCGAACAGGTCTTGGACACTGCTGGTGGGTGCGATCGAGAATTGCTGCATGATCCACCATACGATGATCGTTTCCTTCAATGGGCCTATCCCTGGCGAAGACCTCGATCGATACCTAGAGGATATCGAACAGGTCATGCTGGACAGCGGATCGGTGCAATCGGTCGAGGCGCGCCGGCACCTCCGGATTCCCGGCGAAGAGGCCATTCCGGCCTTGATCGCGACCGCGATCGTGCGGGTCGCCGTGCCCGATATCGACGCGCTCGCGAAGGCGTTCGGCGCACCCGGCGTGCACGAGGTGATCGATCGCTGGCAGTCGCGGTACCCGTACCGGGTCGCCTGGGCGAACCACGAGCCGCTGGCATGAGCGGCGAAACCCGCAAGGCGGGACTGATCACCGGCGCGGGGAGCGGCATCGGCCGCGCGACCGCGCTCGCCTTCGCCCGAACCTGCGCGGCGGTCGCCGTACTCGATATCGATGAGCACGCGGCGGCCGAAACCGCCGCGCTTATCGAGAAAGAGGGCGGCGAAGCCCTGACCGTCACCGTCGACATCGGTGACGAGGACTCGGTGCGGACCGCCGTCGAGCGCACGGTCGAAGCGCTCGGCGGCCTCGACTTCGCCGTGAACAATGCCGGAATGGCCTCGCACCACAAGCAACTCGACCGGATGACCCTGGACGAGTTCGAGCGCGTGGTCCACGTCAACCTGGCCGGAACCTTCCTGTGCATGAAGTACGAGCTGCCCTTGCTCGAAGGCGGCGGCGCGATCGTCAATATCGCCTCCAACGGCGGCCTGTACGCCATCCCGAACGCACCCGCCTACGTGGCCGCCAAGCACGGCATCGTCGGGCTGACCAAGGTCGCCGCGGTCGACCACGCGCCGAAGAACATTCGAGTCAATGCCGTCTGCCCCGGACCGACTCTGACGCCCGGATTCGACAGCGTGGCGGCCGGCACCGACATGCCGGAGCGGCAGGCGGCGATCACGCCACTCGGCCGCCTCGCCGCACCGGAAGAGGCTGCGTCAGCAGCGGTTTGGCTCTGCTCCGATGCCGCGTCCTACATCACCGGCATCGCGCTGTCGGTCGACGGTGGGCGCCGGGCATGAGAGTGGACACGTCTCTGACCGACGATCAGCGGACGGCGATCGCCCACCGTACCGCCGAGCGGGACTTCGAAATCGACCAGGCCCCAACGGCTCTCGTCACCGTGTTGAGCGCTCAGCGGCCGCCGGAGCTATCCCCGGCATCCATCGAGCATCAGCCGGAGGGTGAGGCGGGCATCGTAGTCCGGGTCGGCTCGCTCTGCGCCCGCACAGATGTCGCCGATGGCGCGCATCAGTTGGTAGGCGCTGAACTCGGCCGTGATCTCACCCGCGTCGCGCCCGGCGGTGAGGATGTCGTCGAGTACCGGCAGCAGGCGATCGAGGAACAGGGTGTGCAGGGCCGTGAAGCCGGCCGGGTCGTCGCGCATGGCGGCGGCGAGGCCGTGCTTGGTGGTCAGGAAGTCGGCGAACAGGTTCACCCATTGCTGTAGTGCGGTGAACGGTGAACCTGTCGTCGCGAGCAGGGTGGGCCCGGCCTCGGCGCAGGCGTCGATCTGGTGGCGGTAGACGGCGGCGACGAGGTCCGCGCGGGTGGGGAAGTGGCGGTAGATGGTGCCCATGCCGACGTCGGCCTCGGCGGCGATCCGGCGCACGGGCACGTTCACGCCGTCGGTGACGAAAACCGCTGCGGCGGCATCGAGCAGGGCCTTCTCGTTCCTGCGCGCGTCGGCGCGTTTGGCCGGATTCGCGGTGGTCGGCTCGTCGCCTGTGGTCACGCGGCGTTCCTTTCTGGCGGGTGCACTTGTCAAGCGGAACGCTGCTCCGTATATTCGGAACAGTGCTCCGTTTCAAGAGTCTAGCCGGTGACCGACCCCATCGGCAGCCGCGCTCCGCACGTTCGAAGGGAAGCTACCCATGCCCGCATCGCTCACGCTCGCCCCGAGTGCCGTTCCGGCGCTGACCGCGCCGATCATCAGCGTCAAACCGGTTGTCCTGCCTGCGCCGGAGCGCGGTGACGACCTGCAACTGCGAGTGTCGGCGCCCGCGTCCGGCACGGATCTGCCGGTGCTCGTGTTCGCGCACGGTTTCGGCCAGTCGATGTCTTCCTATGACCCGCTGGTCGACTTCTGGGCCGGGAACGGATTCGTCGTCATCCAGCCGACATTCCTGGATTCGCAGACGCTCGGCATCACGCCCGCGGATCCTCGCTACCCCGACATCTGGCGCATCCGAGTCCGGGATGTGGTGCGAGTACTCGACGAGCTCGACCATGTCGTGGCCGCTGTACCCGGGCTCGCCGATCGCATCGACCGCGACCGCATCGCCGTCGCCGGACACTCCTGGGGCGGCCAGACCGTCGGCATGCTGCTCGGCGCACGCGTGCTCGGCGCGGACGGGCAACCCGGTCCCGACCTGACCGATGCCCGCGTGAAAGCCGGTGTGCTGCTGGCCAATACGGGTATCGGCGGTGACAACCTGTCCGAGTTCGCCAGGGAACACTTCTCTTTCATGAGCCCCGACTTCAGCGGCCTGTCCACGCCGACCCTCGTGGTCGCGGGCGATCACGACCAGTCCGCGCTCACGACCCGCGGTCCCGACTGGTTCACCGATGTCTACAACCACGCACCCGGTGCCGACAGCCTGCTCACCGTCTTCGGCGCCGAGCACTCGCTCGGCGGTATCCACGGCTACAAGGCCACCGACACCACCGACGAGAGCCCCGAGCGGGTCGCCCTCATCCGCCGGGCCGCGCTGGCCTACCTCCGCAGCGCCCTCGGAATCGACAGCGCCGCATGGAAACAACTGCAATCCGACCTTGCGCAGACCTCCGATCCGATCGGACGCATCGACACCGAGTAGCGCCGCCGCGGCTATGCTCTGACTTGAAGCACGCTTCAAGTCAGAAAGGGCATCGACGACCGAGATGCTGCTGGATATCGCCGATGTGGCCGCGCGTTCGCAACTCGCGCCCTCGGCCTTGCGGTTCTACGAGAAGCGCGGCCTCATCAGCCCGGCCGGGCGAAACGGCTTGCGCCGCACCTACGAAGCGAGCGTGCTGGACCGCCTCGCATTGATCGCCTGCGCGCGCGACTCCGGCTTCACCATCGCCGAGATCGCCCGCTTCCTGATCGCCCGGCCCGACGACACAGAAGGCCGATGAGCTGGACGAACAGATCGCCCAGCTCACCAGGATGCGTGCCAGCCTGCGCCACGCCGCCACCTGCACTCACGACCCGCTGGTCGAATGCCCGGACTTCAAGCAGGCGGTGCGACTCGGCGAATGAGATCGGCCACCGCCGCCGGATGCGTGAGCTGCGGAACATGCGCGCCGGGCAGCGTTATCGGCTCCTTGCCGAGCATGCCCGCAAGGCCCCGCGCACCGGCGGTGAGGTACTCCGGGGAGTCGGTGCCGTGCACGATCGTCAGCGGGACCTGCGGCTCGGTGATCGCCACCTCGATTGCCGAGAGCCCGCGGAGGTCGATGCCCAGCAGGATTTCCGCATTGCCCAGCATGCGTTCGAGCTGCGCCGGTGGGAGGTCGGCATAGACCTGCTCACCGTTCAATGTGCGCAGCAGCGCGCCCGCCGCCCCGCGGAGGTTGCCCGCTTCGACGAACGGCGCCACCACCTTTCGCAATGGCAACGTCGCCTGCGCGGGATCCGGCACCAGTGATCCGGAAACCGGCTCGTGCAGGATGGCGAACCCGAGCCCCTCCACCTGCCGAATCGCGGTCTCCGCCTCCGCCAGCACCGGCTGCGAAATCTCGACCCACGCCCGGCCCAGCACCGTATCCGGATCCCGCACATCCCCCAGCCCGAGCCCCGTCTCGACGAGCACCAGCCCATCCGAATCCGTCTCGACCAACAGGCAATGGTTCACCGAATGCGCCGGCTCCAAACCTTCATAAGTCGGCTCGATCACACGAACCGAACCACAGTTGAGGTGATGAATCTTCATGCACCCACCCTCCAACTTGAAGCACGCTTCAAGTCAAGGGGCAGTTCGCCCGAGGCGCAATATTCCGTGCAGTACGAGTGCGGTCAAGCGGGTCAAGCAAGCGCTGAAGGTCCCGAACATGTTGTCGCAGTGCATAATTGGATTTCAACGGTACCTGAGCTGCGGGATGGAAGCAAGGGCTACTGGGTTGCGGCGGGCATGCCTAGTGTGGGTGCATGACAGGGCAGTCGACCAGTGATCTTTCGATAGCGCGAAAAGTTGTGTCGGGGCGGGACTTTCGCTTGTTGTGGTTGGGGCAGACGGTCAGTTTGCTGGGGAGCAATGTGTCTACTGTGGCGTTGCCGTTGGTGATGGTGGTGACGTTGGGGGCGGGAACTTTTACTGTTGGGTTGCTTACGTCTGTTGCTTGGCTGCCTTGGTTGGTTATCGGGTTGCCGGCGGGGGCTTGGGTTGATCGGCTGGCTCGGCGGCCCGTGATGCTGTGGTGCGACGTTGTGTCGTTGGTGGCGGTGATGACTGTTCCGGTTGCTGCGTGGTTCGGGGTGCTCACGGTTGGGCAGTTGTTCGTGGTGGCTGCTGTCGGGGGGTGTGCCAAGGTGTTCTTCACTACGGCGTATCGGGCTTATCTGCCGTCGCTGGTGCCCGGTGATGAGTTGATGGCGGCGAATTCGCGGTTGTACGGCAGTGAGGCGACGGTGCAGGTTGTCGGGCCGGGGTTGGGTGGGGTGCTGGCCAGCGTTTTCGGGGCGGTGTCGGGGCTGGTGGTCGATGCGCTCAGTTTCGGGGTATCTGCCGTCTGTCTGTGGGGGATCCGGGCGGAGGAGCCGCGGCCTGCGGTGACGGGGCGGGGTGGGCTGCGGAAGGAGATCGGTGAGGGGCTCCGGTTCGTGGTGCGGGATCCGTATCTGCGGGTGCTGGTGTGTTACAGCGCTGCTGTGAATATCGCGCTCATGGGGTTCACCTCGATTTCGGTGCTGTTCCTGGTGCGGGACGTCGGTGCGGGGGCGGGCACGGTGGGGGTGGTGCTTGCGCTGTCCTCGGGGGGTGGGGCTATCGGGGCCGTGCTGGCCGGGAGGATTTCGGGCAGATTCGGTTCTGCGCGTGCTGTTGTGCTGCTGCAGGCGGCGACTGTGCCGATGGGGCTGCTCATTCCGTTGACCGGGGCGGGGTTCGGGTTGGTCTGGTATGTGGCCGGCGTGCTGGCGATCGAAATCGGAGGCGTCGCATCGAATGTCATCATCAATACCTTCCGGCAGCAGTACTGTCCGCCCGAGCTGCTGGGCCGGATCAATGCCAGCATGGCCATGGTCACCGTCGGGGTGGTTCCGCTCGGTGGTGTGCTCGCCGGTGGGCTCGGCACCGTGTTCGGTGTCCGCCAGGCGATCTGGATGATGACCGGTCTGCTGGCGTTATCGGTGGTGATCCTGCTGATGAGCCGGATCCGGGGGCTGCGCGACTTTCCGGCAACGCGTTCGGTGTAGCCGTTTCGGCTGCTGGACAGGCTAACTCGACACCGGCGGCCGAATTTTCTTCTATCCCTCGTGGATCCGGCGTTCTGCTGATACGAATTATCGAAATACATTGCAGCGCCTGGCATCTCATCCTCTCATGTCGCAGGTCATCACCCCTCGAACGCTCGGTGATGGCGCGGAACATGGGGCGTACCAACAGGATTCACAATCCATGTGACCTACCTCACAGTCGGCCCGCATGACAAACTGGTGAACGTCTGATTAACATGAGCATGAGTGGTCGGAAAAACACCGAAAATCCGTGCAGGGGAGTGTAATTCCACCGAAAAATCCAGGTGGGAGTGTAAAAACCACGCGCGAGGGGCGTGTGGTTTCTGGGTGCTGCCCAGCTGGTTTCGGGTGAAATCCCCTGAAGATTCGGATCAGTAACGATCAGGGAGACTTATCTTAATGTCGTTTGATCTTTCGAATGTGATCGGCGAGCTGCGCACGAGAGAGCTGCTGCCCGCCGCCTACGACACGGTCATCGCGAGCGGCTCGCTGATTCGCGGCTGGGGAAATCCGACCAGTGACCTCGATGTCCTCGTGGTGACCAGGGAACCGTGGGTCAGCTCGATCGGCGAGACCAATCATGTTGCGCTGGAACCGAACTCGCTCCAGTACGAGATCACCTTCGTCGACGACCGCCGGTGGGATATCGAGTACTGGACTGCCGCGCAGGTGGAGCAGGTGACGGCGAAGGTGTCGCGTGAGCAGTTCACCGCCGACAAGGGTGCGTGGCGCACGCTCAGTCACCACGAGATCGCCCTGCTGGAACGCCTCCCGTATGCCGCACCGGCCGATGACGGCGCCTGGCTCGAGCGCACTCGCTCGGTGCTCGCGGACTCGGCGCACCGGTCGGTGCTGGTGGTGAACTCGCTGCGGCAGGCGGACAGCTACACCGAAGATGCCGCCGGCCAGGTCGCGCGGGGTGATCTGCACAGCGCGGTGATCTCGACCAAGAATGCGTTCAGCCACGCCGTGGACGCCCTCCAGGCCAGCCAGGGGCAATTCGGGAGCCTGTGGCCGAAATGGCGAGCGCGGCGCATGCAGATCCTGGATCCGGAAATTCTTCCCTTCACCGACTATTGGGCAGTCGAAACCATGCGCACCTTCGACCCCGACAACCCACGGAAATGGGTAGAGGAAACCATCGCCGTCTGTCAGCGAATCTCCATGGAGGTGTCCGTCTGATGGCAGCAGAAAATGCAGGCTCGGTGGGCCCGGAAGCTATCGCCGCACTGCCCTTGAACGTGAAGATCCGGATCCACGGCGGCAAGACGATCGTGGGTGGCTACCAGCACTTTTACGAACTGACCGAGTCGGCGGCGTTCATCTGGCGCCAAATAGACGGCACCCGAACCGTGCACGATATCGGGCTCCTGGTCGCCGGAGAATACGATATCGATAAAGAATCGGCCACCCAGGACGTCGCCGAACTCCTTACCGAACTCGCCGAGCACGACGTGATCAAGATACGCAACGATAAATCTTGAATATTTCCTGGTCAGCTGCCGGAAGAACGAGAGTGGGATGCAGGACGATTTACAGTTCGAACTCTTCGGTCCGCTGACAGTCAGGCACAACGGGCACATTATCGAAATCCCGCGGGCCAAACATCGAGTCGTATTGGCCACGCTGCTGCTCCAAGCCAATCGCGTGATAACGGCCGAGGAATTGATCCAGCAGCTCTGGGGCAGTAATCCGCCGGCCACCGCGCGGAAGACGCTCCAGGGATATATCGCCAGGCTCCGCAAGGCGCTCGGCGCCGAACGCCTGGTCAGCCGCTCCGCGGGCTACGCCATCGTGGTGGCGGCGGACCAGGTGGATCTCGGCCGCTTCGACACCCTGCTGGACCGGGCGGAACAGGCCACCGAACCGCACGACCGCGCCCGCCTCTTGCGAGCGGCGATGAGCGAATCGCGAGGCACTCCGCTGGTCGATATCTCCTCGGACTATCTCAAACAAGGCGACGGCGCCGCGCTCGTCGAACGCTGGCTGAACGCGACCGAACAATGGGCGGAAGCCGAAATGGCGGTCGGCCGGCACGCGGATGTGCTGCCCCGGCTGCGGTCGCTGGTCTCCGAACACCCCTTCCGGGAATCGGCTTGGCGGCAGCTGATGGTGGCCCTGTTCCGCGCGGGCAGACAGGCCGACGCCCTCGCCGCCTACCAGGAGGTCAGGCAGCTGTTCGCCGACGAACTCGGCGTCGAGCCCAGCGAAGAACTGCGCGCACTCCAGCGGCAGATCCTGGCCGCACCGAACACCCTCGCGAAACCGCGGTTCGACACACCCCCGCAGCGTGGCGAACGGGCTGCCAAGTCGCCCTTCACCCTCCCGCCCAGCCACGCGGAGTTCATGCGCCACGACATCGAACAAGAGGTCACGCGCGCACTGACCGCCATACGGGACGCGAACAGCGGTGACGAGAGCACTCCTCGGATCGTCGCTCTGCACGGTCCCGCTGGAGTCGGCAAGACCACCCTGGCAGTCCGTGTCGCCCACGCGGTCAGCGGCCACTTCCCCGACGGCCAACTGTTCATCGAGCTACAGGAGGCCGGTGTACCACGCGAACCGGTCGATATCCTCCGAGAAGTGGTCGGCGCCTTGGGAATCCGTCCTGCTGCGGTTCCCGCGGACCTCGGCGCGCTCAGCGCGCTGTATCGAAACCTGTTGTCCCACAGGCGAGTACTCATGGTCCTCGACGGCGCGGTCAGCGAGGCCCAGGTCCGTCCGCTCATCCCGGCCGCGCCGACCAGCGCACTGCTGGTCTCCAGTCTGCAGATGCTGCCGACCCTGGACAGCGCGCATCACGTCCGTTTCGGCCTGCTGTCACCGCGGGAATCGGTGGACATCCTGGCCCGCATCATCGGACCGGACCGGGTGGCGGCCGAGGAACGCGTGGCCGGCGACCTGGCCGCGCTCTGCGGTCAACTCCCGCTCGCCATCCGGATCGTGGCCGCGCGACTGCTCGCCCGGCCGCATTGGCGACTGGCGCAACTCGTCGACCGACTCGCTCCCGAATCCCGCCGGCTGGATGAACTGGTGGCAGGCGACCTGAGCGTGCGCAGCAGTCTCGAGGTCAGCTACCGGGCCCTGGATGCCCCGGCCCGCCGGGCCTTCCGCCTGCTGAGCCTCCTCGAAATGCCCTCGTTCCAGGTTCATGTCGCGGCCGCGGCGCTGGACTTGCCCGAGGACCGCACCGAGGAACTCCTGGAACAGGTGGCCGCACACCACCTGCTCGACGCCGGGTTCGTCAAAGGCAACGGCATCCGCTTCGCCTACCACGATCTCGTCCGGCTCTACGCGAGACAGCGCTGCCTCGACGAGGATCCGCCGCACGGGCGGCACGAAACCGTCGAGCGCGCCCTCGCCGCTTGGTATTCCGCGCCCAGAACGTCGAGCACCGCCGCTCGTACCGACCCCACGACACCGGGCGCGAACCCGGGGCATCGGCCCTGGTCCCGCTCCCGGCCCGGCCGCGGTCCGCTGCCGCGGCTCGCCGAACCGGGATCGGTACGGAACCCCACACCGGCGGCGTAGCCACAGGAGAACCAGAGTTGATCGAACGCTACTCACGCCCGGAAATGGCCGCGCTCTGGACGGAGGAATTCAAATACGCCACCTGGGTCCGGGTCGAAGTGCTGGCCAGCACCGCGCACGCCGAGCTGAACATCGTGCCCGCGGCCGACCTCGACATCATCCGGCGGGCCCCCGTTCCCGCGCCCGGCCGGGTCCGCGAGCTCGAACACACCCGTGACCACGAGATCCTCGCCTTCCTCGCCGCTTACACGGAGACGATGCCGCCGGACTCGGCACGCTGGGTACACCACGGCCTGACCAGCTATGACGTGGTCGACACCGCCCTGGGTCACATCCTGGACCGTTCCTGCGCCCTAGTGTTCGATGCCGCCCGCGCTTTCCTGAAAGCCTTGGTGCAGCGGGCATTCGAGCACTGGGACACCCCCTGCATCGCTCGTACCCACGGCGTGCACGCCGAGCCCACGACCTTCGGGCACAAGCTCGCCGTCTACGCCCACGCCATGCATCGCGGCCTGACCCGGCTCACCGCGGCCCGCAGCGCGGTCGCCGTGGGCACCCTCTCCGGCCCGGTCGGCACCTACTCCCACATTCCGCCCTATGTGGAGGAATTCGTCTGCGCCGCACTGGGTCTGGGCATCGAGCCGATGCCGACCCAGGTGGTCGCCCGGGACCGCCACGCCCAACTGCTCAGCGCACTGGCCGAAACCGGTGCGGTGGTCGAGCAATTCGCCCAGGAGATGCGAATGCTGCAGCGCACCGAGATCGCGGAGGTGGAGGAACCCAGAACCAGCGCCTACCAGGGTTCCAGCGCGATGCCGCACAAACGCAACCCCACCACCAGCGAACGGCTGTGCGGCCTGTCCCGCATTCTGCGGGCGAATGCCGGTGCGGCCCTGGAGAACATCGCCCTCTGGCACGAGCGCGACCTGGCGCACTCCTCCGTGGAACGGGTCATCCTGCCGGACAGCCTGACCGTCGCCCACTACCAATTGACCTCGGCCACAGACCTTCTCGAGGGACTGCGGATCTTCCCGGATCGAATGGCACGCAATATCGACGCGACCCACGGGCTGATCTACAGCTCGGAGGTGTTCCTCGACCTGGTCGCCGGTGGCGCCCACCGCGAGGAGGCGTACCGCCTGGTCCAGGCGGCGTCCGCCGCCGCCTGGGAGACCGGGTCGAGCCTGGCCGCCGCGCTCGCCGCCCGCGATGTCACCGTCGCGCCGGAGCAATTGAGCCCGCAACGATTCCTCGGCAACCGCACGCATTTGAGATCCCGGCTGGAAATTCTCGACAAGGAGCTAGGTAGTCATGTGGAAATGTGAGTCCGTCGTCGGCGCCGCGCTCGACGTCGACGAAGTGGCCGCGCTGTACCGGGCCTCGACCCTGGCCGACCGGCGCCCGGTCGACGATCGCGACCGGTTCGCCCGGATGCTCGCGGGCGCAAACCTTTTCATCACCGCCCGCATCGATGACCGGTTGATCGGCATCGCCCGCTCGCTCACCGACGGCGCCTACGTGACCTACCTCAGCGATATCGCCGTCGACGTCGAATTCCAGCGTCGCGGCGTGGGACGCGACCTGATCAAGGCCACCCGGGAAGCGGCGCCGCGGGCCAAGATCGTGCTCCTCTCGGCGCCGGCCGCCACCGACTACTACCCGCACATCGGTTTCACCCGTCACGAATCGGCCTGGACGCTCGATGCGCTCGGCTGATTCCCGATCGCGCATGCCCGCCCATGCGCCGATCCCCGCTCGCAATCACTCCGAACAGGCTCTGGTGATCAACAATGCGCTTGAAGACGCAGGGGTTCGATGCTCTGATCACCGCGGCCGCGCAGCAGGCGCGCGGTTGCGGTCTGGCCGCCGACGCGGTCCGGATCGCCGTCACATTGGACGGCAAAGTACCCGAACAGGTCGGCCGCGAGGCCATGAACCTGAGCGAACGGGTATGCGTGGAACTCGCGGAATCCTGTGCCGCGGGATTCGACGCGACCGCCTCCGACGGCGACCTGCTCATGCTCTCCGAATCCGGACGGCTCCGGCTCTTCCCCGATGAGATCCAGCCACCCGACCAGGGTCATCACCTGCTGGGCGCGCTGAAATGGCACTCCCGCCCGGCCTCGGTGGCCAGGCTGTGGGAGCTCACGGAGAACATCGAACGACGCCAGTTCGAGGAGATCCGCCGCTGGCTCGCCGGCCACAGCGCCGAGCAGGTCCGGCAGCGCGTCCAGACCATCGGCCACGCCCTGATCCACATGGCGCCCGTGCTGTTCTATGTGGGCGACCGCTTCTACAGCAACCTCGGCCGGTTCACCAACCTGCCCGGCCGCTCGCTGCCCATCGGCGCGCCGGCCTCGGTCCTCACCCGGCTCGCCGAGTCTCCCGCTGGACAGTGGTCGGCCGAGGACGCCACCTTCGTCGCGTGCCTGCATGCCTTGATCAACTCCGGAACACCGGTGCGCGCAGAGGAATTCAACGGACTCCAACTCGATCCCGACACCGTGGTGTCCTTCCTCGAGGAACGCGTGCAGGCATATGGCGCGCACCTGCCCGAGCCTCCGGACGGCGGCCTCGGCGCCCGCCTGGACCAGCTCGCTGACGCCTGCGCGCGGGCCCGGGCCGCGCTGCTGCGTGAAGGCGCCACCTTCTATCGGGTCATCAACGGGATCAACCTGCACAAACGCGAACAGATCATGACCGAACCGATCGGACCGCATGATCTGCCACCGATGCTGGTGGAGTTCCTCGAGGAAGTCGCGGGCCGGTCCTTCCCCGCCGATGCCGCGACCCCGGCGGTCGAGGAATTCGTCGCCCAGGCGATCCACGATCTGCCATCGGATGTCCCGGGCGGATTCACCACGCCGTACGAGAGTTTCCTGCACAGGTTCTTCGAAACCGCGGCCACCGCACTGCACTGCGATGTCGCCATGGGCCGCGGCCCGCGGCGAGTCGTGGACCTCGGCAGCGACGTGCCCGTGGCCCAGCGCGCCGGCCTGGCGACTCGTGACTTCTACTGCTGCGTCGCCCCCAGCGCCGCGTTCATCGAACGCTTCGACGCGGACTACGGGGCGCTGGCCCGCACCCTGTCCGCGTACAGCGCCCGAATGCGTTACAACACTTGGCATTACCTCCCGCACACCATGTCCTGGCCCGAGGAGGAGTCGGGCCGCGACGACTGGTTCTTCGCGCCGGTGATGCCCGATATGACCCGCTGGTCCGATCAGCACCACACCGGCCACGTCACTTTCGGTGTGCGACACGCCTTGCGGATACCGCTGGGCATCGTGCTGGGCGGCAGATACCGCCCGGGCCTGTACGACCTGCGGCTGATGCGAACCAGCGGTGGCGAATTCGGCCTCGATGATCTGCGGGCCGCGATCGCGGTGGGCCGGATCCAAGCCATGGCGCATCAGGCCGCCGCGGACCGGGGCCTGGAGATCGAGGACTTCGACAACACCTGGTATCGGGAATTCCATGGAGTCTGAGCTCCAATACGCGGGCATCGACACCATCCGCCGCCTCTACACCGACGGCACCTTGTCCCCGACCGAATACCTGGCCGTCACCTTCGACCTCCTCGACCGGCTGGAGCCGGAACTCGGCGCCTTCGTCACCCTCGCCCGCGAGCGGGCGACAGCCGAAGCCACTGCGGCACAACGGAGAGTGCGCGCGCTGGGCGTCGCCGCCTGGGGCGATCGCCCACTGCTCGGCATGCCCGTCTCGATCAAGGATTTGACGCCGACCGAGGGCATCCGGACCACTCGCGGTTCCCTGCTGCATACCGCGACCGTCCCGGCCGAGGACGCCCCCGCCGTCGCCCGGCTACGCGCGGCGGGCGCCATCATCATCGGGAAAACCAATACCTCCGAAGGTGGTTGGAGCGCGTCGGGCGTCAACCGGCTCCACGGCCCCACCCGCAATCCCTGGGATCCGGCACTGACTCCCGGCGGATCCAGCGCCGGCGCGGCCGCGGCGGTCGCGATGGGTGTCGGCGTCGCCGGCACCGGAACCGACGGCGCCGGGTCGATCAGGATCCCGGCGGCCTACTGCGGGGTGGTCGGGTTCAAGCCCACGCTGGGACGCATTCCCTACGTGCCGGCGAGTCCCGACGAGCTGTCCCATATCGGGCCGCTCACCCGCACCGTCGACGACGCCGTACTGCTGTTGCGGGTCATGTCCGGGTTCGACGCCCGCGACGCGCTGACCTTCCGGACACCACGTTGCCCCGCAACGGAATCCGACGCCGCGCCGCGCCCGCTGCGGATCGGCTGGATCTCCTCGCTCGGGGCGCCGGACCCCCATCCGGAGATCGAATCGCTCGCGCGCAGTGCGGCATGGTCCCTGGTCGCGCGGGGACACGTGGTCGAAGAGATCGCGCCACCGTTCGAGGATCCCTACCCGATTCTGGAGGTCATCCTGTCGAGCTGGGAATCCGCCACGTACGCGGATGATTTGGAGGTCGTCGCCGACCGGCTCGATCCGGACCGGTTGCGGGTCATCCGATTCGGCAACACCCTGGACGCGACGCAGCTCGTGCAGGCCTACGCGGGCCGCAGTCGACTGCGCACCCAGGTCCACGACATCATGACCCGCTACGACCTGCTGGCCATGCCCACCGTCCCCATCCCGCCGTTCGCCGCCGAACTCCACGAGCCGGCCGAACCGGTGCGGAAAGGCCGGCTGTCCTGGCTGTCGTGGACACCCGGGACCTACCCGTTCAACCTGACCGGCCAGCCCGCGGTCTCGGTGCCCGCGGGGCTCACCACGAGCGGACTCCCCGTCGGGCTGCAGCTGGTCGGCGGCATGCACGCCGACGCACTGGTCCTCGCCGTCGCACGACAGCTCGAGCAACTGAACCCCTGGCACCACCTGTACGCCGAGCTCTCGAAACGCTGGTCCTAAGGAAGATGGACAATGACGACTGTCTGGACACACCCCGCCGGCACCCGGCGCTACGCGCGGTTCTCCACCGGCAGTGTGGGTTTCGTGGAACGGCACGACGTGTGGAGCGCGGAACAGCACGCGGCGGCCGAACGACTGGAAGACACCCTCGCCACCCTGGAGTTCGTGCGGGTCGGCTTCGGTGACCCGCACGGGCTGGTGCGCTCGAAGACCCTGACCACCGACGCTTTCCGGACCGCACTGCGCAACGGCCTCGATATGAGCCCCGGGCCCTTCGTCTTCGACACCGGACACGCGGTGGGCGTCGACTTCTTCCGGCCGGGCGGGGGCATCGGGGTCCCGGAACTGACCGGCGCCGGTGACTTCCTGCTCGTCCCTGACCCGCTCACCTTCCGGGTGCTGCCCTACACCGAAGCCGCGACCGGCTGGATCATCGCGGACGAATACCTGCGCGACGGCACGCCACACCCCCTGTCCAGTCGCCACGTGCTGCGCCGGATGACCGATCGAGCGGCGGCTCGTGGCCTGGACTTCGTCGTCGGCCTCGAAGTGGAGTGGTATCTGACCCGGCTGACCGGGCAGTCGCACGCGAACATGGTGGGCGGCTTCGGAATTCAGGGTGAGCCGCCCGCGGTGGCGCCGGTCGACAGCGGCTACCAGTTCAACCTGGACACCTTCACCGACGGCGTGATGCCGGTGGTCACGCCACTGGTCCGGGCCATCCGGGAATTGGGACTGCCGCTGCGTACCGTCGAACACGAGTCGGGGCCGGGTCAGCTGGAATTCACCTTCGATCCCATGGACGGCTCGGCGGCCGCCGACGCAATGTTGTTGCTGCGCACCGTGATCAAACAACTCTGCGCCCGGCTCGGCCATCACGCCTCCTTCATGGCGCTGCCCGGGCTCCCCAACTTCGATCCCAGTGGCTGGCACCTGCATCAGTCGCTGTTCGACGTGGCCGAGGACCGCAATGTCTTCGCCGTGACCGACGGGGCCGGGCCACTGTCGGAGATCGGGCTCGGTTATGTCGCCGGTCTGCTCGAGCACGCCGCGGATCTGGCCCTGCTGGCGGTGCCGACCGTCAATGGCTATCGCCGTTTCGGCGAACGGTTTTCGCTGTCCCCGGACCGGGTCGTATGGAGTCCGGAGAACCGCGGCGCCCTGATCCGGGTGCTCGGTGGCCCGGGCGAGGAAGCCACGCATGTGGAGAACCGGATCGGCGAGCCGTGCGCCAATCCGTATCTCTACCTGGGTTCGCAGCTCGCCGCCGGACTGGACGGCATCGAGCGCGGGCTGCGACCCGACACCGCGGCGATCGATCCGCACGCCGATGCCGCGGCCAGACTGCCGGCCGACTTGGCGGAATCCGTGGACCGGCTGGAACGCGCGACCCTGTGCCGGGACCTGCTCGGTGATCCATTGCTGCAGTGCCTGATCCGGCTCAAGCGCAGTGAGGCGGCACGGTTCCGGGACTGGCTGGCGACCGCGGATCGGACCGAGGCGAACGCGGTCACCGAATGGGAGCAGCGTGAGTACTTCGGCGTGTATTGACGACGGTCATGCCTCTGGAATGTGCTTGGAAATCTGCCTGATCGGTGCCGGGCCGCGCGGTCTGTCGGTGCTGGAACGAATGGTGGCCAATACCGAAGAGTTCCTCCCGGCCGGTGCCCGGTTGCGAATCCATGTGGTGGATCCGCGACCGGGCAGCGGGCAGGTCTGGCGCACCGACCAGTCATCCGAGCTGCTGATGAACACCGTGGCCGCACAGGTGACCCTCTTCACCGACGAGAGCGTGCGCATGAACGGCCCTGTCGTGCCGGGGCCCAGCCTCTACGAATGGGCCATCGACCCTGCTCATCACACACCCGAGGAGTTCGCGAATATCATTGGGCTGGGGGCGAACTCGTACCCCACCCGCGCGCTGTACGGGCGGTATCTGGAATGGGTACTGCGCACCGTGGTGGCCCGATCATCGCCCCGCGTGAGCATCTGCTTGCACCGGCAGCGGGCCGTCCGCCTGGACGACGACCCACGCGGCCGGCAGATCGTCCATCTGGACGACACAACGGTGTTGCGGGCCTTGGACGCGGTGATTCTCGCCCAAGGACATCTGCCCGCCACGCCGACTCCGCAAGAGCGGGGGCTCGCCGAGTTCGCCAACCATCATGGGCTGTCTTACATTTCGCCGGGAAATCCGGCCGACAGAGACCTCGCCGGGATCGGGGCCGGGGAGCCGACACTGCTGCGTGGACTCGGCCTCAACTTCTTCGACTACCTGGCCTTGCTCACGACAGGTCGCGGCGGAGTCTTCGAGTACGCCGGCGGCAAGCTGGTCTACCGTTGCTCGGGTCGGGAACCACAGCTGTTTGCCGGGTCCCGGCGCGGCGTGCCGTACCACGCGCGGGGAGAAAACGAGAAAGGCGCCTATGGCAGGCACCTCCCCATTGTGCTTACCGCGCACGTGATTTCGGAGTTGCGCCGCCGTGGTGAGCGGAGCTCGGGGTTGTCCTTTCGGCGTGATGTGTGGCCCTTGGTAGCCCAGGAAGTGGAAACCGTCTACTACGCGACCCTGCTCCGCGCACGACCCGCGCCGCAGGCAGCCGCCGAACTGCTGGCCGTGAGTTCGACAGGCCCATGGACACCTCGGCAGCGCGATCGCCTGCTCGACGACCTCGGTGTCGAGACCGGACAGCGCTGGAACTGGGACCGGGTCGCCCGCCCTTGCGGTGACCGGCGATTCACCGGCAGCGCCGAGTTCACCGCGTGGGTACTCGCCCACCTGCGCACCGATGCCGCCGAGGCGCAAAAGGGGAACGTGAACAATCCCTACAAGGCGGCGCTCGATGTGCTGCGCGATCTACGCAACGAGGTCCGTCTCCTCGTCGACCACGGCGGACTGTCAGGTTCGTCCTATCAGGACGACCTGCGCGACCGGTACACCCCGTTGAACGCCTACGTCTCGATCGGTCCACCGGTCAGCCGAATCCAGGAAGCAATCGCCCTGATCGAGGCCGGGATACTCACGATCATCGGGCCCGACGCCGATTTCGGCGCCGACCCGGTCACCGGCCGTTTCATCGGTGGCTCCCCGCGCGTCGATGGGTCGCGGATCCAGGCGTCGGCCCTGATCGAGGCGCGGCTACCCGAAATCGACCTGGCCCGAACAGCGGACCCGCTGCTTACCTGGCTACGAGACACCGGCCAGTGCACGGGCCATATCGTCGACGACCCCCGGCGTCCGTTCCGGACCGGCGCGATCGCGGTCACTCAACGGCCCTATCGAATGATCGACGCGGCCGGACGAGTACATCCCCGCCGGTTCGCCTACAGCGTCCCGACCGAAGGCGTCCACTGGGTGACCGCCGCGGGCGTACGTCCCGGGGTCGACTCGGTGATCCTCGGCGACGCGGACTCGATCGCGCGTGCCGTGCTGGCACTGGCCGAGCCGATAGCGTGCCGCTCCGCCGGGACACCATCAGCTGATTTCCGCCCGGTGCGTGATGCGCACAGGATCAACGAGAGGATTGGCAAACAGTGATCGTGGCAATGGACGGACCCGATGGCGCGGGCAAGAGCTCGCAGGTCAAGCGGCTCGCCTCGTGGGCGCACAGTCTCGATATGTCCTTCCGCGTGGTCGGGAAGTGGCAGGTGCTCGAGGAGGCGGCCGTCCCGCAGGCCCGATTCCTGCGCGGGACCACATTGGACGAGCTGCGCGTGTGTATCGCGGAAATGCCCAGCCCGTCCCGCATGCTGTTCCTCGGCTGGCTGAATACCTTTGCGGCGGAACGCACCCGGCAGGCCGAAGAGGATCTGGTTGTGCTGGACGGCTATTGGATCAAACACGCCGCCACCGAACTGCTGGCCGGGTGCCCGCAATCGCTGGTCGACGCGATCGTGGACGCCATGGCGCCGGCCGATCTGGTCGTCTTCTTCGATGTCACCCCGGAGGAAGCCCTGCGCCGCAAGAAGGGTGACATCACGCCGTACGAATGCGGTCTGGATCCGGAATGCCGGCCGGAACGGTTCCTGTCGCATCAGGCCGCGGTGCGCGACGTCATGCTCGACTGGGCGCGCACCCGTGGCTGGGACGTGATCCGGGCGAATACGGCCGACGCGGCGCACCATCGGATGCGGACACTGCTGGCGCCGCACCTGGCGGCCACCGGGTCCTGATCGGGCGGCGCCTCCGGCTACGGTGCGGGATCCAGGATCCGAATGCCGGAGGCGCCCTGATCGATTCGCAGAAAGGCCAGGCGGGCGCCGGTCGCGCCGTCGCGGGCATACATCTCGGTCACCTCGGCGTGCAGGGTATCGGGGTCGGCGTGGCCCGCGGACTCCTGGAAGTGCGACATAGTGGTCTGAACCAGGGCCGAATCGGCGTCCACCGGCATTCGGTCGGTCAGCGTGACGGTGAGGCCGCACTCCGCCGTGCAGGCCCAGTCGCGCAGTTCCTCCTCCATCAGCAGCTTGCCGTCCGAGTGGAACAGCAGTGCGGTGAGGTGCGCGGTACCGCCCGGTGCGAGACGTCCCGGCAGGCCGGCGAGGACCCGGCGGCCGATGTCGAAGCCGTCCGCCCCGCTGGCTCGCACGTCGGCCGGCTCCCGGGTCGAAAAGGTAGGCAGGAACGGAACATTCGCCACGACATGGTCGTAGGTCGTCTGGTCCGGTAGCGGCTCATAGAGGTCGCCGGCGAATACCTCGACACGGTCGGAGAGGCGGTTCATCGCCGCGTTGAGCCGGGCCGCCGTGGCGGCGTCCGGGAGCAGTTCGACCAGGGTGGCCCGGCCGCATCGCTGGGCGGCCACCAATCCTTGAAAGCCGGGACCGGCGCACAGATCGAGGACCCGGGCCCCGGGCCGGTAGACGGCCCGCCGGGCCAGGTTGATCGAATCGGTGCCGAAGTAGTGACGCGGTGTGAACGGCGAAGGCGGCTCGGCGAAGAGCCATATTCCTTGCGCCCGAAGGAGACTCACGTCGACGAGCTGAACCTCGGCGCCCTGGCGTACGGCGATGCCGTGGTCGGCGAGCGTCGGCACCGCGTCCGCGACGGGGTCGGGAAGCCGGTCGATCCGCATCGGCCGCCCGAGCAGCAGCAGCCCGACCAGGTCCCGCAGCACTCCGTCGAGAGTTTCTGCCCCGCAGGCCCATTGGTGGCAGTCCACCGAATCGCCGGGGAAGGAGGCCAGGAATTCGGCCAGGCCCAGGCGTTCCAGTTCGGCGGCGAAGCGGGTCATCGTGGATTCGGCGCCCGGTGCCGGGTGTGCCGAGATGTGGCCGAAGGGCATTGCGCGCGTTCTCTTCCGATGTTCGGGGTGACGGGTCAGGGCATGGCGATCCAGGTCCGGAGCAGCAGTCGGCCGCCGGCGCCGGATCGGTCGTCCTCGAACTCGGTCCTGCCGTGCACGATGGAGCGGTTGTCGATGAAGATCATTTCGCCGGATGCGAGGCGGCCGTGCACCTGCAGATCCCGCCGGTCGAGCAGGGTGTCCAGGAAGTCCATCGCGTCGACCTGTGCGGGGGTCAGCGCCGGCACGTGCTCGTGGCGATGGCCGAGTTCGATGTATTCCCGCAGGTAGTACATGCGTGCGTGGCTCCCGCTGAGGTCCAGGATCGGGCGCTGGGTGGTCGGGGGAGTGCCGGGGGAGTCGTCCCTGGTGTCGAAATGGACCGGCAGTTGCAGGGTTTCCAGCACGTCCGGGTGTTCCCGCAGGATCTCCAGTAGATCATCGACGTGCACCGTGACCAGCGCGCCGCCGCGCGCGGCCGGGCGCAGGCAGAACAGGGTGAAGCAATCCGGCAGTCGTCCCGGCCGGTGTGCCGCGTCGGTGTGGAGGTTGCCGCCGTGGCGGCTGTCGGAATAGCGGGCGGTCGCGTCGTCGCCGATGCGGACGCCGCGGTCGCGGACTTCTCGCAGGATCGCCCCGGCGCCGTCCTGTGGGAGCAGTTCCCCGACCGTGCGTGAGGTGGCGAGGGCGAACTCGCGGGCCTGCGCCTCGGTGAGCCCGTCCAGTCCGGACAGTACGAAGTAGCCGGGTCGCCGGTCGAGGTGACGCCGGAGGTAGGACCGGAGGGTCTGCTCGAATTCGCGCCGGTGGCCTGCGGCGTGCTGGTCACCGTCGGTGATCGCCTGCGCCGCTGCGGCATCGACGTGATATCTGACGTCGGAGAACGGGTCGTTCGCGGTCATCTCAGACTCCCAGGACGTGGTGGTCGATCAGGTCGGCGCGGGCCGGATCGGAGGCGCGCAGCCAGCTGACGATCTCGGGTCCGCAGTGGTCGATCCCGGTGACGTCGGAGGCTTCGAGCGCGCGCAGTATCGTCCGGGCGACGGTGACGCGGTCGGCGCCGGCGGCCAGGACCTGAGTGATGATGTTGTCCAGCGTGATCGGCCGCGCGCGGTCGAGGGCGCAGTTGTAGACCGCCCCGGGCTCCGGAAACAGCTCGAGGGTCCGGAGCGAGCCGGTGTGGCCGGGCCGCAGGAACATTCGAGCTTCCAGGCAGTGCACCGCCGGGTCCACGGTGATCTCGCCGGGGGTGAAGGACCGTCCCCGGGCGAGTTCCAGTTGCAGCGCGATGAGGTCGGCGCCGGTCTGCGTTTCGCACATTCGAAAGGCCAGCGGCAGGCGGCCGTTCAGTTCCAGGAAGTAATAGCCGTGCGGGCCGACGATGAATTCGACGGTCGCGATATTGCGCAGCCCGATGCCGGTGACCAGCCGGGCGGTGTCCTGCCGCATCCTGGCCAGCAGCTCGGGGGCGACGCCTAATACCGGCGTTGCTTCCAGCAGCTTCATGCTTCCCGTGACCAGCAGGCTTTCCCGCTCGCCGAGTTCGAGCACGGTGCCGGTGTCGTCCACGGCGACCGTGACACCCACGACCTGTCCCGCTTGCACGTATCGCTCTGCGTACCAACCATTTTCGCCCGGCAGTGCGGCGAGGATCTGCTCGGCCGCTGCCGTCGTGTGTGCGATCTGCACACCCTGGCCGCCGCAACCGTCGGTGGGTTTGACGATGACGGGAGCGCCGATCTCCGCGACCAGCCTGGTGATCGCCGTGCGCCCGGCAGCATGCGGTAGCACCGGGATGCCGAGGCGTTCGGCCGTGGCGACCGCATGCTCCTTGTCCCGGGCCTGCGCCAGCACTTCGGCCGTCGGTCCGATGTATCCGATGCCGGCCGCCGCCAATCGATGCGCGAGTTCCGGATCTTCCGCCAGCGCACCGTATCCCGGATATACCGCGTCGGCGCCGCACCGCTGTGCGGCGGCCACGATCTGCCCGGGATTGTCGTAGGTTTCCGCGAGGCCGTCACCGTCGAGGTACTCGCAGCCGTCGGCGGTGCGCGTGTGCGAGGTTTGCGGGTCGGACCGTGCGGCGACCGCGATCGGTGAAAGTCCCAGCGCCCGTGCGGAATCGATCGCCCTGGTAGCGATCGCGCCACGGTTGGCGATCAACAGCTTTCTCATGGCCTGCTCCCGGTCCGTCATGGTCGGCGCCGCCTCAGTCGAGGGTGCGGAAGTGCGTGACCAGGCGGCGCTGGTCGTCGAGGATGTGGAAGGCCAGTCCCGGGGCGAGTTCGTAGTCGACGTCCGCGCGGCCTTCGAAGGGCAGCGGGACGGTCGAGGCCACACCGGGACCCACGCAGAGCGGGATGCCGTCGAAGGTCGTGACGGCCGCGACATGGGCATGCCCGCACAACAGCGCCACGACCTGCGGATGGCGGGGCAACAGCTCGGCCAGGCGCTCGGCACCGAACTGCCGGACACGGTCCACGAAGGGGGTATGCAGTTCCACGGGCGGATGGTGGAAACACACGAAGACCGGCAGATCGCCGGTCTCGGCGGTGAGCGCCTCGTCGAGCCAGGTCAGCGTGCGGTCGCTCAGCAGACCCTCATCACTGCCGGGAATCGTGGAGTCGCACAACATGAATACCGCGCCCGGCGCCCGCACGATGCGGTTCACCTCGTCGTCGGCGGCGCTCTCGTCGAGCAGGCCGACCCGGAACGCGGAGCGGATGTCATGGTTGCCGGGCAGCACGAGTACCGGGCACGGCAGCTTCAGCAGGGCTCGCGCCTGGTCGTATTCGGCGGCCGCGCCGTGGTCGGCGATATCGCCGGAGACCAGGACCACGTCGAGCCGGTGGGCCATATCGCGCAGGTAGTCCAGGACGCGCTCGGCCCGCCGGGTGGCCCGCGGACCGGTGTCCAGGTGCAGGTCGCTGACGTGCGCGATGGTGATCATCCCTGCCTCCCGGTGCCGGCGGCCGACGGTGTGGCTTCCCGCTGGAATCGGGCTCTGACCTCGCTGTTGGTGTGTGTGCCGGTGACCCGTGGCGGTGTCGCGCCGCCCTTGCCGATATGGATGGCCACCAGGTGCGGGCCGGGCAGGCCGGCGATCTTCTCCAGGTGGGCGTGGATCTCAGGCACTGTCCGGCAGGCTTGGCCGGTGCGGTAGCCGGCCGCGAGGGCCAGATCGGCCCATTGCATGACGGAGTCCCGGGTGCGCTGGCCGCCGGTGGAGTCGTAGGAGGCGTTGTCGAGCACGAAGTGCGTGAGATTCTCCGGCTGTCGCTCACCGGCCAGAGCCAGTCCGCCGAGATGCATGACGGCGGCGCCGTCGCCGTCGATGACGGCAATCCGCCGATCGGGGCGGTTCAATGCGGTGCCCAGGCCCAGGCCGATGGCATGTCCCATCGAGCCCTGCATGTAGAAGTTCCGTGGATTGTCGTCGGCTCCGAACAGTTCCCGGCTGATCATCCCGGTAGTGCTGTAAACCAGTGCGTCGCCCAGGTGTTCGGCCAAGGCCGCCACGGCGTCCTTGCGGCTCAACTCGTTTCGGTCGGCGGCGGGTGCTGCGTGGTAGGTGCCGATGGTCTCGGCCGGTACCAGGATCACGAACGATCGATTCTCGAGCCGCTCTTCTTCGGCGAGATCGAGCAATTCGGTCAGGCTGGACTCGTCGGAGCCGAGGATGCCGTGGGCCACGTCGATGGCTTCCAGCACGCCGATGGTCCCCGCCCCCATCGCCGCGTGGTGCGGTTCGTCGTCCTCGGCGGCAGGCCAGCCCCGCAGGCTGATGAAGAGCAGCAGCGGGATGTCGTAGGCCATGGTCAGGGAGGTGAGCGGGTCCAGCAGATTGCCGAGACCCGAATTCTGTGCCAGGACAACCGCCCGGGTGCCGGTCAACTCCGCCCCGGCGGCCATTGAGAGGGCGATGCCCTCGTTCGGCGCGGGCACATAGGTGTCCCGCTTCTCCAGCAGGGCGAAGGCGCCCTTCAGGAACGAGCACGGGACTCCGCTGAAGAACCCGAAGCCGCGGCGATCCAGTTCGGCGCAGACGAATTCGGCGTCGATCATGCGCTCCACTCCTCCCATTGCGCGACGGCGGTGAGGCTGAACAGTTCCTTCATGGACGCGATGGAGTCCTCGACGCTGTCCGTCCCGCCGTGCAGCCGGATCTCGCTGAGCACATCGCGGGTGGCCGAAACCGACGCGCGCAACGCATGATTCGCGTAGATGACCATGGCGACGCCCGCCGCTTGGGCTTCCGCGAGATTCCAGTGCGGATAGGTGGTGGGCACCACGACGACGGGTGTCCGGGCCTGCCACGCCTGGAGGAACTCCACGATCTCGACCGGAGAGGATTTCTTGGAGTGGATCAGAATGGCGTCGGCATGCGCGTCGGCGTAGAGGTGTGCGCGGCGCAGGGCTTCGTCGAGACCTTGTCCGGCGATGAGCGCTTCGGTGCGGGCGACCACGGTGAAGTCGTCGCTGCGCCGGGTGCGGGTGGCGGCCTCGATGCGGCCCGCGAACTCGTCGGCGTCCTCGAGGGCCTGCTCGCCTTCCAGGAAGCTGTTGCGTTTCGGAAACACCTTGTCCTCGAAGCAGACTCCGGCGATGCCCGCGTCCTCGAAGCGCTGGACGGTGCGGATGATATTGATCTTCCCGCCGAATCCGGTGTCGCAGTCGGCCATCAGGGGCAGGCCGGTGGCCTGGTTGATGAGCGCGGAGGCGTCGAGGAGTTCGGCCATGGTCAGCAGGCCCAGATCGGGCAGGCCGCGGGCCGCGGACAGTTCGAAGCTGGAGGCCCACAGGCCGTCGAATTCCGCGTTCTCGACGAGACGTGCGGTGAGCGCGTCCCGGGAGCCGACGATCCGGGCGATCTCCTTGCGCTGCAGTAGTTCCCGGAAGCGCGCTGCCTTCGACATCATCTCTCGTCCTCTGCGGTGGTGGCGGGCAGCTCGAAGCGGCAGTGCCAGTGGAAGGATCCCGGTGTCGAATGTTCCGAGTCGTCGGCGCTGAGCAGCTGGAACCCGTCGTGCAGGCGAACGATGTCGGCGATGTCCGTGTACAGGTGGGGATGGATCTTGTCGTCGGTGGCGTCCGGTTGTACGAAGGTGTTCGGGCTGATCTCGGTGCCGCGGCCGTATTCCAGGTTCCGTTTGGACAGCATCGTGCACTGGTAGATCCCGCTCGGTCGCAGTACCCGCCGGATCTCGGAAAGCACTGTGGCGAGCCCGGTTTCGTCGGCGTGGTAGACGACGTTGAAGGCCAGTACGTAGTCGAAGCTGTTGTCGGGGTACGGCAAGGTGGCGAAATCACCGACCTGCAAGGCGAGTTCGACGCCGAGTTCGCGGGCCGCGGTCTCGGCCGTCGCGATCGCGGCCGGGCTGCGATCGATGCCGGCGCTGGCAAATCCCTGCTGCGCGAAGAAGAGTGCGTGCCGGCCAACTCCGCATCCGAGGTCCAGAGTGTCCTCGAGGCCTCGCGTGCGCAGGCGGCCGGCCTCGTCCACGACCCAGGGATGCGGTTGCGACCAGTCGGCGCGCCCGGTGTCGGTACGCCAGACCTTGTCCCAGTAGAGATGAGCTGTCATAGGGGTGACCTCATTGATGTGTCCACATCCGGGTCCGGATGCCGAGTGCGAATGGGCTTGCGAGGCAGGACGCCTCAGCGCGTGGGAACGACCTCGCTCGTGACATCGGTGAGCAGGCCGATCTCCAGCGATTCCGCCAGCAGCGGCTGCAGTGCTCGCAGGTCGCAGCCGACGTCGGCGGCCACCTCGGCGAGGCTGCGCCGGCCGTCGAATCCGCGCAGCAGCCGCAGCCAGTCCAGATGGGTGAGGTGGTCGATGACGAACACCAGCGAGCCGTCGACCGCCACGTAGGAAGTGTTGCGGCCCTGCGCGTCATCGAGGATCAGGACATCCGGGGCGACCGCGAGCACGGTGGCGGAGTCGAGCGGGTGCTGCGGGAACAGGTCGCGGACCTCGGTGGCGTCGAAGTCGGAGACGGCGATCTCGTAGGGCGCGGGTCCGGGCGCCGGGCGAGTGGCGGGCACCGCGACCGTCATCAGATCGAGCAGCCCGAGGTTGACCACGCGCAGCAGCAGCTGGACGTGCGCCGAGCCCTGGGCCGCTTCCAACCGGCGCAGCGTGCCCCGGATGTTCCCGGCGTCCAGGTACTGGGCCGCGCGCGGTGACGAGAGCGCCTCTTCGATGAGCTCGTCGCCGTGCTGCGCCAGCATGCGGGTGAAGGTCCGGTGGGTGTGCCGCACGCCCTCGCCCTCGTAGAAGGCGAGCTTCGGCCGGTCGAGCACCTCGGCCGGCAGGATGTCCCGCACGGCTTCCCGGATGATCCGCTTGTCCCAGAACAGTCGTTTGCGGTGCGCCCGCGGCACGGTGGCCAGCAGCTCGACGATGCGATGGTCGAGGAACGGCACCCGGGCCTCGACCCCGTTCCCGGAGGCGGTCCGATCCTCGGCCCAGAGGTTGTACTGCTGCATCTCGCGGAACTTCCACGCGAAGTAGGAGCGGTAGGGGTCGTCCATCGCGCTCGGGGCATAGACGTCGATCGCGTTGTCGCTCAACAGCGGCAGATCGGCGTCCTCCCACCAGCTGGCGACGGAGGTCCGGGCGCCGAGGGCCTTGCGGCGGGCGAGAGCGTTCAGGTTGGCGAGGAAGTCGTCCCAGTCGCCGCCACCGGCCAGGCCGACGCTGTACCCGCCGCTGAATTCGTCCGCGCCGGAACCCAGCAGGATCGCCTTGAGTTCGGGGCGTTCCCTGCGCGCGAACCGGTACAGCTCGCTCTTGTAGAACTGTTCCGGTCCGCACTGCGGCGTTTCCATCAACCACAGCAACCGTTTCCATTCCGCGGTGGAGGGAATCCGGTCGGCGGGGAAGGCCACCTGATGGTTGGGCAGTCCGAGGGCAGCAGCGGTGCGATGGGCGTACGGCGCGTCCTTGTTGACCACGGTACTGCCGGTCAAGGCACTGAACGTGTGCAGACCGGTGTGCGCGGCCATGGCCGCGACGGCGGCCGAATCGATTCCGCCACTGAGGAATACACCGATCTCGGCGTCGGCGATCAGGCATTCCTGCACCGAGGACGACAGCAGATCGCCGAGGGTCTGGACGAAGTAGCTCTCCGGCACCTCGTCCGGGTCGACCGGGGCGGGAAGTTCCCAGTAGCGGTGGTCGCGGGTGGCGCCGTCGCGCAGGCTCACCGTGCGGATGGTGCCGGCGGGGACGTGCTCGACATGCTTGAACCAGGTGATGGGTTCGCCGTCGACCATGGTGAGCGCGGCGCTGAGGCCCTGTTCGGCCAGCGCCAGTTGCCAATCCAGTTCACGCGGGCACGCCGGATGGGCGAAGAGCGCCTTGATCTCCGAGGCGAACAGGATCGTGTCCTGCGCGCGATGGACGAACAACGGTTTGATGCCGAGCCGGTCCCGGGCCAGGATCAGCCGCTGTGCACGGAGATCGATGACCGCGATGCCGAACATGCCGCGCACATCGTCGAGGAAATCCAGGCCCTTTTCCAGATAGAGATGGAGCAGGACTTCGCAATCGGATTCACTGCGGAATTTCGCTTTCGAGCGGAGGCTCTTGGTGAGTTCCCGGTAATTGTAGATTTCACCGTTGGCCGCCAGGATCACATTTCCGTCATCACTGATGAACGGTTGCCTGCCGCCCTCCGGATCTATCAGTGCGAGCCTGGTGAAGGACATGCTGGCCGGCCCGGCGTGATGGAACTGCATGTCATCGGGGCCGCGTGGGCGCAGTGCGCGGGCCATATCGCGCAGAATCCGGTCGGATGTCTCCGCGAGAGAACCTCCGTCGGTACGGGCAAATCCGGCAATTCCACACATATCGATCCCGATTCTCGCGCGTCCTGGTGCGGTGAAATGCAACGTGCCACGCTTCTTGCACGCAAGAAGCGTGGCACGTCGTACGGCTGCTGTTTAGAGGACAGCGCCGATCAGTGCCGCCTGATTGACCTTCACGGCGGTGGGCTTGGTGTAAACCTTCATTTCTTTCACCTCCCGGTGGAATAGTTGCCGACTCTTGCTGTGACCACATTCCCTCGGCCCGGTGGCGTGCCGGTGGTATGCCGGTGGCACGACCGCGGTTTCGCTCCTCCGGGGTCGCCGGCATCCCGCTGAAGCGGGAAGGATCGAGCCATGAGCATGAGTACGGAGATCGAACGCCGGTTCATCGTGCGCGACGGCTTTCCGCACGAGGAGGTCACCGGGACGGAACACATCAGGCAGGGCTACCTGCCCCTCGTCCCCGGAGACAGCGAGGTCCGGGTCCGCCGACGCGGCGGCCGGGAGTTCATGACGGTGAAATCCGGCTCCGGCCTGGTCCGGACCGAGCACGAGGAACCCATCTCACCGGCCCTCTTCGACGCGCTGTGGCCCCTGACCGAGTCCAGGTCCGTCGTCAAGGAACGCCATATAGTCCCCTTGCCCGGGAACCACTCGGCCGAGGTCGATGTCTTCGAAGGCCGCCTCACCGGCCTGGTCACGGTGGAGGTCGAGTTCGAATCGACCGAAGCAGCACACGATTTCGTCGCGCCCGCCTGGTTCGGCCCGGAAACCACCCACGATCCCCGATTCCAGAACCGATCACTGGCCCTGATCGCCGACCTGACGGAGCTTCAGCTCTAGGCCGACCGGCCGGGCGATCGCCCGCGGCGGGGTGGCCCGCCCCGGTGTGGGACGCGTCACGCCGACCGGCCATGGCGGCGATGACCGTGGGTTTTCGCCCCGATTGCCAGGCTTGGGCGTCCGTTTCGTGAACACTCGGGGCGAGCCGGGTGGGTTGCGGGTATGGCGGGAATATCGCCGCGACGGGGGCGGCTATCCTTTACTGGTCATGAAGTCGGCTTTCCCGGGTCCGGTCGGTGCCCAGACGGTCTACCTCGATCACGCGGCCACGACACCCATGTTCCCGGTCGCTGTCGAGGCGATGTGTGCTGGGCTGGGGCAGGCGGGGAACGCGTCCTCGCTGCACGGGTCGGGGCGGGCGGCGCGGCGGTTGCTCGAGGAGGCTCGCGAGTCGATCGCGGCGGGGCTGGGGGCGCGGCCTTCGGAGGTCATCTTCACCTCCGGCGGGACCGAGAGTGACAATCTGGCCGTCAAAGGCATTTTCTGGGCGCGGCGGGATGCCGATGCGCGGCGCAACCGGATTCTGGTGAGCGCGGTCGAGCATCACGCGGTGCTGGACACCGTGGAATGGCTGGAGCGGCACGAGGGCGCGCAGGTCACCTGGCTGGAGGTCGACGCCGACGGACTGGTCTCGCCGCGCACGCTGCGGGAGGCGCTGTCCGCGCACGCCGACGACACCGCGCTGGTGAGCGTCATGTGGGCCAATAACGAGGTCGGCACGATTCAGCCGATAGCGGAATTGGCGGCCGTGGCGCAGGAATTCGATGTGCCCATGCATTCCGATGCGGTGCAGGCGGCGGCGCAGTTGCCCATCGATTTCGCCCGGAGTGGTCTGGCCGCCGCGAGTTTCGCCGGCCACAAGGTGGGCGGGCCGCACGGTGTCGGCGTGCTGCTGCTGGGCCGGCAGGTCGGCGCGGTGCCGCTGCTGCACGGCGGCGGGCACGAGCGGGATCTGCGTTCGGGCACCTCGGATGTGCCCGCGGCGGTCGGATTGGCCGCGGCGGTGCGGGAGACGGTTTCCGGATTGGATTCGCGCACACTGGAATTGGAGAAATTGCGGGACCGTCTCATCGACGGTGTGCGGGCCGCGGTGCCCGACGCGATTCTCAACGGCGCGTTCGGTGAGCGGCGGCTACCGGGCAATGCGCATTTCACCTTCCCCGGCTGCGAGGGCGATTCATTGCTCATGCTGCTGGATGCCGCCGGAATCGAATGCTCGACCGGATCGGCCTGCAATGCCGGTGTCGCCGGACCCTCCCATGTGCTGCTGGCCATGGGCGTGGAACCGGCGCTGGCGCGCGGGTCGCTCCGATTCTCATTGGGACACACCTCGACCGACGCCGATATCGATGCCCTGCTGGCCGTGCTGCCGCAGGTGGTGGAGCGGGCGAAGGCGGCCGGACTGGCCGGCGCGAAAGGAGGCTTCTAGATGCGTGTACTTGCTGCGATGAGTGGTGGCGTGGATTCTGCGGTGGCGGCCGCCCGCGCCGTGGACGCCGGACACGAGGTGGTCGGCGTGCACCTGGCGCTGTCCGCCTCGCCGGGCACCCTGCGCACCGGATCGCGCGGTTGTTGTTCGAAGGAGGACGCCGGTGATGCCCGGCGCGCCGCGGACGTGCTCGGGATCCCGTTCTACGTCTGGGATTTCGCCGACCGCTTCAAGGAAGACGTGATCGACGACTTCGTCGCCGCCTATGCGGCGGGGGAGACGCCGAACCCGTGCCTGCGCTGCAACGAGAAGATCAAGTTCTCGGCGCTCGCGGATCGCGCGGTCGCCCTGGGCTTCGACGCGGTGGTCACCGGCCATTACGCGCGGCTCGAGGACGGCGTGCTGCGCCGCGCGGTGGACGCGGACAAGGATCAGTCCTATGTGCTCGCGGTGCTGACGCCGGAGCAGTTGCGGCGGGCCATGTTCCCGGTCGGTGATACTCCGAAGCCGCAGATCCGTGAGGAAGCCGCCGAGCGCGGTCTCGCGGTCGCGAACAAGCCGGACAGTCACGACATCTGCTTCATTCCCTCCGGTGACACCCAGGCGTTCCTGGGCGCGAAGATCGGCATCCGCCCGGGCGCGGTGCTCGATGCCGACGGCAGCAAGCTGGGCGATCACACCGGCGTGCACGGATTCACCATCGGCCAGCGCAAGGGGCTGGGCCTGCCGGGTCCGGCCGCCGACGGCAAGCCGCGCTATGTCACCGATATCGATCCCGAATCCGGTGTGGTGCGCGTGGGTTCCGCCAAGGACCTCGAGGTGTGGACGGTGCTCGCCGACCGCGCCATCTGGACTTCCGGCGTGGTTCCGGACGGTCCGGTCGAATGCATCGCGCAGGTGCGCGCGCACGGCGGCACCGCGGCCGCGGTCGCCGAGGCGGTCGGGGACGGGCTGGTGGTGCGGCTACGGGAACCGCTCAGCGGTGTGGCCCGCGGTCAGGCCGTGGTGCTGTACCGCCCGGACGAGGCGGGTGACGAGGTTCTCGGCAGCGGCACCATTTCCGGGACCGAACGCGAAACCCACTCGTACGCGAACGAATCGGTGGAATCCGCCCGGTGAGCATCCGCCGGCCGCCACGCGACAACGGTCGTCGTTACACGACGCCGACCACCTGGAATCGACCCGGACAGATCCTCCCCACCGTGGTGCGGAGGCGGCCCGGCGCGGCTCCGCGCCGCGGCATCGGATCGTATCGGTCGTGCGGTAGCGAAGCCGCGTCGATTGCCGCTGCGGCACAGGAGAATCGGGAGATCGCCTCGACCTTCGGATCGCTGCGCGGGACCGGTGTGCTGGCGCGCGTGGTCGCCCGCCGGGTCGCGCGGGCCGAAGAACTGGTGCGCGAGTTGGGGATTCGCGTGCTGCGCAGTGTCGGGATCGGCGGCGGTGCGGCGGAACCCGCGCCCGCGAACGATCCCCGGCCGTCCCTGCCCCGGCCGCCGCACGCTTGCCGGCCGGTGGAGCCGGTGCGGGGACCGGTGGGGGACAGGGGAATCCGCAGTGTCGAATGAATTCGGTATCGAGTGAATGCGTGGTGGCGCGGTGAGTGACGGCGAGTCGGGTCTACTGCGCGGTGGCATCGCGACCGGCGTGGGCTCGTGGCCCGGCGCCGACCCGCGCGAGGCGGCGGCGACCGTCGTGGGCGAGCTGGGCGACCTGCCGCATCTGGTGGAACTGCCCGGGCGCGGTGTCGGAGCCGACATGATCGGGCGGGTGTCCGCGCTGCTCGTGGACATGCGATTCGACAGCACCACGCGCGGCTACCGGCTGGCGGCGCGCCCCGGTGGGGTGGCGCGGCGGGCGCGCGATCTGCTGCGCACCGATCTGGACGCTCTCGAAGAGGCTTGGGAGACGGCCGGTCTGGCCGGGTCCGGGCATGCGGTGAAGGTGCAGGTGACCGGGCCGCTCACGCTGGCGGCAGAGGTGGAACTGCCGGGCGGGCATCGGATCCTCACCGATTCCGGTGCGCTGCGCGATCTTTCGGAATCGCTGGCCGAAGGCCTGGTGAATCATGTGGCCGAGGTGGGGAAGCGGCTCGGCGCCGAGGTGCTGGTGCAGCTCGACGAACCGCTGCTGACATCGGTGCTGAACGGCACCCTGCGCGCGGTGAGCATGCTGAACGAGGTGCGGGCCAAACCCGAGCCGGAGGCGCTGCACATCCTGGACACGGTGATCGCCGCCCAGTCCGGGCCGGTGCTGGTGCACAGTTGCGCGGAATCGCCCGCACTCGGCTTCCTCGCCAAGAGCGCCGCCGCCGCGGTCGGTTTCGACGTGGCCACCATCGGCACCGCCGACCTGGACCGCGTCGGTGAACTCCTGGACGGCGGCAAGCATCTGGTGCTCGGACTCGTACCGACCACTGCCCCGGCCAAGCCGATCACCTGGCGCGAGGTAGCGGAACCCGGTGTGCGGCTGATCGATCGCCTCGGCTTCCGCCGCCGCCTCCTGGCCGAACAGATCCTCGTCGCCCCGGCGTGCGGCCTGGCCGGCGCACCTCTCGCCTGGGCGCGCCGAGCCCTGAGCCTGGCAGCCGAAACCGCACGAGCCTATTCCGAAGAGCCGGAATCACTTTCGTTCGAGTGACCTACGCCCGAATCCGCTCGACGATATCCATGGCGATCCGACCGGCAGCCTCGTAACTCTCCTCGTCACTGAGTTCGAGGTCGTTCATCATGGTCAAACTCCAACTGATGGCCAGCAAAGCCTGCCGCGCATGAAAAACCGCCACCGGCGCGGTATCCGGCGCCACCATCAAATCGGCGAGCACCCGGAACTGATACCGCAAACCGGTCCCGAACCCGAGATCCCGGAACGCAGGCTGATTCTCGGCCCAAAACCGAATCATCCCCTTCCCGACACTGTGCAACAACCCCCCATACCGCACCACAATCTCCCGCGCCCGCTCCTTCCCCTCCGGCGCCGATTCAGCCCACTCCACAATCTCATCGATCCCCCGCCGCAGATCCTCGGAAAGACTTACCACAATGTCTTCCTTGGTCCGAAAGTGGTAATACAGGGCAGCTTTCGTAACCCCCAACCGCTCCGCAATCTCCCGCAACGAAGTCTTCTCATACCCCCGCTCGGAAAACAACTCCATAGCCACAGCCCGAATCCGCTCCCGCGTATCGCTCCGCCGCCCATCCACCCGCTCATCCATCGAGGCAAGCCTATCCCCTCGGCTCGCGCAGGTCCTGATCTTGGTTGCGTTTGTGTCGTTTGGGGTGCATCCTTGCAGGTAGGAGATTGCGCGAAAGGAGGCATGTAATGACGGTGTGCCGTGTGGAACCCGATGTCCCGCAGTCGATGAGGAACGAAATTCGGGACGCATTGAACTCGCTGCCTCCGGCCGCTCAGGGGCAGTCGACCATCGCTATCGACGACATTCCCATTCCGGTATCGGTGGGTGTGCGGGCCGCGGTAATCGCTCTCTTGGAGCACCTCAGCGAAGGCCGCGGAGTAGCGATCACACCGGTGGACGCGTTGGTGACCACGTCGGTGGCCGCGGATCTGCTCGGACTGTCGCGGACATACGTGTGCCGGCTCGTCGATGCGGGCGAACTCGCGGTCGAATATCGAGGCACGCACCGGCGAATCCCGCTGCGGGCCATCCTCGACTATCGCGAGCGCCACCGTCGCGACCGCGGCGAGGCGCTAGACGAGGTTGCGCGTATTTCGAAGGAATCGGGTCTGTACGACGACGATTTCTGAGGGGTCCGGTGCCCCCTCGCGCCTTTCTGGATGCGAATGTCCTCGTCCCGGCGCGTCTGCGTGATGTGCTGCTGACCCTTGCCGAAGCAGAGCTGTACGAAGTCCGCTGGAGTGCCGACGTCTTGACCGAAGCTGCACGGCACCTGCCGGATTCGATGTCGGATCCCGCCAGGCGATCACTGTTCGCCGCGATGGCCCGGGCGTTTCCGGATGCCCTCGTCCAGTGGCCGGACAGCTTGCGTATCGACGTGCCGGACCTGGTCAATGCCAAGGATCGGCGTGTCGTCGCGGCGGCGATGTATTCGAATGCCGAAGTGCTGGTGACGAACGATCGCGCCCTGTGCGGACAGCTCGACGGCCGACCGGAGTTTCTGGAGGCTCAGACTGCTTCCGCATTCATCGCCTTCACCATCGACTCGGATATGGCGCGGGCGGGACGGGCTCTGATCGAGATGGCCGCGCGGCGATGGGTGGGCAGCGAGTTGCACGGTGACGCGGGGGAGATTCGGGATCGGCTGGCCGCGTGGGCACTTCGGCAGCTCGGCGGCGCGGTTGCCGATCTGGTTTCGAGTAAGGAATTTCTCGGGGGCGGGTAGCGCCGCCTCAGAGCTGGTCCTTCGGGCGCTTCGAGCCGAAGTAGGGGCGGGCGCCGGGGTGGGAGAGTTGCCAGTTGTCGGGTTTGCCGGAGGGGTAGACGACGGGGAGTTGGTCGCCGATGGCGGGCCATTGGGTGGTGTCCCAGGCGAAGCGGCCGTAGACCTCGTGGGCTACTACGGAGGGGCCGGAGATGCTGCCGCTGATGGTGACGTATTGCTCGCCGGGGGCGTCGGGGCGGGGGCTGATGCCGGTGATGTAGAGGGTGCCGGACTCGGGGTTCATCAGGCCCATCATGGCGGCGCGGCGTTCGCCCCACCCGTTCTGTTCGGAGGGGCTGATGAGGCGGCCGCGCCCGCTGCCGCGGCGGTAGTAGACGAGGGCCGCTGCCAGTGCGCCGCCGATCAGCAGGATGAACGTGAGCTGCATGAGCATGACCCCATGCTAGGCGCGCACGGGGAGGGGCCGGGGATTCGGTTGGCTGGGTGGTTGCTAAGCCGTCAGTTCGGCCGGGGATTGGGCGGTGAGTTCGGAGGTGCCCTTGAGGGTGCGGCGGAGTTGCCAGACGGTGGTGCGTTTGGCTTGGGAGCGGCCGTTGCCGCGGTCGATGAGGGTGCGGTCGGCGGTGGTGAAGATGAGCTGGGCGCCTTGGATATTGGTTTCGGGATTCTGGAACAGCTGGATGAGGCTGTCGGCGGTTTCGGGGGTGAGGTAGGAGTCGATGTCGTCGACGGCGAGCACACCACCGGTGTCGAGGGCGTCCAGCATGGGCGGGAGCAGGCGCAGCATGGCGAGGGTGGCGCTGGATTCGTCGGCGATGTCGAAGGCGGTCTCGATGCCGTCGTGCACCAGGCCCAGGCCGACGCCGCGGCGCGCGACCATGCGCGAGTAGAGGGCGTCGCGGGCCGCGTAGAGATTCGCGAGTTCGCGCTGCAGCAGCGTGATGGTGATGCCGTGTTCGAGGAACAGCTCCTCGGCGTACCCCGCCGAGGTGGTGCAGGTCTCGATTTCCTTTGTGGTGGAGGCGATATCGGTGTCGAGGTCGCGCAGGTAGTCGGCGTACATGGGGTCGTCGCCGGGTAGCAGCAGATCGGTGATGCCGAGATCGGCCGCGCGCAGCATGGTCAGCAGCCGCACGGCGTGATCGGTGGAGCGCGAGATGTGGCTGCCGACCCGGTGCGCGATCTCCTGCGGATCCGGTTGCCCGCACTGCACTTCCAGCAGCGACTGGAACCACCGGTAGGCGGGCACCAGCGGTTCGGCGTACAACTGCCCGGACAGGCTGAGCAGCAGCGCATTCGGCCGCACCAGCGGCACCACCGCGCCGAGCCCGTAGCGGGCGGCCTCGAACATGGGCCCGATGCGGATATCGTCGCCGGCGCGTTCGAAGACCACGCGTTTCCGGTTGTGCGGGTGCGAGTGCAGCCATTCCGCGGACACATCGGCATTGTCGAGCTTGAACCCGTAGGTGTACGGACAGCCTTCCGCGACGAAGTGCGCCACGAATTCCGTTGGCCGGTCCGCGAATCCGAGGTGCGGGGTGCGTACCGGCCCGGAGTAGGGATCCCACCCGGTGACCGAGTTCAGCACGGCGTCGCGCATGCGGTCGAGTGCGTCCATCATGCCGGTCTTGCCGGTGGCGGCGGCGCCGTAGAGGGCGGTCACCGGAGTGGGCACGGCGCTGCTGCCCCGGGTGAGCCGCAGTTCCTGCGGCTCGGCGAGGGAGCGGTGATTAGTCACTTGGAAGGTGCGCAACACCCTGGTCATCCTGCCGGTCGGAGCCCGGAAATGCGACTTTCTCTTATCGGGCGGTTGACATGCAACCTCGAGGTTGCCTATTCTCGGTTATGCAACCAGAAGGTTGCATGTCGCAGGTGAGGTATTCGGTGGACGAAGTATTCAAAGCCCTGGCCGACCCGAGCCGCCGCCGGCTGCTCGACAGCTTGAACGAGCGCAACGGCCAGACGCTCACCGAACTGTGCGCCGACCTCGACATGAGCAGGCAGGCGGTCAGCAAGCATCTGGCGGTACTGGAGGCAGCCAACCTGGTGACCACGCTCCGGCGTGGCCGCGAGAAACTGCACTTCCTCAATGCCGAACCCGTCAATGCGATAGCCGACCGCTGGATCAACCGCTACGACCGCGCGCGGGTGCATGCGCTCGCCGATCTCAAATCAGCATTGGAGAGTCCCACCATGAGCGACGAATTCGTCTACACCACCTACATCAAGACCACCCCCGAACAGCTCTGGCAGGCCCTGACCGAACCGGCCTTCACCAAGCGCTACTGGGGCGCCACCTTCGACACCGACTGGCGCAAGGGCTCGCGAATGGTCTGGCACCAAGGGGATTGGTCCAGCGACGACGGCAGCCAGATCATCGAATCCGACCCGTACACGCGCCTCTCCTACACCTGGCACACCTTCGACCCCTCCTTCGGCGAGAAGATGGGCATGCCCGCCGAGAAGGTCGCCGAATGGGCCGCCGAACCGCGCTCCAAGGTCACCTTCGAACTGCTCGATCTGGGCGAGATCGTGAAACTGACTGTCGTGCACGACGGTTTCGGACCGGACAGCGGTGTGCTGCCCGTCATCACCGATGGCTGGTCCGCCATCCTGTCCAATCTCAAGTCCCTGCTGGAGACCGGCGAGACCCTGCCCGACCCCAATTTCACGGCAGAGTCCTGAGCTGCGCCGACGCCGTACAGCAAATCGATCGCATGCTGCGTCTCGCGGGAATCGGAAACGGCCAATAGGCTGTCGCGGTGATTTCCGGGCGGCATGTGGTGGACGGGCGATTCGAACTGCTCGGACCGCTCGGCAGTGGTGGCATGGGAACGGTGTGGCGGGCCTACGATCTCGCCCTGCACCGCGAGGTCGCGCTGAAGGAGGTGCGGCCGCCGGAAGGCGACGCCGCCGCCGAGGTGACCGGCCTGCAGCGCGAACGCGTGCTGCGCGAGGCACGGGCGCTGGCCCGCATCGGCCACCCGAATGTGGTTGCCATCCACCACATCGTGGACGCCCCCGGCGCCCCACCGTGGATCGTCATGGAGCTGGTGCGTGGCGGCAGTCTGGCCGATCTGCTCGCGGAAGGCCCGCTGCCGCCCGCCCAGGCCGCCCACCTCGGCCGCGGCATCCTGGCGGCCCTGCGCGCCGCGCACGCCGTCGGCGTCCTGCACCGCGATATCAAGCCCGCGAATGTGCTGCTCCGCCAGGACGGTTCCCCGGTCCTCACCGATTTCGGCATTGCCGCGATCGAGGGCATGAGCGGGCTGACCTCCACGGGCAGCGTGGTCGGGTCACTGGATTATGTTGCGCCGGAACGCCTCTCCGGTCAGGAAGGTCATCCGGCCTCCGATCTGTGGGCGCTGGGCTTGGTTCTCTATGTGGCGGTCGAAGGCCATCACCCCCTGCGCCGCGATACCTCGGTGGCCACGCTGGCCGCCGTCCTGAAGGGCGAGGTCCAGCCCCCGCAGCACGCCGGGCCGCTGACCGCCGCCCTGCAAGCCGTCCTCGTCGCCGACCCGGATCGGCGTCCCGACACGGATCAATTGGACCGCATGCTCGCCGAGGCGACCGGTCTGTCCGCAGCAGGTCTCCCGCCGTTGTCCCCGGCGGTCTACACAGCCCCGGCCCCGCCGGGATCGGCCCCTCGGCCCCCGCAGCCCTACGCCACCACCCAGGATTCGCACCCGAGTTCGGGTCCCCCGCAGCCTGATTCCGCGACATATCAGCCCGGAAACACGTCCCCCAGCTATCCGCCGCACGGGCCGACACAGCCCTCGATGCCGCAGCCGCGCAGCGATGTGCCGTCGCCTGGATTCGCCTACGGGCCGGCGGCATACGACGCACCGCCATCGCCGCTGCGGTACGGCCCGGCCGACGGCGACAGCGGCCCGCGCCAAGACGGCTTCACACCGGGTTCGCAAAGCGGTGCGGCGCAATCGTGGCCGCACGAGGTGCAGCGGGCGGGCCTCGGGCACGGGCAACCGCACGGCCCCGGTGGACAGCCGCACGGCCCCGGTGGTGCGGTCCCGGCGTTCGTGCCGCGTGGCCGGAACGGATCGCGTGGTCGCAACGGCATCCTGGTGGCGCTCGGCGCACTGCTAGTCGTGGGCGTCGTGGTGGTGATCGCCGTGGTGATGTTGCCGAAATCGACCGGGCAGCAGAATGTTTCGGTGAAGACCCCGCCGGGCGTCACGGTGCCGGGCCTGGCGCCGGGCGTGCCCGCCCCGGCGCCCACCACGACCGCCGATGCACAGACGGTGGACCTGCTGACGCCCGACGGTATGCGGCAGGTGGTCGCTGCCCTCGAAAAGGCTTCGGGCGGCAAGGATTTCACCCAGACCGTGGTCTACCCGACCTACGCCAGCGCCGGAGTCCTACTCGCCGACGGATCGAAACGCTACGACAGCTACTACTACCGGGACGGCACCGCCAGCCGTCAGGGCCCAGGCGGCACCCTCACCGGCGACGACAAGTCCGTGCAACTGGACTCGATCAACTGGCACGTACTGCCCGCCCTGCTCAGCGCCGCCAATGACAAACTGGGCGTACCGAATCCGACCTCACGCTACGTGATCGTGGACCCCGGCTGGACCTTCAATGACGGCAAGCCCACGATCATGGTCTACCTCAGCGACGACTACGGCGGCAGCGCCTACCTCGCCGCCGACGTAGACGGCACGATCGTGAAGGTCTACCCGCGCGAGAAGTGAGTCACCGCACCAAACCGTAGGCGTGGTCGGGATCGATACGCACGACCACGCGGCGGTCGGCGACCATGGCCCGCCGATAGTCGTCCCAGTCCGGATGCTCACCACTGAGCGCCCGGTAGTAGTCGACGAGTTCATCCACGGTCGCATCCTGCGGGTCGGCGGCGACAGGCGTGACCTCCGCCGGCCCTTCCAGCACCGCATACGACCAGAAATCGTCACTGCTCACATGCAACGCCGCCCACGGCTCCCGCTTCAGGTTGAAGTACTTGGCCCGATCCGCCGTAATTGAGATCCGAGCGATACCGTCCTCAGGAATCCAATGCAGCACATTGGACTGCTGCGGCCGCCCGTCCTTCCGAATCGTGGTGAGGATCGACTGGCGATGGGCGCGGGCGAACTCGATGCCTTTGGCGAGGTCCATACGACCTGAAACCGGCCCACCGTCCCCCGTGTTCCCGGTCACGTGGCTTGTCAGCAATAGACCGTGCGACGTGCGCGAATGTCGCGTGGAGGTGTCGGTCGGCTCGGGTAGGTTTTGTCTTGTGAGTGAATCGGGCATCGAGATCAGCCCCGCGAGCGGGGACGAGCGCGTCGAGTGGCAGCAGCTGGCGGAGGAAGTGCGCGACCACCAGTTCCGGTATTACGTGCGGGACGCGCCGATCATCACCGACGGGGAGTTCGACGAGCTGTTCAACCGGCTGGTCGCGCTGGAGGAGGCGCATCCGGACCTGCGGACGCCCGATTCGCCGACGCAGGTGGTGGGCGGCGGGTTCACCACCGAGTTCGCGCCGGTGGATCATCTGGAGCGGATGTACTCGCTGGACAATGTGTTCAACGAGGAGGAGATGCGGCAGTGGATCGCCCGCGTCGAGGCGGACACTGGGCCGGACATCCACTATGTGTGCGAGGTCAAGATCGACGGGGTCGCGCTGAACCTCGTCTACGAGGACGGGCGGCTGGTGCGCGGCGCGACCCGCGGCGACGGGCGCACGGGTGAGGACGTCACCCTGAATGCCCGCACCATCGAGGACATTCCGCATCAGCTCACGGCGAGCGATGAATTCCCGATTCCGAAGCTGCTCGAAGTGCGCGGCGAGGCGTTCATGACGCTCGCAGATTTCGAGGCGCTGAATGCCTCGATCGTCGCGGAAGGTAAAGCGCCGTACGCGAATCCCCGCAATACCGCGGCGGGTTCCCTGCGTCAGAAGGATCCGGCGGTGACGGCGCGGCGGCGGCTGCGCATGATCTGTCACGGCTTCGGCCGGTTGGAGGGTTTCGCGCCGGAATCGCAGTACGAGGCGTATCGCGCGCTGGCGTCGTGGGGACTACCGGTGTCCGCGCACACTCTTCGGGTGCAGGGCGCGGACGCGGTTGTCGAGCGCGTCGCCTATTGGGGCGAGCACCGGCACGATATCGAGCACGAGATCGACGGCCAGGTGGTGAAGGTCGACGAGTTCTCGCTGCAGCGCCGGCTGGGCGCGACCTCGCGCGCCCCGCGCTGGGCCATCGCCTACAAGTACCCGCCGGAGGAAGCCACCACCAAGCTGCTCGACATTCAGGTGAATGTGGGCCGCACCGGCCGGGTCACGCCGTTCGCGGTCATGCAGCCGGTCACGGTGGCGGGTTCCACGGTGGCCATGGCGACCCTGCACAATGCGTCGGAGGTGCAGCGCAAGGGCGTGCTCATCGGCGATACGGTCACCATCCGCAAGGCCGGTGACGTGATTCCCGAGGTGCTGGGTCCCGTGGTGGATGCGCGCACCGGCGCGGAACGCGAATTCGTCATGCCGACGCACTGCCCCGAATGCGGTACCGAACTCGCGCCCGCCAAGGAGGGCGACGCGGATATCCGCTGCCCCAACCAGCAGTACTGCCCGGCGCAGTTGCGGGAGCGGGTATTCCACGTGGCAGGACGCGGCGCGTTCGATATCGAGGCGCTCGGCTACGAGGCCGCGATCGATCTCTTGAAGTCCGATGCCATCGGCGACGAGGGCGACCTGTTCGCGCTCGACGAGGAGAAGCTGCTCACCACAACGCTTTTCACCAACAAGAACGGCACCCTGTCGGCGAACGGCAAGCGCCTGCTGCAGAATCTGGACGCCGCCAAGGACCGCCCGCTCTGGCGGGTCCTGGTCGCCCTGTCCATCCGCCATGTCGGCCCGACGGCCGCGCGCGCACTGGCCTCGGCCTTCGGCAGCATGGACAGCATTCGTGCATCGTCCGCCGAGGAACTGGCCGCCGTCGACGGCGTCGGCCCGATCATCGCGGACGCGGTGGTCGAATGGTTCACCGTGCCTTGGCATCTCGACATCGTCGACAAGTGGGCGGCCTCGGGCGTGCGCATGGCGGACGAGCGCGACGAGTCCATCGAACGCAACCTCGAGGGCCTGTCCATCGTGGTCACCGGTTCGCTGCAGGGCTTCACCCGCGACGGCGCCAAGGAGGCCATCCTGATCCGCGGCGGCAAGGCGGCGGCCTCGGTCTCCAAGAAGACCGCCTTCGTGGTGATCGGCGACGCACCCGGCTCCAAGGCCGCCAAGGCCGAGGAACTCGGCGTCCAGATCCTCGACGAGCAAGGCTTCGTAAAGCTCCTCGAGGGCGGCCCCGACGCCGTCTCGCAAGGATCGCCCGAGGTCGGCGACGCGGAGTAACCAAGATCAGACGCGGAGTAACCAAGATCAGCGGGCACTGGTGGTGTGGCCTTCTCGGCCGACGCCGCAACCAGCGCCCGGTGATCAATTGTTCAGTTGGGGTTGGAGGTCGGCGGATGAGGACGGAGTCGTAGTGGGTTCGGGTGTGGAGATCAGGGCGGCGAGCCCGGAGGAGTTCGCCGCCGTGGGTGATCTGACGGTGGATGTTTATGTAGGTGAAGGGCACGTCAAGGCCGAAAGTCCTTATGTCGCAGAGCTGGCCGACACCGCCACCCGAGCGGCGTCGGCCGAGATTCTGGTGGCGGTGCGGGACGGTGCGGTCGTGGGCTCGCTCACGCTGGCGCGGCCGGGCACGGAGTATGCCGATATCGCCCGGCCTGGTGAACTCGAATTCCGCATGCTGGCGGTATCGAAGCAGGCGCGGGGACTCGGTGTCGGTTCGGGCCTGCTGCGGCGGGTGATCGAGATCGGCCGGGCCGAGGGTTTCGAGGCGGTGGTGCTCACCACCATGCCCAGCATGCAGGACGCACGCCGCATCTACGATCGCGCGGGTTTCGTCCATGTGCCGGAACGGGATTGGAAGACCATGGCGGGTCTCCCGCTGACGGTCATGCGCCTACCGCTGACCTGAATCTCAGGTCAGATTGCCGTCGTAGCACATGCTGACGGTGCGCCAGGTGGGTTCGGGCCGTTCGCCGTCGAACGTCCACTCCGCGACCGGGGTAGCGGCCTTCCAGATCAGGCTGCCGTCCGCGACCCGGACCACCTTGTACACGTCATCGGTGCCGGGGATGAGCTGATTGCCGACGCAGTAGTCGGTGTAGCTGGTCCCGGGTTGCCTTGCGCCCGAGCTGAATTGGCCTACGGGGTTGGCTCGCGCGCCGGGGTTCCGGACGGTGTCGCCACTCGCGGTCCGCGCCCCCTGATTCCAGTGTGGCTGCCCGCTCTGCGTGCCACAGCTGTATTCGGTGCCGCCCGCGGCGACCGTGGCGCCCGCCGGGTAGGTCGCGCCGGCCCACAGGCAGCTGGTGGCGACCCGGCTCCTGCGCTCCTCGGTTTCGGCGTCGGCCGTGGCGGCCAGTGGCAGGCCGGCCGCGGTCAGGGCGGCGACGGCCATGGGTGCGACGGCTACCCGCCGAAGTCGCCGGGTGCGGCCGGCGGTGGTGGATTTGCTCCGCGTCGTTGCGGTGGTGGGGCGCATGGTTTCTCCTCGCGTCGGGTCGAATCCGTGGTGCGGGGTGATGGGGGTCAGCAGTGGCTGGCTTGGACCGGGCAGACGGTGTAGCCGGGGCCGTCGTCGCGGGCGACGGGCTCCCAGGTCGCGGCGCCGTTGCCGTTGGTGACCGCTGCGGTCGGGGCGTCCCGGGGCTGGTTGTGGAAGTCGCGCAGGGCGTCCTGGTGTTCCTGCTGCCGCAGCGGGTTGGCGTCGCGGTGCAGGTAGCCGAAGGGGTCGCCCTGGTGGATGCCGGTGGTGTCGCCGGGAGTGATGTGGCGGCCGGAGTTGTGGTTTCCGGTATTGCCGGTCGCGGACTGCGGCGCGGCGGAATTGCCTCCGCGAGAAAGGGATTCGGCTGCCACTGGTCCGGCGGCGAGGATCATCAGGGCCGTGGCGCCGATTGCGAGTCCGAATGTTGTTGCGCCGCGCCGGATTCGGGTGGTCCGGATGGGATCAGAGGTGGTCTGCATGGCGGGTCGCCTCTCCGTTCGACGGTGAACGGTCACGGTAGTGACTCTCATCTACGTACCTAAATAGTAGATGACCTACGTAGTTGAATAGTAGGTAAAGCCCTAGAAACAGCTGAGAGAACCGTCTCTACCGGGCCGATCACCACATGAAAATGGGCCGACCGCCACATGAAAAAGGACGGCACAGCCACTGGCCGCGTCGTCCCACAGAAGTCGTCAGCGCGCGTCGGCCGCGTCGTCCCCGCGCGCGGCGGCGATCAGATCCTCGCGCGCCCGCGCCACCCGCGAGCGGATGGTCCCGGTCGGGCAGCCGCACACCTCGGCGGCTTCCTGATACGACAGCCCCAGCACCTGGGTCAGGATCAGCGCCTCCCGCCGCTCATCCGACAAGTCCGCGAGCATGATCTTCACTTCGGCGAATTCGAGCACCGCGGCATCGGCCCCGGTGCGGCGGCGGTCGGCCGCCTCTTCCCAGTCGGCGCTCCAGGACACGCGCGGCCGGGCCATCGCGGTCCGGATCTCGTCGACGCAGACCCGGCGGGCGATGGACAGCAGCCAGGCGCGGGCCGTGGACCGTCCTTCGAAACGCCGCAGGCTGCCGAGCGCCCGCAGGTAGGTCTCCTGGGTCAGGTCGTCGGCGCGGCCTGCGTCGGTACGGTGGGCGATGAATCGCCACACATCTGTTTGGGTTGCGCGGATGAACTGCTCGGTGGCGCGCCTGTCTCCCTGAGCGGCGGCCATGGCGAGCACATCGATCCGGGCATCGCTCGACGCCGAGTGCACCGACCTACCATAGCCAGATCGCACGGCCGACGGGCAAATCCGATGGTCGCCGACAATGTCACACCGATCCCCGGGAACTTCCGGCCCCGAATCGACGACACCTATCGACGTGAAGTGCGAAGTGTGCCAGGAAGCGCTGTCCGCGCGCATCGACGGAGAGGCGGAGCCGGTACCGGCCGAGCAGGTCGACAGGCATCTCGAAGAGTGCCCGGCCTGCACCAATTGGTATGCGGCGGCGGTCGCGGTGACGCGTGGGCTGCGGATGCGGCCGGTGACGTCCACCCCGGATCTCGCCGCGTCGATCGTCGAGCGCGCGGTGGCCGAGGGTGCGGTGCCCGGATTCCGGGACGGCCGGGTGGAGGTGCTGCGCCTGCTGCTCGGGGTGATCGGCGCGGTGCAGTGTGCGCTGGGTATCGCGCAGCTGGCCGGGTTCGGGGTCGGCGTGCACACCGATCACATGATGCAGTCCGGTGGCGGGCATCTGTTCAACGAGAGCACCGCGTGGAATCTCGCGCTGGGTGTGGGCATGGTCTATTGCGCGCTGCGCACGAAGGCCGCGACCGGTCTGGTTCCGGTGCTGGGCGGGTTCACCGCCGTAGTCTCGCTGTTCGTGGTCCTGGATCTGAGCCACCACGAGATGACGGTGACCCGCGCGACCTCGCACCTGGTGGTGGTGGCCGGTCTGGTGGTGGCGGTGCTGCTGCAACGGCGGCTGCGCGGCGGCCCGGAGGAACGCGGCACCGAGTACGAACCGGTGCCCGTGCCCGAGGGCGCGCGCGGCGGCCGGCGCATCCGGCATCTGTCCCGCCATGATCCGGCGGCCTGACGCCTTCGCTTCCGATTGAACCTTCGATGAACCTCCGACCAGAGAGCCGACGAGAGTGGAATCTTCGACCTTGACCGCCCCCGAACAAGAACGGGTCCGGGTGCGGTTGGCGGTGACCGGTATGAGCTGCGCCAGCTGCTCGGCGCGCGTCGAGCGCGCGCTCAACCGGATGGATGGCGTGACCGCCGCGGTCAATGTGGCGACCGGTGTGGCGACGGTCGACGCGCCGGACGGTATCGGCGCGAACGACCTGTGCGACACGGTGATCGCGGCCGGCTACGGCGCGACCGAGATCACCGGCCGGGGCCCGATGGTCGACACCGGCCCGGAGGATCGCGCGTCCGCGGACCTGTTCCGCCGCCTGATGGTGGCGCTGCTCCTCTTCTTCCCGCTCGCCGATCTGTCGATCATGTTCGCGGTGGAGCCGAGCACCCGCATCACCGGCTGGCAGTGGATCCTGCTCGGTCTCGCCCTGCCCATCGTGGTGTGGGCGGCCGCCCCGCTGCACAAGCGCGCGCTGGCCGGCTTGCGTACCGGGGCAACGAGTATGGACACCTTGGTGTCCATCGGCATCACCTCGGCCACGCTGTGGTCGATCGTCACGCTCTTCCTCCGCGACCGCGATCCCGAACCGGTGCACGGGGTCTGGAACGCGATCCTGCACGCGGACTCCATCTATCTGGAGGTCGCCGGCGGTGTGACCGTATTCGTGCTGGCCGGACGGTATTTCGAGGCAAAGGCGAAGCGCCGGGCCGGTGGCGCGTTGCGGGCCCTGGCCGCGCTGGGCGCCAAGGACGTCACGGTCCTGACCCGGGACGGCAGCGAGATCACCATCCCCATCGACGAACTCACCGAGGGCACCCGCTTCCTGGTGCGCCCGGGCGAGACCATCGCCACGGACGGCCTGGTGGTGGAGGGACATTCGAGCGTCGACGCCTCGGCAATGACGGGCGAGTCGATCCCGGTCGAAGCCGTCCCGGGCACCGCGGTCACCGGTGGCACGGTCTCGCTCACCGGTCGCCTGGTCGTCGAGGCCGCCGCGGTCGGCGCCGACACCCGCCTGGCGGGCATGATCCGCCTGGTCGAGGAGGCGCAGGCCGGTAAGGCGGCATTGCAACGCCTGGCCGACCGCATCTCCGGCGTCTTCGTCCCGGTCGTCCTGGCCTTGGCCACACTGACTTTCACCGGCTGGATGATCAGCGGCGCCGGACTCGACGCCGCCATCGGTGCGGGCCTGGCCGTCCTGGTGATCGCCTGCCCGTGCGCTCTCGGCCTGGCGACCCCGACCGCCCTCATGGTGGCATCCGGTCGCGGCGCGCAACTCGGCATCTTCATCAAGGGCCACGATGCCCTCGAAGCCAGCCGCACGGTCGACACCGTGGTCTTCGACAAGACCGGCACCGTCACCGAGGGCGCCATGACGGTCGCCGCCGTGCACATTCTCGAAGGCGAGGACCGCGCCGAAATCATCAGCCTGGCAGCCGGTGTGGAGGCCGCCTCCGAGCACGCGGTGGCCGCCGCGATCACCGCGTACGGTCGCAAGGAGGACAAGGAACTGCCGAAGGTCGAGGACTTCACGGCGCTGCCCGGTCTGGGTGCGCGGGGCACGGTCGCCGGGCGCACCGCGCTGATCGGCCGTCCCACCCTGCTTTCCGATGCGGGCGTGAGCGTCTCGTCCGGGTTGCAGCGAATGCTGGAGCGGGAGCAGAAGTTCGGCCGCACCGCGGTGTACTTCGCGGTCGACGGCCGGGCGGTAGCGGTCATCGCCGTGGCCGATACTGCGCGGCCCAGCGCGGCCGCCGCGATCGAACGGCTGCACCGGATGGGCCTGCGCACGCTGCTGGTGACCGGTGACAATGCCTTTGCCGCGCAAGCCATCGCGGATGAGATCGGTATTACCGAGGTGATCGCCGAGGTGCTGCCCGAGGGCAAGGTCGAGGTGCTCCGGAGTCTGCGCGAGCAGGGGCGCCGGATCGCCATGGTGGGTGACGGCATCAATGACGGTCCCGCCCTGGCCACCGCGGATCTGGGCCTGGCGATCGGCCGCGGCACCGATGTGGCGATCGGCGCCGCGGACATGATCCTGGTCCGGGACGATCTGGCCGCGGTCCCGGATGCGATCGAGCTTGCCCAGGCCACGCTCCGCACGATTCGCGGAAACATGGTGTGGGCGTTCGGCTACAACGTGGCCGCGATTCCGGTGGCCATGGCCGGGCTGCTGAATCCGTTGCTGGCGGGTGCGGCGATGGCGTTCTCGTCGCTCTTCGTGGTGTGGAACAGCCTGCGGTTGCGCGGTTTCCGGGGTGGCGCCTAGCGGCGTCGTTCGCTGAGCTGGGTGAGCATGGCGTTGTAGGCGGTGAGTTCGTCGTCCTCGGGATATTCGTCCTGGTGGCGGTCGATGCGCGCGGCGTCGCGGCGTTCCTGTTTCGCCCACTGCGACAGCAGGGCGCCGACCACGAGCAGTACCGGGACTTCGCCGGAGATCCAGGCGAGGGTGCCGCCGAGGTGCTGATCGGACATGAGGTCGTGCATCCAGCCCAGCATGAGCTGCGGGTAGAAGTCCTTGCCGATGAGGCTTTCCATGGACATGACGGCGACGCCGAAGAAGGCGTGGAACGGCATGATGGCGAACAGCATGCCGAGCCGGCCGAGATGCGGCAGCCGCTTGGGCCCGGGGTCGATGCCGATGATGGCCCAGTAGTAGAGGTATCCGGTGATCAGGAAGTGGATGTTCATCAGCAGGTGACCCCAGTGGAAGCGGATCAGCTGATCGAACAGCGGCGAGAAGTACAGGCCGTACAGCGAGACCACGAAGATGATCAGCGCGATGATCGGATTGCTGAGCAGCCGCGTGAACCGCGAATGCATCAGCGAGAGCACCCATTCGCGCGGTCCCGGTTGCGCGCCGCGCCCGGCGGTCGGCACCGCGCGCAGCAGCAGTGTCACGGGCGCGCCGAGCACCAGCAGCACGGGGATGAACATGTTGAGCGCCATATGCGTCATCATGTGCACGCTGAACATGGCGTATCCGTACGCGCCGATGCCGGACGAGGTGACCAGCAGCAGGCCGATGCATCCCACGACCCAGGACAGGCTGCGCCACCGCGGCCAGGTATCGCCGCGATGCCGTAGTCGGCGGGTACCGGCGAGATAGGCGACGCCGAGCAGGATTGCGGCCGTACCGAGTACGACATCGAACCGCCACACGGTGGCCAGCCGCCACAGGTTGGGCGGATGCGGCAGATCGAACCCGAGGAACACCTGCAAGGCGGTGAAGGACCGGTTCGCGAACGCCGGCGCGGGCTGGATCGCCATGCTCACCGAAATCCCCAGCCACACCACCCCGACCGCGGCCGCGCCGGCCAATACCGTTGGCAGGACCCGGGAATCGGCGGTCCCGGGCCGCAGCCATCCGATCAGCGCCACCTGCCCGGCCAGCAGCACCGCGGCCGCGACACCCAGCCATCCGTAGACGCCGCCGAAAGTGCTGGGCGGAGTGAGAATCCAGGTCAGAATGACGGCCGTCGGCACCATGACGGTCACGCACGCGATGACGATGATCCGATACCGCCGCAACGCAACCCCGAAGCGCGCCATGCCCTCAGTACTGGTCGCCCGCCGCCGCTGCCCGAGCACACACCAGGTCAACCCCGCGAGCATGGACAACGCAATGGTGAACGGAATGACCGCTCCCGTGGCGTAATCATGATTCGGCCCTTCGCCCGCATTACCCACCACCGCAGGCGAGATCACCGCGACCGCACTCATCCCCGCGAGCCCGAACATGCTGTTCCACGACAGCGAAAGCCGCAGCAACACCGCGACGGCAACCACGAGCACCGTCACCACGATCCACGCCTTCGGCTTCTCCGCCGCCCCGATCAACGGCGACAACGCATGCAACCGCACCGCCTTGGACAGCGACATCCCCGCCGCATCGGCGGCAGTCACCGGCACCAGCGCCACGGCCGCCAGCGCCCACACCAGCGCCGCCCGCTCCGCGATCCGCACCGCCGCGAACCCATCCACATCCATCCGCCCCCGCGAGGTGGGCGCCGCACAGAACAACGCGTAAACGAGCGGCCCCAATGTGAACCCACCCGCCAGGCACGCGATCAACCGCAGCACCGCGTAGGTCACCGCCGCCCCGCCCCCGGGAAACGGAATGCCCTGATCGATATAGGCCCGATCACCCACGGCCGATGTCACGGCGATCACCAGCACCGCTGCGGCGATCCCCGCAAGCGCCAGCGCCCATCCCGCGACGCGGCCACGCCGGTGCGCGACCGGCGTAGTGGGTGCGGGATCGGTGATATCGGATCGTGTGTCGGTGGGTGTGGCGGGGTTGGTGCCGGTCATCCGAGTTGATCCCTTTCTGCTGGTGAGCGGTCGGTTGGGGCGGTGACCAGGTGTGGCCGGCCGGTGAGCGGGTGGGGGACTATCGCGCTGCGGACGCCGAAGACAGTCTCGACCCGGTGCGAGGTGAGGGTTTCGGCGGGTGGGCCACTGGCCACCACCGCGCCCTTGGCGAGCAGGACCAGGTGGTCACAGTAGGCGAGGGCGTGGTCGAGGTCGTGCAGGGCGGCGACCGTCGTCAAGCCGAGGTCCTTGACCAGTTCGAGGAGTTCCAGCTGGGCGCCGAGGTCGAGGTGATTGGTGAGCTCGTCGAGGAGCAGGACGGGGGTCTGCTGGGTGAGGGCGCGGGCGAGCAGGGCGCGCTGGCGTTCGCCGCCGGAGAGGGAGGCGAAGACGCGGTCGCCCGCCCAGGCCAGCCCGACCCGTTCCAGCGCCGAATTCACGATGTCACGGTCGGCGGCATTGTCGCGGGCGAAGGCGCCCTGATGCGGAATGCGGCCCATGGCAACCATTTCCAGCACCGAGTAGCCGTGCTCCAGCCCGTGTTCCTGGGCCACCACCGCGGTGCGGCGGCCCGCCTGCCGAGTCCCGGTCCGCCACACATCGTCCGAACCGATGCGCACCACACCGGAACTCGGCCGCAGCGCGCGATACAGGCAGCGCAGCAGGGTGGACTTGCCCGACCCATTGGGCCCGGCCAGCCCGGTGAACGATCCGGGCGCGATATCCAGATGCACATCGTCGAGAATCGCCGCGGCATCGATGGCGACGCCGAGCGCGGTCACGGAGATCTTCATGCCATACCGGTCTTCCTGCGCCGCAACAGCATCAGGAACGCGGGTGCGCCGAGCACGGCGGTGATGATGCCGATGGGAATCTCATTGGGCCGGTCCACCGTGCGCGCCGCAAGATCCACCAGCACCAGGAAGATGGCACCGAGCAGCAGCGAAACCGGCAGTGCACGACGGTGATCCGGCCCGACCAGCAGTCGCGCCGCATTCGGCACGATGAGCCCCACGAACCCGATCCCGCCCGCCGCGGCCACCACGGTCGCGGTCAGCAGCGACGAGATCAGTAACAGCCACAGCCGCAACAGATTCGGATTCACGCCCAGCCCGGCGGCGGTATCGTCGCCGAGCGCGAGCGCGTTCATGCCGCGCGCCAGGGCCGGCAGCACGGCCAGTCCCGCCACCACCGCGAGCGTGGGCGCGAGCAGGCTCGACCAGCTCGCCCCGGTCAGCGATCCGAGCAGCCAGAACATCACCCCGCGCAGTTCCGCGGGTTTGGCGCGCAGCTGCAGATAGCTGGTGATCGCGGTGCCCAGATACGACACCGCGACCGCGGCGAGCAGCAGATCCGAGCCGATCAATCGCCCGCTGCGCTGCGCCAGCACGAACACCAGCGTCAAACTCACCAGCGCGCCCGCGAAAGCGCTGCCGGTGACGCCGAATCCGGTGGCCGCCAGCGCTCCCGTGGTCATGGCGATCACCGCGCCCAGTGACGCGCCCGAGGTGACGCCGAACAGATACGGGTCGGCCAGCGGATTGCGCACCAGATTCTGCAGGCACAACCCGGCCAGGCTGAGTCCGGCTCCGGCGACGGCGGCCAGTAATACTCGCGGTGCACGGAACTGCCACACGATCTGATCGGTGAGCGGATCGCTCCCGGCCCGCCCGGCGAGGTGGGCCCACAGCACCCGCACGGTGTCCGCGGGTGCGATGCTCACCGTGCCGAATCCGATGGCCAGCACGATCGCCACCGCCAGCCCGGCGCACAGCGCGCCGAGCAGCGGTCCGAAAGCCTTGCCGGACACCGCATGCGGGCCGGTCCGGCGATCAGTTGCCGGGATGGATGGCATCGGCGATTTTCTCCACGGCAATGGCATTGAGCGGTCCGATCAGCGGGCTGTCGGACAGCGTGACGAACTTCTTGTTCTTCGAGGCCGCCCACTGCGGGAACTTGGTGAAGAGCGCGTCGGCTTCCTTCGCCGCGTCCTCACTGGCCTGGTAGCGCCCGATCACCACCAGGTCCACGGGTGTGGAGGCCAGCGCTTCGGCATTGATATCGGCGAGTTCGTCGGAGGTCTTGCCGCTGAACGGGTTTCGCCCGCCGGCCCGGTTGATCACATCGTCGTAGATGCCGCCGGCGAAGACGGCGGGCAGCCCGTTGGAGTTCATGGCCGCCATGCCGGGGTAGACGAGCAGCACGTTCGGCCGCGGCTTGCCGTCCACTCGATGCTGCACGGCGGCGATCCGATCACGTTGCTGCTTCACGTAATCCACGGCCCGCTGCTGCACATCGAAGATGCGGCCGAGGGTGAGCAGCAGATCGAAGGAGGCGTCGACGGTCTGATTCTGGGCGCGGGCCTTCTCGTCGGCGGTGGCGTTCGGGTTGCCGACGGTGCAGTTGGCGGGATCGACGAAGGCCTGGATTCCGCTGGTGGACAGGGCGTCCCGGCTGATGGAGCCGATCTTGTCATCGAATTCGCCGTACCAGGTGGATACCACCAGATCCGGTTTGGCGGCCAGGATCTGCTCACGCGGGACGGCACTGTTCTGGTTGAGGGTCAGCCCGCCGGTCGGCACGGCCGCGACCTTCTCGGCCATACCGGGTTCGTCGGAGAGTCCGTACGACTGGCTATTGGCGATGATCTTGTCCTGCAGGCCCAGGGTGATGAGGCTTTCCACCTCGGCGACGGAGGCGCCGCTGGTCAGCAGGACGCGGCTGGGGGCCTTGTCGAAGGTCAGTTGTTTGCCGCAGTTGTCGAGGGTGAGCGGGTAGGAGGTGGCGGCCGCGGTGAGCGGCGGCTGCGGGAGGTCGGCGGGCGCCGGGTCCTTCGTCGCCGTTCCGCAGCCGGCGGCGAGCAGGGCCGCCGTCAGCAGGGCGGCGGTCGCCGCGTGGCGGGCACGGGGGCGGGAGCGGAGGCGCGGTGTCGCGCGGATTGCGGAGAACACATGAACAGCCGTCGGATCCGGAGGCCGTGTGGTTCCCGGGTGTCGAACAAGTCACAAAGGTCCGGTTCCTGGGAACTTGCCGGGACAGGTCCGCGACCCCTTCCTTTGGCCGTACAGGAGATCGGAGGAACCCCCGTGAGAATGACACCGCAGCCCGGTATGGGTGTCGTGGTCGAGAACTTCGACGCGGACAGCACCGAGGACGTTCAGCTGCTGAAGAAGACCGTGTACCGGGACAAGATCGTGCTGCTGCGGGGGCAGGACCTGGACGTTCCCGGTTTCCTCGCGCTCGGCCGCCGGCTCGGCACGCCGGAGGCCTACTACGAGCCCGCCTACCACCACCCCGACCATCACGAGGTGTTCGTGTCGGCGAACGTGGAGGAGAACGGGCAGCGCATCGGCGTCCCGAAGACCGGGCGGTTCTGGCATTCCGATTACCAGTTCATGCCGCGGCCCTTCGACATCACACTGACCAGTCCGCGGGTGGTGCCCACCAAGAATCGCGGCACCCTCTTCATCGATATGGCGAAGGCATATGAGGGGCTTTCGCATGAGCTGAAGCAGCGGGTCGAGGGCACCAGCGCGACCCATACCGTGCGGCGCTACTTCAAGATCCGGCCCAGCGACGTGTACCGGCCCATCTGCGAACTGGTCGCGGAGGTCGATGCCAAGACCCCGCCCGTGACCGCACCGACCGTGTACGAGCACCCGCACACCGGTGAACGCGTCCTCTACCTCAGCGAGGGCTTCACCGAATCGATCACCGACGCCGCCGGACAGCAGCAGCCGGAGCTGCTGCGCGAATTGCTCGCCGCCACCGGGCAACTCGACGACGTCCCGAACGAGGTCCCCGTGCACCTGCAGACCTTCGAAGCCGGTGACGTGCTGATCTGGGACAACCGAACCCTGGTGCATCGCGCCGTGCACACCGACACCCCCGAGCCCGCGATCTCCTGGCGGGTCACCGTGCACGATCCGGCAGGTGCGTGAAATGTCCGTCGCACCCGTACTTCTCGACAATGACGCGGCCCTGCTGGACGAGGTACTGCGCTGCTACAAACCGCACTGCCGCTACCTGAAATCGCTGACCGTCGCGGTCACCGGCGACCGGGTGATCGGCACCGGGACCTTCTCGATCCCCGAACCCTGCTACATCGACGACACCGGGCATCTCAATGCCGTCGAGGTCGGCATCTGCTACAACCAGCTGCTCTACCAGACCATGGCCACCATGGTCCGGCACTCGACCGGGCCGGTGCTGGCGGACTGGACCATGGACGAATTCCTGCGCCGGTACCTGCCGGACGTGCTGATCGCCAGCTCCCGCAATGTGTTTCGGCGCGCCATCGACTCGCAGAGTTTCACCGGCGAGTTCGTGATCGAGCGCGCGACCCGGTATCAGCCGCGGGCGGATCTGCCCGAGCGGGTGGCGCTGGAGACCTCGTACCGGTTCTGGGACGAGCTGGGCGGGGAATGCGACGGGGAGATCCGCGTCGTGGTCGTGGACACCGGGACGGCGGCGTGAACCCGCGGACCGTCGCCGATCTGGCACGCGTGCACCCTGATCCGACGGTCACCGCGGTGATCTGCGGTGACCGGACACTGACCTACGGGGAACTGGACGAGGCGGGCAATCGTATTGCCGCCGCGTTCCGGGCCGCAGGGCTGGAACCGGGTGCGCGCGTGGCCTATCTCGGACTCGAATCGGTCGATTACTACGCGGCGCTGCTCGGCTGCGCCAAGAGCGGGACCGTGCTGGTGCCCGTCAACTTCCGGCTCACGGCGACCGAGATCGCTTACATCCTCGACGATTCCGATACGGCGTTGCTGGTGGTGGACGAGTCGCTGCGGTCTTCGGCCAGTGCGCCGCAGATTCCCGTGGTGACCGCCGAGGAGTTCCCGCAGTGGTACGGCGGCCATTCCGGCGACGATCCCGGGCTCGAGATCTCCGCCGACGACGCCGTGGTGCAGCTGTACACCAGCGGCACCACCGGACTGCCCAAGGGCGTGGTCCTCGCGCATCGCAGCTTCTTCGCGGTCCGTACGGCGCTGTCCGAGGCCGGCGAGGACTGGATCGACTGGCGGCCCGGCGATATCGGGATGATCGGCATCCCCGGCTTCCACGTGGGCGGAATCTGGTGGGCCACACAGGGTTTCGCCTCCGGAGCCACCATGGTGGCGCTGCCGCGCTTCGACAGCGGCACGGCCGTGCGGCTGATCCGCGAGCTCGGCGTGACCACGGTGTGCGTGGTGCCGTCCATGCTGCGGTTGATGCTCGACGATCCGGGTGCGGATCCGGCGTCCATGGCCACGGTGCGCAAGGTGGTGTACGGCGGTTCGCCGATCTCGGAATCCTTGCTGCAGCAGGCGATCGAGCATCTGGGTTGTGAGTTCGCGCAGATCTACGGGCTCACCGAGACCGGGAACACCGCCATCTGCCTGCCGCCCGAGGCGCACGTGCCGGGCAGCGGGCTGTTGCGTGCGGCCGGGCGGTCGTATCCGGGTTTCGGGGTGAAGATCATCGGATCGGCGGGCGCGAGCCTGCGCACCGGTGAGGTCGGGGAGATCTGCCTGCGCACGCCGGGCCACATGCTGGAGTACTGGCGCCGCCCCGAGGCGACGGCGGAAACGCTGGTGGACGGCTGGATTCACACCGGTGACGCGGGCTACCTCGACGCCGACGGCTACCTGTACCTGTGCGATCGGATCAAGGACATGATCATCGTGGCGGGGGAGAACATCTATCCCGCCGAGATCGAGAACGTCCTCGCCAAATACCCGGCGGTCGCCGACGTGGCCGTCATCGGCACACCCGACGACCGGTTCGGGGAGCAGGTGCACGCCTTCGTCGCGTTGCGGCCCGAGGCCGCCGCCACGCCCCGGGACCTGTTCCTGTTCTGCCGGGATGAGCTGGCCGCCTTCAAGATTCCCGCCCGCTTCGAATTCGTCGACCGCATTCCGCGCAATCCCAGCGGCAAGATCCTGCGCCGCGAACTGCGTGACCGCTATTGGCCCGCCGCCGGCCGCCGCATCAACTGAGAGGTCGAATCCACTGTGTCCCCAGCCATCACCTTCGATACCGTGCGCGCGGATATCGCGGGCGAGCTGTTCCTCACCCCCGAGGAGCTCGACCCGGAGGCGGATCTCTTCGCCGCGGGCCTGGATTCGGTGCGCGTGCTGTCCCTGGTGGAGCGCTGGCGCGCCGCCGGCCACGAGGTCGGCTTCGTCGACCTGCTCGAGCAGCCGACCCTGCAGGCCTGGTGGCAGCTGCTGACCCGCGCGCAGGAGAACTGAATTGCGGCTCACCGCTGCCCAATACGAGATCTGGCAGCAGCAACAGCAGCTCGCGTCCACCGCAATGCTCAATATCGCCGAGTATGTCGAGATCGACGGCGGAATCGACACCGGCCTGCTGACGGCGGCCATCCGGGCCACCGTCGGCGAGGTCGAAGCGCTGCACATGCGGTTCACGGACACCGAGGACGGTCCGCGTCAGCATGCTGAGCCGACGGACTGCCAGGTCCATGTCGTCGACCTGCGGGCGGACCCGAATCCTCGTGCCGCAGCGGAGGATTGGATGGCCGCCGACGTCGGCACCGACCTGTGCATCTACAACGACCGGCTGTTCACCCACGCGATCTTCCAGCTCGACGACCGGACGACCCTCTGGTACCACCGCGTTCACCACATCCTGCTGGATGGCTACGGCCTGGTGCTCTTCGCACGCCGAGCCGCGCAGTTGTACACCGCGATGATCAACGGCGACACCCCGCCGACGGTGAACTTCGGCTCCCTCGTCGCGGTAGCGGACCACGACCACGCCGACCAGGAATCCGAAAACTACAGTCGCGCAGAAGAATTCTGGCTGTCCTACGAACGCGACCGGCCTGCCCCCGTGGGCCCGGCGGGCCGGACCGCCCCTTTGTCTCCTCGAATGACCCGGGTCATCCACGACCTACCCCGCGACCTGGTCACCGCACTACGCGCCTACAAGACCACGACCTCCGCCGAAGCAATCATCGCGGGTGTGGCCGCCTACCTGCACCGCCTGTCGGGCGCCCCGCAGGTGAGCCTCGCGCTCCCGGTAATGATGCGAATCGGCACCCCCGCCCTGCGCGTCCCCACCATGACGGTGAACGCCATCCACTGCTGGACCGCCTTCACCCCGTCCACCACCTTCACGGCGGCCACCACCCAGGTCTCCACCCACCTCCGCACCAGCCGCCCCCACCACCGCTACCGCTACGGCGACCTGCTCCGGAAACTGGTCAACACCACCGGCGACCGCCGCATCTCCGGCCCCTCGGTCAATGTCATGCCCTTCGACTTCGGCCTCCGCTTCGCCGCTTCCCCCGGCACGGTCCGCAACATAGCCGCCGGCGTGGAAGAAGACATAGCCTTCCGCCTCTACGACTACGGCGACCAAGGCATCCGCCTCGTCATAGACGCCAACCCCAACCTCTACACCACCCTCGACCTCGAATCCCACGCCCGCCGCCTGTCCCGCTTTCTGAATCGGCTCCTGGCCGATCCGAACGATCCCATCGCGGACCTCCCACTGCTCGACGCCACCGACCTATCCGTGCTGAGCGCCTGGCGCGCCGCCGAGACCGCCGCCACCCGCGCGGGCAGGTCGACCATGGCGGGGCCGGGCTCGGTGGGCGTGGCAGAGCCGGATAGCACAGTGCTCGGCATGTTTCGGGCGCAGGTGCGGCGGGCGCCGGAGCGTGTTGCGGTGGTCGACGCCGGCGGCGCGATCGGGTTCGGGGAGCTGGCGGGGCGGGTCGATCGGCTGGCGATGCGGCTGCGTGAGTGCGGGGTCGGGCCGGGATCGGTTGTGCTGCTGGTGCTTCCGCGCACGGTGGACGCTGTGGTCGGGGTGTTCGCGGTGGTGGCGGCCGGGGCCGCTTATGTGGCGGCGGATCCGAATCATCCGGCCGGGCATCTCGAGTTTCTGTGCGACGACAGCGGCGCGGACGTGGTGGTGTCGGTGCGTGAACTGGCACGGGAGCTGCCCGGCGGTCTGCTGCCGGGCCTCGTATTGGTCGACGCGCTGCCGGAGCGCAGCCCCTCGGCGATGGCGCTTCCGGAGGTCGTGGCCGATTACCCTGCGTGCCTCACGTATACGTCGGGGTCGACGGGGAATCCCAAGGGCGCGTTGATCACTCATCGTGGACTGGCGAATCTCGCTCGGCATCACCAGCGGGTGCTGATCGCTTCGGCCGAACAGCCGAGGCGGGCCGGACTCACCGCGTCGTTCTGCTTCGACACCTCCTGGGAAGCGTTGTTCTGGCTGCTCAGCGGCCATGAGCTGCATATTGTCTCGGAGCAGGTGCGGGCGCAGCCGGAGGAACTGCTGGCGTACGTGGATCGGCATCGGATCGATTTCCTGGATTTGACGCCCACGCAGGCGGAGCAGCTCGTCGCGGCGGGATTGCTGGCGGCGGGGGCGCATCGACCCGCGGTGCTCGCCCTCGGCGGGGAGGCCGCGGGGGAGGCGCTCTGGGCCGCGCTGCGGAGTGCGCCGGAGATCGACGCGTACAACCTCTACGGTCCGAGTGAAGCGACCGTCGATGCGACCTGGGCGCGGTTGGCCGACAGCTCGGAACCCGTTATCGGCAAGGCGGTTTCGGGTGTGCATTGCGAGGTGCTCGACGCCCGCCTGCACCCCGTGCCGCCGGGCATACCGGGAGAGTTGTACCTGGCGGGCACCTCGCTCGCGCTGGGGTATCACCGCCGACCGGGTTTGACGGCTGCGCGTTTCGTCGCGGATCCCGAGGGTCCGCCCGGATCGGTGCGATACCGCACCGGTGATCGGGTGCGCCGAATGCCGGACGGCACGCTCGAATACCTCGGGCGCACCGATGATCAGGTGAATCTGGCGGGTGTGCGGATCGAACCCGCGGGCATCGAGGCGGCGCTGGCCACTCACCCGCAGGTGACGTCCGCCGCCTGTGCGGTGCTCGATGACCGTCTCGTCGGGTATGTGGTCACCACCGAGCCGCATCCTCGTCCGGCGGACCTCCGGCGGCATCTGCTGGATCGGATTCCGCGGTACCTGGTGCCGTCGCTGTTCGTCACGCTCGACCGCATGCCGACCACGGTGACCGGCAAGCTGGATCGCGCCGCCCTGCCCCGGCCGTTCGCCACCGGCGGTGCGTCGCGCCCGCCGCGTGACGATCGGGAACGCGTCCTGTGCGATTTGTTCGCAGAGGTCCTGGGTGTTCCGTCGATCGGCGTCGACGATGACTTCTTCGCGCTCGGTGGCGATTCCGCCATGGCCACCCGGGTGGCCGCGCGCATCCGCGCCGAACTGTCCGCCGAGGCCGACGTGCGCACGATCTTCGAAACCGCCACGGTGGCCGAACTCGCCGCTGAACTGGATGCCGATCAGGTTCGCGTGCAACTGATCCCGGACCTCGAAGCCGATGCCCGACTCGATCCGGACTTCCGAGTAGCGGATGCCGAAGTGCGCCCGCCGCGACATGTGTTGCTCACGGGGGCAACGGGATTCCTCGGCGCATTCCTGCTGAGCGAGCTGCTGAAGCGTCCGGACACCCGGGTGACCTGCCTGGTACGAGCTCCTCGCACTGCCCTCGAAGGGCAAGGTACCGCCGACGCGGCGATGCTGCGATTGCAGGAAAGCCTGCGGCACTACGGAGTTCAGGTTCCGTGGGATCACGTGACGGTAATCGCGGGGGACCTCGCACTCCCTGGTCTCGGCCTCGATCCGGCCGATCGCCGCACGCTGGCGGAATCGGTGGATGCGATCGTGCACAATGGCGCGCCGGTGCACCATCTCACGCCGTATGCGCGCCTGCGGCCGGGCATCGTGGACGGTACCCGCGAGATATTGCGGCTGGCCGCAGCCCACCATCCCAAGCTGGTGCACTACATCTCCGCCTGCGACACCGCGGTAGCGACCGAGGGGAATCCCGAGCTCATCCTCGAACGTCGCCGCGCGCCTGCCGCGAAAGTGCTTGCGAACGGCTACATCCAGGCCAAATGGGTCGCCGAAGGCCTGGTGCTCGCGGCCGAGGAGCGCGGTCTCCCGGTCGCGGTGTACCGACCCGGCCGGATCAGCGGTCACTCCGTCACCGGTGCCGGCAACACTCGCGACGCGTTCTGGACCATGGTCCGCAGCATGGTCCGGCTGGGCGTCGCACCGGACCGGCCCGAGCTGGTGAACCTGGTGCCGGTCGACCATGTGGCAGCGGCCGTCGCACACCTGGTATCCGCCGCCACCACCGGCGTCTACCACCTCACATCCCCCGAATCGACCTCCCTCGCAACCGTTCTCGCGAGGCTCCGCGCGCACGGCTACCGGTTGACCCCGGTCCCCGAGCGCACCTGGACGGAACGCTTACCGCGGCTCGGCGGGGACGGCGAACAATGCCGCGCCCTGCTCGATGCCCGGCCCCCCACACCCCGGGAGGCGTTCCGTTTCGACCGCACCAATACGGAACGCGGTCTGCGCGACGCCGACATCGTCGCGCCACACATCGACGCTCTGACCGTCGATGCCGGGATCCGGTATTTCATGCGCACCGGATTCCTTCGCGCGCCGGATGCCCGATCCGTCGCCTGATCACCCGCTTCGCCCGAAAACGAAGTTCTCTGCACCACCAGATGAGGAGTGTGTCCTTTGCGTACCCTGAACGCAGCCGCTGTCGCCGCCCTGTCCGTCGCCGCCCTGTCGGCCACCGCCGTCACCGCGAATGCCGAACCGGCACAACCGGATCCCGCCCGGCAGCCCTCCGGCCTGCACTTCACGGCCCAGATCGTGGACCACGCCGTCGAGGTGAGCACCGACGGCGGCACCCTCACCGCCACCGACGGCCGCTTCGAGGTGCACGGCGCGGACGGCAGTGTCCTGGACGGCATTCCGCTCACCTACCAGCGTGCCGGCAAGGTCTGGCCGATCGCCGCCGAAATCCACGGCACCACCGCCACCCTCACTCCCGGCACCGACCCGGCGCAGGCCGTCCCGGTCCCCGACCACGCCACCCCCGCGGTCCCCACGGCCCTGACCGATGCGGCCCTGCACGATATCGCCATCGACTGGCAGTCCACCGACTTCAATACCGCCGTCATGAACTTCGCCACCATGGCCGGCCTGGGCGTCACCCTGGGCACGCTCGTCGGCACGGTCATCGGCGCCACCGTCGGCTGCGTGGCGGGCGGCATCGTGGTCGGCGCCGCCGCCGGCACGGTAACCGTTGGCGCCCTTGCCATCCCCGGCTTCCTCGGCGGCTGCCTGGTAACCGGCGCCGCCCTCGGCGCCATCGGCGCGGTCATCGGCAATATCTTCATCGCCGGCCCGCTGGGCGGCGTCGGCGTCCTCCAGTTCCTGGACGCCATGAACCGCCAGGCGAACAAATAGCCATCGCGCCCGATCTTCCCTATGTTTGACCGATGGCGCCGGTCAAACAGATCCAGGTCACCTTCGACTGCGTGGAACCCGAGCGCGTCGTCCGATTCTGGTGCGAGTGATGTTCTCCATCGCGCTCGGCGCCGATGGCGCCCGTCTGTGCCCGCTCGAACCGTGGCAGGCCGAGGAGTTCCTGGCTCACCTCGATCGTGGGAGGGAATTCATCGGGCAGTACATCGCTTTCGCGGACCGAGCCACTGATCTGGACTCCAGTCGGGCTCTGCTGCGTGCCTATGCGGACAAGGCGGCTACCGACACCGGCCGGATCTACGGCATCTGGAGCGATGACGTCCTCGTGGGCGGTGTGCTGTTCCGGCGGATGGACTTCGAGCACGGAGTCGTCGAGGTGGGCTGCTGGCTCGAGCCGGCAGCCATCGGCAAGGGCCTCGCCACCCGGGCCGCTCGGGTGATCATCGATTGGGCGGTGCGGACCCGCGGCGCGCATCGCGTGGAATGGCAGGTCAAGGCGGGCAATCTGGCCAGCATCGCGGTGGCACGCCGCCTGGGGATGACCCTGGACGGCGTGCTCCGCGAAGCCATGGTGCACCACGGAAACCGCTTCGACGTCGAAGTCTGGTCGATCCTCGCACCGCAATGGCGCGCACTGTCCGGATGAACGGGGCTGCCGTGTAACGGTTTTGCCTCAGCCGAAGACGTAGCTGCTCGGGGGGAGCGGCAGTTCGCGGGCCGGAGATCACCTCGACGATGTAGCTGATGGCGATCCACAAATTGGAACCGACTGTTCGATGAGGCTTTCCGTACCTTGGCTCGCCACCCGCGCCACGCCATTCGGGGACAGTCGTGAAGCGGTCCTCGCCGCACTGACGCAGATGCGCGCCGACCTGACTGCCCACCCACTCCCGCTGCCCCTGGACCGGACCTTCAGCGGAAACGACTTGAACACAGTCCTTTTCAGCGTGAACAACGGACCGTTCGAGGCACTGGAGCAGAAGCTGCTCACCCTCCGGGCCGCAATGGATCACCCCGCCTTCGGCGCACTCTTGAACGTCGCCATGACCTTTCGCGTATCGCCCCTCATCGATGTCTTCGGTGAACACCTCCTCGAAGCCGGCCCGCGCCTCGGCTGGTGGACCGCACGCAACTGCAACGAGGCCGGCTGGAGCCACGACCTCGACCAGGTCGTCACCGCCGCCCAGCAACTGGCGACCGAAGCACCCCTGACCTACCTCGGTATGGGTTTCACCGCCCCCTGCGCTTTCTGGCCCGCCGCCCACCGCGATCCGAACCCGGTTCCCCTCGACCGCATCACCTCCGCTCTCCTGATCGGTAATGAAAAGGATCCGGTAACCCCGCTCTCGGGAGCCCGATCAGTTCACGTCGCCATCCCAGACTCCCGCCTCATCACCATCTCCGGCACCCAACGCCACCTCGCCCTCCCCGAAACCATGCCCAACGGCCTCCCCGGCTCGATCCCCGGCACCAGCGCCTGCGCCACCTCCGCCGTCATCGAATACCTCGTCCACGAACAACTCCCGCCCACCGACACCACCTGCCAACCCGACGGGCAATGAGACCCGGCTAGCCCGATAGTTGGCGGTAAACGGGTTCGGTCAGCGGGCGGTCATGCGTAGTGGTAGGTGGCGCAGGCCGGTGTGGCGGTTGCTGCGTGTCCACTCGATCGGGCCTGCGAGTTCGAAGTTCTCGAAGCGCGCGAACAGTTCTTCGAAGACGACTCGCATCTCCAGGCGGGCCAGGTGTGCGCCGAGGCAGAAGTGGATGCCCTGGCCGAAGCCCAAGTGTGGATTGGGGTCTCGATGGATGTCGAAGTGGCCGGCGCGATCGAATCGGAGCTCGTCGCGATTCGCCGAGGCCTCCCAGACCAGCACCTTCTGGCCCGGCGCCAACCGATGCCCGCCGAGTTCGGTGGGCTCGGTGACCGTGCGGCGTTTGGATGGTGACGGTGCGGTCCAGCGCACCATTTCCTCGATGGCGACCGGCAGCAGCTGCGGGTTCTCGCGCAATTCGGCTAGCTGCGAAGGGTTTTCGATCAATGCGAGCAGTCCGGCGGCAATGGCATTGCGGGTGGTGTCGGCGCCGCCGGAGAACAGCAGGTTGAAGAACGATCGTAATTCCTCGTCGGACAGGCGCGGTGGATCCTCGTCCGGCATCTCCGCGTGCACGACCAGCGACAGCATGTCCGCCCCCGGATCGGCCCGGCGCTCGGCGATCTGCGCCAGCCCGTACGCGTAGAGATCCCCGATCGACCGCAGTCGTTCCGGGCTGGGGGACAAGTAATCCTGGCCCTCGGGGATATCGAAGACATGCTCGAGCAGCCCGAACAAATGGTGCCGATCCGCCTCGGGGATACCGAGCAGAAAACAGATGGCCTGCATCGGCAACTCCGCCGCGATCTCGGCGAGAAAATCATGCTCGCCACCGCTCTCGACGGTATCCAGCAACCGCCCGGTGCGAGCCCGCAGATCCTCCTCCAGCGCGCGAACAGTCCTGGGCGTCAACCCTTTCGACACCAGCCGTCGAATTCTGGAATGCCGCGGATCATCCATCATGTTCAACATCGACCCCGCGACTGGCAGATCCTGCAGCACGGTACCCCCATAAGGCCGATCACCCCCGGTCTCGGAGGAATAGACACCCGGGCTGGTCAGTACCTCTCTGGTCTCGGCATAAGTAGCCACCGACCAGAACCCCTCCCCATCAGGTGTATGCCCCGTGGGTTCATGCCAATAGACCGGAGATTCCTTGCGGTGCAAGGCGAACAGATCATGCGGGAACCCCGCGGCGAAGTTGTCCAGATCGGTGAGGTCGACGGACGAGAGCGTCTCAGCCATACCTTACGAACCTACTGATGGTGCTCCGAAACAGAAGCTGTTTCAGCCGACTCGCAAAGCCAGTGCTGCGCGGAGGAATTCGCGGATCTCCGTCCGGGCGGCCTCGGCCTGCGGTTCCACGCCCGGCAGGGTGAGGAATGCGTGCCGGGCACCCGGGTATTCGGTGAGGTGCACAGGCGTTCCGGCCTTTTCCAGGCGTTCGGCGTAGCGGCGGCCGTGATCGGCCAGTGCGTCGTGGGTCGGTACCAGGACCAGTGCGGGGGCGAGAGCGCTCAGGTTGTCTGCGTGTAGTGGGGAGACGGCGCGGGCTTCGGTTGATGGTGGGATGGCGAGCCGTTGGAGGAGCTTCAGTACTGGGAGGGCTCGGCTCGGGGTGTAGGCGTACTCGGTGATCGAGGGGTAGTCGTACATCGTGGCGGTCACGTCGAGTGCTGGGTTGACCAGGATTTGTGCGGCGAGGCGCAGGCCGGCCTCGCGGGCTCGGATGGCGGTCAGCGCGGTGATCAGTGCGCCGAAGCTTTCGCCGAAAACGGCTGTGCGCGCTGGGTCGACACCCCATTCTGCGGCGTGCTGCAGCACGTGCTCGAGCACGTCCCAGCCGTCGGCGGCGGCATGGGCGAGCGGGTTGCCGGGGTCGACGAGGCGGTGTTCTACCGAGACGACGACTGCGGGCAGGTGGGTGGCGAGATGGCTGTTGGTCCAATCGCATTGCGCCGCCGTGCCGACGAAACCGCCTCCGTGCACGTGGATTACGAGCGGCAGGTCGGTTCGGGTGGCGGCCGTCGACGTCGGCCGGTACGTCCGCACGGGAAGGTCGCGGCCCGGCAGCGCCAACTCTCGCCACTCGATCGTGGCGTCGGGATCCGGCTCGCCGAGGTACGGCCATGCCGCGCTGGATGCCCGCCAGCCGCCGCGGCACTGCGCCTGCGGGAAGCGTTCGGCCGGCACCCGCAGGTCGCCGCGATCTGGGGACGCTACGGTTCCGGCGGCACGGGTTCCCGGCTGGTCATGGAGGAGGTGCTACAGGCCCTGCGGACCTCGGGGCTGCCCGATGCGGAGATTCCGCGCCACTACCACCGGATCGTCATCCTCATCGCCGCGCTCATCGCGTCCGAGGCCGGCATCGACACCCTCACCCCCGACGAGTACGAACAGGGCATGGAACAGTTCCGGGTCGCGGTACTCGGCGCCGACCCCGACCGCTTCCCGGCCCTGTCCCACTTCGCTCGTGAGATCCGCCCCCTCGGCGCCGACCGCCGCGCCGCCTTCGAAGAGATCCTCGCCGCCCACCTCGCCCGCATCGAAGCCGAAATCGGCTGACACGCAGGCACTTCGGCGTTAATGGGTCAGCGCAGTCCGGCGAATAGGTCGGACTCGTGTGCGGGTGCGGCCGCGACGCGGTTGAAGTGGCGGACGAAGCTCTCGCTGCCGAACATCGCCTGCTGGAGTTCGGCGGGCATGTGCAGGAACGGCATGCTGTCGGCCTGACTGCCGTGGACCGCGAGGGCCTTGAGCTTGCGCTGGGCGTAGGCGCTGACATCCAAGGTCGCGGTGATCTGATCCATCGGCGTACCGAAGTCTTCCGGCGGCTCGAAATCGACCAGGCCGGTCGCCTTCAAGGTTTTGAACAGCTCGCGCGAACTCTCGCGCGGAATCGCGGTGTAGTAGAGCTTGTCCGGGATATCGGTCGCCGCGGCCGCCGCCAGCGTGATGCGGTTGGCCTGGATGTGATCGGGATGGCCGTAGTTGCCGTTCTCGTCGTAGGTGACGACCACCTGCGGCCGGTAATGCCGCATGAGCTCCGCGAGTCGCGGAGCCGATTCCTCGACCGGAATGTTCCAGAAGGACTGCGAGTCGTTATTGGCGTCCCACCCGACCATCCCGGAATCGTGATACCCGAGCAGTTCGACATGCTCGATCCCCAGCAAGGCCGCCGACTCCTGCAGCTCGGCGAGTCGTTGCGCCCGTACCGCACTCGGATCATGGCCCGGCTCACCGGGTTTGATCCCACCCGGCGCATCACCCTGCTCACCATTGGTGCAGGTCACCAGCACCGTCCGGATCCCTTCGCCGGCGTACCGAGCGAAAACCCCACCGGTACCGATGACCTCGTCGTCCGGATGGGCGTGTACCGCCATGATCGTCAATTGGTCGCCCATGAGTCCCTGTCTTGATGCACTCGGCAATACATTGCTCCCACTCTACGAACGAACACCGCCACCCGCGCCAGTGATTCCGGCTACCCCATTCGCGATCCACATTCCGGGCCGGATGGCCGACAGCAATAGCCGGGTCAACCGATCGAGATCAGCCTCGAGATCGATCTCAGGACGTCGGCTCCCCCGCCGCCCGCGGCTGTAACCCGCACCCGCCGAAGCTTTCTCCGAAACGAAAGAACTCCGCGACCCCCGAGCGGGTCGCGGAGTACAAGATATTTGGCGCTGTGGAATTCCCTCAGCCGAGCACGGTGGCGATTATTCCGGCGAGGTACCCGAGCCGGGCCACTTCGGAGGGCCGGAAGTCCGGTCCACCCGGACGACCCAGCAGCAGTACCTTGCCGGTATTGCCGAGCGGCGCGGCCGCCAGCTTGGTGTCCATGTCGCGCCACAACTGTGGCACCCAGTCGCCTTCACCGTCGAGCACCGACGGCTTCTCCAGCGGCATCCACGGCGCCGAAGCCGCCTGCGTGGACGGCGCGGATCCGGAGCCGACCACGCGGTAGGCGCCGGAGGGACCCATGTCGATCACGGTGGACCAGCCGACGCGCAGCACCCGCGGTACGCCGTCGACCAGCACCTGCAGCCGGTCGTCGCGGGCATTGGCGACCTGGTCGATGAGCTCCAGCTCGCGATGCGTGTCGAGCATGCCGGAGTAGGGGCGCAGCGAATCGACCTGCACATCATGGATGGATTCGGCTGCGGTGATGAGGGTGTCGGGCAAAGCGCCCGGCGGCACTTCCACCACGATGTCGTCTATCGCGAAGCCATCACCGCGTTCGACCACATCCAGGGAGAGGATATCGGCGCCGACGGTTCCCAGTGCGAGTGCGAGCGACCCGAGGCTGCCTGGGCGATCCGGAAGTTGCACGCGAAGCAGGTATGACACGTGCCTTCCTTTCTTTCTTGTGCGACCGACACTTTCGGACGTATACCCGAGTCCCGCAATACTTACACTCTCGAGAGCGGGTTATCGAATCGAAGCGTCCGCGGTGATGTAGGCCACTTACCCAACGGTTACCTATCGACGGTAGCCGGTCCGGGCCACTCCTGTGCGGGGGAGCCGGTCACGACCCACTAGGCTGTCGGTTGCCGATCACCATGCTCGAACCATGCCGAAAGGGGTCTCGCGGTGCCCGCCATCTCCAGGGACGAGGTCGCTCACCTCGCCCGGTTGTCCCGGCTCGCTCTGACGGACGACGAACTCGATCTGTACGCCGGTCAGCTGGATTCCATCCTGACCCACGTCGCCCAGATCTCGCAGGTCGCCGCCGCCGACGTACCCGCCACCGCATCCCCGAATCCGGAGACCAATGTGACGCGCCCGGATGTGGAGCAGCCCTGCCTGACTCCCGAGCAGGCGCTGGCCATGGCTCCGGCCGTGGACGAACAGCGGTTCATGGTTCCGCAGATTCTGGGAGAGGGCGAATGAACGCAGCATCGCAGGGCGATTCCGTGAGGGGTGGCGGTCGGGCGACGGGTGGGCCGGACCTGACCAAGCTGTCCGCGGCCGAGCTGGCGGACAAGATCCACTCGCGCGCGGTCTCCTCGGTCGAGGTCACCGAGGCCCACATCCAGCGCATCGCCGAGGTCGACGGGGAGATCAACGCCTTCCTGCACGTCGCCGGCGAGCAGGCGCTGCTGACCGCCGCCGAGGTGGACCGGCAGGTCGCCGATGGCAAGGTCGTCTCGCCGCTGGCCGGTGTTCCCTTGGCGCTCAAGGACGTTTTCACCACCACCGACATGCCGACCACCTGCGGGTCGAAGATGCTCGAAGGCTGGGTGTCGCCCTACGACGCGACCCTGACCAGCAAGCTGCGCGAGGCCGGCATCCCGATCCTCGGCAAGACCAATATGGACGAGTTCGCCATGGGCTCCTCCACCGAGAACTCCGCGTACGGCCCGACCCGCAACCCGTGGGACAAGGACCGCATCCCGGGCGGTTCGGGTGGCGGTTCCGCCGCGGCGCTCGCCTCCTACCAGGCGCCCCTCGCGATCGGCACCGACACCGGCGGTTCCATCCGGCAGCCGGCCGCGGTCACCGCGACCGTCGGCACCAAGCCCACCTACGGCACCGTCTCCCGCTTCGGCCTGGTCGCCTGCGCGTCCTCGCTGGATCAGGGCGGCCCGTGCGGCCGGACCGTGCTGGACACCGCGCTGCTGCACGAGGTCATCGCCGGCTACGACCCCAAGGACTCCACCTCCCGCAACGTCCCGGTGCCGCCCGTCGTGGCCGCCGCGCGCGCGGGCGCGAACGGTGATCTGAAGGGCGTGAAAGTCGGTGTGGTGAAGGAACTTCACTCCGACAGCTACCAGCCCGGCGTCATCGCCTCCTTCGATGCCGCGGTCGCGCAGCTGAAGGACCTCGGCGCCGAGGTGATCGAGGTGTCCTGCCCGCACTTCGAATACGCGCTGCCCGCCTACTACCTGATCCTGCCGTCGGAGGTGTCGTCCAACCTGGCGCGCTTCGACGCCATGCGGTACGGCCTGCGCGTCGGCGACGACGGCACGCATTCGGCCGAACAGGTCATGTCGCTGACCCGCGAGGCCGGGCTCGGCCCGGAGGTCAAGCGCCGCATCATGATCGGCACCTACGCGCTGTCGGCCGGCTACTACGACGCGTACTACGGTCAGGCCAACAAGGTCCGCAACCTGATCGCGCAGGACTTCGACAAGGCCTACGAGACCGTCGACGTGCTGGTCTCGCCGACCAGCCCGTTCACCCCGTGGAAGCTGGGCGAGAAGGTCAACGACCCGCTGGCCATGTACCTGTCCGACCTGTGCACGCTGCCCACCAACCTGGCCGGGCACTGCGCCATGTCGGTACCGTCCGGTCTCAGCGCCGACGACGGCCTGCCGGTCGGCCTGCAGATCATGGCGCCGGCCCTCGCCGACGACCGGCTCTACCGCGTCGGCGCGGCCTACGAGGCCGCGCGCGGTCCGATCGCCTGAGCTCGGTCCTCTGCCCTACGCTTCGCTCCGGGCGGGTTCGCGGCCCCGAAGTCTCGATTCTTCCCTCCCTCCGCTCCTCCGCTGCGCTCCCCCGCTCCACTCAGTCCAGAATCGAGCCGGCCGCGAACGATGAGCGTGGGAGTAGTCGGGCGTTGATGCCGTGGGCGGACAGTGCGATTCGGCTCCCGGCCCGCTCGGCCGGGAGCCGTTTTCGTCGGCGCGTCGGACGCGCCCGGTAGGCTGGCAGGTTGTTCCAGGCGTGAAGGGTTTTCTTGGGGATATGTTGCGACGCGGGGAGTCCTTCGCGGGCTATGTGATCGAGCGCGAAGTCGGCCGGGGCGGAATGGGCTCGGTATACGCGGCGCGCCATCCCCGGCTGCCCCGACTGATCGCGCTCAAGATCCTGCACCGGGAAATGTTCGACCAGAACGAAACCCGCATCCGCTTCGAACGCGAAGCCGATCTGGTCGCCCAGCTCGATCACCCGAACATCATCACCGTGTTCGACCGCGGGGCCGAGGACGATCAACTGTGGATCGCCATGCAGTTCGTCGACGGGGTCGACGGCGCCTCGGTCGACATCCGCGACATCTCGCCGAAACGGGCGGTGCAGATCGCCATCCAGACCGCGGGGGCGCTCGATTACGCGCATGCGCGAGGCGTGCTGCACCGGGACGTGAAACCCGCCAATATCCTGCTGTCCAGCGTCTCCGGCGCGGCCGCCGGATTCAGCGAGCGGGTCCTGTTGAGCGACTTCGGCATTGCCCGCATGCTCGACGACACCGCGCACCTCACCCGCACCGGCATGCTCAATGCCACGGTCGCGTTCGCCTCCCCGGAGCAGATCAGCGGTGGGCCGCTCGGGCCGCACTCCGATCAGTATTCGCTGGCCTGCACCGTGTTCCGGCTGCTCACCGGGCGCGGGCCCTTCGACGCGCCCACGCTGGCGGCGGTCATGCTCGGGCATCTGCAGCAACCGCCGCCCTCGGCTCGCGCGCTGCGCCCGGACCTTCCGCCCGGCCTGGACGAGGTGCTCGCCCGGGGTATGGCGAAACGGCCCGAGGACCGGTACGACTCCTGCTCGGAATTCGCGCTCGCGGCGTCACGCACGCTGCCCAGCGTGCCGGTGACCCTCGACCGGCCGCCGCGGCCGCCCGCCTCGGAACGGCAGAGCGAGCCCGATCAGCACACGGTGCTCAATCACTCCGCGCCCGAATCGCGGACGTTCCTGGACACGCAATACGCCCCCGAACTGCGGCCCGATCAGCGATCCGCCGCGAACCATCAGGTGGCCGAGCAGCGGTCTGTGGCCGAGCAGCGGCCCGCGACGCGATCCACCTATGACGCGATGCTCGGATGCCTGCTCGGCGGGGCCGTCGGCGATGCGCTGGGTGCGCCGATCGAGGCCATGCTGCTGCGGAACATTCAGCAGCGGTACGGGATGCACGGCGTCACCGGGTCACCCGATACCTACCGCGGTCGCATCTCCGACGAGACACAGCTGACCTTGTTCACCACCGAGGCGCTCATCCGCAATGCGGGGCCGCGCACCGGCGCCACCGGAGCGACCGTGGGGCTCATTCAAGAGGGGCTGCTGGTCTGGCTGCAAGGTCAGGGGGAAGCGGTTGCGCCGCAGCCGTATCCGCTGCGCAGCAAGCTGGGCGGCTATCCGGAGCTCATGAGCTATCGCGGCCCGACGCACTCCACCACGGCCGCCATGCAGAAGGCGGCGCTGCGGCAGCAGCCCGCGGCACCGCTGGGGACGCGGGACAATCCGATCAACGATTCCAAGGGTTGCGCGGCGGTCGTGCGCGCGGCGCCGTGTGGATTCACGGGCTCGCTGGAGTACTCGTTCGAATTGGCTTGTGATGCAGCGGCGCTCACGCACGGTAATCCGGGTGGCTGGCTACCCGCCGGGACGCTCGCGGCCACCGTGTACGGCCTGTCGAGGGGCCTCGACCTACGTGCCGCACTGGATCGAGCGCGCGCCGAGCTGGCTCGGCATCGCGATCACGAGGAAACCTCGCACGCACTGGCGCAGGCCGTCCGGCTCGCCGACGAGACCTCCGGCCCCGGCCGGCCGTTGCCCGATCCCGAATCCGTGGAGAAGCTCGGCTACGGCGTGATCGGTCCCGAGGCCCTGGCCATGGCCGTCTACGCGGCCCTCTGCGCGGAATCCGCGGGCGGCAGCCCGGAGCAGATCTTCCGCAGCGGTGTCCTGCTGTCGGTCAACCACTCCGGCGACAGCGACGCGACCGGTGAGATCTGCGGCGCCCTGCTCGGCACCCGTTTCGGTATCCGGGCCATCCCCGAACTCTGGCGCACCCGCCTGGACGCCGCCGCCGTCATCGACCGGCTCGCCACCGAGTTCGCGCACGAGTTCGGGCCTGCCATCCAGCAATTCGGCAACGCGGTGCCCTGACCTTCAGCAGTCCGGCAACGCGGTGCCCTGATCGGTGCCGTAGCGGTGACCGTGCCCGGGCGGCGCGCTCAGGGCGCCCAGCAGATCCATCGAGGTCTGCAGGAAGCTGACCACCGGAATCCACTGCGGGACCGGCGCATCCGGCCGGGTGCCGGTGAGATCCGGCGCCCGCCAGATCAACCGCGGTGACCAGCGCACCACCGGATCCGAGGCATTGGCCAGCACTACCGCGCGCCCGCGATTCACCTGCCCGGCGGGCGGGCCCGCCCACAGCACGCCACAGGTGCGGTGATCCTGGTCGGCGTCACTGGCGAAGACCTTGCTGCCCGCGAACGCGCCCAGACTCTGCCCGTACATGAACAGCTTCGGCGGATGCGGCATCGTCGAAATATGTTGCGCCACCGCCTGGAAGAGCGCCCGCGCCGACTCCCCGGCAGCGCTGCGCCCGAACAAGAACGTCACCCAGCTGGGCGCGTCCGAATACTGCAACCCCACCAATGCGACATTGCCGCCGAACCGTTCATCCATCCCGCGCGCCGCATCCCCGTCGATCCACCCCGATCCGGTCGGCACCGTCACCACCAGATTCGCCCGGTCGAACCCTCCGGTCCGCTCCAGCTCCCTGATCGCGAGCGCTACCCGCGCACCCAAGCTCGGAGCGGAATTCAACCCCACATACACGCGCACCGCCCGCGCCGGTGTCCCGGTCACGAACCGCCGGCCCTCCGCACCCAGTGACGACCAGCTGGCCATCGATACCGGACTACCCGAGCGACTGGGTGAAACCGGCTGCGGCAGAGCCGGATCCACGAACGAATTGGACGCCTCATACGCATCCCGCCGCCACTGCACAGCCGCCGGAATCAACACGAACTGCATCGCAAGCACGACCGCCACTCCGATCGCCGTACTCCGTGCCCGCCCCAACCGCCGCACGGTCCACCGCAATCCCCGGCAGACTCCCACGATCAGACCGACGAGAAAGGCAGTGACCAGAATCCACTGCAGCCAATACACGGGCCCAATGGTCCCCACGCGCATAGCGGCCCGTAACTGGTTCTGCCAGTTCTGCGCATAAACGATCGCCCCCGCACTGGCGAGCACTCCGGCCACCAGCGCAGGCAACGCATACCGCCCGGACCAATTCCGCCCGATATTCGTGCGCCGCAGCACCATTCGCCCGATACCCACCACCGCGAGCCCGATCAACACGAGCAGTGCGGTCAGCACGGCTTGCGCCGACGGCGTCCGCGGCAGCAGGCCGGGAGCCAGCGAGACGAGTACCGCGGCGGTCACGGCCAGCGTGGTCCCGATCCGTGGCGGCACGAATCGCACACGCGCCCAACGAGATCCGCTGTCCAGAGTGATGCCCGGCCCGTTCGGTGTGGCGGGCCGGGGATCGTTCGGTTCGGTCGCCGTGTGCTCGACGCCGGTCATCGTGTCCTCTGCTTTCGTCATCGTGGTCACAGCGGGACCGCCGCTGCGTTCGTGGCGGCGCGCGCGGTCCGGCGGCTACGGACGATCGACCGGATGCCGACCGCCAGTCCGGCGGTCAGGACGCCGAGTGCGCCAGCGCCGCACAGCATTCGGGCCTCGGACGGCCGCCCGTTCTGCGGCTGGAAGAACGGTTCGTAGATCGGGACGCCGTAGTCCTGCCGGATGGAGTTCAGGTCCACCGCGGTGGTCGCGATGCTGGCCATCACCTCGCAGTAGGCGTGCGAGACGACCTCGGTGCGGTCCGCGCAGGCCGCGTGCATGCGCCGTTCCAGTCCGGCGTCGGAGGCCTGCCGTGCCCACGGGCCGAGGGGCTGGCCGCGCCGCGCCGCGTACCGCAGCATGTCGTAGCCGAAATCGTGCGCCTGGCAGGCGGTGACGAACTCGGCCGGCAAGGTCACCGGTGAGGAGCAGCGGCCCTTCGGATCGGTGAGCATGCCGTCCCGCAGGACCGGCTGATACCCCGCCTCGGCGGCGAAGTCGGCCGGGATCACGCTCGTATCCGGATGGTCCGCAACCGATTCCAGCAGCCCGGCCCGCGCCACCGCATTCTCGGGGGCGGGCGGCGTGGCGGCCGTCGCGTCGATGGGCATGAAAACCGCGGACGCGGCGAAGAGTACGGCGGCCGCCGCGGTCAGGGTGCCGGCGCGACCCAGCGGGGCGACGCGGCCGGACCTGGTCGTCGCGGCGCGGGGGCCGGAGCCCTGAGCATTGTCGTGCGAATTCTCCGAGGTGTTCGCTTCCATGGCTCAAAAGCTAGAAATCGGGGTGCTACCGGCACGTCGTGCTGCGGGGCCGTTCCCGCATGAGCGGCCCGGGGGAGGGCCGGTAGCGGCCGGTACCGCGGTAGGGGGTGCTAGATCACCCGGGGGTATGACGTGGGCGGACCGCGAGTTCTCTACCGTCGACGTCATGGTCGGTGAAGTGCGCAACAGGGTGAGGACGGCCCGCGGCCGTCAGTTCTTCGACGGGTTCACGGTGCTGGTGGCCTTCGTCTTCATGGCGGTGGCGTGGCCGACGCTGCACGTGACGCACAAGGTGCCGGCGGCGGCCATGCCGTTCATCGCCATGTTCGCGGCGCTGCCCGTCCTGCTGGTCCGGGTGAATCCCGCGCTGGGATGGGCGGTTTCGGCAGGTTCGGCGCTGCTGATCGCGCTGGCGGTGCCACATCAGCCCGGCAACCACCTGCCGTTCCAGGTGGTCCACATCCTGTCGCTGTTCATCCTGGTGTTCGCGGTCGCGGTGCGGGCGCCGATCCGGATCGTGGGCGTGGTGTGGCTGGCGACCTCGCTGCTGTTCGCCACCACCATGGCGCAAACCGACAGTTTCGCGGAAGCCGGCTTCGGCTGGCCCCTGGCCATCACCGGCCTGGTCCTGGTTGGACTGCTGCTCCGCTGGGTGGTGCTGTCCCGCCGGCAGCTCCTGCAGCAGGCCGAGGAGACCGAACTGGAACGCGCCCGCCGCGCCATCCTCGAGGAGAAGGCCCGCATCGCCCGCGACCTGCACGACGTGGTCGCGCACCACATGTCCATGGTCGTGGTGCAGGCCCAGACCGCCCCCTACCGCATCCCCGGCCTCTCCGGCGACGCACGAGCCGAATTCGAATCCATCGGCACCGGCGCCCGAGCGGCCCTCAACGAAATCCGCGGCCTGCTCGGCGTATTGCGCAGCGACGGCCAACTCCCCGAACACGCCCCCCAACCCACCGGCGCCGACGTCCTGGCCCTGCTCGAAGGCGCCCGCCGCGCAGGCGTCCCCATCGCCTGGACCATCGACGGAGCCCTCGACACCGTCCCCGACACCACCGGCCTGGCCCTGTACCGCATCATCCAGGAGTCCCTCGCCAACGCCAGCCGCCACGCCCAGGGCGCCCCCGTCGAGGTCCGGATCATGTGCGGCACCAGCCTGATGCTCGTAGTCGGCAACGGCCACCCGATCATCGCCAAGCCCCACGACCAGCCCGCCGCCACCGACCACCACGGTGCACCGGGCAGCGGCATCGTCGGCATGCAGGCCCGCGCCGCCGCCGTCGGCGGCATGCTCATCGCCGGCCCCCGCCCCGACGGCGGCTTCGAAGTCCGCGCCGAACTCCCCCTCTCCGTCCTCGCCGTGTGAGCCGCCGCGTTCGTCGTGCCGCGGGGAGCCGATGGCTCCGGACCGCATCGAGCTTCGGGTGCAAGGCGATTCAGTTCGCGCTCACAGTGTGGTGTTCGAGTGACGGACTCGACCGGTCGGCTGTCGCAGTCGCTGTGGGTTTCCGCCGATCTGCTGATGCGTCGACGTGACGGCTGATAACTTGACGGTATGCTGGCATACCATGAGGCGGACCACTGTGAAACTACCTGACGAGCTCGACGAGCGTTTGCGTCATGAAGCGGAGTTGCGGGGCGTTACCGTTTCCGAGCTGACTCGGGAGGCGATTGCGCAGTATCTCTGCGTGCCGACGGGCAAGCCTCGGCGGTTCGGTGCTGCGGGTGCGGGGCGCAGTGGGCGTTCGGACGTATCGAGCCGGATCGATGAGATCCTCAGCCGGGAGTGGGGCCGATAGGCGCCCTGATAGTCGACGCCGGGCCGTTGTACGCCTACGTCGATGCCGACGATGCCCACCATGACGCTTGTCTGGAACTGCTCCAGAGCCACCGTGGCCCCCTGGTTGTGCCAACGCTGGTCATCACCGAGGCGGCATACCTCATCGCTACCCGGCTGGGTACCGAAGCCGAAGTTCGCTTCCTCGGGGATCTGGCCGAAGGGCTGTTCACGATTGAGCCCGTGCACGCGGCCGACTGGCTGCGTATTGCCGAACTGGTAGCGAAATATCGAGACCTGCCGCTGGGAACTGCGGACGCCTCCGTGATCGCCGCGGCCGAGCGGCGGAATCTGAGCACCGTCGCCACAACGGATAGACGGCACTTTTCCGTGGTCCGATCCCGGCATGTGGACAGCTTTACGCTGCTGCCCTGAGCTCGAGGTTTTGATGGGTGAAGTCATTGGTTCATGATTTATCTTGCGACAGAGCAAATCCCGGGTGGATGTGGTGGCTCGGTCGCGGCCTGGCTGGTGGATTTGTCGCAGCTCAGCTGGTTGATTCGTCGCCATCGGTCGAAGGGATCGGTTGCCCCCGGCTTCTCCGATCGTCGAGGCGACAGTTGATCGGGCGCGTCCGCCCGCGTGAACCGGTCATGCCGCAGCAGTCGTATTCGCGGCATGGCAGACTCGTGTGGGTGCGTGAGGTGGGACTGTGGCGATAACGGTGTTGATCGCCGATGACCAGGCGATGGTCCGGCAGGGATTCGGGGCATTGCTTGCCGCGCAACCCGATATCAGTGTGATCGGGGATGCCGCGGACGGGAAAGCGGCTGTGGCGGAAGCCAAACGGTTGCGGCCCGATGTGGTGCTCATGGATGTGCGCATGCCCGAGATGAACGGGCTGGACGCGGCGCGGGCCATTCTGTCGGCCGCGTTCGATCCGCCGGTGCGGGTGCTCATGCTGACCACCTTCGATATCGACGATTACGTGTACGAGGCGCTGGGGATCGGGGCGAGCGGGTTTCTGCTCAAGGACGCGCCTGCCGAGGAACTCGTGCGCGCGGTGCGGGTGGTGGCGGCGGGGGATGCGCTGCTGGCGCCCACCGTGACGCGGCGGCTCATCGCGGATGTCACGCGCCGGCGGGCTCGCCGGGCGCCCGCGCCCGCACTGTCGGTGCTGACGCCGCGGGAGCGGGAAGTGCTGGAACTGGTGGCGCGCGGCATGTCCAATGCCGAGATCGCGGAATCCCTTTTCGTGGCGGAGCAAACCGTGAAGACGCATGTGTCGAAGGTGTTCACGAAACTGAATCTGCGCGACCGGGCACAGGCCGTGGTACTCGCGTACGAGTCCGGATTGGTGACTCCCGGCTGAGCCGTCCACGAGACGCGCAGACGGTAGGCTCACGGACTTGTACGTCACCGGAAGGGGGTCGTCGAAGTGTTGAAGAACGGCGACGTGTTCGCCGGGTTCACCATTGAGCGACTGCTCGGACAGGGCGGGATGGGATCGGTCTATCTCGCCCGGCACCCACGCCTGGGCCGGTTGACGGCCTTGAAACTGCTGAACCGGGAACTGTACGCGGACAGGGAGATCCGCGCCCGCTTCGAACGCGAGGCGGATCTGGTCGCGCAACTGGATCACCCGAACATCGTCGAGGTGTACGACCGCGGCTCCGAGGACGAGCAGCTGTGGATCTCCATGCAGTACGTGGACGGCGTCGACGCGGCCGGCGTGAATGTCCGCACCCTGCCGCCCGAACGCGCCGTGCAGATCATCGAAGGCGTCGCCGCCGCACTGGATTACGCCCACTCCATGGGCGTCCTGCACCGAGACGTCAAGCCCGCCAACATAATCCTGGCCCGCGCCGTCGCCGGGCACGGCGAACGCGTCTTCCTCACCGACTTCGGCATCGCCCGCCTCCGCGAGGACTCCACCCACCTCACCCAGGCCGGCATGTTCACCGCCACCCTCGCCTACGCCTCGCCCGAACAAATGACCGGCGCCCACCTCGACCCCGGCACCGACCAATACTCCCTGGCCCTCTCCCTCTACTGGCTCCTCATCGGCGCCGGCCCCTTCGATTCCCCCGACCCCTCCGCCATAATCCACGGCCACCTCCAACTCCTCCCACCCCCGGTCAGCCTCCGCCGCCCCGGCCTCACCCCCGCCATGGACGCCGTCCTCACCAAAGCCATGGCCAAACGCGCCCCCGACCGCTTCCCCTCCTGCGCCGCCTTCGCCAAGGCCGCCCGCCAAGCCCTCACCGCCCCCACCACCCCCCACCCCGTCTACCCCACCCCCCAAGCCCTCCAGCCCTACCCACCCGCCTACCCGCCCCAGCCCGCCTACCCCCAGGCCTACCAACCCCCACCCGGATACCAAGGCCCCCAACAGCCCTACCCCGCCACCTATCCCGCGCCCCCCGCCGGATATCCAGCCCCGCAACAACAATCCCCCCAACCCGCCGGCGCACCAGCCCCCGCCTACCCGGCCTATCCGGCCCCGGCCCACCCCGCCCCACAACAGCAACCGCCACCCCAGCCTGCCGGCCCGCCTCAGCCCGCCTCCCACGCGGCCGGGGCGCCACAGCCTGCGTCCCACACCGCGGGGGCGCCACAGCATCAGTCCGCATCCCCCGCCCACTCCATATCCGGAGACGCTGCGTCACAACAGCATCCGTCGCCGCGGCCCCAGCAGTTATCGGCGCCGAGTCCGGCATCCGGGCCAGAGTTTGTAGCCCACGACGAGCCCACCCCGGCCGACCGAGCAGGTTATGTCGCAGCGTCGAATTCGCCGGACCAGCGCACTGACCTCCTCACGCAGCCTGGTGTGCCGCAGCAGCATCCGGCCGACCGGTCCGCGCCGGCCAACGCGCAACCGTTCGACGCTGCGCCGGAGGAATCGTCCGAAGAGCGCAGCGACGCGCCACAGCCGGGCAATTCGACTTCCGCGGCAGCCGGAGAGTCCGCTATCGCTGAGGGCGGGGCGTCTAGCGGCGCCAGCGGGCAGCTTGGCGCGTCGGGCCCTCCTCCTTCCGCGCAGGCGGGGTCTCCTCGACCCGGCGGTCTTGCCGGTGGTGTGCCGGCTGCTGCGGGTCCGGTGACTGCGGCGGCCATTGCATTGCAGAGCGCAGGATCGTTGGCGGGCGGCACCATTTCAGCGACTGGGGCCGGGCCGAAGTCCGCAGCGGCGACAGCGGACTCGGAGTCGGTGGGCGCTTCCGCGACGGATGATGCGGAGGCAGTGTCCCGTGAGCCGGAAGGTCCGGCGCGGGCAGTTTCGCAGGATGAGATTGTGACTGCGGTGAGTGCGCCGGTGGTTCGGCCTGCGCCTGAGCAGGTGCCTGCGGGTTATCCCGGGGCGGAGTTGCGGCATCCGGAGTCGGGGGCGTTCGTGCCCGCGTCTGGCGAGGCCGGTGGGGTGAGTGGGCGCGGAGAGAGGGATCCCGGTGTGTCGGAGGGGTATTCGGCCGGCCCGGCGACCTCTGGCGGGCTTCCGGTGATTTCGGTGGGGCAGGGGGAGTCCGGATTCGGCGCTCCGCCGGCTGTTTCCCCGGGAGCGCCTTACGGGGCGGCTCCTGGATCCTTCGGCCCGAATCACGTGCCGCCGCAGCGGGTTCCGGGTCAGGGGAGGTCGTCGCAGGTGGCTGCGATGGTGATGGTGGGGTTCACGGCGGTGGTGCTGGTGCTGTTGGTGGTGATTGTGTTGGTGCTGGTGGCTCGGTAGCGGCCGCCTCGGTGGTCAGGGGTTGGCGCGGTCGCCTAGGGTCATCTGGCCGGTGTCGACGAGGATCTGGCGGGCGCGGCGGCGGACGAGGCAGTTGTCGACAGTGCAGCATTTGTGGATTTGCATGGCTTGATGGGCCACCGGGAGGGTCAGCTCGCCGGGGTCCATCGTGCAATCGAAGAGATACATCATCGTGTACACCGGGGCAGCGCGGAGGTCGGGGGACTGCACGGTCCGGCGCGGGGTGATCGGGCGGGCGGCGCACGCTCGCGCCGGGCCTGAGGTACAGGGTATCGAGGTTCGCCGGGGCGCACGGCGGTATGCCGGTTGTCGCTGCGGCGCAGCGGGTGTCGGAGTGTGGTGCGCCCGGCTCGGGGACGAGTGGGTCCAGAGATATCAGGGCTCCGGCTCTCACCGGGCGCGACTTCCAGTTCAGCATCCGCGGCGCTACCCGACAATCGAACATTCGCCGGATCCTGAAAGTTTGTCAAAGCTCCAGGTCGGAATTCATAACGCATGGGAGCATCGTTCAGAGTGACTCACACTGCGTTCGCGGGGGAGGACTACGGATGTCCGACAACGGTTCCACGCTGCCGCGCCGTCAACTGGGGCGATACCTGCGCGAGGGTCGGATGCAATGCAATCTGACCATTGCCGAGGCGGCCGCGCTGATGGAGTGGAGCGAATCCAAACTGCAACGGCTGGAAACCGGTAATGCCGAGAAGATTCGCGTACTCGACATCCGGGAATTATGCCGCATTTACGATTTCGACGACGAATTCACCACGGCCCTGGGCGGTCTGGCGCAACAGGCCAGTGTCAAGTCCTGGTGGCACGAATACGACGACCTCATACCCGAGGGCTTCAACGTGTATGTGGGCCTGGAGGCTTCGGCCCGCGGCCTCATTTCCTACCAGCCGGACCTGATCCCCGGACTGCTCCAGACCGCCGACTACGCACGGGTCCTGATCGGTGATTACTGGCCGGATGCTGGTGACGACCAACTCGACCGCCGTGTGCAGCTGAAGGTCCGCCGCCAGAGCCTGCTCACCCGCAAGCGCAACCCCGCCACCTTCGAGGTGGTCGTCCATGAAACCGCACTACGACGCGTTGTCGGCAGTCCGCGCGTGATGGCCGCGCAACTGCGCCGCGTGGCGGACATGTCGACACTTCCAACGATTGCTGTTCGTGTACTACCCTTCTCGGCGGGCGTCCCGATCGGTCATACCGTGGGCCCGTTCGTGATTCTGGACTTCGGTCACGACGGCGGCAACCGACCGCTCGAGCCCACCGTGGTGTACCTGGAGAACTTCCTCGGTGACCTCTATCTCGAAAAGCAGGCCGCCGTCGACCGTTATCTGCAGGCGTACCAGGCGATCCAGCGCGCGGCGCTGGACGAGACCAGTAGTAGAGACCTCTTGCGCAAGGCAGCGAAGGAGTACGCGACGTGAACGTCGAACCGTCCGGCGTCCGGTGGTTCAAGAGCGCCCGCAGTACGGGCGCCAAGGAATGCGTGGAAATCGCTTTCCTGTCCGGCGGAGTGGGAGTCCGCGATAGTAAGAATCCGACCGGTCCTGCGCTTATCTTCGCACCGGCCGAATGGGATCGCTTCACCGACGCGCTCGCCGCCGGACGTTTCGACGCACACTGATCAGCATCGAGGATGACATCCCACGGCGGATGCGCCGATCCGGACTCATCCTCACGACTGGCAAAAGCATTGCGGCCGGGCAACTTCAGGCCGATGCGCGGCCGGTGCCCCACGCCGGAGACTGCTCTGAGCAAACAGTTCGGAGTCGGGAATGTCCGGGAAGTGGGGGTAAGCCATGTCGACCGATCCCAAGGAGTCGGCGAATTCGAAGCAGCAGAGCCAGACCGTCTGGTGGACCATCGGATTCGTGCTGCTGATACAGGGTTTCGGGTCCGGTATCACCGACCTGCTGTGGCATCACTCGTTCGGGGTATCCGGGCTCGTCATCCGCATGGGAGCACCGGTCTGGATCTCCTGGCTGATCGGAGTGGCCGGGGTCGCGGCGGTAGCGGTCGCCATGCGCCGGGAAGCGGCCGAAAAGGCGCGCATGACACCCGAATAAGGGCGGCCCGCCGGCGCATATGAGACCGGCCCCCGCACTGGAGTGCAGGGGCCGGTGAAATTCGTCGAGGGGGCTGATCAGCCGAAGAACGCGGCAGCCTCGCGGTAGCGGTCCGCCGGAACGAGTTTGAGCTGCTTGGTGGCCTCCGCCAGCGGCACCAGATCGATCTCGCTGCCGTGCAACGCCACCATCTGACCGAAGTTCCCGGCATGCACGGCCTCGGCCGCGTGCACGCCGAAACGGGTGGCCAGCACCCGGTCGTACGGGGTCGGTGTGCCGCCGCGCTGCACATGGCCGAGGACGGTCACGCGGACCTCCTTGCCGATGCGGCGCTCGATCTCCGGGGCCAGTTGCTGGGCCACACCGGTGAAACGGACATGCCCGAACTCGTCGATACCGCCGTCGCGCAGGCTCATGGAATTGGGATCCGGGTGCGCGCCCTCGGCGACCACGCAGATGAAGTGCGAATCACCGCGCTGGAAGCGGCGTTTCACCATGGCGCAGACCTCGTCCACATCGAACGGCACCTCGGGCACCAGGGTCAGATGCGCGCCGGACGCGATGCCGGAGTTGATGGCGATCCAGCCCGCGTGCCGGCCCATCACCTCGACCAGCATGACGCGCTGATGCGATTCCGCGGTGGTGTGCAGGCGGTCGATGGCATCGGTGGCGATGGCGACTGCGGTGTCGTGGCCGAAGGTGGTGTCGGTGCAGTCGATGTCGTTGTCGATGGTCTTCGGGACGCCCACCACGGGTACGCCCTCGTCGGCCAGCCACGAGGCGGCGGTCAGGGTGCCCTCGCCGCCGATGGGGATGAGGGCGTCGATGCCGTTGTCGTCCAGGGTCTGTTTGATCCGGGGGAGTCCGGCGCGTAGTACGTCCGGATTCGTGCGGGCGGTGCCGAGGATGGTGCCGCCCTTGGTGAGCAGGCGGTCGGTGCGGTCGTTGTTGAGGATCTGGATCTTGCGATCCTCGAGTAGGCCGCGCCACCCGTCCTGGAACCCCACGATCGCATCCCCCCACCGCCCGTTCGCGGTGCGAACGACGGCACGGATCACGGCGTTCAGGCCTGGGCAGTCTCCGCCTCCGGTCAAGACTCCGATGCGCATGGCACCCATCTTGCCCTGAGTCCGGCAATCCCGGGGATTCGCCCCCGTGAAGCTGTGGTTAATGCGCGGCGCAGGTGCCGCCACGCAGTTCGGTGAGGTGCTTCTGGATCAGGTCGGTGATTTTGGTGAGGATGGTGGTGCCGTCGTCGAAGGTGCCCGAATTGGCCTGGGTGGCAATGGCGATGGCGATCTGGCCGCCGTCCACCGGGATGAGGCCGATCTGGCGGACCAGGTAGTTGCCGTTGGTGTCGGGGCCCCAGCCGCCCTTGAACAGGGCGCCGTCGAGATTGCCGAGTCCCCAGCGCTGACCTGCGCTGATCTTGCCCATCAGGGAGGTGACGGCATCCGAGCCGGGGAGGCAGGGCAGGTGAGCGGCGAAGGTGAGCTGATTCGTGATGGACCAGTCGGCCTGGCCGAAGGCGGAGAAGTCCGCGCGGGCGCGGGTGGCGGGCACCGTGGTCGCGGTGTCGCCACCCTCGCGTAAGACCGCCTGGACGGTCTGCGCGGCGACCTCGGGCGTGCCGAGTGACTGCCACAGCGTGTCCGCGGCCGTATTGTTCGAATATTCAATGGCATTGGTGGCCGCGCCGATCTCCCCGGAATTGGCGCGCAGCGCGGCCAGGCTCAGCGGCACCTTCATGGTCGACCAGGCCGGCCCGGTGGTCCAGTCACCCAGTTCCACCACCTGGGTACTGCCCAGGGGCAACAACCCGATTCCCACCTTGCCGGCCAGCGTCGGTTCCAGCTGATTCACGAAATCCCAGGCCAGCGTGCCCGGCATGGCCGCGACACTGGCGGGCGGGGCCGTGGTCGGCGCGACAGCGGCGGCGCTCGCATTGTCCGGCACCATGACCGGCTTGCTACCGCACCCCGGCAGCGCGACTGCCAGCAGCGCGACCGCCCCGAAAACCGCGGCCCGCGAATACCGTGCGCTCACGCCGTAACCTCCATCATCCCGGTGTGTCCCTGCTTCCTACGGGACACACCCGCCCCCGTCAATCGCAAGGATTGTGGTGCGGTGGGAGGATCATGGTCAAATACCGTGCGTATTGCCGGGTTTCGGAAGATCGTGCCCAGCGGCCGTCCCACTCAGTGGAACGCCCAGGTCAGTGGTTGCACAGCCCCCCAGGCAGATCCGGCAGATGATCGCCGATCATGAGCGCCAGCTTGTCCATCATGTCGGTGGCGTCATCGAAACTGCCGGAAGCGGGTTCGGCCGCCATGGCCACGGCGATCGGCCCGCGCAGCGTCGGGATCACGCCGAACTGCCGCACGGTGTACTTGCCGGTCTCGTCGTCGGGACCCCAGCCGCCCTTGAACTCCGCGCCGATCAATCGCCCCAGACCCCAACTCTGACTGGGCGTTATCTCACTCATGAGCGAGATGACCGAATTGGAGCCGGGCAGGCACGGCAGCTTCGACGCGAAGTGCACCTGATCGGCGAGCGACCAATCGGTGGTGCCGAAGGCCAGCCCGTCATAGGATTCCAGATCCGCCAGCCTGGTGTGTCGCGCCGCGACATCCGTACGGGTGTCACCGGTCTCGCGCAGCACGGCCTCCACGATGTCGGCCGCCTGCCCACCGCTGCCGAGCGAATTCCAGAGCGCCTCCGCGGCATCGTTGTCCGAGTAGGTGATCGCGGCCTCGGCAATGGACTGCATGCCGTCGGGATCCTTGCGCAGCGCGGCCAGCGCGATCGGCACCTTGATGGTCGACCACGCGATACCGCTGGTCCAGGTGCCGAGCTGCGTCATATCACCGCCCCCGACGGGCATGATCGCCAATCCGACCCGCCCGTCCATGGTGGACTGCAGATCCGCGAAATCCGCCGCGAACGTGACATTGTGCGGCAGCCCGAACAGTTCCGGCAGATCCGAGGCGTCCAGGGACATGCCCGGTAGCGCCTCGGTCTTCGCGGCCTGGACGATCCGCGCGACATGCACCGGCGAACCCCCCGGGATACGCGGATTGAAACTGCAAGCGGACACCGCGAACATAGCTGCCAGCGCCAGCCCGGCCGCAATACCGTTGCGACAGGACGGAATCCGGTCAGTAGACATACACCACCGCGTTCTCACCACCGATGCAGGTAACCAATTTGCCTGCCGCACTGCAATTCATCGTGTAAGGCCGGTTCGTGACCGGGCTGACGACCACCACACTCGTCGTCACCCCCGTCTGACCCGACGTCGCCTGAGCATAGGCCCGGCGTACCTCTTCCGCGAAAGGACAGCTGGTAACAGTATTTCCGATCGCGGAATTGTTGTAACCGTTGAGGTTTCCGTACACCACCGAGCACGGCGTCGCGCCGGCGGGCAACTGTACCGCAGTCGTCGTCGGCGCCGCCGACGTCGTTGTCGGACCTTTGGTTCGGGACAGCGGCTGGGTTACTCCACCCGGATTCCCCTGTACCGCTGTCGTACTCGGTGATTCGTTGCGGGAGCCGTCGAGGACTTGCCAGCCGATGGTGCCGACGATCGCGATGATCGCGATCACCAGCACGCCGAGCGACAGCGGCACCGCGATCGACTTCCCGCGGCGCGGACGCCGGGCCGGGGGCCGCGGCGTCTCGACCCGCGGATGATCCGCCGTCGGGTAGAGCGACGGATCCGGTGCGGGCGCATAGGGAAAGTCCCGTTGCTGCGCCTGCGCATGACCCCAGGCCGCGCGTTCCTGCGCATCCTCGGGCAGTGGCGTGAAGTGAAAGTCGCTGACCCGCACCGTGGTCGGATCCGACGGCACGATGACCAGCTCGCCGGTCTCCGGCGGTTCGGGCTCGGTCGCCGGGAATCCACCGGTGATGAAGGCCGGGAAGGCGCCCGTATTCGGTTGCCGCAGCGTCGGATCCGGTCGCCGGCCGCCCTGGCCCGGCGCGTTCGGACCGGCATTCCCGCCCGGCGGGCTACCGCCCGGGCCCGCGGAAGCCGAGCCGGGACCCCGCACCGTCTGCGCACCCGGACCGCTGATCGGACCCGGTCCGACCGGCGGCTGACCGGCCGGTCCCCGGGCCCCGCCGAGGCTGGGCATGATGGTCGTCTCGGCCGCGGGCGGCACCGTGCGCGCGGGCGGCAGCATCTCCGTCGGCGGCGCGACCACGCCCCCGGCGAGCGCGGCCCGTGCGGCGCGGGCGAATTCGCCCGCCGTCAGGAACCGTCCGTTCGGATTCTTGGCCAGCGCGCGCGCCACCACCGAATCCAGCGCCGGCGGAATCCCGGCCCGCCGCAGACTGGGCTGCGGCGGCGGATCGGACAGGTGCGAGCGGATCAGCACACTCATGTTCTGCGCCGGGAACGGCTTGACGCCCGTGAGGCATTCGTGCAGCACGCAACCCAGCGAGTAGATATCCGCGCTGCCCGTGACCGGACCCGAATCGAACCGCTCCGGCGCCATGTAGGCGTAGGAGCCGACCGCGGTCCCCGTCACGGTGATGGTGGTGTCGCCCTCCGCGCGCGCGATGCCGAAATCCGCGAGATAGGCGAAATCCGCATCGGTCACAAGAATGTTGGCGGGCTTGACATCCCGGTGCACCAGTCCCGAGTAGTGCGCCGCGTCCAGTGCGGCCGCGATCTGCTCGATGATGCCGACCGCCCGGATCGGCGACAGCGGGCCCTTCACATCCAGCATGGTGCGCAGATCGTGCCCGCGCACCAGCCGCATATCGATGTAGAGCACACCATCGATCTCGCCCCAATCGTGGATGGGGATGATGTGCGGTTCGGCCAGCCGCGCCGCCGCCTGCGACTCGCGGCGGAAACGTTCCTGGTAGGAGGGATCTTTCGCGAGATCGGCGGGTAGCAGTTTGAGCGCGACTATCCGGTCCTTGACGGCATCGTAGGCCTCGTAGACCTCACCCATGCCGCCCCTGCCCAGCAGCGCGCGCAACTCGTACGGACCGAAACGGCTACCGGCCCGCGATGGTGGTGCATCCACCCCGTCCAAACCTCCAACTCCAGGGAGGGTCGCGACGAGATCATTCGCCACCCGGCCCTCAGGAAGTGGATTCTCCCGGTGCGACTACGCCGTGGTCAAACGCAAACACGATCGCCGCCGCCCGATCACGTAACCCCAGCTTCCCGAAGATGTGCCCCACATGGCTCTTGACGGTTACCTCCGAGATACCCAGCGCGCCCGCGATCTCGCCGTTGAGCCGCCCGCGGCCGATCAACTCCAGCACCTCGAGCTCCCGCACGGTGAGATCGGTGAGCCGGCTGTCGCCCGGCGCGGGCACGGGACGCGCCGAGCGATAGGCCGACAGGACACGCGGAGTCACCGACGGATCCAGCCACGATCCACCCGTGGCGACCGTCCGTACCGCGCGGATCAGATCCTCCGCGGGGGAATCCTTGAGAATGAAACCGGCCGCCCCGGCACGTAATGCGCCGGACAGTAATTGGTCATCATCGAACGTTGTGAGAACCAGCACAGGCGGCGCGTCCGCGCACGTACGCAATGTCCGTGTCGCCTCGATACCGCCGATCCGCTTCATCCGCAGATCCATCAGCACCACATCCGGGCGCTGCGCGGCCACCGCCGCCGGCACCTCGTCCCCGTCCGCGCACTCGCTCACCGCGAAACCGTCACGGCGGCGCAGGATCCGCCGCAAGCCGCCGCGCACCAGCTCCTGATCGTCGACGACCAGGACATCGATCAACTCCTCGTCCGGACGATCGCTCACCGCTCACCCTCCCCGCGCGGACCGTCCGCCGCCGGCTTCCGAATCATGGAGAACAACATCGTGCGCACATGCTCCTCGGCGGTCGACGCCAGACATTCGAACTGACCGGACAATGGAATCCGGGCGACGACCCGCCAGCGGTCGTCCTCGGCCGCCGACGACAAAGTGCCGCCGAGCAGTGAAATACGCTGCTGCATACCGGAAATACCCATACCGTGCCCGGGCCGGGGGAGCACCCCGGGCGGCAGCGGATTGGCGACCGTCAAAGTGATTTCCCTGGCGGACATTTCGATTCGCAGCCGCGCCTCGGCCCCGGGCGCGTGCTTGGCGATATTCGCGAGAGATTCCTGGCAGATCCGATACAGCGCCAGACCGACACCCGCGGACACCTCACGCGCACTGCCGGACATCCGGAAATCGATCTCCATGCCCGCGCGCACGAAATCCTGGATCAACTCGGGGATATCGTCCAGGCCGGGTTCCGGGGTCTGCAGCGAGGGCTGCTGACCGAGCAGCCCGACCGTGCGCCGGATATCGGCCATGGCCTGCCGGCCCAGCCGCTCGGCATCGGTGAGCGCATCCACCGCCTCGTCCACGTCCCGGTCCGTCTGCAAGGCGTGCCGGGCCGCGGTGACGTGCAACAACGTGATGCTCAGCGAATGAGCGATGACATCGTGCACCTCACGAGCGATCCGGCGACGCTCGTCATCGGCAGCTTGCACGGCTCGTACCGCCTGGTTCTCTCGCTCCTGATAGAGATAGCGCCGCTGGTAGTTCATCATCTGCCCGGCCATCCAGCCGCAGGCCACCGCGAAGGCCCAGACCGGCATGCCGATGTCCAGGTGGCCGATGGCATGGAAGAACCACAGTTCCGCGATCATCGCGCAGGCCACCGGCACGCTGACGAGCAGCGATCCGAGCGCGGCGATCTCCCCGGCGGCGGCGATCAGGACGAACGGGGCGCTGTCGGTCGGCACCGGCTGGGCCAGGAACACCGCCTCGGCGCCCATGGTGAACCCCGCGATCACCAGCGGTTTCGGCATCAACCCGAAGGCCACGTAGAGCGGACCGGTCAGATTCGCGAGCAGCAACGCCACCATGGGCAGTACGCTGGGGAAATACCCCGACGAATAACGCTGGAACACCGCGATGACGCTGACCGCGAGCAGGATCATGTCGATGAGCACGACCACATTGGCCGGGTAACCGAACTGCTCGGCATGACGGCGGAACTCACTGGCCGGATGCCGCAGGAACAGCCGGATACGCCCGCGACTGGCCCTCGCCTCGGCCCGCAGCTCCCGCAACGCCTGCCCGACCGCTTGCGGGGTGGCGCTGGTCACGTTCATTCTGCAAGGCTAATCGGCGAGTTCGACGGCGTACATCGTTCGACGGCAGGGGTCCCGTCTCCTACCGGGGTAGGAGGTCAAGTCGCGTCCACGGCACGACGACAGGGACTCGGCGCGTCCGTAGCGTTCAGGACATCGGCACAGCACCCGGAACCGACCGGGCGCGTTACGAAAGGTTGGGGGCCATGTCTTGGCAAGACCTGCACGCTCGCACCGATATCCTGCACGCCGTCCTGGACCGGGCGGCGCGAAATCCCACTGATCCCAAGCTCTTCGACGATCTGCCCGAGCTGGAACGGCTCTTCGGCGGCCCGGACGGCGTACTGCTCGCGCTGCGCCACCGGTGGGACAACCACATGAATGTGAAACTGGATCACGCACTCGCGCAAGGCAAATCGACGGTCGACGTCTACCTCGAATTGTCCGCCGAACAACCCGCGCTGCGCGCGATCCTCGACAGCTACGACACCGCTCAGCACCACCGCAGTTCACGTACACGCGCCATGGCCAGCTGAAACCACAGCCGGCCACGAGGGGAACGACATGCTGGAATTGACCGACGTCACCAAGGAATACCGGGTGGGCGAGCAGACCGTGCGCGCCCTGGACGGCATCAGCCTGACCATCGCGGCGGGGGAGTTCACCGCGATCATCGGCCCGTCCGGATCGGGCAAGAGCACCCTGCTGCACCTGCTCGGCGCGCTCGACTCACCCGATTCCGGCTCGATCCGCTTCCAGGGCAACGAGATCGGCGGACTCGACGACGACCGGCAATCCGAATTCCGGCGGCATCAGGTCGGTTTCGTCTTCCAGTTCTTCAACCTGCTCCCCACGCTGTCGGCCTGGGAGAACGTCGCCATCCCCAAACTGCTGGACGGCACCGGCCTGCGCAAGGCCAAACCCCGCGCCCTCGAACTGCTCGACCTGGTCGGGCTCGGTGAACGCGCCGACCACCGGCCCGGTGAGCTGTCCGGCGGCCAGATGCAGCGCGTCGCGGTCGCCCGCGCCCTCATCATGGACCCGCCGCTCATCCTCGCCGACGAACCCACCGGCAACCTCGACTCCAAGACCGGCGCCGCCATCCTCAAACTGCTCGGGGACATCACCAAGGAGGGCAACTCCGTGGTCATGGTCACCCACGACATGGGCGCGGTGCGGTACTGCGACCGCGTCATCACCCTGCGCGACGGGCACATCGGCTCCACCGAACGCGTCGAACGCGGCGACGACGGCGAAATGCGGACCGTGCCCGAGGAACTCGCCGTCTCCATCCACGACGCCAACGGCGCCGCGGCCGACGAGAACACCGGACCGGTGCACGCATGATCCGCGCCGCCTGGGATCGACTGCGGCTGTTCAATATCGGCGAACTCTTCGCCCACCGCGGGCGCACCATCATGTCGATGGTGGTCATGGGAGTCTCCGCCGGACTGCTGGTCTCCGTCTTCAGCATCTCCGGATCCATCACCGGATCCGTCGACAAACTCACCCACAGCCTCGGCGGCAATGCCGTGCTCGAGGTCAGCGGCATCACCGACGCGGGCTTCGATCAGACACTGCTGCAACAGATCCGGACCGTGCCCGGCGTGGCCGCCGCGGTACCGATGATCCGGCAGCCGATCGGCGCGGACGCCGACCGCGCGCTGCTCGTCGGGGCGGATCAGAGCATCTCCCAGCTGGGGACATCCCTCGACGGGGCGCTGAAAGATCAAGCGGGCAAACTGCTCACGGTGCCGAACGGCGTGCTGCTCGGCAAGGCCATGGGGCACAAGCCGGGCGACAAGTTTCAGCTCGGCACGCTGACCGCCACCGTCGCGGGCGTCCTCGACGACAGTGCCGCGGGCGATATCAACGGCGGTCACATCGCCATCGCGCTGCTGCCGGTGGCGCAGAAGATCACCGGGCGGGTCGGCCGGCTGGACTCCGTGCAGATCGTCGCCGCGCCGAACACCGATGTGGGCAAGCTGCGTTCGGCGCTCACCGATGCGGTCGCGGGCCGCGCGATCGTCGCGGATCCCGCGTTGCGGACGGCGCAGGCGAGCAGTTCCGTCATGCTGGTCAGCTACGCGACGCTGGCCTCCGCGGCCGCGGCGCTCGTCGTGTCCTCCTTCCTTATATACAACGCCATGAGCATGGCTGTGGCGCAACGGCGTCCGATGCTGTCGCTGCTGCGCGCCATCGGCGGCAAACGCGGGCCCATGGTGCGGGACCTGATCGCCGAGGCCGCGCTGCTCGGACTGTTCGGCGGCGCGATCGGCTCGGTCATCGGAATCTTCGCGGGCCGCCAGGCGATCAACCAGCTGCCCGCGGCCATCCTGAACTCCGTGGAATCCCGCACCCAATACGAGGTGCCCGGTTATGCCGTCCCGGTGGCCGTCGCCGCCTGCGTGCTGGCCAGTATCGCCGCCGCCGCGATCGCGGCCCGGCAGGTGTACAAGGTCGCGCCGATCGAAGCGCTGGCTCCGGTCGGTACATCCACCGCGGACGCGGTGAAACCCGTATTGCGCTGGACCGCGGCGGTTCTCGGCCTCGCCATGGTGGTCGGCGCGGTTGTCGTCGCCAGGGCCGACGTGGGCAAGCTCTCGATGGCCGGGATCTCCCTCGCCATCGTGGGCTCCGTCATCCTCTGTTTCGCCGCGACCGAACCGATCGTGCGTGCTTGCGCCGCCATCGCCCGGCTGTTCGGCGCGCCCGGCGCGCTCGGCGCCACGACCGTCGAACGCGCCCCGCGCCGGGTCTGGGCCACGGCCATGACCGTCATGATCGGTGTCACCGCCGTGGTTTCCATCGGCAATGCCACCCGCAATATGGTCTCCGCCGCAGGCGACAGCTTCGAAGGCCTCGCCGGCACAGACATTTTCGTCAGTCCCACGTCCATGGCGCAGTTCCCCACCGGCCCGCTGCTTCCCTCGGATCTGAAGGCCACCCTCCAGAAGATCCCCGGGGTGGCCGATGTCGGCTCCGCCCAGATGGCCTTCTCCACTCTCGGCTCGGGCCGAGTCATGTTGCAGGCCTACGAGGGAGGCGCCGCCCGCACCTCCGCCCTCGACGGTGTCAGCCAACCCGACCTGGCCCGCCTGGCCGCGGGCCAAGCCGTCGTGATCTCCCGCGACATAGCCCGCACCCTCGACCTCCACCCCGGCTCGTCCCTGGACCTGCCCACCCCCACCGGGATTCACAAGGTCCAGGTCCTGAAGGTCATCCCTTACTTCGCCGCCATCTCCGGCACGGTGGTCCTCGATCTCGACGTCATGCGCCAGTGGTACCAGCGCCCCGGCGAAACCATCCTCGGCATCGACATCGCCCCCGGCGCCGACCACGCGGCCGTCATGTCCGCCGTCCGCGCCGCCGTCCCCGCCGATATCCACGTGACCACCGGAAAAGACGCTGTCACAGCCATTTCCAGCAGCGTCCGCCAAGGCACCTCGATCAGCAACGCCATCCTCTGGATAGTCGTCCTGGTAGCAACGGTCGCCTTGCTGAACACCTTGATGCTCTCCGTCCTGGAACGCCGCCGAGAACTGGGCGTCTTCCGGGCCATGGGCACCAGCCGCCGCTTCCTCCTCCGCACCGTCCTCACCGAAGCCGCCGGCATAGGCATAGTCGGCGCCCTCCTGGGCCTCGCCGCTGGCTCCGCCACCCACTACCTGGCGACCGTCGCCCTGGGCCACGCCATAGCCCTCGACATCCCCTACCACCCCACCCCCCTCCTGGTGGTCTACGCGGTAGTCGCCTTGATCCTCGCCCTACTCGGTTCCATCCCCCCAGCGGTCCGAGCCTCCCGCCTCCCCATCATCGAAGCCATCGCCGTCGACTGAGCCCTTGCATTCGCGCCGACCAGCCAGACATAGGATGGTCGGCATGAGTGCAGCCACGGTCGAGTTGATGGATTACTCCGACGTCATTGATCGGTACGAGCCGGTGATGGGTATGGAAGTCCATGTCGAGCTGGGGACCGCTACCAAGATGTTCTGCGGGTGCCCGACCACGTTCGGTGCGGAACCGAATACGCAGGTGTGCCCGGTGTGCCTCGGGCTGCCCGGCTCGTTGCCGGTGGTCAATGAGAAGGCGGTGGAGTCGGCCATTCGGATCGGGCTGGCGTTGAACTGCTCGATCACGCCGTGGGGGCGGTTCGCGCGGAAGAACTACTTCTACCCGGACCAGCCGAAGAACTACCAGATCAGCCAGTACGACGAGCCGATCGCGACCGACGGCTACCTGGACGTGCTGCTCGACGACGGCTCGACCTTCCGGGTCGAGATCGAGCGTGCGCACATGGAAGAGGACACCGGTAAGTCGCTGCACGTGGGTGGCGCGACCGGTCGTATCCACGGCGCCTCGCACTCGCTGCTCGACTACAACCGGGCGGGCGTGCCGCTCATCGAGATCGTCACCAAGCCCATCGAAGGCGCGGGGGAGCGGGCGCCGGAAGTCGCGCGCGCCTACGTGACCGCGCTGCGCGAAGTGCTCAAGTCGCTCAACGTGTCCGACGTGAAGATGGAGCAGGGCTCGCTGCGCTGCGACGCCAACGTCTCGCTGATGCTCAAGGGCGCCAAGGAATTCGGCACCCGCACCGAGACCAAGAACGTGAACTCGCTCAAGAGCGTCGAGGTCGCGGTGCGCTACGAGATGCGCCGGCAGGCCGCGGTGCTGACCGCGGGCGGCGAGATCCTGATGGAGACCCGCCACTTCCACGAGACCGACGGCACCACCTCCGCGGGCCGCATCAAGGAGACCGCCGAGGACTACCGCTACTTCCCGGAGCCCGACCTGGAGCCCGTCGCCCCCGACGCCGCCTGGGTCGAGGAGCTGCGCGGCACCATCCCGGAATACCCGTGGCTGCGCCGCGCCCGCATCCAGGCCGAATGGGCGCTGTCCGACGAGGTGTTCCGCGACCTGGTCAATGCCGGCGCCCTGGACCTGATCATCGCGACCGTCGACGCCGGCGCCTCGGTGGAGGCGGCCCGCGCCTGGTGGGTCAACTCGCTCACCGAAAAGGCCAAGGAGCGCGAGGTTTCCCTCGAGGACCTGCCCATCACCCCGAAGCAGGTCGCCGAGGTAGCGGCCCTGGTCGAGGCCAAGACCATCAACAACAAGGTCGCGAAGCAGGTCGTCGACTTCGTCCTCGCCGGTGAGGGCGAGCCCGCCGCCATCGTCGAAGCCAAGGGCCTGGGCATGGTCTCCGACGACTCCGCCCTGCAGTCCGAGGTCGACAAGGCCCTCGCCGCCAACCCCGACATCGCCGAGAAGATCCGCTCCGGCAAGGTCCAGGCCGCCGGCAAGGTCGTCGGCGACGTCATGAAGGCCACCCGCGGCCAGGCCGACGCCGCCCGCGTCCGCGAACTCGTCCTCGCCGCCTGCGGCGTCGAAGGCTGACCCGCCTCGAATCGAAAAGCTTGTGGCGCACGGCAAAAGCCGTGCGCCACAGGCATTTCTGGCATACAGGTCCGCGGGTGGGAGAGTCGCTGCGCCGGTCGAACGGGGCGCGTTGCGCAGGCGCGAGGCCGGTGATCCCCGCCCATCCGGGCGCGGCGCGCGATCATGGGGTTGACCCTCACACGGTGTGAGGCCATAGACCTGGAGGAGTCATGTTCAGTATCGGAGACTTCGCCAGGTTCGGCCGGGTATCGGTGCGAATGCTGCGGCATTACGACGAGATCGGTTTGCTGACACCGATACAGGTCGATCCGTCGACCGGGTATCGGTTCTACGCGGCCGGTCAGCTGGCTCGGCTCAATCGGATCGTCGCGCTCAAGGATCTCGGGTTCACCTTGCAACAGGTGGCGGATCTGCTCGACGGCCGGCTGACCGCGGAGCAGTTGCGCGGCATGCTGCAGTTGCGCCGTGCCCAGCTGGCCAACCAGGTCGCCGCCGACACCGTGCGGCTGGCGGGCGTGGAGGCGAGGCTCCGGCGTATCGAAAGCGAGGGGCAGATGCCCGAGAACGAAATCGTCGTCAAGACCGTCCCGGCCCTGGTACTGGCCGAACTCACCGATATCGCGCCCGAGAACGGCGATGCCGTCGTCGGCCCGATCATCGGCCGCCTGTACGAACGGCTCGGCAAGCTCATCCCGGATGCGGGCCTCACCATCGCGGGCCCGTCACTGGTCTACTACGAGATCATCGACGAGGGCCTGCGCGTGCACGTCGCCCACCAGGTCGCGGGCACCCCGATCGAGGGCACCCTGGACCTGCGGCAGCTGCCCGCCGGCGAGGCCGCCACCCTGGTGCACCGCGGCCTGCTGTGCGACCTCCCGCCGGCGTGCGACGCCGTCGGGCGCTGGGCGGATGAGAACGGTTACACCGCAACCGATCCCATCCGCGAGTTCTACCTGGTCACCTCGGAGGATCCCGCCTCCGATCAGTGGGTCGTCGAAATCCAGCTCCCCGTACAGCGCTAGACCGTCTAGCCCCTGAAATACATTGCGGCGCACAGCAATAGCTGTGCGCCGCACTGCGTGGAGCGATCAGTCGCGCGTGCCGCCGCCCTTACCGTCATTGATCGGAATCCGGACGACCCGATCGTCGTACTGATTCGGATTCCCGTCCGGCTTGTTGACCGTCGCCACCCAGATCATGCCGTCGCCGCCGATGGTCGCCCCGTCGAGCCGCCCGTACTTGTCCTGCGCGATCAGCGAGGGCGCCGCCGTGACCGCATGCGTGTCCTTGTCCGCACTGGCCAGCGCCAGCGCCTTCTGATTGGTCAGCGAGATCGCCACCGCATCGGTCGCCGCCGCGCACCCCGCCACACCCGGATGATCGGGCCACGTCCACGCCGTCTGCGCCACCCCGTCGGGACCGACCCGCTGCAGGCGATCCTCGGTCGCGGTCCGGTCGGTGATCCAGATGGTGTCCTTGTGATCCGAGCACACCCCGCCCGCGACGCCGATCCCGGAGACCATCACATCGGCCGTGGCCCCGGGCGCCGGCGAATTGATGCCGAGCAGCTTGCCCGCCAGCGAACTCACATCCGAGGCCGCCGACGGATTGCCCGCGTCACCGGTCAGCACCAGCATCCGATCCGGTGTATGGAAGTCGATCGATCCGCGATTCCCGGTGGCCCCCTTGGGAATTCCGGTGAGGATCGGTTTCGGGTCCCCGCCGCCCTCGGTATTGATCCGCACCACGCGGTTATCGGAGGCGGTGGTGATGTACGCGTAGATCAGCCCGTCCTCACCGAAACTGGGGGACAGGGTCAGCGCGGTGATGCCGCCGTCCCCGGTCGGATCCACATCCAATTTGGCGACTTCCACCGGCGCGGGCGGCACTCCCGAATCGGTGGCCACCACCTTCAGAATGCGGCCCGTGGTGCGTTCGGCGACGAGCGCGGTGCCGTCGGGCAGGGCGACGATGCCGCCCGTGGTGTCCAGGCACGAGACCACCACCAGCGGATCGGGATCCACGCACGGCAGGTCCGGTCGCTTGGCCGCGCTCGGCGGCGCCTTCGGAGTGCTGGTGCCCTGATCGGCGTCCTGCCAGGTCGGCTCGGCGGTGAACTTGCTGGACGCGCGATCGTCGAAGCTGGCGCAGCCCGAGGACAGCAGCACGGCGCCGAGCGTCACGCCCAGCACGATTTTCCGTGCGCCCACCCCGACCCGGCCCGCGGCAACCAAACTCATGCTCCAGACGTTACGGAAAACCTGCCGCCCATGCGCGGACGGGGGTGACTCATTATGTCGAGGCGGCCTGAATCGGACAGCGGACACGCCCGGTAACTGTCGTGTGTCCGGTGCTTCGGGCGCATACTCTGACCGGCGTGACAGAGAAGCCGAACGAGCCGTCCGCCGGCGCGCCGGACAGCCCGGCGCTCGATACGATCGCCGGTGCGATCGGTGAGCCGTCCGCCCAGGCGCCCGCATTCCCGCGGCCGGTAGGTGAACCGGTCCGCAGTCCCTTCGATTCGCCGACCGAACAGTTCGCCGCCACCGGCGACAAGGTCACCGAGAAACTGCCCCGCACCGACGAGGAGCTCGGCCTCGACCCCGAGGTCCCGCTCTACTCGGAGCTGAAGAACTCCATCCCCGGCGCCGCCAACAGCACCACGGCCGAACCGTCGCCGACCTATTCCTTCGCCAGCATCCCGCCGGCCCCCTCGGGCTCGACGGAACCGACGACCAAGCTGCGCCGCCGCGACGACCGCCGCGGCACGCTCGACGTCGGACTCCTGTTGCTGCGCTTGGTGGTCGGCGGCACCTTCATCTACCACGGCCTGCAGAAGGCCTTCGGCTGGTTCCACGGCCCCGGCTTCGACGGCATCAAGACCGCCATGGAGCACGGCGGCTGGAAGGAAGTGAACCTGGCCGCGCCCATGCTGATCGCGGGCGAACTCGGCGGCGGCATCCTGGTCGTCCTCGGCCTGGCGACTCCGCTCGCCGCGGGCGCGCTGGTCGCGGTCATCCTGGACGCCTGGATGTGGAAAGAGGCCGCCGCCACCGGATTCCAGTACAAGAACGTCGAACTGGAATCGGTCCTGGCAGGCACCGCCGCCGTCATCATCCTCACCGGCCCCGGCCGCCTCTCCTTCGACCGCAACCGCGGCTGGGCGACGCGGCCCTTCCTCGGTTCCTTCGCGGCCTTGATAGCGGCGATCGCCGCCGCGATCGGAGTCTGGTACTGGCTGCACGGCGGCAACCCGCTGCACGGCATCGGCCCCTGGAAGTAGCTCTCCCCGAACACAAATCGGCCGGGATGATCCCAGATCATCCCGGCCGTTTCGTATTTCCCCTGGAAGGGGTCCGGGGGCAGCCCCCGAAATCCCTTCCCCCCTTCAGAGGTTCGCGGGGGCTTGCCCCCGCGAACCCGCCCTCACCACTGGGTTGTGGTGAACCGCTGCCATTCCTCGAACGTCTCCTGGTGCAATCGCATCACCTGTCCGGACTTGGCATCGATCTGGTCGTGCAGGAACGCGCGGTGCGCGTCGATCCGCAATGCCTCGTCGGGCGTCGCCATGAACTCCGTGGAGGCGAGTTCACGCGACTCCCCGGCTAGCTCCTCCGCCTCGGCGAGTAGTACCCGGGCCTGGGCGTTGCGGGCGTCGCAACGTTCCAGCATCGCCGAGTACTCGGCCAGCATGGTGTCGGCCTTACCGATGTATTCGATTGTCATGCCCCTGCATTCCTCCTACGGCACACGCCGGACTGCACCCTTGTCTGCCGAGGTAGCCAGTGCGGCGTACGCGCGCAGCGCCGTGGTGACGGGCCGATCGCGTTGCACCGGCTGCCAAGGCCGTTCGGACGCCTCCATTTTGGCGCGTCGCTCCGCGAGAACCTCATCGGGGACCAGCAATTCGAGAGCACGCGTGTTGACGTCGATCTTGATCCGGTCGCCGTTCTCGATGAGACCGATGGCGCCACCGGCCGCGGCCTCGGGCGACATATGCCCGATGGACAGGCCCGATGTACCACCGGAGAAGCGTCCGTCGGTGATGAGCGCGCACACCTTGCCCAGTCCGACACCCTTCAGGAAGGAGGTGGGGTGCAGCATTTCCTGCATGCCCGGCCCGCCCTTGGGGCCTTCGTAGCGAACCACGACCACATCGCCCGGCTGGATCTCCTTGGCGAGGATCTTCGACACCGCGTCCTCCTGCGACTCGACCACGACTGCCGGTCCCTCGAAGGTGAACAGTTCCTCGTCGATGCCCGCGGTCTTGAGGATCGCGCCGTCCGGTGCGATATTGCCGCGCAGCACACACAGCCCGCCCTCGACGGTGTAGGCGTGCGCCTTGTCGCGGATGCAGCCGCCCTCGGCGTCGATGTCCAGCGACGACCAGCGGTTCTCGGTGGAGAACGGCACCGTGGTGCGCACCCCGCCCGGCGCGGCGTGGAACAGTTCGACGGCTTCGTCGGAAGCCTTGCCGCTGCGGATGTCCCAGGTGTCCAGCCACTCGTCGAACGAGGCGGTGTGGACGGTGGTCACATCGGTTTCCAGCAGTCCGCCGCGGCGCAGCTCGCCGAGGATGGCCGGAATGCCGCCGGCCCGGTGCACGTCCTCCATGTGGTAGTCGGAGTTCGGCGACACCTTGGACAGGCAGGGCACGCGACGCGAGATCTCGTCGATGGTCTGCAGATCGAATTCGATCTCACCCTCCTGCGCGGCGGCGAGGGTGTGCAGCACGGTGTTGGTGGAACCACCCATGGCCACATCGAGGGCCATCGCATTGCGGAAAGCCTTCGCATTGGCGACATTTCGCGGCAGCACGGAGGCGTCGTCGTCGCGGTACCAGCGGTTGGCGATATCGACGATCACCCGCCCGGCGTTCTGGAACAGCGCCCGGCGCGCGGCATGCGTGGCCAGCGTGGAGCCGTTGCCCGGCAGCGCCAGGCCCAGCGCCTCGGTGAGGCAGTTCATGGAGTTGGCGGTGAACATGCCGGAGCAGGAACCGCAGGTCGGGCAGGCGGACCGCTCGACCTCGGAGAGCCCGTCATCGGTCACGTGCGGCGACGCGGAGGCGGAGATGGCGGTGATGAGGTCGGTCGGCGCCTGCGCCACACCGCCCACCACGACGGCCTTACCGGCCTCCATCGGCCCGCCGGAGACGAACACGGCCGGGATGTTCAGCCGCATGGCGGCGTTCAGCATGCCGGGAGTGATCTTGTCGCAGTTGGAGATACAGACCAGCGCGTCGGCGGTGTGCGCATTGGCCATGTACTCCACGGAGTCGGCGATGATCTCGCGCGACGGCAGCGAGTACAGCATCCCGCCGTGACCCATGGCGATGCCGTCGTCCACCGCGATGGTGTGGAATTCGCGGGGCACGCCACCGGCCGCCCGTACCGCCTCGGCCACGATTTCGCCGACGTCCTTCAGGTGCACGTGGCCGGGGACGAACTGGGTGTAGGAGTTCGCAATGGCGACAATCGGCTTGCCGAAGTCGGAGTCGGTGAGACCGGTGGCGCGCCAGAGGGCGCGAGCGCCCGCGGCATTGCGACCGGCGGTGGTGGTGCGTGAACGAAGCGGTGGCATGGCTATAGGTCCTCGGATTCTCGTCGCAGTGGGCTGTTTAAAGCGACTGCACCGAATACTTTCGATGGACCTACAACGTTAGTCCTCGGCGGATTCCCGGTCGTCTTCCGGTTCCTCGTCGTCCTCGGGTTCGGCGAACGGATCGGGAATTCGCCCGCCGGATGCTGCGGCGAGATCACGCAATCGGTCGTATCCGACTGCGGGCAAGGTCACATCGGTCTCGTCGGTGAGGTGCACCCGCAGGAATCCGCGCTTCGGAATCTTCAGTCCCTGCACCTCCGACCAGTCGATATGCCGGCCGCCGAACATGGTCCGGGTATCGATCCCGGCCTCCGACACCGTGGTTCGGGTCCGTTCGATCCACACCGCCACCGCGATCGGGATCGCGAACAGGATCCACAACACCGCGGGCCACCCGAAGAAGGGGAAGGCCACGCAGAAAAGCAGCATGAACACCCCCACATGGGCGAGCCGGGGAAGGCGGATCACGCGACCCGTGTCCGATCCTGTCTCGGCGGTATGGGAAGATTCAGCAGGTGGCACGGACTGATGCTGTGAGGACACACCCATATCCTTGCATCACGGTGAACGAACCCGAACAACCGCACTGTCTCACATAATGAGACGCATCAGGTCAGATGTTTGACTGTACGACTCACGCACGCATACCGTCGTGCGCGTGAATCGAATCGAGTTGCTCGTAATCGGCCGGCGCGTCCAGCGCTGAGCCGACGACTGTAGGTCAATTACGTCAGCTCGCAGCTGCGACGCGCCACCCTCGAACAGCCCCGGCTGTCGAGGGCTTTTTTGTGTTCAGGCAGTCCCTGTTGGACTCGAACGACAAGCAGTAAGGAACCAGACGGTGAGCGCACCTACCGCACGGCCCGGGCCTTCCGCCCGTAAGCCAGCGCCCTCGGCCTCTCAGCCGACCGCGGCTCCGGCCGCCCCGAATCGACGCCAGGTCCCGCCCGAGCGGGTCACCGGCGCGCAGTCTGTTGTCCGCTCCCTCGAGGAGCTCGGCGTCGACACGGTATTCGGTATTCCGGGCGGTGCGATTCTCCCCGTCTACGACCCGCTGTTCGACTCCACCAAGGTGCGGCACGTGCTGGTGCGTCACGAGCAGGGCGCCGGGCACGCCGCCACCGGATACGCGCAGGCCACCGGCAAGGTCGGCGTCTGCATGGCGACCTCCGGCCCGGGCGCGACCAACCTGGTGACCCCGATCGCGGACGCGCAGATGGACTCGGTGCCGCTGGTGGCGATCACCGGCCAGGTCGGCCGTTCGCTGATCGGCACCGACGCCTTCCAGGAAGCCGACATCTCCGGCATCACCATGGCGTGCACCAAGCACAACTTCCTGGTCACCGACCCGATCGACATCCCGCGGATGATCGCCGAGGCCTTCCACCTGGCGGCCACCGGCCGGCCGGGCGCGGTGCTGGTCGACATCCCGAAGGACGTGCTGCAGGCGCAGACCACCTTCTCGTGGCCGCCGGAAATGCGGCTGCCCGGATACCGTCCGGTCACCAAGCCGCACGGCAAGCAGGTGCGCGAGGCCGCCCGCATGATCATGGAGGCCAAGGCCCCCGTGCTCTACGTCGGCGGCGGCGTCATCAAGGCCGACGCGTCCCCGGAACTGCTGGAGCTGGCCGAGCTGACCGGCATCCCGGTGGTCACCACCCTGATGGCGCGCGGCGCGTTCCCTGACACGCACACCCTCAACATGGGTATGCCCGGCATGCACGGCACTGTGGGAGCCGTTGCGGCACTGCAGCGTTCGGATCTGCTGATCACTCTGGGCGCGCGTTTCGACGACCGTGTCACCGGTCAGCTGGACTCGTTCGCGCCGAACGCCAAGGTGATCCACGCCGATATCGACCCGGCCGAGATCGGTAAGAACCGCCACGCGGACGTGCCGATCGTGGGTGACTGCCGCGAGGTGATCACCGAGCTGATCGAGACCCTGAAGGCCGACCCGGCCGCGGGCAAGGCGCCGCTGCTGGAGCTCACCGACTGGTGGAAGTACCTGAGCGGCGTCCGCGACAGCTACCCGCTGGGTTGGAAGACCCCGTCCGACGGTTCGCTGTCGCCGGAGTTCGTCATCGAGAAGCTGGGCCAGATGGCCGGTCCGGACGCCATCTACTGCGCCGGCGTCGGCCAGCATCAGATGTGGGCCGCGCAGTTCATCAAGTACGAGAAGCCGCGCACCTGGCTGAATTCCGGTGGCCTGGGCACCATGGGCTACTCGGTGCCGGCCGCCATGGGCGCCAAGATGGGCATGCCGGACCGTGAGGTCTGGGCCATCGACGGTGACGGCTGCTTCCAGATGACCAATCAGGAACTGGCCACCTGTGCCGTCGAGGGCGTGCCGATCAAGGTCGCGCTGATCAACAACGGCAACCTGGGCATGGTTCGCCAGTGGCAGACGCTCTTCTACGAGAAGCGCTACTCCAACACCGATCTGGGCACGCACACCCTGCGCATCCCGGACTTCGTGAAGCTCGCGGAAGCCTTGGGCTGCCACGGAATTCGCGTCGAGAAGGAAGAGGACGTGGAGGCTGCGATCCGTGAGGCGCAGTCCATCAACGACCGTCCCGTGGTGATCGATTTCATCGTCGGCAAGGACGCGCAGGTGTGGCCGATGGTCGCCGCCGGCACCTCCAACGACGAGATCATGGCCGCGCGTGGCATCCGCCCGCTGTTCGACGACGACGAGTCGATCTCCGAACCGGCCGTGATCCACGAAGCCATGTCGCACGAGCAGGCGTCCGTGTCCGCGCACGAGCGTGCTGCCCAGAAGGGGACCGAGGAATGAGCACCACCCACACCCTCTCCGTGCTGGTGGAGGACAAGCCGGGCGTGCTGGCGCGCGTAGCGTCGCTGTTCTCCCGTCGCGGCTTCAATATCGAGTCGCTCGCGGTCGGCGGCACCGAGATCCCGGAGATCTCCCGCATGACCATCGTGGTGACGGTCGAGGATCTGCCGCTCGAGCAGGTCACCAAGCAGCTCAACAAGCTGGTGAACGTCATCAAGATCGTCGAGCAGGACGCGGACGCTTCCGTGGCCCGCGAGCTGATCCTGGTCAAGGTGCGCGCCGACGCGAGCGTCCGGACACAAGTCATAGAATCCGTTAACTTGTTCCGCGCTAAGGTCATCGACGTGTCGCCGGACGCCCTCACGGTGGAGGCGACAGGCACCCGCTCGAAGCTCGATGCGCTGCTGCGCATGCTGGAGCCCTACGGGATCCGGGAGATCGTCCAGTCCGGTGTCGTGGCCGTCGGCCGCGGACCGAAGTCGATCACGGCAACCCGCTAAACACAGATAAACGAATCCAGAAGGGAACCAATAACAGTGGCAGTCGAGATGTTCTACGACGATGACGCCGACCTGTCGATCATCCAGGGCAAGAAGGTCGCGGTCATCGGCTACGGCAGCCAGGGCCACGCGCACTCGCTGAGCCTGCGTGACTCGGGTGTCGACGTGCGCATCGGCCTCAAGGAAGGCTCGAAGTCGCGGGCCAAGGCCGAAGAGGCCGGTCTGACCGTCGGCACGCCCGCCGAGGTTTCGGAGTGGGCCGACGTCATCATGGTGCTGGCCCCCGACACCGCGCAGGCGTCGATCTTCACCAATGACATCGAGCCGAACCTGAAGGACGGCGACGCGCTGTTCTTCGGCCACGGCCTGAACATCCACTTCGGTCTGATCAAGGCTCCGGCCAACGTCACCGTCGGCATGGTCGCCCCGAAGGGCCCCGGCCACCTGGTGCGTCGTCAGTTCGTCGACGGCAAGGGCGTTCCGGCCCTGATCGCCATCGACCAGGACCCGACCGGCAACGGCCAGGCCCTGGCCCTGTCCTACGCCAAGGGCATCGGCGGCACCCGCGCGGGCGTCATCAAGACCACCTTCAAGGAAGAGACCGAGACCGACCTCTTCGGTGAGCAGGCCGTGCTCTGCGGCGGCACCGAGGAACTGGTCAAGACCGGTTTCGAGGTCATGGTCGAGGCGGGCTACGCCCCTGAGATGGCCTACTTCGAGGTGCTGCACGAGCTGAAGCTGATCGTCGACCTCATGTACGAGGGCGGCATCGCGCGCATGAACTACTCGGTCTCCGACACCGCCGAATTCGGTGGCTACCTGTCGGGCCCGCGCGTCATCGACGCCGGCACCAAGGAGCGCATGAAGGACATCCTGAAGGACATCCAGGACGGCACCTTCGTCAAGCGCCTCGTCGCCAACGTCGAGGGCGGCAACAAGGAGCTCGAGGGTCTGCGCAAGGCCAACGCCGAGCACCCCATCGAGGTCACCGGCGCCAAGCTGCGCGGCCTGATGAGCTGGGTCGACCGCCCCATCACCGAGACCGCTTGATCGTTTCGGCTTCGACGGCCCGGCATCCGATGGATGCCGGGCCGTCGGCGTTCGGCGACTAGGATTGCGTCCGTGACCGAATCGCCTGCGGACGACGACAGGTACGTGACGGCGGAGCAGTTCCTGTCCGCCGAGCCCGATGCGTGGAGCGTGGCGGCGGGCGATATCGAGATCGTCGACGGCCACCTGGTCAGGCTGATGTCACAAAGCCCGGCGCACAGTCGAGTCGTCCGGCGGCTGACTTCCATGATCGAGGCCGCACGCCATCCGTCGGGGCCGTGTCTCGTAGTCGATTCCGATGTCGCGGTGCGCTTTCCGGACGCGGAGGCGACTCGCTCCGACAAGCGCCTGAACATTCGGTATCCCGACATCATGGTCCGTGACTGCGAGCCGTATGACGTGAACACGGTCGGTGACCACATTCAGCTCGTAGTCGAGGTCGTGTCGAAGGATACGGTCGACACGGACACCGGCTTCAAACGAGTCTTGTACGCGCGCGCCGGAATTCCGATTTATCTCGTGGTTCACTTCGACAAGACGTGGGAAGCGATCGACCGTATCGAGGAGTACCGTCTGGACTGGTCGGGCCTCCGGTATGTGCCGCACCAGGTTCATCGCACAGCTTTGGTGTTGGACACTCCGGTCACACTCGCAGTCACCTTCGAGTCGTTGCATTCGCCGTAAGGGCCGGTCTTCACGCGTGCCAAGGCGATTCCGATGGTGAGCAGCCAGATCATGGTGAGTCCGCCCATGGTGGCGGTGGTGCCCCAGCCGTTGGCGGCGTAGAAGTCGGCGGGCTTGTTCCCGAAGAAGATCGACGGGATGAAGGCGAAGTTGATCGCCGCGAGGATCCAGGCGGAGGTTTTCGCCCAGCTCGGCAGCAGGCCGGTGTTGCGGACCGCAATGCCGAAGGCCACCAGGAACATTCCCTCGAGGATGCGGGAGATGGTGCCGTAGATGATATATGTGCCGGATACGGTGATCGTGGGGTCGATGGCGGTGGTGGATTGGATGACCGCGCCGGCTTCCAGGCCCGTGCCGACGAACAGCATTGTCACCCAGAGCGATCCGGTCCTGGACGCGAGTGCGCCGATCCATTCCTGCTCGGGGTCGATGCGTTTCACCAGCTGCCCGAAGAGGGTCATGAACACGACCAGGCAGGCGAGTCCGGCGAGGCCGAAGAGGCTACGCGTGAGGACGTTGGAGGCCGGTGGGGGACCGGAGTAGACGAAGTACAGGGGTATTTCCACCAGTATGCAGACCGCGCCGAGAGTGGCCGCGGTGCCGGTGGTGCGGCGGATTGTGCTGTTGTCCATGAGGTCTCACACTCCCAGTTATTTGTATAACGCTTATACTATAAGCACTATGCTAAGTTCGGCGCCAGGAGATTTTCTGGAGGTGGTGTAGGGCGATGGCGGACCCCGAGGTGCCGGGCGATCTGGTGCGACTGTGGCGCCTGCGCGCGGGCCCGCGGCTGGGCCGGCCCGCCGAACTCGATGTGGATCGAGTGGTGAACAAGGCTGTGGAGCTGGCTGACGGTGGCGGCGTGAGCGCGGCCTCGCTGCCGAAAATCGCCGCGGCCCTGAAGGTCACGCCCATGTCCCTGTACCGGCACATCGGTTCGAAGGATGAGCTGACCATCCTGATGGCCGACGCGGCGCAAGGTCCGCCGCCGGTCGATCTCGACCCTGCGGCCGGTTGGCGTGCGGCCCTGCGTCGTTGGGCGGAGGCGCATCGCGCCGTTTGTCTCCGCCATCCCTGGTTGGCTCAACTGCCGATCAGTGGCCCGCCCCGCGGACCGAACGCCATCGGCTGGATGGACGCCGGCCTGGGCGCACTGCGCGACACGGGCCTGAACTGGCCGTCGCTGCTCGGCGTGATCTTCCTGCTGGACAGCTTCGTCCGCCAGTCCGTCGCGGCCACGCAGCAGCTCGAAGACCACCGCAGCGCAGCGCATCTCGACGAATCCCAGGCCCTGCGCGCCTATCGTGCCGAATTGTCTCCCCTGGTCGATCCGGCCAGATTCCCGCACGCCGCAGCCCTTTTCGCCTCGGGCCTGTTCGACGCGGTGCCCCAGCCGGAGACTTCCGGTGACGAGGAGTTCACCTTCGGCCTGGACCTGATCCTGGACGGCGTGGCGGCTCAGCTACCCCGCCCGTGAAAAACCGCAACGACCCGCCGAATCCTCGGCGGGCCGTTGCGGTTCTCTGATCGTGGTTACGGCTTAGGAGCTACCGAACGCGCCGTCCGGCACACCGTCCGGCACGTACTGGTTCCACCAGTCGTTGTCGTGGTGCCAACGCCAGTCGTGGTCGTGGCGATCGCGCCAGTGGTCGCGATCGTGGTCGTGGTGCCACCAGTCGATATCGGTGGCAGTGGGCTGGCCGGCCACCGGCTGGCTCGGCTGCAGGGGAACATCGGCCGACGCGGTACCCGCCACGGCCCCGAGGGGAATTGCAACAATCGCACCGGCCGCTGCCACTCGCGCAAGCGTCCGTCGAACAGAACCAGACTTCATGAAGGACACTCTGCCCCAATTCACGGGAACGCGAAAATTGAACAGCTGTGAATTCTGGTGCCGATTTCACAGGAAAGTCACCGAATTCACAGGATTGTCCGAATCCGAAACCCGTTGCACGCCAACGGCCCCGCAGGATCTCTCCCGGCAGGGCCGCTGTAATGGGTCTATACGCAATCGCTCTGACTCTCAGGCGTGTGTACCCCCGTCGATCCGAATCTCGGTCCCCGTAATGAACGCCCCATCATCCGAGGCCAGCATGGCCACAACCCCGGCCACAGTATCCGCTGAGGCAAACCCTTGCCCGATAGCCGGAATCAACTTCGAAAACAGCGTGAAATCAGCATCTTCCGGAATCCCCGGCCCCCGCCCATCGGTCATATCACTCGAGATCGACCCCGGCGCAACAGCAACCACCCGCAACCCCTCCTTGGAGTACTCGGAAGCCAGCGCATGCGTCATCGACATGATCCCACCCTTCGATGCGGCGTAAGCCGCCATGTACGGGTGCGCAAAGAAGGTAGACGTAGACGCGAAGTTCACGATCACCTTCTTCTCCGACCGAAGGAGCGTCGGCAACGCCTCCCGAATCATCAGAAAGGTCCCCGTCAGGTTGACCGTGATGATCCGATTCCAATCCTCCAACGGCATGTCATGCGTATGCGCCGACCGAAGGATGCCCGCCGCATTGATCAGCGCATCCAGCCCACCACCAAGATTCTCAACAGCCTGAGCAACCCCGGCCTTGACCGACGCTTCATCCCCAATGTTGATCTTCACGGTGCTGAGCCGATCGCCATTCCCATTGGCAGCAGCCTGCTTAGCAGTCTCGGCAAGCCCATCCTCATTGATATCGGCAGCCACAACCTGCCCACCCTCAGCAAGGATCCGGTGCACAGTAGCCCGGCCGATACCGGACCCACCACCAGTGATCAGTACTCGGCGATCAACGAAACGCTCCATTGCAATCTCTCCTAACGGTGTTCCAACCTCTATCTGACACGCTACGCCTATATGACACAGCGTGCCATAGTGGCATCCCATCAACTAGGATCAAAGCTTGAACCCCACTCCGAAGGAGGTGACAATGTCCGCTCAGCCGCCCCGCCGCCCCTCCCTGGCCGAACGCCGCAAGGCAGAAACCCGCCTGGACATAGCCCGCACCGCAGCCCGCCTCTTCGCCGAACACGGCACCGCCGACGTCACCGCCGAACAAATAGCCGCCGAAGCCGGCATAGGCCTCCGCACCTTCTACCGCTACTCCCGAACAAAGGAAGAAGCAGTCGAGCCGCTCCTAGCCACCGGCGCCCAACGCTGGCTAGAAGTAGTAGCCTCCGGCCCCCACCGCTTGCCGATGCTCCCCGAGCTCGAACAAGCAATCCGGGCCGCCCTGACGTTCGATGGTGCCCCCGAAGACCTCGAAACCACCCGAGGCCTCATCCGTGCCATGGACGATGACCCGGCACTTCGTACGATCTGGCACCGCATAAACATGGAGTCCGAACGCGACTTGTATCGAGTCCTGGCCGACCTGGTGGGCCCCACCGCAGATCTCTTGCAACTCAGGTTGATCGCGGCGGCTGCGGCGGGCGCCATCCGGATTGCTGTGGAACAGTGGGCTTCCGGCAGCGGGCCGACCTCTGGGACTGGCTCTCCGGTGGATCTTGCGCTTCATGCTCTTCGGATTCTCGCGGCGGACGCCCTGCCGATCAATTCCGAGTAACCGGCGAGATGGATGGATTTTGGTATTCTTATTGAAGATACTCTATTGTGGATTGAATATACATTCTCTATGACAGTTGGAGGTTCTTCTTGACCGATGCGCCATTTGCGACGAAGCTTCTCGGGTGGAAATCTGGGAAAAAAGGGCTTCTGCCGAATACTGCGGACACCAGCAACAAGCCTTCGATCGCAATTGCGGCGGCTGTGCTCGATAACTTGGGGGTTCCAAGAGGGATTGCATCCGGAATTGTTGATCCGAAAAGTGGCAGGCCACTTGAGGTTGCGGTCGCTTCCGATCTTGCAGCTGAAATTCCTAAGCTATCTCCGGGGCGTATATGGATGATACCGAAGTCGGCGAAGCCTATAACTAATTTCGTGCAATATGAGCACCTGAAGCGTGTCGACCTGCTTGTGAACAGTTACGAAGAGCTCAAGGCTGCTCTGGGCACGGACTATATTATAAAGCCTGATGTCGTGGTGGGGCTTCATTCGGGGGAGAATGGCGATCTGCCATTCCTGCATGCTGCAGTCTCATGTAAATGGACAATCCGCAGTGATCGAGTGCAGAATATTCGGCACGAGAATAATCAGATGATTCGCCACAGGAGAGATCGGCTTCCGCATCTTGCAGTAGTTACCGCGGAGCCACTTCCGAGTCGCCTCGCCTCGATTGCTCGCGGTACCGGGGAGGTCGATGCGGTTTACCACATCGCCTACGACGCCCTTGATCAGGCTATATCAAGTCTGGCTAAGTCTGGTGAAATAACCAATGATCAGTTGAGCGACTGGCATGAGGTGAAGGTGCATAGTCGTGTGCGACCGTACTCTGATCTTGCCGATACTTTAGCTCGATGGTAGTGGTGGTCGGATCGCTGCTGAATTCCTGAAGTGTGCTGTACTGCAACGGCTCGGCGATACTTTTCCGCTGAGCCGTTGCCAACAGATGCTCTACTCTCTGCAGAAGCTGTTACGAAGCGCGCAGCGCAGGTTCCGGCGCGAGCTTGTCCAGCGGGAGCTCAAGTTGTGACTGATCGGATTCACTCTCGTCGGGGGCATCCAGACTGCCGTCGCGTTCTCGTGCCGACCTCAATACCTCAATAATAGATTTTCCTACTGCAGCAGCTACTGGTGGCGGAAAAGCATTTCCGACCTGTCGATATTGTGCGGTCTTTCCGCCTGAGAACTTCCATTCGGTCGGAAATCCCTGGATGATGGCAGCTTGGCGCACGGTCAACATAGGCCCATCGGGGCCGAATAGATCTCGCCCTTCAGTCTGCTTTTGTATGCAGGTCTCGATATCGTTTGCGACGCCCATTCCTGAGATCCCGAGTTGCTTCCATGTTGCTTTGGCACGGCTGGGACCGAGGTCTGCGCCTCCATGCTTTTTCGAACCACCGACCAGCGTTGGCGCTATACCACCGCCCTTGCCTTTGAGTTCACTATCGCGTTGAAGCGCAATACTGTGCCAACGGTTGAATGACGCGTGAGCCTGCTGTCGGCGATCGCCCGTGAAGTATCGGCTGAATCGCTCATGCATAGAGGCTTCAAGGCTGTCTGCGACGCTCATCGGCTCCTCATGGGTAGCCGTCGGCCACTCGTACTTCAGATCTTTAATGATGTCGTTCCGGAATGCGACAAGTATCGCGCGCGGACGAAGCTGGGGAACCCCGAAGTCGCTGGCCTCCAAGACGTCCCAGTTAGCGACGCTGTATCCGAGTCCCTCCTCCTTCGCGACTTGGTTGTCGTCGCCGCGGTAAGTGCCTCCCTGAAGCCGCGCTATGATCCAATCCCGGTAGTGCTTGAACTTCGGATCCATGATCCCGCGGACATTTTCGATCATTACTGCGCGCGGATTGAGGATTTCGACAAGCTCCAGCATGCGTGGAAATAGATCTCGCTCATCGTGTTTGCCCAGCTGTTTTCCTGCGTGTGAGAACGGCGGGCACGGAACGCCACCGGCTAGGAGGTCCAGCCCGCGCTTATTCAGGAGCTTTTCACCTTTGCGTACATCACGAAAGGGATCGAAGAGGTTTACATCGGCAGACAGTACGTCGCAGTGATCTCTCTCCCACACCCATCGTGGGTGGGCGTTGATGTTGAGATTGAGAGTCTCGACTGCGTGTTCGTCGATTTCGACCAGCGCCAAGTGCCCGAAGCCTGCCTCGTGCAGGCCTACTGCCTGGCCGCCGGCTCCAGCACAGATCTCGATGGAGGTGAACTCAGGTTCTGCCGGCGTTGCAGCAGCGCCGTTGGACTTGCCTTTACGGCTCATGCGGCGCCCTCCCGGTTGCCCCAGCGCGCCAGAGTGACCTGGCAATCCGTCGTTTCTGCTCGTCCGCTAGCGCCGGGATAGAGCTCGACGACGCAAAGGTCGGTCATTCGGGTACCTTTCGATGCGGAGGCTGGGGTAAGGCGGCCGGGTATGCGGGAGTATCTTTCCGCACGAGATTCATTCACCTCGAACCGGGACAGATGTGACTGAGAGCCGATCGGAAGAAGCCCGCAGGAAGGCCCATGAACGAGGTCTCTACCCTGCGCCTCTCAACGAGGGACGTTCCCGGAACATGAGGGCCAACCGGCGGTCTGATACTAAGCCAGAAGTTGTTCTGCGGCGCGAGCTGCACCGGCTGGGGTATCGATACCGCAAGGATCTCAGACTTGACCTCGGATCGGCGAAAGTCCGGCCAGATATTGTCTTCACTGCTCGTAAGGTCGCTGTCTTCGTCGACGGTTGCTTCTGGCATGTCTGTCCCGACCATGGTCGGGAGCCCACAACCAACGAATGGTATTGGGCCCCAAAGCTTCGCCGGACCATTGAACGTGACCGCGCCACGAACGAGGCTCTCACCGCTGCCGGCTGGCAGGTGATCCGCCTGTGGGAACACGAGAGCCTGGACAGCGCGGTGGCGGCTGTCACCAGAGTCTTGGATGGCGGATCCGAACATGTGAGCGATCATATGGGATTGCAGCAGGGATAGTCAGCAGACGCTCCAGACACGCGCTCTTCTGCTGCACCGTGTGATTTGGCGTCTTGGGTCAATGGATGGCATCGAGTCGGTGTGAAGAGGCAGGCATCCCTGACATCGGAGCGCCTCGGAATCGACTGAGCGGGTAGGAGACCTGGACAGGCCTGCTTCATTGGGGTTGCGTGAGAGTAGCTGAACCTCGATGTCGGTGGCACCTTGTATAACCGAACTAAGTACTGGACGTTCGGAAGAAGGTGGCCGCATGGAGTATCCGCCCGAGGCGTACGGAGCGGAAGGGGTTCTCTGGTGGGAGCTGAAGACCTGGCCGGGCACATCGCGGCGATACGGCGACGAGCGGAAGGCTGCCGCATGGCTGGCTTTCAACAAGAAGGTCGGGGATACGTTCAGTACCAAAGAGCTACGCCGGGCGATCGGTGAGGACGGTGCGCCGAACTCGAAGGAGCACACGCAGCGCCGACTACGTGAGCTCCGGAAAGACGGATGGAACATTCCGTCGCCGAAGTATGCTCGCGACTTGCCGGCTGAGCAGTACCGGATCGACAAGATTGGCTGGTACCCCGGCTGCGGGAGTGACAGGCCACGGAATCCCTCTGCGATCAGCGCCAGGATCCGGTTCGAGGTCCTGAAGCGAGACGGATCTCGCTGCCAGATGTGTGGGATCGGTGATGGAGAACCGTATCCGGGAGAGCCTGACTCGCACGCGGTTATGACAGTCGGCCATCTCGTATCCGACGACTTCGGAGGCAAGGGCGATCTCGCCAATCTCCGCACGGAATGCTCTCGATGCAACGAGCCACTTCGTTCCGAAGGCGGCAAGCCCGAGTCGGCCGAAGAGGTGATCTACGCGGCACGACTGCTGAGGAGAGAACAGATCACACGGCTTGTCGGCTGGATCGAGAGCGGCAGTCGAAAACGAGACTCGCTCGACGAACTCTATGACCGATACCGCAAACTCGCGCCTGGTGACCGGCAACAGGCGCGATTGGAGATCCTGAAGCTCTTGGGCAAGTCCACGTAGACCGCGGGCGTGCCTCGTTGAGACGGATCGAAAGTGCAACGGCCAGAAGGTATTTAGCTGCGTCCAACCATTCCGGGGTTTGTCTTGTGAACCTGGCAATATGGATAAATCGGTCTATTGGGACTCGAGGACACTCGGTATGAAGGAACAAGTCAACGGTCGGGACGTGGCGCTCTTCTTCGGCTCGAGTGGGAAGGCCAAGAGGCGGCTGCAGCAGTGGAGGACACTTCAGGGACGTGAGTACGTGGCCGAGAAGGTCCTCGCTCATGTCAGCTCGTCACTCTATCGGGTTGAGCCAGAAGAGGTTCGAACGTTGGACACGGAGCATCCGCTGGGTGTCCTGCGAGAGAACTTCGAAGACACAGTGCATCTGATCAGAGATTGGCGTCCAGACTTTGCCTTCTCCCACCTGTTCCACTTCTGCCTCGAGGATCTAGGCCGACTATTCAGCTGGCAGGAGTTTCGTGACGAGTGGAGTGCAGCGCCCTCGCGGCGGGACTGGCTATGGAATCCTGCGCGGCAGAAGCAGTCTGAGGCCGCGAGTTACCTGGTCGACCGTAAGGGCTATGGCGAGAAGCAGGCGCTGGCAGCGGTTCATGATGCGTTGCAGTGGCGAATCGGCGCCTTCTACTACTCATTCCTGCGCGAGGTCTACACCTTGGGCTGGCTTCGCAGGGCCGGGTTGGAGGTTTTCGGCCACCCGCTTGCTGATGCGCTCTTCCGGGCCGACTTATGGTGTGGCACGGCAGTTGTGGGTATCTACATCGAGAACCCTAACTATCGACGCGGCAGACAGGGGCGAAAGCACCCGGCGCAGTTCTACTTAGGTGATCAGAGTCAGTTCAGCTTCGTCGACCTCCAGATGGCCGCGCCCGGCCACTTCGGTAGCGTCGCTTTGCCTACGGACGATGAGATGAAACGGTGCGGAAACAGCTTACGCCTCGCGCTTCGGCCGTGATGTACTCCGGCACGTCTGAACGGTCGCTGCTGTCGACAAGCTCGAGGAGCATGACTCCATGGAAACTCCAGCAGGTAGACGCAGAGCGCCTGCGCCTACCTGGGCCGGCAGTCGTGAGAACGGTTGGGTGACCGGCCATTTGAGTCAGCCTGCCTGCCTGCCTGCCTCGCGTGGCTGTCGGAATGGGTTGTTCTCCGCCAGTGCTCTATGCCTGAAGTTCTGACTGGACTCTCTCGCGTGCATCTGCGGGAAGACGGCGGAATCCATTCCATGCGCGTTCGAGCGGTGTAGATCCCCGGCGTCCGCGGTCTATCCATCGTGCAAGGCGGCGGCGATCGCTGGGATCGAGCGCGTGGATCTCGGCAAGTACTTCCGATGCATCCGTTGTCTTGTCGCGAGCGCCAGTGTGGCAGCGTTTGCACTCGGTGACGAGCAGGACATCTTCCTCCCCGCTTGGAAGGATGCTCTTGCGACGTGCGACTTCCAATACCGCGGTCGTATTCGAGTCGTCGACGTACGGTTCAGCGCCCCCGATTCCGCACACGGTGCACATATAGCCATCACGCTCGAAGACGGCCTGTCGGTCGGTGGCGGGAACTGCGATGGCCAGGTCGGCTTTCCGCCGCTCGTTGCGGTCCCAAACGGCCACGCCGGCCTTGACGAACCGCTGCTCGTCGGGTAGCAAGTGGCTGTCTTCGGTGTTGGCCAGAATGACCCAGTTGTACTTGCGAAGGTCGCGTACTCGTCGGTCGACCTGGGATACGCCGGGAAAAGCATCTCGGAGCTGTTCTTTCGTGAACACGTTGCCCTCGCCGATCTCGAGTACCAGCCACAAGCCGCTGCGGATCATCGTGCCGCCGGTCTTGTCGTCGCGCCAGTCGGGGAGGGGCATCAGTACTCCGTTTCGTGCTGTAATCGGTCTGGATCATCGTTGCAGGCGCTCCGTCCCTCGGCTATGCCTTACGTCGGAAGCTGGTACGAGGCTAGCGGTCTCGGTCGGCTGACAGTATTGCATTTGTCCGTTTTATCGGATGTCTGTGTAATGATGCGCGGGCAACGTGGATGATGTCGTGAGCATGGGAGGTGTCCAAAGATGGCGGGACAGTTCGGAATTCCACCCGAAGGGGACAAGATCGGTCTGATGGTGGCCGAGCGACTGCGGCAAGCCAAGCAGGATGACGGTGCCAAGGTGACGGTCGACTGGCGAGGGGAGCAGAAGCACCTATACGTCGTCTCGATGCCGGTGGACATGCTCTACTTCAATCCCGATACCCATCGCATCAGGGCTCAGCGTACGCTCGATCCGGTCCGGAACCGCGTGCTCGAGGAGAATCCATGGAGCGACGAAGCGCAGGACTATCTTGCTTACTTGTTGCGTTGCAAGCCATCGAATCTCGATCAGGTTGACCCGGACTTCGAAGCCCTCATGGACGAGCTGGACGATAGCGGCCAGCGCGATCCGGGCATCATAAGTCCCAAAGGTATTCTTGTAGACGGGAATACGCGATGTGCAGCGCTTCGTGAGCTGGGAATAAAGGACATTCGCGTCGGTGTACTACCCAGCGATACCTCTCGGCGAGACATCAATGAGGTGGAGCTCTCACTGCAGCTTCGTCGTGACAAGCGGCGCGACTACTCCTACATCAACCGGCTGATTGCGATCGAGGACGAGCTGGCCGGTGGCCGCCAGCCCGAGGATGTGGCTCGGGATTTCAACATCAAGCTTGCGACCCTGAAGGGAGATCGGTGGGTCTATGGGTTGATTCGGGATGCTATTGATCGGAGCCGGACCGAGACGGGGGCGCAGCTGCGCCTGATCGATTTCGAGGAGCATCAGGAAAAGTTGCGTGAGCTCCGCCGGGATTACGCGAAACTGGCTGAGACCGATCCTGACGGCGCTGAGCGGCTGAAGGAATCACGGCTGGCCGCTGTTGTACTGAACTATTCGAAGACCACCCTCCGTCTCATGGAACTCGATTTCTACGACCGATACCTGGAGCGGCAGCTACCGCAAGAGCTTAAGCCCGCTGTTGTCGATTCGGTGGCAATCCAAATTCCGGGGCTGCCCGGCGTGGCGGTCCCTGGCGCCGCTGCGGACGTCAAGACAAGTCAGACGCTTACCGACACGCTGCTCAAGGCGAAAGCGCTGTCGCAGGTGGGAGACGGTCTTCCTCCGGCTGAGCTGGCCACAGCGGATCGTATCCTCAAGAACGCGCGCGAAAGCTTCGACACCGCAACGAGGATGGCTGGCAAGGATGCCCAGTATCAGAAGCGACAGGTGGCTGTCCCTGAGCGGTTGACTGATGCTGCTGATTACGTCAGCCAATGTGTGGCAGAGTTCGCGGAGGCAAAGAGCAAACGCGCTCTGGATGAGGAGGCGTTCGACGATGCATTGCTGGAATTGAAGGCCAGTCTGGTCCGCCTCGCGAAACTTGCGGCCCGAGCATTCGATACTCCGAGCGATGGTGTGGAGTGGTTGCTTGCGTCCACACGGGAGAAGGAATGACCCTACCTGCGGATCCAAGCTTGGAGATCGGCTTTGGAGACGACGTGACCAAAGCTCGCTTCAGGGCAGGGCCGGGATATGAAGATGCGCTACGCAATTTCGTCCTCAAGTTCCGGACGCCTGTTCAGCGGTCGGTGGCGACAGTCGATGTGGATCTCGAAGAACTGCTGACAAACCTTGTGGTGCTTGCAAGTTGGCCGGCCCCGGGTAGCGTCGTCTGGGATCAGCAGCTCGCTGCCCTTGCGAGTGACACCGCGCGGGATGCACAGATAGTCGGGGGGCGACTTGGCGAGACTGCAGTCACCGCAGACGATCCGCACCCGGAACGCGTCGATGAACTACTGGGGTCGCAGTGGCGGGCCGATCTGACGCCCTTTCAACGCAGGGACATAGCCAAGCTTCTCTTGCTTCGGCACGGCGCAAACTTCTCTGTGCCTGGTGCAGGTAAGACGCGCGTTGGTCTTGCGGTCTTTCAATCCATACGCAATTCCCGTGGGATCGAGAGGCTGCTGATCGTCGGTCCGAAATCGGCTCACGAGTCATGGCAATTCGAGAACATCGAATGTCTGTCGGCACCGCTGCGCATGGATGTTTATTCGCGAGGTGCCGATCCCGCGGCAGAGGCCCTGATCATCAACTACGAGCGATTGGATGGTGCTGTCAACGAACTGGGCCGGTGGCTGGCGGCTCGTCCGTCGATGCTGCTGCTCGATGAGGCGCATCGGATGAAGTTGGGTGCCGAGGGGACCTACGGCTCAGCCTGCCTCGCACTCGGTCCACATGCCCGTCATCGGCTGATTCTCACCGGTACTCCCGCACCCAACGGCGTCAAAGACTTGGAGAATCTGTTCGGATTCGTCTGGCCTGGATATGGGCGGCAGAAGGTTGTTCAAGCTGTTGCCGGCGGCGATCTTGCCCGTGCCAGTAGGGTTCTGCAGCCTCTCTTCGTGCGAACAACGAAGGGGGAATTGGGGTTACCTCCGGTCACGTCGACGCTTCGGCTGGTCTCGTTGCCTCCCACTCACAAAGAGATCTATGACGCACTGATTGGGCGATACACGGCTCGTGCAAGTGCGTCCGAATCCGATTTCCAGGCGATGGGGAAGGCTGTTGTCTACCTCTTGATGGCTGCCACAAGTCCGGCATTGTTATCGGTGGGAACGACGCGATATGAGCCGCTGCCGTATCAGGTTCCGCCACTTCCTCTATCGGAGAACTCATCGCTTTTCGACCTTATGAGGGACCTTCCTGCGTACGAGATGTCACCGAAATACCAAGAAGTACTGGCGATTGTGGCTGCCAATGCTGCTCAGGGACGCAAGACGCTCGTGTGGTCGACTTTTGTGCGCAGCTTGCTCACGCTGGAACGCATCCTCGATGAGTTCTCCCCGGTTGTGGTGCATGGGGGAACCAACGATCGTGAAGCTCAGATCGCCAGATTTCGCAACGATCCGGACTGCATGGTCCTGCTGTCTAACCCCGCTACACTCGGCGAAGGCATCAGTCTCCACCACCATTGCCACGATGCGGTCTATGTCGACCGAGACTTCGCAGCTGGAAGATTCCTTCAAAGCTTGGATCGTATTCACCGTCTTGGCCTTGCCCCAGAGACGGAGACTCGCATTGCGGTGCTCGCATCTGAGGGCACGATCGATGAGGTTGTCGACCAACGGTTGGGAGACAAGCTCACCTTCATGGGCACAATCCTCGACGATCCGGCCGTACGTATGCTCGCCGATCTCGAAGAGGAGCCGCCGATAGGCGGCGGCCTGGACCGGCGCGATCTGGCGGCGTTGATGGGTCACCTCCGTGGCCATTCCGCCTGAACCGGTTCTGCGGGCGGCTGTCCGCTGGCTGGAGAAGCTGCCGGTTAGCGGACAAGCCCGGACTCGCGCACTTTTCACAACCGTCGGTGAGTACAGCGACTTGACCCCGACGCAGTACGACGCAGGGCTTGCTTGGCTGCGTGAGGTTGGTTTGCTCGACAGCGCATGTTCTTCGCCGCCAGCATTTTTCCGGGTTTTCGACGCGGTCGTCGAGCATAGCCAGGCATCCTGGCTACCGGATGCTGACATGCTGATCCGCTCTTCTGAAGAGTTGCCGGCCGATCTCTTGGCGGTTGCGCATGCGTTGGGTTTTGATGGCAGAACGGCGTTTTCGCGCCTATCTGCCGTCTGGGGGAAGGTCGATGCTGACCAACGGCTCCGTATTGGCAACGCGGGAGAGCTCGCTATCATAGAGCTACTGACGGAGGCTTCGGCGAGTATCGAGGTTGATCATGTTGCAAGCTGGTCGGATTGGTTCGGCTACGATATTGCGGTCTCGCATTCTGACGGCGATATGCATCTCGAGGTCAAAACGACAATGCGGCGGGGACGTGTGTCCTTCTATCTGAGCCGCAACGAGTATCGGGTCATGCAGGATGACGCGACTTGGAGCTTGATTGTGGTCAGAATTGATAGCCGTCTCGAACCGCAGGCTATAGGGACCGTCTCCAAGGAATGGATCGCGGCCCATGTCCCAAGTGATCGCAGCCTGCTCGGAACGTGGCAATCCTGCCGACTTGACGTACCACCGCACGCGCTGGTGCCTGGCATCCCAACTGGTTTGCCGCTCGGCAGTGGGCGAGCAGCATCCTTCCTTCGTGGGCTCGAAGGGTGGCCGGGTTGAGATTTGGGTCGCCGTCCCCGCCGGGTTGGAGGCGTTGCAGGCTGCCGTTGCGCGACCGCGGACAGGGCGAGCACGTCGTCGATCTCGGCGGCGGACGGGCGGTGCTTTCGAATCGCGCAGAAGCCGGTAGTAGGCGATGCTTCGTATTCGTCTCTGTGGCAGTTCGTTTCACACGTGCTGTGGACACTCCGCTCTGTCGGCGAGATCCCGTGCGGTGGGAACGTTGTCGGGATCGGTGCCGCGTGGCTGATGTTGTACTGCTCGGGCCGCCTGGGAGAAATTGATCAACTGTGCTGTGCCGCAGGCCATCCGCTCTGCGCGGTCGCGTGTCCACACGAGCTTTTTCTTGAACCCGATCCCGGCAGTTGCGGCCGATCCGTGGGGCGCCAGGCAGCACAGGCCGCCCTCCAGCGCCCGGGTGTGACGGATGGGTGCGTGTACTGCGAAAGAGCTCGGCAGTTGTCGCACGATCACCGCGGCGGCGGTTCGGGAGAATCGCTCGGCAGGACATTTGCCTTGCCCCTTGCCGAAGACCACGAATCCGCCCTCGGCCCGGCTGCGCTGTTCCCATTTTTCCGGGATGAACGCGTCTGGTTGCTCGTGGTCCTTCGCTCGTGGCGGCTGATGTCCAGCAGGAGCTGTGTGCCGCGCGGGACCGTCACGGTCGGGCTCAAGGTGATGTCGTCCGACACGAGGTGCTGGATCGTGGCGTGCTGGGTGTAGAGCCGCAATGTTTCCGTCAGGACGTCGTCGAGGTACCCGGTGTCGCCCTCGAGGAATCGGTCGATGACGTGTGGATGCTGGGATGCCGCGAGCATGGCATGGCAAACAGCGAGGTCGGAAACCGCACAAGACCCGAGCCTCACCTACGGAGGCTCTCATGAGCGTTCTCCCGATCTTGCTGAACGCCCGGAGCTTCAGTATGAGGGTTTCGTGCAGCGCTGGCAGCGCTGTCACTGCATTCGTGAGCACGGGTGGATGAGCCGGTCCGCCGGATGGCTTCCGGCCGTGGGCAGGGCGGCAGTCAATGGTATGGAGCCAATCCAAAGCTGTTGTGATGTGGTGCCGTTCGAGATCATCGTGGGCAGAGATTCTCGCGATGATGTCCGCGACGACCGGGGTGGCACGCCGCATAGCGGCGGACCTTACCGAAGCGGTCCGACATATTCGGTTGCTGAAGGCGGAGCCAGTCTGCGCCCGACCGCGCCCCTGTCGGCCGGCCGGCGAGTCACCTGGCCCTACAAACGGCTGACGTTGTTCGTACCGGCCGCCGGAGACACTTTGTGCATCTCGTAGAAGTGGAGGCCGCCGCCGGACTGGAACTCGACCCGGTACTTGAATCCGGTGTTGCTCGCTATCCACAGCTCGTCGTCGGTCCAGAAATCAATGCTTGTGGCACCGGAATCCAGAGTGAACAGGTAACGGTACTTCCCGCCGGCTCGCCGGAGGATCGTGATGCCGACAGGAAAATCGTTGTACAGCTTGCACGTTGCCGCACGAGATGCGTGTGGTTCATCGGGCACGTCCCCGCCCAGCTCCGACAACGGAACGAACAGGTCCTCGCCTTTGCCTTCCAGGTCGGTCACTTGCTCCTCCATCAGATGTGTGCTCTCGGACAAGTAATCAGCTGCGAGAACACCGGCCGGATTGCGTTGAGCTGCGCCAGCTTTGGTGTGAGAACCTGGCTGGACAAGTATGGACTCGGCTCACAACCGCCGCGGCGGTTTCGGTCGAACAGGACGCCCGGCTGATTGTCCTCGGCGCCGTGACATTCACTACCGACGGGCGTCCGGTCCTGGCGGACACCGCCGGCCTCGACAACTCGATCGGGGAGTTGATATGTCAGGACCGGTACTGCCTCAGCTTGTTCTTTAACCTCTGCGATCTTCGGGTCGGTTGCGTTGGTAGAGGGCTGTGAGTCGTTTGACTGTTTTGCCGACGTCGTAACGGGTTGCGGGGCAGCGGTTTCGGTGGCCTGGCGGCCTTCCTGGTCCGGGCCGTGTGGGTTTGGGTGCGGCGGCGGGAGTGCCCATGGTTGCGCGCAGGTTCCGAAACCCTCGACGGACCCGCGCCGGGGTGAGCCGCTGCGGGTCGGCCGGTTTCTCCCAACGGTGGCGCAGATCCGCCGCGAGCGGTCGGGCGAGCCGGAGTTGGGTGTGGGCGGCGATGATGAGCCAGGTCCAGCGATCCGCGGCCTCGGGGGTGCGGAGTTTAGGGCGGGTCCAGCCGAGAGTCTGCTTGACGAGCCGGAAGGTATGTTCCAGGTCGAACCGGCGCAGGAATGCCTGCCAGGCCCGGTCGATGTCCTCGACGGCAGCGCCGGTCTTCGACGACCACAACCAGATCGGCGGTGCGGCACGGTCTTTGGCAAGGTGTTCGACCTCGAGCCGGATCAGGGTGCCTTCGATCACGGGTAGGGCTTCGTCATGGTCGAGCCAGGCTGCGCGGCGGGTCAGCCTCGGGTGGACCCGGTCCCATGCCTGGGCGGTGGCCTTGCCGTAGTTGGCGGTCGCGGTAGTCGTGGCCAGGGTCGGTTGCGGCCAGGACTGTGGATCGGTGAAGCGGAACTCTGGCCCGTGCATGGGCGGGCGGCCGTTGGTTCCGGGCAGCCGAGGCGGTTTCGGTAGTCGCATCACCCGATCCGACCGCAGTCGACCCACGACTTCGACCGGCAGATCACGCAGCGTCCAGCCCAGTCGGCTGACGTCGTAGCCGGCGTCGGTCACAATCATGATCTCGGGGTCTCCGGGATGCCATTGACCTGCGGCGATCAACCTTTCGACGACTCCGCGCAACTGGGTGGCGGTGATGGCGGCCGCGTCGTCTTCGGGACCGAGTCGTACCGCGTCCAGGATCTGGGTCCACGAGCTCGGACCAGGTTCGAGCACGGCCACGAACGAATACGGCCAGCCCGGAATGAATTGCGACGCCGATTTCGCTCGTCCGTAAACGTGGCAGAACAAGCCGGTCCGGTGAACATGCCGCGTCCGAGCGCAACCACGCCGACATGTCCACCGCCAACACCAGCCGGCCGTCGCCGAAGCGCGGTAACACGGTGTTGGACAACAGCTTCCGCAAACGGTCAGTGTCGATCCGTCCGTCGCCCAGGCCGTCGTAGAGCGCGCCGTGCCCGCGGCGATGCTCCGGAATCAGCGTCAACTCCGGTATCGACCGCACCGCACCGTGAGCACACAGCACCGCGTCGGTCAGCTCGAACAACTCATCAGCTCGCGCGGTCAAACACGCATACAACTCGTCTCGCATACGTGACAGTTGCGCGATCGCACCTCGCGCCCGGCCTTGAACCGGCAGACTCATCCTCGCGGCCTTCGTCTTCGTTCACGTGCATTCCTTGGTCGGAGCACATGATGAAACGAAGGCCGCCTGCCTGTCCGGCGAACGATCAAGCAACCCAGCCGGTTTGAAATCCGAGGTTAAAGAACAAGCTCAGTGCAAGTTACCGACAGGTCGCCGGTCCACAGGGTTGGCGCCAAGCTCCGAGCCCGGAGTCAAGGATGGACTCGATCCCTTCGTCGGCGATGGGTGATTGTGTGGCAGTGGAAGTTTGGCGCACTGGCTGTCGGTCGGCGTGCAGCTCGTGAGCATGCTCGTACCCCGGCCACATATCTGGTGGCCGGAGATACGGGCATTGCCGAATGCCGTTGTGGCGGTTACGTCTGCAAGCGGCTCGGGGAGCGTGGGTTCGTGTGGCAGCGCTGACCTCGTAACCGCGTGTGGCGGGCACGTGCCGCGGTTGTCACGCGTGCGATTTGTTCCTCTGGGTGATGGCGATGATTTACTCGCGCTACCCCGGACGGGTCTATGTGCGTCGGGGCGATCCACCCGGTGCGGCCCGGGAACTGTGAATCCTTGCCCATGACTACGGTTTTCCAGCCGTTGTCGCTGTCGTTGACCAGGGCGTGGCAGTGATCGCAGGCGAGGGTGAGGTTGTCGATGTCGGTGGGGCCGCCGTCTGCCCATTCGGTGATGTGATGGACCTGGCACAGTGCGGCGGGAGCATCACAGCCGGGACGGGTGCAGCCACGTTCGGAGGCGATGAGTGCGTACCGTTGCGCCGGGGTGGCGAGCCGTTCGGAACGACCCATGTGCAACGGCATGCCATCGTGGTTGAACAGGGCCAGGATCGGCTTGGACTTCTCCGCCAACCGCAGGGCGTCGGGGATCGAGACGTGTCCCCCGGAGGCGGTAGTGGCAATGCCCGCAGCCTCTTCCAGCTCGGCCAGGCTCATGGTGATGATGGCCTGTACCGGGACACCCCGATGCGTACCCAGCTTGCTTGCCGACACCTGCGGGGCCAGCAACCCCAGCAGGGCGTCGTGATTGCGTTGAGCGGCATCACGACGGTCACGAGCGGCCGCCGCGTCCAAGGTGTTGGAGTCGATTCCCTTGGTGGTGTGGGGGCTGTGCGGGTCGTCGGGGTTGCACATGCCGGGGCGGGCGAACTTCGCAAGCACCGCATCGATCACAGCCCGCACTTCGGGAGTCAGCCAGCCCTCTACGTAGGACATGCCGTCGATCTGCTGTCGGCCCAGGTGGATTCCGCGGCGGCGTTGCTGCACCTCTCGGCAGCAGAACTTTCCCTCCGGATCGACTCGTGCCAGAATCTCGCGGCCGACCCGCGGCAGATCGTCCGGGCAGCAGGAACGGGAGAGCTGGACCAGGATCTCCTCCACCGTGCCCCGATCCTCGCCGGGAAGCTCCTCCGGAAGACCCTTCATCACTTCGACGATCCCGCGCACGTGGTCGCGAGAAATCGCGCCCTCGGCGAACGCGGCGCCGGTGGATTCCAGGACGGCGGGCTTGAGATGCCCGTCGATCTCTCGCAGCCGCCCGCACTGGCGCGCCACACTCAACCGTTGCCCGGCCTCGTAGGTGCTCACCCCGAACACAGTGCGCAACAACCCTGTCGGGGATTCCCCGTGCTTGTGTGGCAGCCCTCGCTCCATGGCTTCGACCACGAACCGTGTATCCACCGCCGACAGCTGCCGCTTGCAGGTTTCGAACCGGCGCGCCACCGCCACCAGATCGGCATCCGAGAGCGCGGTGAGGTCCGCGCCGGACACGGCCGCGATCGCAGCAGTCAACTGATCCACCGCCATCCCGATCGCCGCATCCGCGTCTGTGCCCATGCCTCGATTCTACGCTTGCTCGACGACAGAAACCTCGAATTATGTTGTGATATAACGTCTTTCAGACAACCACACTGCGCGACATGCCATCTCGAACGCTCGTCGGCGACAGCTGGTGTCGAGTTTCCACTATGCGCTGTCGCATCGTCTACCTGGAGAACCTCAGCGGTTGCATGAATCTCGAAAGGGACGACGATGTAGAGCGGTACCCTGCGGGAGGATCGCGATGGTGTGGCCGGAGCCGTGCGTTAGCGTGGGCTGTGGCTGCTGAACAGAGTCCGCCCGCCATTGCGGGAGTGCGCCGGAGCTTCGTCGAGGCTCGTGGCATCCGATTTCATGTCACCGAGTCCGGGAGCGGGGTCCCGGTGCTCGCGTTGCACGGGTGGCCGCAGCATCACTACACGTATCGGGACCTGCTCGCGAATCCGCCCGAAGGGATGCGGATCATCGTGCCGGATCTGCCCGGGTATGGGTGGTCGGGTCCCGCGCCGCATCGGTGGGCGAAGGACGATGTGGCCAGCGATCTGTTTGCGCTGCTGGATGCGTTGAAGATCGATGAGAAGGTGTTGCTGGTTGGGCATGACTGGGGTGGGTTTATCGGGTATCGGATGATCCTCGGGGAGCCGGAGCGGTTCAGGGGGTTCCTTGTTATGAATATGGCCCACCCGTGGGTGCCGAGGAATGACCTCTTGCGGCAGAGTTGGCGGTTTTTGGCTTATCAGCCGCTGGTGGCTGGGCTGGGGATGCCGTTGCAGACTCGGACTCGGTTTTTGGATCGGCTCTTCGAGACTGCGGCCAAGGGGGAGAACGCTTTTGACGCGGAGACGGTGGAGATTTTTGCTGGGAGGTTCAGGGATCGGGGCGTTGCTCGGGCGGGGACGGATACGTATCGGACGTTCCTTTTGAAGGAGGTGCCTGGGTCGGCTCGGAACCCGGAGACCCGGCGGGCGACTGTGCCGGTGCGGGCGTTGTTCGGGAAAAATGATGCGGCGGTGCATTATTCGCTGGCTGCGGCTGAGACTGCGCGGGCGGATGACTACACCGTCGAGTACGTCTCTCGGTGTGGGCACTTCATCGTGGATGAGCGGCCTGAGTTGGTGCGGGCCAAGTTGGTTGAGTTGGCGGAGGAGACTGCTTAGAGGGGTTTTGTTGTGCCGTAGGCGGTGCGGAGGGTTACCTCCAGCACCGCTTGTTGCTGTTCGGGGGTGAGTACTCGGGGGGTGCCGAGGGATGCGGCGTCCAGGTACAAGGTGCAGGCCCATTCGAGGAGGAGGGCGTTGTCTACCGCCTCCTTCAGGGTTGAGCCCAGGGTGACTGCGCCGTGGTTGGACAGCAGCGTTGCTTGTTTGCCCGTGGAGAGGGAATCCAGTACTGCGGCAGCTAGTTCGGGGGTGCCGAACGGGTGGAATGGGACTACTGGGGTCGCGCCGCCGAGGGGGAGTTGCTGGTAGTGGAGGACGGGGAGTTCGTTCAGGACGCAGGCGACGGCGGTGGATTTGGGGGCGTGGGTGTGGACTACCGCGGCGGTGGGCAGCGTGCGGTAGATGCCCAGGTGGAGTTCAAGTTCCGAGGTGGGGGCGAGGTCGCCGGAGACGGCCTCGCCGTTGAGATCGACGATGGTGACGTCGTCAGAGGTCAGGTCCGCTAGGACTGCGCCGGTGGCGGTTACGGCTACCCGGTTGCCGAAGCGGAGGCTGACGTTGCCTGCGGTGCCGATCAGGAGGCCGGCGGTGGCCAGGTGGCGGGAAGCCTCGGCTACCTGGGACCGTTCGGGGTGGGCGTTGGTCGGCATGTGGTCAATCTACGAGATCTTGGGGGGTCAGTTCGTGTGCCAGGTGACGGACTGGGCGAGATCTGCTCGGGTGGTGCGGAATCCGTTGGCGGCGTGGTCGGGGTCGGGGTAGCCGAAGGAGATGCCGGCGATGATTTGGCGGTGGGCAGGGATCGAGAAGTACTCGTGGAGGAAGGGGGAGTAGGTCGCGAGGGCTGCTTGGGGTGCGGTGGCTATGCCCAGGCTTTGGGCGGCCAGGAGGAAGGACGTCAGGTAGAGGCCGCAGTCGACCGCGCCATAGACACCCAGGTCGGCTTCCGTGGTGAGGATGGCTACGTGGGGAGCGTCGAAGAGTTCGAAGTTGCGGAGCATTTGGCGGAGGGTGGCCTCGCTATCGCCTCGGGCCACGCCGACTGCCTGGTAGAGGGCTGCGCCGCACTCCTTTCGGCGCTCGCGGAAGACACCGTTGTAGGACGCGGGGAACGGGATGTCCGTGGTGGCGGGGGTGCCTTCGACGTGGGACAGCAGCGCTTTTCGGAAGCGGTCGGTGGCGGTTGCGTCTTCGGTGATCGTGAGGTGCCAGGGTTGGGTGTTGCACCAGCTGGGGGTGCGTTGGGCCAGCTGGAGGATGGATTCGATGGTGTCGCGGGGGATCGGGTCGGGGCGGAAGGCTCGGCAGGTGTAGCGGTCGGCCAGGAGCGATTCGAGGGTGGTGTAGCGGTCTGACATGAGGATCCCCTTTATGGTCGGTCTCGTTTTGAGACCGGAGCAAGTTGGTCTCATATTAGGACCGAATCGGTAGGATCGGTAGATGCGGTATGAGGAGCTGGCCGAGGAGCCTTGTTCGATCACGCGGGCGCTGGTGGTGTTCGGCGATCGGTGGACATTGCTGATCCTCAAGGCGGCCTTCTCGGGGGTGCGGCGGTTCAACGGGTTTCAGAGTTATCTGGGGATCAGCAAGGGGCGGCTGCTGGATCGGCTGGATCGCCTTGTGGAGCACGGAATCCTGGTGAAGCAGCCAGCGGAGACCGGGGCGCACGAGGAGTATCGGCTCACGGACAAGGGGCACGATGTGTACCCGATTCTCATGGCGTTCCGCGACTGGGGCGACGCGCATATGGCGCCGGACGGGCCGCCGGTCTACTACCGGCATCGGGAATGCGAGGGGGAGGCGCATGTGCGGCTCGAATGCGATCGGTGTGGGAGCGAGCTGACGGCCCGGGATGTGACGCCCGAGGCGGGGCCGGGACTCACGGCCGATGCGGCGGGATGACGAGCGGGTTATGGTCGGAGAGGTGTCCGGTGTGATAGTTCGGCCCACCACGGTCGACGATGAGAAGTTCTTGTGGGCAATGCTTTTCGAAGCTTCCCACGCGCGAGACCAGGGTATGGCGAACCCGGACGAGTTGCGGGACGTGCCGGCGCTGACGCGGTACGTCGAAGGATGGGGGCGGCCCGGCGATATCGGCGTGGTCGGCGGCATGGACGGCGTGCTGCTGGGCGCAGCCTGGGTGCGGGTGTTCGACGCGGAGGAATCCGGTTACGGCTTTGTCGCGGACGGGATTCCGGAACTGGCGATCGGGGTGGCGCCGGAGAGTCGCGGATTCGGGATCGGCACCACCGTGCTGTCCGCGCTGCTGGACACGCTGCGCCCGCTCTACCCGGGCGTGAGTTTGAGTGTGCGACTGGAGAATCCGGCGCGGAAGCTGTACGAGCGCCTGGGATTCGTCGACGTCCCCGACTCCGAACACCGCAATCGCGCCGGATCCACCAGCGTCACCATGTACACCGTCTTCGACGCGGACTAGCTGAAAGGTCCCTCGGCCATGAACCGCTGCAGGGAGCGGGCGAACGCCGCCGCTTCCCCGGCGGGCCATGCGTCGAGGCTGTCGGTGATGCGGGCGGCCAGGCGGCGGCGCAGTTCCGCGACCGTGCGGTTGCCCTCATCGGTGAGAACCAGCAGGGATGCGCGGCGATCGGTCGGGTCCGGGTCGCGGCGGATGAGGCCCGCTTCCTCCAGCCGGGTCGCCCGGCGGGTGACGCCCGAACGGTCCAGGCCGACCTCCGCGGCCAGGTCGGCGGCACTTCGCGGCCCGATTCTGGCGAGAGCGCTGAGGATCGGATAGGTCAGTTCGTCGACCGATTCGCCGAGTCCCTCGGTGAGCGCGCTGTAGAGCTGGGTGCGGGTCGTTCGCCGGAGCAGGACGCCGAGGGCGTCGGCGATGTCGTGGCCTACTTCGTTCTCCATGCCGCCACAATAGCGTGCGCGCCGCACGCATCTTGTGCTACCGTCCTCAAGAAGCGTGCGCCACGCACGCACTTGAGAGAAGGAACTCACCATGAGCGCCACGGATATCCACACCGCCCTCACCGACCTGCTGCTCACCCCGGGCCTGCCCCTCGACGAGGCCATCGACCGGCACTTCGCACCCGATTACCGGCAGCGCACCGACGGCAGCTGGGCCGACCGCACCGAATTCGCCGAGCACATCGCGCACCTGCGCACCGTGGTCGCGAACGGCAGCGTCGAGGTGCACGACGAACTCTGCGACGGAACGCGATACGCCGACCGCCACACGATCACCATCACCAAGAAGGACGGCGGCACCGTCCGCTCCGAGGTCTATCTCTTCGGTCACCTCGCCGAGGACGGCCGCTTCCGCGCCGTCGAGGAAGTCACCCTCATGCTCGAAGGCGCCGAAGTCGACCGCGACCTCGGCAGCGCCCGCGGGTAGCTACCGCAGGTCGAAGGTCAGCCGTCCGGGCGCCAGATAATCGTCCCGATCGAGGAGCATGCGGATCTCCGGCCGCGTCTCCTCGGGCAGGCGGGCGAACTCCTCGTGCAGCGGCGTGCGGAACGCCTCCCCGCGAGCCGTGATCAACGGCAACCAGTTGTCATGGTGATTCGGCACGAACACCTTGGGGCGCAACGCCTCCACGTAACTGCGGGGATCGCGCAGGCCGTTGGTGTACTGGTTGAAGCCCTGCACCGCACCGATGTGAACATCCGAGGCGGGCAGCGTATGCAGGACATCCAGCACATGCGGAGCCTTGTCCAGCAGCGGACCCGACGAGTCGTGCCACGTCAGCGTGAAATCGCCCACGCGGAACTGGTAGAGCAGCACTCCGCCCTCCGGAGCGAGCAGGTTGCGGGCCAGATGACCGGCATCGTCGAGAGTCGGTGGGTGCGTGCGGATATCGCAGGGGCACGGGCGTGGGCGCACCGGGGCGGAGGCATGCTCCTCATCGCGAGGCGTGCGACCGGAGTGGATGTGGCGGACAGCGGTCACCGACACTCCGCCGACCTCGAAATCGAAGCGGTCACCGGGCGCCGTCTCCTCGGAACCCAGTTCCTGGCAAGACAATTCGGCGCCGCCGACCTGCTTCCTTGCGGTCGCGCAATGCGAGGGGGTGCCGTGCAGCACGGCCCCACTCGCCAGCGTGATCGGGCCCGCGTCGGCGGCATGGTCGAAATGGCCGTGACCGATGAAGATTCCGGCCGGAGCGAGAGCCGCCACCTCGGTAGGCGTGGTCGGCACGTAACCGGAAGTCACACCGCGCGGCACCCACGCATCGAGCAGCAGCACCGTACCGCCCAGTGCCACAGCGAAACTCGCGCACCCGAACCACGACACGATCACCTGATCGGACCGCACCTCTCCGGTCTCACCATCCACCGCTTCCGCGCCGAAGAAGCGTCGCCGGGCGGCAATAGTGTCCGCGAGAGTCGGCCGGGGGAGCGGTGGCGTCGCGAAACGGCCGGACAACGCGGACAGGCCGCTCGAAATAGGACTGCTCGGCACGCTGATCCCCTTCACGTCTGGCAGGCAGCAGCGCCCGCTGCCGCGCATTCTTCCCGGATCCGGCAGGGCTGTCACGCAAGCGGCGCGAAACCGGACCCTCAGCGGGCGATCTTGCTGAAGGTCAGGTGCGTGACCGCCGGCGTCGATTCCATCCGGCTGCACTCGTAGCCCGGTAGTCGGCCCAGGCCGTCATAGAGCCGCTCGCCGGCGTTGAGCAGGATCGGCACCTGTGCAAGGTGCATCTCGTCGACGAGGCCGGCCTGGAGGTACTGCCGGATGAGGCCGGCCCCGCCGGCCAAGCGCACATCCCGCCCGCCCGCCGCGGCGAAGGCGCGTTTCAGCACAACACACAATGGGTCGTCGGTGAAGCGAAAGACGGTGCCGCCCTCCATATCCAGGTCCGGAGGCGGGTAGTGGGTGACCACGAAGACATCATGGTGATAGGGCGGGTTCGGTCCCCACCAACCGGCCCACGACAGATCCTGCCAATCACCCCGGGAAGGACTGAACATATTGCGCCCCATGATGCTTGCGCCGATATTGGCGTCGCCGGCCTCGGCGTAATCCTGGTCGATGCCGCGCTCGCCGCTCGGCGCCTGGCCGAGCAGCAGCCGCCCGTAATCGGTGTCGAAGAGCCAGGTGTGCAGTTCCTCGCCGTCGACGCCGAGGGGGTGATCCGGCCCCTGCGCTGGCCCGGCGACGTAGCCGTCGAGGGAGATCGACAGGTTGTGGACGCGAAGTTTCGGCATGATCCGCTCCTCCGGGATGGCGGCGATGGCGATGTGCGTATCGCTAGAATGCCTCATGGGTCCGACATTCCGCGGCCGCTTTGCGGGCGTAGAAGAACAGCGGGCCACGGCCGCGCGAACGCCATGCTGCGGCAGCCGGATAGGCGATCGCAGGTCAGCGGAGGTTGCCGAGATCTTGCCGTTGCCATTGGCAATCGGTCGGTGAATGTCGGAACCACACCGTGACCAAGCGGTATGTAAATGTTCAGGCCCTTGTTAAACAACTGGCGTTGCATCGATTTCAGTGGTAGCTGAACGAAGGCTGCCGGTAGGGCAATTGGGGGCCCATCATGTACGAAGGCGTGCATGTGGCCGCGCAAGATCGCGAAGACCACAAGTACACGATGCGCATCAGCCGGCTGGCGATCGACAAGCTCGGCATCCGGCTGTACGACCGAGTCTCGGCGGTATTGGCCGAACTCATCGCGAACTCCTACGACGCCGACGCCACCGAGGTGGAAGTGCTGCTGCCGTGGGGAGTCACCCTCGCCGGAACCGTCCGTGCCGCAGACGAACCCGCCTACGAGATCCACGTCTCCGACAACGGGCACGGCATGACGGCCGAAGAGGTCAACGAATACTATCTGATGGTCGGCTCGGATCGCAGGGTCCGCACCGGCTCCGATCTCTCCCGGGATCGGCGGCGACCGGTCATGGGGCGCAAGGGAATCGGGAAACTCGCGGCCTTCGGCATCTGCCGCACCATCGAGGTGGTGACCGCGGGCAGCAACGACGGGGATCGCACGGCGGAGGGCTGGCCGGTCGCGCACATCGTGATGGATCTCAACGACATGCTCTCCGACACCGAGAGCGATTATTATCCGAAACCCGGTGCGCTGGACGGGACTTTCAGCCACAAGCGTGGGACCACGGTCATCCTGCGTAACTTCTTCCGCAAGCGGGTCAATTCCGGCACTGAGCTGAGCCGGCAGCTGGCGTCGCGGTTCGGCATCGAACGCTCCGACTGGCGGGTCGAGGTGCGCAACACCATCGGCTCGGAGAGCTTCACGCTCAGCGACCTGGCCATCGATGTCATGGAGGAGACCCGCATCGATGTCGGGCGGGTGCCGGTGCGGTTCGGCCGGAACTATCTGCCCATGTCCGGGTGGATCGCGTATTCGAAACAACCGTATCGGGACGAGGCGATGGCGGGTGTGCGCATCTACGCGCGGCAAGATCGTCGCGCAGACAAGGGATTTCGGGATCCCGTCCGGTTTCACCGGCGAGTTCAAACTGCGCTCGTATCTGGTCGGCGCGATCCATGTGGACTGGCTGGACGACGAAGAGGACCTGGTCCGCTCCGATCGCCAGGACATCATGTGGAACTCCCCGCGCGGCGAGGCCCTCGCCCAGTGGGGGCGCGCGCTGATCAAGGAGATCGGCAGGCTCGGTGAGAAATCCATCCGGCGGCGGGTGTGGGAGGAGTTCGTGGACCGCTCCCGCATTCACGAGACGCTGGAGGCCATTGCGCCGGGGGATCGGATGTTCCGGGACTCCGTGCTCGATGCCGCGCGAATCCTGGTGGCGCACAAGGACCGTGCCTCCATGGACGATCCTTCGCACATCGAGAACATGCTGCGGCTGGCGCTGTCGCTGGGCCCGCAACGCAGCCTGCTCGAGACGCTCAAGGAGATCGCCGAGGACGCCGATCCCGAATTGGATGTGGTGGTCGCGCTGTTCGAGCGCGCCCGCGTGGCCGAGATCTACTCGCTCGGCCAGATCGCCAGTGAACGTGTCGCCGTGGTGGATCGGCTGCGCGCTCTCATCGACGATCGGCGCTCCCTGGAACGCCCCTTCCAGGAGCTCATCGAGTCCGCGCCGTGGCTGCTCGCACCGGAGTGGACGCCGCTCGGCATGAACGAATCCCTCAAGCGCGTGCGTGCCAGCTTCGAACGCTGGTACACACAGAAATTCGGCACCCCGCTGACGACCACCACCATCGGCAGCGAGAAGCGGGAACCGGACTTCGTGCTGCTGCACGACTCCGGCGAACTGTGGATCGTCGAGATCAAGCGCATGGACTACCACCTGACCGACACCGAATACAACCGCGCGGTCAACTACCTCTACGAGCTGGACCACTTCCTCGAAGAGAACCCGCGCATCGGCGCCCAATTCCCGCGCCGCCGCCTCACTTTCATCGTCGACCACATCGACCGGCTGGGCCCCGCGTCCCTCTCCTCCCTGGTCAGCGACCAGCGAGTGGACCGCCGCACCTGGCGCGAACTACTCGACTCCACCCTCCGAGCCCACCGCGACTTCCTCGAACGCGTCTACTCCATGCGCGGCGCGGACGAAGAGCCGCAGGAGGGCAGTGCCCGCGCCGGATGAAACAGCGCCCGCGCCGGATGAGCGGGCGCGGACGGGATTTGCCCCGGGGGTAAGGGCGCGGCCGAGGTGCGCGGCCGCAGACCGGGTGACGGCGCTCCGGCCGTCACCCGGGCCCCGGGGCTCCAGCCGGTGTGCGGGTCACACCTGGGGTGGGGCCGGTCCAGCCCTGGGTGAGTGCACGGCGAATTCATGCACGTGACACCATGGGTCGCGGCGCTGACGCGGTCGCGGGCGCTCGGACGGTCGAGAAGGTTTGGAGAATGGTGCACGGCACGGTGAAGTGGTTCGACAGCGAGAAGGGGTTCGGTTTCATCCACCCGGATAGCGGCGGACCCGACGTGTTCGTGGAGTACACCGCGGTCGAGGGCGAGGGGTTCCGGTCGCTCGCCGAGGGGCAGCGGGTGGAATTCGAGGTGCGCCGCAGCAAGCCGGGCCCGGAGGCCGTGACCGTGCGCGTCATCGCCTCAGCTGACGTCTGAAGAACTCCTCCGCCAGCCGGCGTGCGCGATCCCGGCCGGCGATATCGTCCGCGATGAATCGGTTTGCGGCCGCGGTGAACTCGCCGGCGATGAAATCGGTGATGGGCGCGGGTACCGTGCCCGAGCCCATTTCGCGGGTGCGGGACTTCAATTCCGTCAATTCGGTCACTGATTCGCGGAAATCGGCCGTCAATTCGCATTCTTCGAGCAAGGTCGGAAGATGCATGGGCGCGACCGCTTTATCCGGATGTTCGGTGAGCCAGCGCAATGCCATGGCCGGCCGCAGCGAATAGAACACCTTCTTCAGCGACCGGCTGGAATCGAACAGCCGCCACTGCCTGCGGCCCAGATGCAGATAGTGCCGCGCCACCCGGTTGCGGTCCGCGACCGCGTCCGCGAGTTCGCGTAATTCGTCCCGGAATTCGGGCTCGCCGCGGTAGACGATCGGCGACATCACCCATTCGATGAGAACCGCGTTGCCCGCCACCAGGAGTCGCAGCGCCTTCACCAGATCCCAGCCGTTCACATCCAGCAGGCCGATCAGCGGCGTCTCGATGACATCGCGGCCGGGCCACGGGGTGAGGTAGTCGTCGAGCGGCCGGAGGTAGACGAACCTGCAGTCGTAGTCCGAGTCGGGGGAGGGGAAACCCCATGCTCGGCTGCCGCTTTCGATGGCGAGCAGCACTCCGGCGCCGTGCTCGCGCTCGATCCGGTCCAGTTCGCCGTCGATCGTCGCGACCACCGCGGGGTCCATGGACGAGGGGATGGAACGCAAGGTCATGGACGGTGAGGCTAGCCGCCGCGCCGCGGCCGGTCCACGCGATAGCCGTCGCCTATGCCCCTATAAGTAGGGGCGTGATTTGCCTGTTATAACGGCGTGCCAAGTGCCGCATATGAACTGGCGCACACAATCCAAAGACTGTGTGCTGCATCACATCACGCTATCGACTCGTAACGATCACGAAATGCACCCCGATATGCGGGTTGTCAGACAGTTCGATCAAGTATTTGCAAGGAAGGCAATCTCATGATCCCCGTTATCATCGACACCGGTTCCGCTGCCCTCAATGGCGTTCTGAGCACCGGCAGTGCCGCGCTGAACGGCCTGCTGAGCACCCTGTGGACCGGCTCCTTCGGCGGCTGATTCGCTGATTGTCGACAAATTCGACTTCTGAAGACCGGCCTCGGACCCGCAGCTCCGAGGCCGGTCTTTTGCTGTGTCCGGGGCCTGTCGGCGGCAATTCAATTCCGTTCCGAATGCCTATGATTCGCTGAGTATCGGCTCGATCCGATTGCGGTGCTTTCGTTCCGGCGGCGCGTGCGATGCTCCGGATTGATCTCGGTCCGCGGCCGCCGCGCGTCGGCGCCGACCGCTGTCCGGTCGCCCGCGGTGCGCGACCGCCGCCAAATCTGGGCGTCCGACCAGAAAATTCCTGGGATGTATATGATTCCCCAGGTCAACGCTTTGATGGCAACTGCCTACCAGGCGGTAAAGCGCCCCGATTTCCCGCCCATTAAGCTGACGCCCGTAAATCCCGGATCTCTTCCACAGGAGTACCCCACAGTGAGCCAAGCAGGCCGTCCTGTTGTTCTGATCGCCGACAAGCTCGCCCAGTCGACCGTCGACGCGCTCGGCGACGGCGTCGAGGTTCGCTGGGTCGACGGCCCCAACCGACCCGAGCTGCTCGCGGCCGTTCCGGAAGCCGATGCGCTACTGGTGCGTTCGGCCACCACCGTCGATGCCGAGGTGCTGGAAGCGGGCAAGAACCTCAAGATCGTCGCCCGCGCGGGCGTCGGCCTCGACAATGTCGACGTGCCGGCCGCCACCGAGCGCGGCGTCATGGTGGTCAATGCCCCGACCTCCAACATCCACACCGCCGCCGAGCACGCCGTCACCCTGCTGCTCTCGGCCGCCCGGCAGATCCCCGCCGCCGACGCCACCCTGCGCGAGCACACCTGGCAGCGCAGCAAGTTCAACGGCGTCGAGATCTTCGGCAAGACCGTCGGCGTCATCGGCCTGGGCCGCATCGGCCAGCTCTTCGCCCAGCGTCTCGCCGCCTTCGAGACCAAGGTCATCGCGTACGACCCGTACACCTCCCCGGCCCGCGCCGCCCAGCTGGGCATCGAGCTGCTGACGCTGGACGAGGTGCTCGAGCGCGCCGACTTCATCTCCATCCACCTGCCGAAGACGCCCGAGACCAAGGGCATGCTGAACGCGGAGACGCTCGCCAAGACCAAGAAGGGCGTCATCATCGTCAACGCCGCCCGCGGTGGGCTGATCGACGAGCAGGCGCTCGCCGACGCCATCACCTCGGGTCACGTGCGCGCCGCCGGCATCGACGTGTTCGAGACCGAACCGTCCACCGACAGCCCGCTGTTCGAGCTGCCGCAGGTCGTCGTCACCCCGCACCTGGGCGCCTCCACCGCCGAGGCCCAGGACCGCGCCGGCACCGACGTCGCCAAGTCCGTGAAGCTCGCCCTCGCCGGTGAATTCGTGCCGGGCGCGGTCAATGTGCACGGCGGTTCGGTCAGCGAGACCGTCGCCCCGTGGCTGGAGATCGTGCGCAAGCAGGGCGCGCTGCTCGGCGCCCTCGCCGACGAGCTGCCGGTCAGCCTGGAGGTCCAGGTGCGCGGCGAGCTCTCCTCGGAAGCCGTTGAGGTGCTGGAACTTTCGGCCCTGCGCGGCGTCTTCTCCGCCCTGGTCGAGGACTCCGTCACCTTCGTCAACGCCCCGCAGCTGGCCAAGGACCGCGGCCTCGAGGCCACCGTCACCACGGTGACCGAGAGCCCCACCCACCGCAGCCTGGTCGACCTGCGCGCCGTGTTCGGCGACGGCCGCACCCTGAACGTGGCCGGCACCCTGACCGAGCCGCACCAGGTGCAGAAGATCGTCAACATCAACGGCCGCAACTACGACATGCGCGCCGAGGGCCTGAACCTGGCCGTCCTCAACTACGAGGATCGCCCGGGCCAGCTGGGCCGCCTCGCCACCCTCCTCGGTGACGCGGGCATCGACATCCTGGCCGCGCAGCTCACCCAGGACCTGCACGAGCCGGGCGCCACCGTCATCCTGCGCGTGCAGGAAGACGTGCCGGCCGACGTCCAGGCCACCATCGCCGAGGCCGTCGGCGCGTCGAAGGTCGCCCAGGTCAACCTGGACTGACATTCGAGAGTCCAAGCAGCACGCCCCCTTCCACAGCAGCGGAAGGGGGCGTGCTGCGTAGGTGACAACTGATCTCGTGAGAATCGGGGTAACTCGTCGGGTACGCCCGAAATCGGTTCGGCAGCCAGCCGCCGGTCCGCATGCGAGACTGGTGGCGGCACTTTGCCGCGCGCTGGAGTCTCGGGGAGGCGGGTTGTGAGAGGCAAGACGCCGCCGACCGAGCCGCTGACCGCGCGGGAACGGCGCAATCTGCTGGTCGGGTCCGCGATCATGGTCGCGGTGCTGGCGGTCGGTGTGGCGGCGTGGATGGTGCTCGATCATCGGCCGAACTACAGCCGATCCGGAAACGGTTGTGTCACAGTACAGTTCGCCGGAACCATGGGCGGATCGCAAGAGCATGCCTGCGGAGACAAAGCGCAGCAGTGGTGCAAGTCCGAATATGCGAAGCAGGACACGGAAGCCGAGCGGGTGCAGGCGCAATGCCGCCTCGCCGGAATCCTCCCGTCCCAGTGACTGAGAACGGTTTGCCCTGGTGGCAGCCCCTAAATCCACACCGGCTAGGGTGACGAACGGACTCGCCTAGATCCGAACGGAGCATGAATTCATGAAGCTGGCTGTCATCCCCGGCGACGGTATCGGTCCCGAGGTCATCGCCGAGGCCCTCAAGGTCCTCGATGTCGTGGTGCCGGGTGTCGAGAAGACCGAATACGACCTGGGTGCCAAGCGGTTCCATGCCACCGGTGAAATCCTCCCGGACAATGTTCTCCCCGAACTCAAGCAGCACGACGCCATCCTGCTCGGCGCCATCGGCGACCCCTCGGTGCCGTCCGGCGTGCTGGAACGCGGCCTGCTGCTGCGCACCCGCTTCGAGCTGGACCACCACGTCAACCTGCGCCCCTCCAAGCTGTACCCGGGCGTCACCAGCCCGCTGGCCGCCAACCCGGACATCGACTTCGTGGTGGTGCGCGAGGGCACCGAGGGCCCGTACACCGGTACCGGTGGCGCGATCCGCGTGAACACGCCGCACGAGGTCGCCACCGAGGTGTCCACCAACACCCGCTTCGGCATCGAGCGCGTGGTGCGCTACGCCTACGAGAAGGCCCGCCAGCGTCGCAAGCACCTGACCCTGGTGCACAAGAACAATGTGCTCACCTACGCGGGTTCGCTGTGGAAGCGCACCGTCGACGAGGTCGGCACCGAATACTCGGATATCGAAACCGCTTACCAGCACATCGATGCCGCGACCATCCACATGGTCACCGACCCGGGCCGCTTCGACGTGATCGTCACCGACAACCTGTTCGGCGACATCATCACCGACCTGGCCGCCGCCGTCTCCGGTGGTATCGGCCTCGCCGCCTCCGGCAATATCGATGCCTCCGGCGTGAATCCGTCCATGTTCGAGCCGGTGCACGGCTCCGCCCCCGATATCGCCGGCCAGTCCAAGGCCGACCCGACCGCCGCCATCCTCTCGGTCTCGCTGCTCCTGAACCACCTCGGCAAGACCGAGGAAGCGGCCCGCATCGAGGCCGCCGTCGCCAAGGATCTCGCCTCCCGCACGGCTCCGGCTTCCACTGTGGAGGTCGGCAACCGCATCGCCGCGGCGGTCTGACAGTCGTATTGCGGATCACCCCTGTGCCCGGACTCGTTCGGGCACAGGGGTTTTCTGTACGACCGGGCCCCGGAACAGGGTGATTCGCCGATGGTATTGCGAAACCACCTGGGGCAGTGAGACATATCGCACCATTGCATTCGGATGCGAAAACGTAACGGGGGCAGACATTCCGGATTTGCGGGGGGATCAGCACACAGCGGCGGGCCCCCGCGCTCGGACTCGGATGCGGGGGCCCGTGGCTGGGAGGTTCCTGTCAGCGGGAGTCTCTGGGGACCAAGGGGATCGCGGCCGCGGCGATGACGGCGGCCAGCACGTAGGTGATGGAGAAGCCGGCCGCGGTGATGAGGGCGCCGAAGACCGGCGCCACGGCCGCCATGGCCAGGTTCTGGCCGGTGTTCTGAATACCCAATCCGCGGCCCGACCAGTACGGTCCGGCGATCTCGGCCACCGCGGTGAAGGCCAGGCCGTTATCGGTGACCGTGATGACCGAGGCGGCGATCAGGATCGGCACCGCCAGCCACCACCAGTGCGCCCAGGAGGTGAAGCCCAAGGCGGCCATGGAGATTGCGGCCGCGACGGCGACGATCCGTAGCGGGCCCAGCCGGCTGCCCACTTTGTCCGACCACTGGCCGGCGCCGATACGCCCGGCGGCGCCCAGGAATTGGATGGCGGTCATCAATGCGCCGGCAGCTGGTAATGACCAGCCCAGGTCACGATGCAGCCACAACAAGGCGAAGGTCCACAGCGTGCCCTGCGGGATCACCAGCAACAACGAGACCATGTGTATACGCCACAGCGTCGAATCCCCACGATAGGGATTAACGGGACGGCCTGTGTCGCCGGTGATTTCGGGCCGGGGCGGATCGACGATGCCGATCAGGCAGGCGATCGCGCCGACGCCCGCCATCACCGCCGGTACCAGAATGGCCGTCGAGAACCCGTGTGCCGCAGCGACAGCCGGAATGGTCAGGGCCGCGATACCGACACCCACGGGCTGGGCGGTCTGCCGGATTCCCAGCGCCAGCCCGCGCCGATGCGCCGGGAACCAGCCCACGATGACGCGTCCGCTGGCGCCGTTGGTGCTGGCCGCGCCCAGGCCGCCGATGAACAGCAATGCCCCCAGCACAACGTAGTTCGTCACGGTGGCGGCGGCCACGCCCGCGATCAGCATGATGGCCGGACCGGCCACCAGCACCTTGCGCTCGCCGATGCGGTCCATCACGTAACCCCAGGCGATCAGCGTGCAGACCAGCCCCACAGTCGGCATGGCGACCAGCAGACCGGCAGTGGCCAGCGACATTCCGCGTTCGGTCAGCGCCGGCAGCAGGAAGGGCGTGCCGTTGATGAAGACCGCGCTGGCGGCCTGCGAGAAGACGCCGAGGCCCAGCATGGTCCACCGTCTGGTCGTGCCGATCTGCGTCACGGTGGCCATGGCCCTCACCTCATGTCTCACTATGTGGAACTGATGTCCTATACTTTGAACACCGGGCCCTACGTTACACCTGAGGCGCAAGGTGATTTCAGTGGCACGCTGTCTATTTGCTCACACTCCGTATCTGATCTTGTTCGAGCCCTTGCGGAGACTGAGTTGCCTTGCGTATAAGTCCTTTCCACATTTCCGGCGACCCGATGCGGGCCGGTATGCCACCGGTCCCCGGAAGCATGCGGCGCACCCCGGCCCGGGCCCGCGCGCCGGCTCCCGCGCCCCCGTGGTCGGGCGCGTTCGGGCAGGTCGAAGCCGGTCGATAGGATGCTGACCATGCGCCTAGGTCGAGTTGCAAGCCCAGATGGAGTCGCTTTCGTCAGCGTCGAAGGCGACGGCGATCAAGCCGTCGTACGGGAAATCGCCGAACATCCGTTCGGCACGCCGACGTTCACCGGTCGCAGCTGGCCGCTCGCCGATGTGCGCCTGCTCGCCCCGATCCTCGCCAGCAAGGTGGTGTGTATCGGCAAGAACTACGCCGCGCACGCCGCGGAAATGGGCGGCCCCGCCCCGGCCGACCCGGTCATCTTCATGAAGCCGAGCACCTCCATCATCGGCCCGAACGCCTCGATCGTGTTGCCGCCCAGCTCTTCTCAGGTGGACTACGAGGGCGAACTCGCCGTGGTCATCGGCCGCCCCTGCAAGGACGTGCCCGCCGCCCGCGCCGCCGACGTGATCCTCGGCTACACCGTCGCCAACGACGTCACCGCGCGGGATCAGCAGAAGTACGACGGCCAGTGGACCCGCGCCAAGGGCTACGACACCTTCTGCCCGCTCGGCCCGTGGATCGAGACCGCGCTGGACCCTTCGGATCTGGAGATCGTCACCGAGCTCGACGGCGAGGTGAAGCAGCGCAGCCGCACTTCACTTCTCCTGCACGATATTCCGAAGCTGATCGAATGGGTATCCACCGTGATGACCCTGCTCCCGGGCGATGTCATCCTCACCGGCACCCCCGAGGGCGTCGGCCCGGTCAAGGAGGGCCAGACCGTCTCGGTGACCGTCGAGGGCATCGGCACCCTCACCAATCCCGTTGCCGCCAAACGCTGATCGAGAGAGAGAAATGACTGACGTCCGGGTCCGATTCTGCCCGTCACCCACCGGCACACCACATGTCGGACTGGTCCGCACCGCCCTCTTCAACTGGGCGTACGCGCGGCACCACGGCGGCACTTTCGTTTTCCGCATCGAAGACACCGACGCCGCACGCGATTCCGAGGAGTCGTACGCCGCGATTCTCGACGCGCTGCGCTGGCTCGGCCTGACCTGGGACGAGGGCCCGGAAGTCGGCGGCCCGTACGGCCCGTACCGGCAATCACAGCGTCGTGACATTCATCTCGATGTGGTGCAGCGGCTATTGGCGGCCGGGGAGGCCTACGAATCCTTCTCCACGCCTGAGGAAGTCGAGGCCCGGCACAAGGCCGCCGGCCGCGATCCCAAACTCGGCTACGACAATTACGACCGGGACCTGACCACCGAGCAGATCGCCGCCTACCGGGCCGAGGGCCGGGGCGCGGTGGTCCGCCTGCGCATGCCCGACCACGACCTCACCTGGCACGACCTGGTGCGCGGTGAGACCACCTTCCGCGCCGGTGTGGTCCCCGACTTCGCACTCACCCGCGGTAATGGCGATCCGCTCTATACGCTGGTCAATCCGGTCGACGACGCGATGATGAAGATCACCCACGTATTGCGCGGCGAAGATCTGCTCTCGTCCACTCCGCGGCAACTCGCCCTGTACGACGCGCTGAAACGGATCGGGGTAGCCGAGTTCACCCCCGAGTTCGGACATCTGCCGTTCGTGATGGGGCAGGGCAACAAGAAGTTGTCCAAGCGTGATCCGGAGTCGAATCTCTTCCACCATCGCGACCGCGGGTTCATTCCGGAGGGTTTGCTGAATTATCTGGCGTTGCTCGGCTGGAGCATCGCCGATGATCATGATCTGTTCTCCATGACGGAGATGGTCGAGGCCTTCGATATTGCGAAGGTTAATTCGAACCCGGCACGTTTCGACCAGAAGAAGGCCGACGCGCTGAACGCCGAACATATTCGGTTGCTGACCCCGGGTGATTTCGCTCACCGGCTCCGGGAGTTCCTCACGAATCAAGGTCATATCGGCGCCGAGATCGACGAGCGGCTCTTCGAAACGGCAGCCGATCTTGTACAGACGCGCATCGTCGTTCTGAGTGATGCGTGGGATCTCCTGAAGTTCCTGTTCATCCGCCCCGAAGACTTCGTCATCGACGAAGCCGCCAAGGAAAAGAACCTCGGCGCCGATGCCGGACCCGTTCTGCAGGCGACGGTAAAGGCGCTGGAAGGCGTTTCGGAATGGACCGCGGCCGCGCTCGAAGAGGCGCTCAAGACCGCGCTCATCGACGAGCTGGGCCTCAAGCCGCGCAAGGCGTTCGCGCCCGTCCGCGTGGCCGTCACCGGTTCGCACATCAGCCCGCCGCTGTACGAGTCGATGGAACTGCTCGGCCGCGAGGTGTCCATGGACCGCCTCAACGCCGCGCAGGCACAGACGGCCTCGAACCAGCGTCCTAAAAACCGGCTCTGACCAGCCGATTTGTATATGACCGGTACCGGCCTGCTAATCTTCTTCTCGGTTCGAACGAGGCCGGGAAGCACTCACGAGGTGCAGGCCGAGTGTCCGGATCATTGGGGTATGGTGTAATTGGCAACACAGCTGATTCTGGTTCAGCCATTCTAGGTTCGAGTCCTGGTACCCCAGCTGCGAGCGCCGAAAGGCGCTCGATTGTTGTGAAGCCCAAGTGGTTACGCAACTCCTGGTCCCGTCGTCTAGCGGCCTAGGACGCCGCCCTCTCAAGGCGGTAGCGCGGGTTCAAATCCCGTCGGGACTACAAAAGCGAAGGCCCCCAGCAATGCTGGGGGCCTTCGCTGTTTCTGTCCTCTTATTTGCCGGTTACGGTGCTGCCGCCCAGCGGCATTGCCGGCAGGCCGAGTTTGCGGTGGTCCCAGCTGCGGGTGCGCTCGGGGACGATGCGAATGGCCACGCGCTTGTTCAGCATGGCTTCGACGTACGGTTTGGCATCCTCGCTGTAGGGGCCCGTGTAGCGCTCCCAGACGCTGATACCCACCTTGAACAGGGCGTCGGGGTCGTCGACGATCTCCGCGCGGCCTTCGATGGAGACGCCGCGCAGCTGGTCGTAGGTGTCGCCGGTTTCGACCATCACAGTGACGCGGGGGTCGCGGCGCAGGTTCACGGCCTTCTGCGACTTCGCCTTCGTTTCGAACCAGATTTCGCCGTCTACCAGGCCGTACCACATCGCGGTCAGGTGCGGCCGGCCCGTGGCGCTCAGGGTGGCGAGCGTGATGATGCGATTGCTCTCCAGAAATTCGCTGATCTCCTGGTCGGACATCACGATCTGAGCGCGTTGATTGACTCCCATGGACCGACTGTAATTTACGCCGTATGAGCCCGGTCACACGGTTGAGTCAACTCTCGGAACTCGCGGCTCCACCTCCCTGCGCCGGGGCTTCGCCCCCGAACCCCCCTCGAGCCGAGTTGCTCGTGGGGGACGGGAGGCCGCTGTGGCTGTGGGTGTGGCAGGGGGTACCCAGGGCCTGCCCCACGCCCTGATCGCCCGTCAGAGGCGCTTGTGGAGGGCGTCGGCGGCGGCCACCAGGTCGGCGGCCCAGCGGGCGCCGGGGCGGCGGCCCATGCGGTCGATGGGCCCGGAGACCGAGACGGCGGCGACCACCGCGCCGGCGGCGTCGCGGACGGGGGCGGAGACGCTGGCCACGCCGGCGGCGCGTTCGGCGGCACTCTGCGCCCAGCCGCGGCGGCGGACCTCGGCCAGGGCGCGTTCGCCGAAGACGGCCTCGGGGAGGACCGTGCGCTGGAGTTCGGGATCTGCCCAGGCCAGCAGGACTTTCGCGGCCGAGCCGGCGGTCAGCGGGAGGCGGGCGCCGATGGGGACGGTGTCGCGCAGGCCGGCGGCGGGTTCCATGGCGGCGGCGCAGACACGCGAATTGCCGTCGCGGCGGTAGAGCTGGACGCTCTCGCCGGTGATCTCGCGCAGGCGCGGCAGGATGGTGGCGGCGGCGTCCAGCAGCGGGTCGCTGGCGGTTGTCGCCAGCTCCGACAGGGCCGGGCCGGGACGCCACAGGCCCTGGCTGTCGCGGGCCAGCATCCGGTGCACCTCGAGGCCCACGGCCAGGCGATGGGCGGTGGCGCGGGGCAGGCCGGTACGGGTGCACAGCTCGTTGAGGCCGCAGGGTTGCTCGGCCACCGCGTGCAGGACCGCCATGGCTTTGTCCAGAACCCCGATGCCGCTATGCTGTCTCATAGAACGATATTAGCGTCTCACATGTCGGGAAATGCAAACCGGGCTCACCCGCCCGGGCGGCGCCCGGCCCCAATCGGGACGCGAGCCCCCGCGTCACAGCCCGATGCGGGTTTGTCTATCGAGAGGTGATGGAGATATGGCCGACCGGCCACGCACTCTGGCGGAGAAGGTCTGGGACCAGCACGTCGTCGTTCGCGGCGAGGGTGAGGGCGCGAACCGCGAACCCGACCTCATCTACATCGACCTGCACCTGGTGCACGAGGTCACCAGCCCGCAGGCGTTCGACGGCCTCCGCGCCGCCGGCCGTCCCGTGCGCCGGCCGGATCTCACCATCGCGACCGAGGATCACAACGTCCCCACCATCGATATCGACAAGCCGATCGCGGATCTCACCTCGCGCACGCAGGTCGAAACACTGCGCCGCAATTGCCAGGAATTCGGTGTGCGCCTGCACCCGATGGGCGATATCGATCAGGGCATCGTGCACGTGGTCGGCCCGCAGCTGGGCCTGACCCAGCCGGGAACCACGGTGGTGTGCGGTGATTCGCACACCTCCACGCACGGCGCGTTCGGCGCGCTGGCCATGGGTATCGGCACCTCCGAGGTGGAACACGTACTGGCGACACAGACTCTGTCGCTGCGCCCCTTCAAGACCATGGCCATCAATATCGACGGGCAGTTGCCCGAAGGCGTCACCTCCAAGGACGTGATCCTCGCGGTCATCGCGCAGATCGGCACCGGCGGCGGTCAGGGCTATGTGCTGGAGTACCGCGGCGAGGCCGTGCGCGCCATGTCCATGGAGGCCCGGATGACCATGTGCAACATGTCGATCGAGGCCGGCGCCCGCGCGGGCATGGTGGCTCCCGACGAGGTCACCTATGAATTCCTGAAGGGCCGCCCGCACGCCCCGCAGGGTGCGGACTGGGATGCCGCGGTGGCCGCCTGGGACGCGCTGAAGACCGAGGAGGGCGCGGAATTCGATGTCGAGGTGCATCTCGACGCCTCGGCGCTGACGCCGTTCGTCACCTGGGGCACCAACCCGGGACAGGGCCTGCCGCTGGGTGAATCGGTGCCGGACCCGGAGCAGATCTTCGACGAGAACGAGCGCGCGGCCGCCGAGAAGGCGCTGCAGTACATGGATCTGAAGCCGGGTACGCCGCTGCGTGAGGTGCCGGTGGACGCCGTTTTCGTGGGTTCGTGCACCAATGGCCGGATCGAGGATCTGCGTGCCGTCGCGGACATTCTGCAGGGCCGCAAGGTCGCGGACGGTGTACGCATGCTGATCGTGCCCGGTTCCATGCGGGTGCGCCTGCAGGCGGAAAAGGAGGGCCTGGGCGAGATTTTCACGGCCGCGGGCGCGGAATGGCGCCAGCCGGGATGCTCGATGTGCCTGGGTATGAACCCGGATCAGCTTTCGCCCGGTCAGCGCTGTGCCGCGACCTCGAACCGGAACTTCGAAGGGCGCCAGGGCAAGGGCGGTCGCACGCATCTGGTTTCGCCGCTGGTCGCGGCGGCCACCGCGGTGCGGGGAACCCTGTCCTCACCTGCGGATCTGAACTGATCCCGGGCATTTCCCGGGCATTCCAGGTCAGCGGCAGCCAGCCCTCTTCGGCCACAACAGACTCAGGAGAATCACGATGGAAGCCTTCAAGGTCCACAAGGGGATCGGCGTTCCGATGCGCCGATCCAATGTCGACACCGATCAGATCATTCCGGCCGTCTATCTGAAGCGCGTTACCCGAACGGGTTTCGAGGACGGTCTGTTCGCCGCATGGCGGGCGGATCCGAACTTCATTCTGAACGTCGAGCCCTACAACCGGGCCAGTGTGCTGGTCGCCGGTCCGGATTTCGGTACCGGATCCTCACGTGAGCACGCCGTTTGGGCCTTGAAGGACTACGGGTTCCGGGTGGTCATCTCGTCCCGGTTCGCCGACATCTTCCGCGGGAACGCGGGCAAGGACGGCCTTCTGACGGCTCGGATGGCGCAGAGCGATGTGGAATTGCTCTGGAAGTTGCTCGAGGAACAGCCCGGTTTGGAATTGACTGTGGACCTCGAGACACGCACCGTGGCGGCCGGAACGGTCGTGTTGCCGTTCGATATTGACGACTACACGCGGTGGCGTCTGCTGGAAGGGCTGGACGACATCGGGCTGACTCTGCGGCACGAGGACGAGATCACCCAGTTCGAAAACGCAAGGCCGACATGGAAACCCGCTACCATTCCGGCCCGTATTTCGCAGACGTAATCATTGATGGCGGTTAGCTGAACACCCTCTAACCCGGTAGCTGGGCGTGTGCCATGTCTCATCAAAATAGGCGTGGCACATAGACTCTTGCCCGGAAAGGGTTTACCGTGGTACCTAGTCGGTCCGACGACGGGCCATTTAGTCTGCGGAGGATTCAATGAACAAGGCGGAACTGATCGATGTTCTGACCGAGAAGTTGGGTACTGACAGGCGCACCGCTACTGCTGCAGTCGAGCAGATGGTAGACACGATCGTGCGTGCTGTGAACAAAGGTCAGAGCGTCACCATCACGGGATTCGGTGTCTTCGAACAGCGTAAGCGGGCCGCGCGTGTTGCTCGTAACCCCCGTACCGGCGAAACCGTCAAGGTGAAGCCGACTTCGGTGCCGGCCTTCCGTCCCGGCGCTCAGTTCAAGGCGATCATCGCCGGCAAGCAGAAGATCGCGTCGAGCGGCCCGGCCGTGAAGCGTGGTGTGGCTGCCCCGGTTTCGGGCAAGGCGGGTGCGAAGAAGACCACCGCCAAGAAGACCGCCAAGAAGGCAGCGACGAAGGCTCCGGCCAAGACCACGGCCAAGAAGGCGGCTTCCAAGGCTCCGGCCAAGAAGGCCACCGCCAAGAAGACGACTGCTGCGAAGAAGGCCACCACTGCGAAGAAGGCCCCGGCCAAGGCCACTGCCGCCAAGAAGACCACTGCGGCAAAGAAGACCACGGCCACCAAGGCCGTGAAGGCCACCGCCAAGAAGACTGCGAAGAAGGCTCCGGCCAAGAAGGCCGCCGCCAAGCGCACTGCCCGTCGCTGACGAGCGAAGCGTATTGCCCGTCCCTGACGGGCTTTCGACGCAGGACGACATGTGAGACGGCCCGGCGATGCCGGGCCGTTTCGCATGTCAGGGGCCGGAAATGGCCGGGCCGCGCGGGAATTCGGCCGCGGCCGGAAGCGGATCATCCCGGTCGACGAGATACGTTCTTCTCAGTTAGCCGGAAACGGTCGTGAATCCCCGTGTGCCGCCCGGTTATTACCGGGATTCTGTCCGCGAAAATCCCTATGGCCGAATATCGGTGGGCGCGAGCGCCTTATCCAGGTGATCCGCCGCCACCAATCGCCCCCCGTGCAATGAGAGCACCCAGACGCTGCCCTTCCGATTACGCGCCGGCGGCAGCGTGACGCCGTCCATGGCGGCCCACCACTCCACCAGGTCCGGAATCACCTTGCCCTGACTGCAGATCACCCGCACAGCACCCGGATCCACCAGCTCGCGGGCGCGTTTCCGGGCCGTGTCCCGCGCTGCCGCATAACCACTTTCGGAGAACAGCGGCTCCAGTTCGATCTCGGCGCCGAGCTGTTCGGCCAGCGGGGTAACGGTTTGGACACAGCGGGCCGGTGGGGCGGAGACGATTTCGGCCGCCCCGAAGGCGAGCAGGTTCGGCACCAGCTCGCGAGCCTGTGCGCGACCGGCCTTTTCGAGCGGCCGCTCGTCGTCGTCACCGGCGAACCGGTCCTTGCGGCCCGCCTTGCCGTGCCGGACGAGCAGCAGCGTGGACGTCTCGGCCGGGAGGCGCAGGAAATTGCGGATGATGGTGCGATCCATCGGATAGGAGACCGCGTCCATGACGCCCCGCGGGGTCTGCCAATCCAGCACGTCGACTTCCGGATTCGACTCGAACTCGCCGTCGAGGACGCGGGCCGCCCAGTAGTCCACTCGCTTGAGCTTGCGGTGCCCGGTGACCGGATACGTCACATGGCCGAGATAACGGCCCAGACGCGAATTCAGGCCGGTTTCCTCGGTCACCTCGCGCGCGGCCGCGACCACCGGGGTCTCGCCGGGATCCAATTTGCCCTTGGGCAGCGACCAGTCGTCGTACTTGGGCCGGTGCACGAGGGCCATCTCGGGTTCGCCGTCCGGGCCGGGGCGCCACAACACCGCCCCCGCGGCAAGGATATTGGCGGTGACCCGGGGGTCGGCATATCTGGCAGCGGGGGCGGTGTCGGGTCTGCTCACTGGTGATCCGGCCGTCGCAGTCGCATGAGGTATTCCTGATGGTCGCGAATGTCCTCGCCGGCCACTTCGGGATCGGGCTGCGCCTGCCAGCCGCCGTCGGCCTGCAGTACCCAGCAGCGGGTGTTGGGATGCAGGGCGGAATCGAAGACCTGCCCCAGCCGGTCGGCCAGCTTCGGATCCTTGACCTGGGCCAGCACTTCCACGCGCCGGTCGAGATTCCGGTGCATCATGTCGGCGCTGCCGATCCAGTACTCGTTCTGCGCCTGGAAATGCAGCACGCGCGAATGTTCCAGGTAGCGGCCGAGTATCGAGCGCACCTCGATATTCTCGCTCATTCCGGGCACGCCGGGGCGCAGCCCGCAGATTCCGCGGACCACGATCTGCACCGGTACGTCGGCCTGGGAGGCCCGGTACAGCGCGTCGATGACCTGTTCGTCGACGATGGCATTGGCCTTCAGCCGGATTCGCGCGTCCTTGCCCTCGGCGGCGAGCTGGATCTCGCGGTCGATGCGCTCGATGATCCCGGCCCGCACGCCGATCGGCGCCACCAGCAGATTGCGGTAGTTGGCCTTTCGGGAGTACCCGGTCAGCGAGTTGAACAGGTCGGTGAGGTCGGCGCCGATCTCCGGTGCGGCCGTGAGCAATCCGACATCTTCGTACAACCGGGCGGTCTTCGGATTGTAATTACCGGTGCCGATGTGGCAGTAGCGACGGATGGTGGCTCCCTCGCGCCGCACCACGAGACAGGTCTTGCAGTGTGTCTTGAGGCCGACGAGGCCGTAGACCACGTGCACGCCCGCCTGTTCCAGCGCCCGCGCCCATTTGATGTTGGCCTGCTCGTCGAAGCGGGCCTTGATCTCCACCAGCGCGACGACCTGCTTACCGGCCTCGGCGGCGTCGATGAGCGCGTTCACGATCGGGGAATCACCCGAGGTGCGGTACAGGGTCTGCTTGATGGCCAGCACCTGCGGATCGGCGGCGGCCTGTTCGATGAACCGCTGCACGCTGGTGGAGAAGGAGTCGTACGGGTGGTGCACCAGCACATCGCCCTCGCGCAGGGCGGCGAAAACGTTTCGCGGCGTTTCCCGTTCACCGAAGGCGGCCGGGGTGGCGGGCACGAACGGGGCGTCCTTGAGCATCGGCCGGTCGACGCCGTACACCTGCCACAGGCAGGACAGGTCCAGCAAGCCCGGCACCTGGATGACATCGGCGGGATCCACGTCGAGTTCGCGCAACAGCAGATCGAGCATGTGCTCGGTCATATCGTCGGAGACTTCCAGGCGCACCGGGGATCCGAAGCGGCGGCGGGCGAGTTCGCGTTCCAGAGCCTGCAGCAGGTCCTCGTCGCGGTCCTCCTCGACCTCCAGATCGGCATTGCGGGTGATCCGGAACGAATGCTGTTCCACCACTTCCATTCCCGGGAACAGCTGATCCAGGTGGGCGGCGATCAGCTCCTCCATGGGGAGGAAGGCGGCCATGTTGGTGGCTTGCGCCGCAGCGGATTCCCGCACGGCCGAATCCCGGCTGGCGTGCTGGGCGGCCTCGCGGGCGGTGGGGGTGCGGCGGACCCGGACGAAGCGGTCCACATTGTCGGGCACCTTGACGCGGGCGAAGTGCTCGCCGCCGGTGGCCGAATCCTTCACTGTCACGGCGAGATTCAGGCTCAGGCCGCTGATGTAGGGGAAGGGGTGCGCCGGATCCACGGCCAGCGGGGTGAGCACCGGGAAGACCTGATCCTGGAAATACCCGGAGAGGCGCTGCTTCTCGGTGTCGTCCAGATCGGTCCAGCGGATGATGGCGATGCCCTCCTCGGTCAGGGCGGGCAGCACCTGATCGAGGAACACATTGGCGTGCCGGACCGCGAGCTTCTGCGTGCGTTCGGCGATCATCTCGAGCTGTTCGGTGGGGGAGAGGCCGTCGGCGGACCGCACCGACAATCCGGTTTCCGCGCGGCGCTTCAATCCGGCGACGCGGACCATATAGAACTCGTCGAGGTTCGAGGCGAAAATGGCGAGGAATTTCGCCCGCTCCAGGAGCGGCTCCGACTGATCCTCGGCGAGGGCCAGCACACGGGCATTGAAGTCGAGCCAGCTCAGTTCCCGGTTGACGTACCGATCCTGGGGCAGCCGCGTCTGCGTGGCTGGGGTGGGCGCCGGGGTTGCCGCGGGCGGGGCCGCGGGTAGCAGCGGCGATTGCTTGACGGTATCCGTATCGCTCACTCTCACGATCATTCCTTATGTCGCGGGTGGGGTGCCGAAGTGACACCGTCCATTGCAGCGCAGATCACGCCCGGTCAGCGAACTGAAGACCGGGCGCTGTGCACATCTTCCTTTACTTGACACGCCAGCGACACGCCGATTTCATTCAGCAGCGTGCGGGTTGCCTCCCCAACGCCGAGCGCGACGGCGCGCTCCAGATCGACAGCGGTGTCGACGTCCTGACGCAGACCCGGCCAATCGCCGAGCAATTCGATCGCGCCGGCGGCAATGTGCCGCCGCGCCGAATCCCGGCCGAACAGCGGATCCAGCGCCTGCGGATCACGCGCCAGCAGCGCGACCGTGCCGCTGCCCTCGTGATCGGCCACCACCGCGCGCTGCTGCGTCGCCGCGGCCAGCACCTCGGCGAGTTCCTGCGGGCGCATTGCGGGCAGATCCGCTTGCAGGGCAAGCAGATCGACGGCCCCGTGGCGTTCCCGGACCGCCGCGGCGCCCGCGGCCAGCGCGGCATTCAAGCCACCGTGGCCGTTGCGGGTGAATTCCGTCGCGGGCGGCTCGGGATGTACCTGGGCGCCCAAGCGGTGCACCAGTTCGGTGACCGTGGGATCGGGGGTCACCACGGTGACCGAGGCGATCCCCGGGGTCGCCACCGCGGCGGTCACGGTGTCGGCGAGCATGGCCAGAACCAGCCGCGGCCGTTCCTGCGCGGGCAGGTGATCGGCCAGCCGGCTCTTGGCGAGCCCGAGATTCTTCACAGCGATGATGGCATGCACGTGCGTACCGGCCCTCCTGGAACCATTCGTGTCACTGCACCCAGCCACGCGCATGCCGGAAATCTTCCCACCCGAAAGTGTCCGGTGTGTGAGCGGTGTCGGGATCGGCGGAGTCCGTGCATGTGCGCGACCTATATTGATCTGATGGCTAGGGCAGCGGTACTGGGAGCGGGGTCATGGGGGACCTCCTTCGCGAAGGTGTTGGCGGAAGCGGGAACCGAGGTCACCATGTGGGCCCGGCGGCCCGAGGTGGCGCAGACGCTCGCGAACGAGCATCGCAATCCCTGGTATCTGCCGGAGGTGGAACTGCCGCCGATCGCGGCCACTCACGATCCGGCGATCGCCCTGGACGGGGCCGATATCGTGGTGCTGGCGGTGCCCTCGCAGTCGCTGCGCACCAATCTGGCCGAGTGGAAAACCCTCATTCCTGGTGATTCGACGCTGCTGAGCCTCGCCAAGGGCATCGAGACCGGCACCCTGTTGCGCATGAGCCAGGTGATCGCCGAGGTCACCGACGCGGATCCGAGCCGGATCGCGGTGCTCTCCGGGCCGAACCTGGCGCGCGAGATCGCCGAGCGGCAGCCCGCCGCCACCGTGGTCGCCTGCACCGACGCCGCGCGCGCGGAAGCCGTGCAGCGGGCCAGCGCCACCGGCTATTTCCGGCCGTACACCAACAGCGATGTGATCGGCTGCGAGATCGCCGGCGCTTGCAAGAACGTGATCGCGCTGGCCTGTGGCATCGCCTCGGGAATGGGCTTGGGCGACAACTCCGTTGCCAGCCTGATCACCCGCGGGCTGGCCGAGATCATCCGCCTGGGCGTGGCGCTCGGCGCGGAACCGGTGACCTTCGCGGGTCTGGCCGGGGTCGGCGATCTCGTCGCCACCTGTACCTCGCCACTCTCCCGCAATCGGTCCTTCGGGCATGTGCTGGGCGCCGGCGGGACCATGGAAACCGCGCAGCAGGCGACTCATGGCCAGGTGGCCGAGGGTGTGAAGTCGTGCACATCGGTGCGCGCGCTGGCCGAGAAGCACGGCGTGGAAATGCCGTTGACCACGGGTGTGCACGGCGTCTGCCACGAGGGCCTGTCCGCGGCGGATGCGGTCGGGCAGCTGCTGGGCCGCCGCCTGAAGTCGGAGTAGCCGGCGCCGCGCTGCACGATGGCCGCCGAATAACACGGCCCGATACGGCGACCCGGTATGACCGTGTAACACTGCCGCCACACCCGACCGGGTACGGTTCCCCGCATGACCAACAGGATCCGGGTGGCGGTGGTTTTCGGTGGCCGAAGCAACGAGCATGGCGTCTCGTGTGTCTCGGCCCGGACCGTACTGGGCAACCTGGATCCCGAACGCTACGAGGCGGTGCCGATCGGCATCACGCGCGACGGCACCTGGGTGCTCGGCAACGGCGACCCCCGCACCCTGAGCCCGCAGGGCCGGGCGCTCCCTTCGGTGGACGCGACCGGCACCGCGCTGACCCTGTCCGCCGATCCCTCGCGGCCGGGCAGCCTGGTGCCGCTGGACGGCGCCGAAACCGTGCTCGGCAGTGTGGATGTGGTGTTCCCGGTGCTGCACGGCGCCTTCGGTGAGGACGGCACCCTGCAGGGGCTGCTGGAACTGGCCGGGCTGCCGTACGTCGGGCCCGGCGTGCTGGCCAGCGCGGCCGGCATGGACAAGGAGTTCACCAAGAAACTCCTTGCGGCCGAGGGACTTCCGATCGGCGATCAGGTGGTGCTGCGTCCCGGCGTGAAGACCCTGTCCGACGAGGACAAGCAGCGCCTGGGCCTGCCGGTGTTCGTGAAGCCCTCGCGCGGCGGATCCTCCATCGGCATCACCAAGGTGGACGGCTGGGACGCGCTCGACGCCGCCATTGCCGTTGCCCGCCAGCACGATCCGAAGGTGATCATCGAGGGCGCCATCGTGGGCCGCGAAGTCGAGTGCGGCGTACTGGAATTCCCGGACGGCCGGGTGGAAGCCAGTGTGGTGGCGGAGATCCGGATGCCCGAGGAGACGCCGGACGGGCCGGAGTTCTACGACTTCGACACCAAGTACCTGGACGACGTCTGCGAATTCGATGTCCCCGCCAAGCTGGACGACGATGTGTCGCTGCAGATCCGGGAGCTCGCCGTACAGGCGTTCCGCGCCCTGGACTGCCAGGGCCTGGCCCGCGTCGACTTCTTCGTCACCGAGCAGGGCCCGGTCATCAACGAGATCAACACCATGCCGGGGTTCACCTCGATCTCCATGTACCCGCGCATGTGGGATGCCACCGGCATCGACAATCGCACGCTGGTGAGCACCCTCATCGAGACGGCGCTGGCCCGGGGGACCGGGCTGCGCTGACGGGTCAGTTGGGCAGGGGGTTCGGGTCCAGCGGCTGTTCCGGGATCGCCTTGGCGATGGCGTCCGAAACCTCCTGCAGCGGAGTCGCTCCGGCATTGTCCGGCGTGGTCAGGGCGATGTAGGTGCCGCGATCCACGGCCCACCAGGTGCCCGAGGTGACGCCGGTGGTCTGGTCCCGGACCTCGAACCAGCTGACCCCGTTGACCACCTGCAGCGGCGAGGCCTTGTTGAATTCCAGGGGCCGTTCCAGACCACAGCGCAGCACGATCGCGTTCCCGCCGTCCGGCAGCTGCCACGCCTGGGTGGCGGGCGGGGCGGGCTGCACCAGTTCGGATTTGGTGTAGTCGCCGATCTTGTCCGGCAGTCCGCCCATCAGGGTCGTGCACTGCGGGCCGTTCGCGGCCGGCGCGGACACCGCCCCCAGCGCGAGCGGATCGCGCGAGGGATGCCGGTTGGCCAGCACACCCATGACGAGCACGCCGACGACCAGGGCGACGGGCAGCGCGATGGCGGTCGCGATCAACGCGGGCGACCGCCTGCTCGAGTACTCGGCCTCCGCATCCTGGGCGGTGCTGCCACTCTCGGCCGCGGAGGAATCGGTGGTTTCTGCTGCGTCGCTGTCGCGGGTGTCGTTGCTCATCCGGTCGTCGGTCCCCGATCGTGCCGTGCCGGGGCGCACGCGCGTCCCGGCTGGTGGTCGTCGATTTCGGGTTCGAGGGTACCGTTTCCGGGTCAGCCGTCCGCATCACACTCTGTCCCGAGGAGACCGTCATCACCGCCAGCAGTCCTGCCCGCACCGTTCGCGAGCTCGGGGAGTTCGCGCTGATCGCGCGCATCAATGCGGGCCGCACCCAGGCCCCGGGCGTGCTGCTGGGTCCCGGCGACGACGCCGCGGTGGTAGCCGCGCCGGAGGGGCGGTTCGTGGTGACCACCGACATGCTGGTGCAGGACCGGCATTTCCGGCTGGACTGGTCGAGCGCGCGGGATATCGGGCGCAAGGCGATCGCGCAGAACGCCGCCGATGTGGTGGCCATGGGTGCGGTGCCGAGCGCGTTCGTGGTGTCGCTCGGCTGCCCGGCCGATACCGCCGTGGATTTCGTCACGGACCTGGCGGACGGCATGTGGGAGGAGGCCGCGCGGGCGGGCGCGTCCATCGCCGGCGGGGATATGGTGCGCAGCCCGGTGCTGATCGTCTCGGTGACGGCCTTCGGTGATCCGCGGCGCGCGCCGATCAAGCGGTCGGGTGCGCGCGTGGGGGATGTGGTCGCGGTGGCCGGGAAACTCGGCTGGTCCGGGGCGGGCCTGGCGGTATTGTCGGCCGTCGCCGCGCGGCCGGGCGTCGCGCCGGTCGATCTCGGCGAGTTCAGCGAGTTCGCGGATGTGGTTGCCACGCACCGGGTTCCGCAGCCGGTGTACGACGCGGTGCTGGAACTGCCGGATGACGTGGAGATCACCGCGCTCACCGACGTCTCCGACGGCCTGCTGGCGGATCTGGGGCATATTGCCGAATCGTCCGGTGTGGCCATCGATCTGGAGGCCGCGGCGCTGCACGATCCGGGCCTGGAGGCGGTCGGCAAGGCGCTGGGCGTCAACCCCCTTGACTGGATTCTGGCGGGCGGTGAGGACCACGCCTTCGCCGCGACCTTCACCGATTCGGGTGATTTGCCGGAAGATTGGACGGTCATCGGCCGGGTCGTCGCAGGCGCGGGCGTGACCATCGACGGAACCTCTCGGTCCGGACCTTCCGGTTGGGAATCCTTCGCATAGCAGGCCCCGGTTCCGCCGTGAAACTCGACACGATAAGTTTTCCCGACATGGGCGCCAAACCACTGTCGGAGGTCATAGATACGGGCTGGGCCGAGGCCCTCGAGCCGGTGACCGACCGCATCGCCGAGATGGGTGAGTTCCTCCGCACCGAAAACGCCGCCGGGCGTGGCTATCTCCCCAAGGGGGAGAACGTGCTGCGCGCCTTCCAGCGGCCGTTCGACAAGGTCCGGGTTCTCATCGTCGGCCAGGATCCGTATCCGACCCCCGGCCATCCGATGGGCCTGAGTTTCTCGGTGGCCCCGGATGTTTCGCCGGTACCGCGCAGCCTGGGCAATATATTCTCCGAGTACACCAAGGATCTCGGCTTCCCGACGCCGTCCAACGGTGATCTGTCGCCGTGGTCCGATCAGGGCGTGCTCATGCTGAACCGAGTCCTCACCGTGCAGCCCGGCCAGCCGGCCTCGCATCGCGGCAAGGGCTGGGAAGCGGTGACCGAACAGGCGATTCGCGCCCTGGTTGCCCGGGAACAGCCCATGGTGGCGATCCTGTGGGGCCGCGATGCGTCCACGCTGAAGCCGATGCTGGGCGCTACGCCCTGCATCGAATCCGCCCATCCGTCACCGTTGTCGGCGTCGCGGGGGTTCTTCGGATCCCGTCCGTTCTCCCGTACCAACGAATTGCTGGGTACCCTAGGGGCCGCGCCGGTGGACTGGCGTCTGCCCTAACGCGTAACCGTTGACCTGATTCAGGAGCATGTACATGCAGAAGAAGACTGCCCGTGGTGTTTTCGTCGCGCTGGCCGCGGGGGCCGCGCTCGCCGCTGTTCCGGCCGCCGCCAATGCGGAGCCGCTGACACTGGTGCCCGCCCCCGCAACCGCCCCGCAGGCCGCCGCGCCGGTCGGGAGCCTGTTCGACACCAACAGCGTGAGCGGGTTGTCGTCGAATGTGACCTCGCGGGTCGCCTGCATCTTCCAGTCGATCAGCCAGAATGTGGACTGCATCAACGGCCAGAACTAGGCCCGGCGCAGCATCCGCACTTGTGATGCGGGAGTGAAGGCTTCGACTCGGCGCCTGCCGTCGAGTTCGAAGCCGTTCTTCTTGTAGAAGGCCTGTGCGCGGGGGTTCTCTTCGAACACCCACAGTGACGTGTCCTCGGTCCGCGACAGCACCGCGTCCATCAGATCCTGTGCCACTCCGGTGCCGTAGTAGGCGGCGCGTACGTACATGGCATTGAGTTCCTGTGCGGCAGGCGGGTTTTCCTCCCGGGCCGGGCTGCTACAGGCGAAGCCGATGACGATATTGTCGGCGACCGCGACCACCATGCGGCCCGCGGATCTGATCCGGATGCGTTCCCAGGCCTCGGCGCGCCTGCCGATATCGAAGGCGTCCAGCATGTGCTGGGGCACCAGGCCCTGATACGCCTCACGCCAGCAGGCGACGTGACAGGCCCCCAGACTGTAGGCGTGCACCGCCGCCAGCGGCACAACATTCCAGTCACGCAATTCCGCCCCCGAGTGGTCGATCGTTCCGGGCACAAACAAAAGCCCCGGACCCATTCTGGGTGCCGGGGCTTCCGTAGTGAAGCTGATCAGCCGCGAACGACCTTGCCCGCCTTCAGGCAGGAGGTGCACACGTTCATGCGGCGGGTGTTGCCGGGCGCCACCTGCGCGCGCACGGTCTGGATGTTCGGGTTCCAGCGACGGTTGGTGCGCCGGTGCGAGTGCGAAACCGACTTACCGAAGCCGGGGCCCTTGGCGCAAACGTCGCAGACGGCAGCCATAGTCGCGAGCTCCTTCATGTCATGTGGGGACGCGCTGCAAGATATACAGCGTGTCCGAAATCTAATGTCTTGGACGTGCCAGCCAGTGGATCACTGGCGACGCTGTGCCGATTCCGACAGAGTGCGGTATCAGCTGCCGCGTCAGGCAACCCTGCAAGAGTAACCAACCTGTATCGGCGATGTCCAATTGCCCCCTGCGCGGTGACCTGTGTACGGCGGCTGGCCGGTGGTATTCGCTACCCGAATGCCAGGTGACGGCGCGATGTCGGTGTACGCGACTAGGCTGGCGGCCGGGGTTTGTACAGCTGTGTGACCGGAATGCCTGGTGTGGCGGAAGGACGGTGACGGTGCCCGGGGTAGGGGACGCGCTCGACGGTACTGCGCTGCTGCGCTGGGCTCGGCTCAGCCTGGCCGCCCTCGACCGCCACCGCGACGAGATCAACACCCTCAATGTCTTCCCGGTAGCCGACTCGGACACCGGCACCAACCTCCTCGCCACCATGCGCGCGGCTGTCCGCGCCGGCGACGCGGCCGTGCACAAGCTCGAGGATGATGCTGATCACACCGAGTCCGCGCACGAGATCGCGGCCGCGATGGCCCGGGGTGCGACGGCCGGGGCGCGGGGGAATTCGGGGATCATCCTGTCGCAGGTATTGCGTGGGATCGCGGATGCGGCAGCCGATGGGCCGTTGAGTGAGCGCACCCTGCGGGTCGGGTTGCGGCGGGCGGCGCGGCTGGTGCGGGAGGCGCTGAGTTCTCCGGTCGAGGGGACCATGCTCACGGTGCTGGATCGGGCTGCCGAACGCGCGGCCGATTGCCCCGAGCATTCGCTCGAAGCGGTGGCACTCGCGGCCGCGGATGGGGCGGCCAAGGCTTTGGGGGAGACGCCCGCGCAGTTGGGAGTGCTGCGCGAGGCGGGTGTGGTGGACGCGGGGGCGCGCGGGCTACTGGTGCTGCTGGATGAGCTCGTTGCCATCTCGGGTGGGGTCGCACCCACGCGGCCCGCGTATGCGCGGACGTCGCCGGCGGGTGGATCGCGTGGGCGAGGCCCGGGAACCACGGGCCTCGGCGGCGCGGTCCGGCCCAGGGGGATCGTTTCGGCCCCCGGGGAGCGCGCTGCGGAGCTGGATCGGCTCGGCGGTGACTCGGATGTGGTTGCGGACGAGGCGAATTCGTGGGTGGGCGCGCCGCAGTACGAGGTGATGTATCTGCTTCGGGAGACCGATGAGGGGCGGACTCGGGTGCTGCGGGATCGGCTTGCGGAGCTGGGGGATTCGGTGGTCGTGGTGGGGGATGGGGTGGGTGGGTGGTCGGCGCATGTGCATTGTGCGGATGCGGGGGCTGCCGTGGAGGCCGGGATGGCGGCGGGGGCTTTGAGCGGGATTCGGATCGAGTGGCTGGCGGTGTCGGCGCATGCGCCGGCGGGGGATCGGGGAATTCTGGCTGTTGCCAATGGGAGCGGGGCGGTGCGGTTGTTCGAGGATGCGGGCGCCGCGGTGCTGGAGGGTGATGTGACGGCGGAGGCGCTGCTGGCGGCGATACGGCGGATGCCGCAGCGCGAGGTGCTGGTGCTACCCAACGGCGCGTTGCCGGCGCACGAACTGGTGGCGGTGAGTGTGGCCGCCCGCGACGGGCAACGCGATGTATTGATGCTGCCGTGCGGGTCGATGGTGCAGGGGCTGGCGGCGCTGTCCATGCACGACGGCGGCCGGATGGCGGTGGACGATGCGTTCGCCATGTCCGAGGCTGCGGCCGGAACCCGTTGGGGCGCACTGCGTATCGCGCCGGAGCGGGCGCTGACCATTGTCGGCACCTGTGCGGCGGGCGACGGGCTGGGCCTGGTGGGGCACGATGTGGTGGTGATCGATTCGGATGTGCGGGGCGCCGGGCGCACGCTGCTGGATCGAATGCTCGGTCTCGGCGGGGAATTGGTGACGATGCTGGTCGGAGCCGAAGCGCCGCAAGGGCTTTCGGAAGAGCTGGCCGACCATGTCACCGCGGCCTTCCCGGGCGTGGAGGTGGTGGTGTATCCCGGCGGACAAGCCGGTGACCTGGTGCAGATCGGGGTGGAATAGATGGCGACACTGGCTGATCGGCTCGACTACGTACTCGGGGTGAAGGCCGCCGAGCCACTGGGCGAGGCCTTCGACATGCAGACCGTCGAGGATCTGCTGCGGCACTATCCGCTGCGCTACGCCACCCAGGGGCAGCCCCTCACCGAGGAGGCGCCGGAGGAAGGCCAGCACATCACCGTGATGGGCCGCGTCACCAAAACCGAACTGCGGCCCATGAAGAACCGCAAGGGCAGCCTGCTGAAGGTCTCCCTCGACACCGGCGACGCCCGCCCGGTGGAGATCACCTTCTTCAATGGCGACAAGGTGCGCTACCTGGTGAAGGAAGGCGTGCGCGCCATGATGTCGGGCACCGTGCACTGGTGGCGCCCCGACCGCTGGAACCTCTCGCACCCGGACTATCTGATCCTGCCCGACAAAGAGGACGGCTCGATCGAGAACCTCACCTCGGTCCGCGGCGGCGGCGCGCTGCGCGGGCTGGCCGCGAGCGCGAAAGGCGCGGGCGGCGTGGATGTCTCGTTCTTCGAGCGGGAATTCATCCCGGTGTATCCCGCGACCGCCAAGGTACAGAGCTGGGATCTGCTGCGCTGCGTACGGCAGGTGCTCGATCAGCTCGACCCCATCGACGATCCGCTGCCCGAATCCCTGCGCACCGAGCACGACCTGCTCCCGGTCTCGGACGCCCTGCGCCTGATCCACCTACCCGAGCACAAGGCCGATATCGAACAGGCCAGGGGCCGTCTGCGTTTCGACGAGGCCCTGGCCTTGCAGCTGGTGCTGGCCGAACGCCGCCACCAGGTGGAGGGCCGCACCGCCAAGCCGTGCCTGCCCCGCACCGACGGCATTGCCGCCGCGTTCGACAAGCGCCTGCCCTTCGAGCTGACCGAGGGCCAGCGCACCGTCATCGACGAGATCTCCGCCGACCTGTCCCGCAGCCATCCCATGCACCGGCTGCTGCAGGGTGAAGTGGGTTCCGGTAAGACGATCGTCGCCCTGCACGCCATGCTGCAGGTGGTCGACAACGGCCAGCAGTGTGCGCTGCTCGCGCCCACGGAAGTGCTTGCCTCGCAGCACTTCCGGTCCTTGAAGAACATGCTCGGCGATCTCGGTTCGGCCGGTGAACTGGGTGCCGCGGACCTCGCCACCAAGGTGGTGCTGGTGACCGGTTCCATGTCCGCGGGCCAGAAGAAGTCGGCCCTGCTGGACGCGGTCACGGGTGAGGCCGGTCTGGTGATCGGCACGCACGCCCTGATCCAGGACAATGTCGACTTCTTCGATCTCGGCATGGTGGTGGTCGACGAGCAGCACCGTTTCGGCGTCGAGCAGCGGGATGCCTTGCGCGCCAAGGCCAAGAACGGCATCAGCCCGCACCTGCTGGTGATGACCGCCACCCCGATTCCGCGCACCATCGCCATGACGACGCTCGGCGATCTCGAAACCTCCGTTCTCACCCAGCTACCCCGCGGCCGCTCGCCGATCACCTCGAAGGTGGTGCCCGCCAAGGTGAAACCCGCCTGGGTGGACCGGGCGTGGGAACGCATCCACGAGGAGGTCGAGGCGGGCCGCCAGGCGTACGTCGTGTGCTCCCGCATCGGCGACGACGAGGAGAACGGAAAAGCCAAGGGCCGCAAGAAGGCCGAGGAGGAGAAGGAAGGCCCCACCACCCACTCCGCCCTCGACATCTACGAACTCCTCCGCACCGGTCCCCTGAAGGATCTGCGCGTGGGCCTGCTGCACGGCCGCCTCCCCTCCGACGAGAAGGACCGCGTCATGCGGGCTTTCAACGATTGCGAGATAGACGTCCTGGTCTGCACCACGGTCGTCGAGGTCGGTGTCGACGTCCCCAATGCCACGGTCATGGCCATAGTCGATGCCGACCGCTTCGGCGTCAGCCAGCTCCACCAGCTCCGCGGCCGAGTAGGCCGAGGCAAGCACGCCGGCCTGTGCCTCCTCATTACCGAGACCAACCCGGTAGGCACCGCCATGGCTCGCCTGGAAGCGGTGGCAGGCACCACCGACGGCTTCGAACTCTCCGTCCTCGACCTCCGCCAACGCCGCGAAGGCGACGTCCTGGGCTCCGCCCAATCCGGCACCGCCCGCAGCCTCCGCCTCCTCTCCCTCCTCGACGACCTCGAAGTCATCACCGCGGCACAGCAATTGGCCCGCGAGGTGGTCGAATCCGACCCGGGCCTGCAGAACCACCCCGGCCTGGCCCGCATGATGCACGCCGCCGTCGACGGCGAACGCCTGGAGTACCTGGCCAAGTCCTGACCCGACCTCGCCGGTCAGCTCACCAGTCGTGAGTCCGGCAGCCCGTCGTAGTCGGGGAGTTCGATGCCGTTGATGGCCCGGTCGATCAGGTCGAGGTCCCATTCGGGCTCAGCGTCCGGGTCGGGAGCCGCGAGGCTGAGCGCGTGGAGCCGGCCGATCTCCTGGTTGGCCTCGACGAAGGGCCGCATTCGAGCCTCGTAGGCGGCGAACCCGGCCTCCGGATTCCAGTCGGCGGCGGCCAGCTCGCCGGCCAGCAGGTAGGCGCCGACCAGGGCCAGCCCGGTGCCCTGCCCGGACATCGGCGACGAGCTGAACGCCGCATCCCCGAGCAGCCCGACCCGCCCGCTCGACCAGCGGTCCATCAGCACCTGGGCGACCTGGTCGAGGTAGAAGTCGGGGGTGTCGTCCAGGTGCGTGAGGATGCGCGGGGTCAGCCAGCCCATGCCGGTCATGTTCTCGCGCAGCAGTTGTTTCTGGGCCGCGATGTCGCGGTAGTCGATATCGAGATCGGGCGAGGTGAAGGAGAACAGGGCCATGGCCCGGGTGGTGTCCGGGATGGGTCGCAGGCCGGCCGAGCGACCGGGCATTTGGTGGTCGAGCAGCCAGCGTTCCAGCCCGAACTCGTTGGGCACGGTGTAGAAGGCCAGGACGAGCCCGAGATGCCGGACGAACTGCTCGTGCGGCCCGAAAACCATGCCGCGCAATGCCGAATGCAACCCGTCCGCGCCGATCACCAAGTCGAAGCGCCGCCGGTCGCCGCCCGCGAAGAACACGTCGACCCCGTCCGCGTCCTGCGTGAGCTCGGTGATCCGATCGCCGAAGACGTACTCGACCCCATCGCGAGTGTCGTCATAGAGCACGCGGGACAGATCCCCGCGCAGGATCTCGATCTCCGAGATGTACCCGTCGCCACCGTCGTCCTCCGCGCTGAAGGTCTCCAGCACTTTCCCGTCCGCGTCCACGGTGTGCGCGCCGGCCGTCTCGGTGCGCGCCGCCCGCACGGCCGCGTCCAGCCCCATCCGCCGGATGACCTCCTTGGTCACCCCGCGCGCATCCACCGCCTGCCCGCCGGGCCGCAATTCGGGCGCCCGCTCCACCACGGTCACCTCGGCTCCCCGCCGCCGCAGCCAATGCGCCAGCGCAGGCCCCGCAATGCTCGCCCCGGCCACCAACACCTTGCTACCGCTCATTGCGCCTCCCGCCCATCCACCGGATCACTGCCCGGATCGATTGCTGTCACCCTGGCCGACCACTGCCGACCTATCCAGAGATACGGACGATCTATCCACCCGGAATTCATCGGTGCCCCCGCAAGCGCAGGATCCGCCCTTGCTCCTGACGTAGCGTCAGGTCCTAGCGTCGGCGATACCGGCGCGAGGTGCGCCGGCGGAAGTGAGATGGAAACCGATGGCCGAGAAGGGATTCGACCGGGTGTGGAAGATCGGTGAGCTCGCGGCAGAGGCCGGACTGACGGTCCGGACGCTGCATCACTACGACCGCATCGGACTGGTGCGCCCGGCCGGTCGCACCAGCACCGGCCACCGCCTCTACACCGAAGCCGACGTCCAGCGCCTGTATCAAGTGCTGGCACTGCGTCAGCTGGGCCTGGGCTTGGACCGGATCGCGGACGTGCTCGCGGGCACCGTGGCAATGGCACGGGTGCTGGCGGTGCATCGCGACTATCTGGCTGCCCAGATGGTTGCGACGCAGGACCTGCACACCCTGGTGACGGCGCTGGCGACAACCGCGGCGAATCGGCCGGACATCTCCGTGGATCACTTCCTCGGATTGATCAGGAGGACTGTCATGGTCGAGCGGTACTTCACCGAAGAGAATGCGACGGCTTTCACCACCCTCTACTTCGCGCAGTTGACGGCTCGGCAACGCGCACTGGAGTTTTGGTATGCCGAGGATGCGCAACTGACCGTCGGGGAGACTCCGTACGTGGGTACGGCGGCGATCTTCGAGCAGCTCATCGGATTCCCGCAGGCCGGGTACGCCGTCGGCGCGGTCGATGTCGAATCGGATACCGATGTTTCCGCGCTGCTTCGGGTGAGCGGAAATCTTCTGCGGGACAGGGCTTCCGATGAGCGCCCGTTCGAGGCGTCGTTCACGCTGAGCAGGTCCTCGGTGAACGACGCCTATGTGATTGCCGGTCAGACCTTCCGCTGGATCTGACCGCTAGCGGACGCCGACGGTCGACCGGGCCGAGTCGTTGGTGGTGACGCGGACGGATCGGGCCCAGGTGGGCATGGCTTCGGGGTCGTTGATCAGGCGCCAGATTCGGTCGCGGGAGAACGGTGTCTCGCAAGGGCGGTCGCCGACTGCGCGGCGGATTGCGTTGCCGAGGGCGGCCGGGACGGGGTTGTAGGGGCTTTCGCTCATCGACTTCGCGCCGAACGGGCCCAGTTCGTCGAAGGTTCGGGCGAAGTGGATCTCGGTTTCGGGGACGTCGTTCATTTGCGGGATGCGGTAGGCGCGGAGGACCGGGGTGAGGAGGGTGCCCTGGTCGTCGACCATGACCTCCTCGTACATGGCGGTGCCGAGGGCTTGTGCGATGCCGCCTTCCACTTGGCCGCGGCATTGTTCCGGATTCAGGACGGTGCCGGCGTCGGCGGCGTGTACCGATTGCAGGATGCGGACGGCGCCGGTGCGGGTGTCGACGGCGACGCGGAAGCCGTGCACATTCCAGGCCAGGGAGCGGAATTCGCCGAGTTCCTCGCCGCGGGCGAAAGCGGTGTCGCCGTTGCGGTTTTCGGCCGGGCAGGCGGCGATGAGTTCGGCGAAGCCGATGTTTCGTGAGGGGGTGTGGACGCCGTCGGGGAGCATTGCGCAGTCGCCCGGCTCAGTGCCGGTGAGGTCGGCGGCGACGCCGAGCAGGAGGCGGCGCAGGGCGAGGGCGCTGGCGTGTAATGCCTTGCCCGCCACTGTGATTCCTGCCGAGGCGAAGGCGCCCGTGTCGTAGGTGGCGCCGTCGGTGTCGCCGTTGGTGAGGACCACGCGGCCGGGTTCGGTGGCCATGTCGGTGGCGATGATCTGGGTGTGGACGGTGGTGGTGCCGTTGCCGAATTCGCAGGTGCCGACGGCGGCGGTGTAGGTGCCGTCGGGTGCTACCGACAGGGTGGTCTTGGAGACGTGGCCGAAGGGGGCCATGGTGGCGATCATGGCGATGGCCATGCCCTCGCCCACCCGCCAGTGCGGACCTTCCGGGGCGGGTACGCCGTTGCCGCGGGAAAGGCCGCGCTGCACCAGATCCAGGCATTGGTCGAGGCCGTAGCTGCCGTAGACGAGGCCCGCGTCCGCCGGGTGCGCTTCGATCAGTGGGTCGCCATTGCCGACGACATTGATTCGCCGCAGCTCGAACGGGTCCATGTCCAGGGCGATGGCGAGTTCGTCCATTGCCGACTCGACGCCCAGGATCACCTGGCCCAGACCGTAACCGCGGAAGGCGCCCGAGGGCAGGTTGTTGGTGTAGACCGTCTGGGCGTCGACCCGCTTCACCGGTGCGCGGTACACGCTGAGCGATTCGGCGCACGCGTGGAACATCACGCCGGGCCCGTGATTGGCGTAGGCGCCGGTATCGGAGAGCACGTTCAGTGCGATGGCGGTGAGCCGGCCGTCGCGGCGCGCGCCGAGCCGGACCCGCACCCGGAAGGGATGACGCACCGAGGTGCGCGCGAATTCGTCGGGACGGCTCATCTCGTAGATCGCGGGTTTGTGGGTGCGCAGGACCACGAGCGCCACCAGATCCTCGGTGAGCATCTCCTGCTTGCCGCCGAACCCGCCGCCCACGCGCTTGGTGAACACCCGCACCCGGTCCTCCGGAAGTTCGAGCAGCCGGCACAGGGTGCGGCGGGTGAGGAAGGGAACCTGGGAGCTGGTGCGGATCTCCAAGCGCCCGTCCCGGTCCAGCCACCCTATGCTGCCGTGGGTTTCGAGCTGCATATGCGATACCCGCTGGGTGCGCCATTCACCCGAGACCGTGACCTCGGACTCCGCGAGGGCCTGCTCGATATCACCGCCCATGCCATCGTGGATGGCGGCCACCACATTTCGCGCAGGGTCGAGGGGTAGTTCGTCGGCCGGTTGATCGGTGTCCAGCAGTTCCGGATGCACCAGGGGCGCGCCCGGGGTGCGGGCGAGTTCGGGATCGTGCACGGAGGACAGGACTTCGTAGGTCACCGTGATCAGCCGGCACGCCTCTTCGGCCGCGGCCGCCGTGGTAGCGGCCACCGCCGCGACGCGCTGCCCCTTGAAACGCACTACGTCATCGAAGATCCGGGTGTCGTGGGGGTCGTCGGTGCGGCGTTCGTGTTGTCCGGTGGAGTACCGGGCCTTCGGCACATTGCGATGGTCGAGCACCAGCGCGACACCGGGAAGGGCTTCGGCTGCCCGGGTGTCGATCGCGATGATCCGCGCGTGCGCGTGTGCGGAACCGAGCACTCGAATGTGCAGTGCGCCGGGCACATTCACATCGAAGGTGTACGGCTCGGTGCCCGTGACGACCCGCTTGGCCGCCGGCGGATTCACCGAGGTCCCGACCTTCGACGGCCGGTCACCGGCGGAGGCGCGGTCGGCGTCGTCCGGTGCGCGGCCGCCGCAGCCGGCGACGCCCTGCCGGATCGCCTGCCGGATCGACCGATAACCGGTGCACCGGCACAGGCTGCCTTTCATCAGCCGGTGCATGTCACCGAGTTGATCCTCGGCCAGCGTCGACGCGGTGACGATCATTCCGGCTGTGCAGAAACCACATTGGAAGGCGAAGTTGTCGACGAAGGCCTGCTGCATCGGATGCAGATTGTCGACGGTCCCCAGCCCGGAGACCGTGGTGACCTTCCGGCCCTCGATGCGCTGCGCCGGATAGATGCACGAGTGCACCGGCTTCCCGTCGACGAGCACCGCGCAGGCCCCGCAATCGCCTGCGTCGCAACCCTTTTTGACCTCGAAGTGTCCCTGGTCGCGCAGGAAGGTGCGCAGGCATTGTCCCGCGCGGGGGTCGGCGGAGCACGACTTGCCGTTGATGTTCAGTTCCATGGCGCCAGTTCCTGTCGGATTTCCTCGAGCAGTACTCCGCTGACGGCGCGCCGCCAGTCGGCGCTGCCCAGCGGGTCGGTGTAGTAGCCGTCGGCATTGCGGCTGTCGGCGCGCAGTTCGGCGGCGGAGGGCAGGCTGCGGTAGCGCAGCACCACGGGGCGCAGGGTGGCGGCGGTGATAGTGAATACCGCGGCGCCGGATTCGTCCACGCGGCCGGTGAGAACCGCTCCGCTGCGGCCGATCTCGGCGAGTGCGATCTTCCGGAAGCCGGTGTGGGCGCGCAGCGCGTGTGCGGGAATGTCGATGCAGCGCAGCACATCTCCGCGCCGCAGCAGGCTGGTCCCGTTGCCGGTCGGCAGCTCGGCGACGGGCATCGTGTACTGCCCGCCGGCGGCGGTCCAGATCAGTGCGGTGGCGTCGAGCGCGGAGGCCAGCGACACCATCGACGCGGCGGCGTAGGACCGGGCGATATTGCCGCCGACGGTCATGACGTTCCAGATCTTGAACGAGGCCAGCAGGGCGGTGGCGGCCTGGAAGAAGATCGGATGCGCCGTCCATTCCGCGCGCCGGCGGATGCGGGACAGTTCGGCGACGGTGCAGGTGGCTCCGATGCGCAACCCCTCGGGCGTCTCCTCGATCGAGGGCCAGCCCATGGCGCCCAGGTCGACCAGTCCGGTGGTGTGTACCTGCGGTTCGGAGTACAGCCAGGTTCCGCCCCCGAGGAACGCCTCGCCCGGCGCCAGCGTCAGGTCCTCGCGAGTGCGTGCCGGCCGCCAGCTCTCGATCGTGTTCAGGTCCATTCGGTACGTCACCCTCCGCAACAGGCCGCCTGGTCCGGCGGCGTGAGACTCGGGTAAGTACAGCGCCGGCGGGCTCGGACCGACACCGCTGCCGGATCCGAAGTATTCGTGCGGACCTTGGATGATCAACCAACGAGGGGTGACACCGAATAGGAGTGAGTGTACAGTCACTCACCTGCTCGATTGATTGAGCAGTCACACACTCGGAAGGTTGAAAACGATGATCTACCACGGCAATCGCTTCACCATCAAGCCCGGCACCCCGGCCGATCGACTCGAGGAAGCGCTGGAAAGCCTGCGCAACCAAGGCCGCCGGATCCCGTCGGTGCGGCACTTCATCGTCGGGCCCGACTACGGCGGCGAATACGACTTCGGCGCGACCTACGTCATCGATGATCTCGACGGCTACTGGGAATACCTCATCCACCCCGCCCACCTGCACACCGATCGCATCGGCCTGCCCCTGGTGGACAAGTTCGTATCCTTCGACATCACCGACGACCCCGACCCCGAGATGGGCGCGAAGATCGCCGCCCTACATCAGCGGCGCTACGACGGCCATCCCGAAATCAACCAGCTGGTCAGCGATCTCGGCGAATACCACGGCAGCGCGGCGCCCGGACCGCACGGCAACCACTAACCACCCTGGCGGAGAGCCAGGCGGCCGGTGGTGAGGACCCCGGCGAAGGCGGCGGCGATCAGGAGCATCGGCCACAACAATTGCTGGGAGAAGGTCATGCCGCCGAGGACGGCCACGGCGATCACCATGCCGGATTGGCGGCTGGTATTGAGGAGGCCGGCGGCGGTGCCGGCCACCGGGGCGGGGCTGAGATGCATGGCGGCGGCGCTCAGCGACGAGGCGAGAACGCCTGCGGCATAACCGATCAGCGCGGTGGGGACCATGGCCGCGTAGAGGTTTCCGCTCAGCGACAGCAGGGCCGAGCCGGCGGCGCCGACCAGTCCGAGGGCCGCGGTCAGGACGATAGCGCGGTCGCGGTGGGCCGGGCTGATGATCAGCGCGGTCACATTGCCGAGGAACCAGCTGATGCAGCAGATCAGCAGGACGTAGCCGGTGTGCTCGGCGGTGAGGCCGTGCTTGCGTTGCAGGAGGAGGGCCAGGACCAGCAGGGAGCCGTAGGAGGCGAATTGGTAGCAGCCGCCCGTCAGCGCCACCAGCAGGTACGGCCTGTTGCGGGAAAGCTCCGGTGGCACAGTCGGATTCGCGGAGCCGAGTTCGATGCGGAGAAGGCCGGCGGCCGCGATCACGGCCAGGGCGGCAGCCGCGGCCAGGAGCCAGACCGGCCATTCGCCGTGGCGGCCCTCGATCAAGGCCGCCGCGACCGCGGTCAGCAGTACGCAGAGCAGGATCTGGGAGGCCGGATTCACCTTGCGCCGCACGGTTTCCGGCGCGTCGGAGAAGCGGCGGAGCATCCAGAGGGCGATCAGGCAGATGGGGACGTTCACCGCGAACATCCAGCGCCAGCCGAGATACCCGGTCACCAGCCCGCTGAGCAGCGGTGAGGAGGCGATGCCCACGCCGCCGACCACGCCCCAGGCGCCGATCATGCGGGCCCGTCGTTTCACGTCCGGAATGCCCTTGCCGAGGATGGCGAGGGTTATGGGCAGGGCGAAACTGGCGCTGGCGCCCTGCAGGATTCGCGCCCCGATCAGTTCGGGGCCGGTGGTCGCGGCGGCGCAGAGGGCCGACGCGACCAGGAAGACGGTCAGCGCCAGCTTGTAGACCTTCGCCGCGCCGAGGCGGTCACCGGCGGCGCCGGAGACCATGAGGAACACACACAGCGGAATGGTGTAGCCGTCGAGGAACCATTGGCCCGAGCCCGCCGAGGAGTGCAGCTCGCCGGTGATGGTCGGCAGGGCGACATTGACCGCCGACGCGTCGAAGGCGACCAGGAAGTTGCCGATGCTGACGGCGATCACCCCGGCGAGGCCGAGCTGGGCGGGTAGCGGGGGAGCGGAAGCGCCTGTGGCACTGCCGGACTCGGTGGCGTGGCGGATCTCGGTCATGATCGCTGTCCTCTGGCGAGTAGTTCAGCGGGTAGTTGCGAGGCGTAGATGGTCCGGTGGATGGGTGTCGGCACCCCGGCCGCGCGGCCGAAGCGCACGACCGCGCCGTTCTGGTACTCCAGCTCGGAGGGCCGCCCGGCGGCCAGGTCGCGTTGCATGGAGGACGTGGTGTCGGGGCTGAATCCGAAGTACACCTTCATCATCCGATCCACATCGTGCCCGCCGAGCGCGATGTCGCGAGCACGCGCCACATCCAGCACTTCCACCATGGCCGCTCGAACCAGTTCGGCGGTAGTGGGTTCCGTGCGGGTGATACCGACCGGCTGCCGGGCCAGCGCGCCGACTCCGCCGTAGGAGGAGATCAGCATGAGTTTGCGCCACAACGTGGCCTCGATATCCGCGGAGCGGGTGACGCCGATCCCGGCGGCCGCGAGCGCCGCGGCGCCCGCATCGTTCCGCCGACGGTCCGCGCCGGATTCCCTTGCGAGCGGACCGATCTCCACCGTGGCATGCCCGCCCAGACATCGCACCGCCCACGGCCCGACGCGCTGTGCGATGACCACGCAGGTACAGCCCAGGATCGCTTCCGCCCCCAGCGACTCTGCGAGATCACTGCCCGCTTCCACACCATTCTGGACCGGCAGCACGGTGGTGCCCGGTCCGACCAGTGGCCGCAGTGCGGTCGCCGCCTCGGCGACCTGCCACGCCTTCACCGCGACGACGATCAGATCCGCCGGTCCGTCATCGGACGCGACCTCCGTCACCGCGCGTACTCCCGGTACCGAAAGTTCCGCTCCCCCTTGCCCGAGCACCAGTGGTCCGGCCGCCGCGGCCGAGACGGTGTCCGCCCGGCCGACGACGGTGACCCGATGCCCGGCGCGGGCGAGTACGGCCGCGAAGTACAGCCCCATTCCGCCCGCGCCGAAGATCGTGATGTTCATCAGGCCACTGCAGCCTCGACGTCGACTCGCCCGAGACCGCGGCCGAATTCACCAGCGGCGGCATGCGCCGCGACGCCACCAGGAAATCGGAGGTCGTGCGCATGGCCGCCACCCCGCGCAACCCGATCAGCAAAGTCGCCAGCATCACCCCCGCGGCAGCCACCACTCCGACCATCAACGACCCCGCTCCACCGCCTCCGCACGCCGCAACTGCCAGCCACCCAGGGCCGCCAGCGCCGGATAGGGCAACAGCCACAACATGATCCACGACACCGGAATATCGAACACCCGCACCCGATCCAGACCGGGAAAGACGCTCTGCGTCACCGGAATACCGATCAGCAGCACCGCCAGCAGGACCAGCGCGGGGATCGCCCGCCGCCGCTGCGCACGGTAATTGCGCAGGGCCCGTTCGGTATCGGTCACCGGCGGCAGGACCAGATGCCGGGGCGGGCGGCGGCGGCCGCGAGCCTGCGCCAGCCGCGTCTGCGGGCTCATGACGGTGGCGCGGCGGGCCATCAGGGTTTCCCGTTCTCGGTGCGGCGGGCCGCGTGCAGCAGACGCCCGCGCAGTTCGCGGGCGTGCCGACGACTGACGGGCACATCGCCGAGCTCGGTATGGGCGCGCAACCCCTGCACGGAATCGGTGCGCAGTTCCCGGATGGCGTCCACGGCCACCAGGAAACCCCGGTGGGTGCGCACGAATCCCGCACTCTCCCAGTACTCTTCGAGCCGCGAGATGGGCATGCGCACCAGGTGCGCGCCGGAGGCGGTGTGCAGCTTCACGTAGTCACCCTGGGCCTCCACGAACTGCACCTCGCTGCGGCGGATGTAGCAGGTGCGGCCGCCACTGTCCACGGGCAGCGCGGACATGGCGTCGGCGAGATCGGGGGACACCGTGGTGGCGGGGGCCTCCGGCAGCATGCGCAGCACCTTGGCCATGGCGGCCGAAAGACGTTCGGCGCGTACCGGTTTGAGCAGGTAGTCGACCGCGCCGATCCCGTAGGCGGCCACCGCGTGCCGGTCGTGGGCGGTGACGAACACGATGATCGGCGGATCCGACAGCTGGGCCAGCAGATTCGCCAGTTCCAGCCCGTCCAGTCCCGGCATGGAGATATCCAGGAACACCGCGTCGAAGCGCTCGTTCTGGATGCGGCGCAGGGCGTCCAGGGTGGTGCCGGCGGTGGCGGCCTCCTCGATCTCGGGGGCCTCGCGCAGCAGCCGGGTGAGGTCCGCCAGCGCGGAGGGCACATCGTCGACCGCCAGGACGCGCAGGCGGGGCAGGGTTCTCGTCATGACGGCAGCACTCCCGGCTGGGACAGGGGAACCCGGACCAGCACCCGGGTCCCGGCATCGCGTTCGGTCTCCACGACCAGCCCGTACCAGGGCCCGTAGGCGGTGCGCAGCCGCCGATCCACATTGCTCAGGCCGACCCGCCCAGTGGCCTTACCGGCCAGCAGCGCCGCCACCTCCGCGGGCGCCATGCCGACTCCGTCGTCCTCCACACTGATCACGCAGTCGCCATTGCGGGCCTCGCCCTGCACCTGCACGGTGCCGCCGCGGCCGAGCGGTTCGAGGCCGTGCCGGATGGCGTTCTCCACCAAGGGTTGCAGCACCAGATACGGCAGCGGCACGGCCAGCACATCGGGCACCACCCGGATCTGCACCTGCAGCCGCTCGCCCATCACCGCCCGCTGCAGCACGAGATAGGTCTCGATGGCCTCGAATTCGTCGGCGACCGTGGTGTATTCGCCGTGCCTGCGCTCCAGCGCGTTCTCCACCAGCCAGGCGGCCTCGCGTACCGCCTTGCCGGCGCTCGGCCCGTCCACCACGAGGACTCCGGTCACCTCGTGGTCGACGATCAGCGGCACCGCCGCCAAACCCGGCTTCCCGGTGAACTTTTCACTGTGCGGGGCCGCCGCCGCCAATTCCAGCGCGGCCGCCTCGTCCACCGGCCGACCCGACCATTCCACGGTTCCGGACAGGCCGGCCAACCCCACCGCGTGCACGCCCAGCAGCCAGCGCAATCGCCGCGCCGCGGCCCTTCCGCCCGCGCCGGCCGGGCCTTCGCTCAGATGCGCGGCCACCTGCCGTGCGACGCTCAGCACCGCGATCGGATCGACGGGTCCGTCCCGTCGCAACCAGGTCGGCACGTCGGTGACCCCCCGCCGTCGACCCCGAACTTCGATCATAGATCGATCACATTATCCGGTCCACCGCAGGAGTAACTCGGAAGATGTTGCTACCGCACATCATTCGGCGAAGATATATTTCCCGTGCGTGAAATTCGCGCGGGGTGTGGCGGCGCCCGCATCCCCAGATCCCGTGTCCAGGCGCCGCGAACGGGTTCACACCTCGAGGTCTTCTTCGATGCCTTTGAGCCGGTGGCGCGCCATCGCCAGGTTGGCGCGATTCCGATCGAGCGCCAGATAGAGGAACAGGCCTTTGGATTTGCGGCCCGTCATCGGGCGGATGACATGGTATTGGCTGCTCAGGGTGATGAGGATGTCCTCGATATCCTCATTGAGGCCGAGCTGTTCGATGGTGCGCATCTTCGACCGCACCACCTCGGTATTGCCGGCCGCGGCCACCTGCAGGTCCAAAGCCTTGGAGCTGCCCAGCATCCCGAGCGCCATCCCGCTGTTGTAGTCGACGACAGCGGCGCCCAGGGCGCCGTCTATCACCATCATGTCCTTGAGGGCCAGATCCATATTGGACATGTTCATTCCTTTCAATCGGTGTTTCGGTGTTCTCATTTGGTGTCGGTCATCTGGTCTGTCCGGTTGGAGTTGGTGATCGCCGACAACTGCGCGGCGATGGTCCGGGCTGCGGGACGCGATTCGAGGTGGAGGCGGCCGACATTCACGCCCGGGCCCGCGAGCACGGTGAGCGACGCGGTCCAACCGGCCGCGTAGATGACCACATGGCCCTCCGCACTGTCGACCACCACCTCCTGGAAACCGCCGCCGTGCGCGGTGACCGAAAGCCGGTGCGACAGCGAGAGATGCGCCGCCGTGAGCGCGGCCATTCCGGTGGGTTCGATGTGTGCCGGCAGATCGTGTGCGATGAGCAGCCCGTCCGTGGACGCCACCAGCGAACCGGTCAGCTGCGGTACCCGTTCCCGTAGCGTCCGCAGCTCCGCCAGCACCGCCGTGTTCGGTTCGGGTCCGGACATGGTCACTTTGGTCAACCTTCCTATCAATCCGGTCCGCCTCTTGCGCGCGGTCACGCCAGGTCCTCCAAGGCCGCCTCCCTTTCCGTTCGGTCATGCTGTTCCTTCGGAGGCATGATCGGGGGCGCTGCGTGGTTACGCAGGCCAGCGCGGGGTGGCGGAGCGGCTCCTCCGCGCCTGACCCGTTCATGCCAGCTCCTCCAGGGCCGCCCGCAGGCGGACGAGCACATCGCGGTCCGGCGGTTCCCACCGATCGGGGACGGCGACCGAGGTCGCCTGCCGGACCCGGCGTCTCAGGGGTGGGGCCTGCGATTCGGACCGCGGGGGTATCGGCAGCGCGGGGCCGGGCAGCATCGGGTCGGGCCGCGTCGGATCGGGCCGCACGGGCTCGGACAGCCGGTCGCGCAAGGGATCCGGCAGTACGACCACGACCGGCGGCTCCACCAGCCCCGCCACTGTCAGCTCCCGCACGGCGAGCAGACAGCCGTAGGTGGTGCGCCCCAGATCCCGGGCGATGGCGGCGATGCTGCGCCGGGCATCCGCGGCGGCGAGCACCTCGGCCTGCCCGCCGGTGAGCACCACCCGCCGGCGCCGCACCCGCCGGATCGGCACCACCGGCGCCTGATCGACCAGGGTCACCGGCCACGGCGGGGCATCCGGATTCCCGCGGCGCCGGCATTCGTGCAGCAGCGCGCCCGGGGTGATGCGGCAGGCGGCGGCCAGCCAGTGCGGCGGCCCGGGCCGGAATTCCAGTGGCGCGGGCGCGGCGAGCAGGAAGTAGGCGGCATCGAAAACCGCCAGCAGCGCGAAGGTTTCGAGCCGCGACCGCGCCAGCAGGCCGCCCGGTTCGCCGGCGCGGGCGCGCCGCCATTCCTCGACCGTCGCCACGCCCGCCTCGATGAGCAGCCGATCCAGCCCGGTGGTGTGCGGGCAGTCTGCCGCGGTGACCGCACCGTCCACCAGATGGATAGCTCCCGCACCCGAATGCAGGGTGCCGGTGCCGCGTTGTTGTTCCAGCCGTTGCAGTTCGAATGCGAGTTCATCGCTCATGACTGTCCTCGGCGAATTCCTCGAGAATCGCCCGGAGCTGGAATCGCGCTAAACCGAGATTGCCTGTCTCGTCATCGAACAGCACATGCACGAACAAGCGTCCGTCGAAGTCGCCGTTGATCATATTGAGCAGGTGATATCCGTGGGTGCCGGCGATGATGATCGCGGTGATGTCATCGCCCGGGCGACCGGTGGCGAGGGCGGGACAGGTGAGCACGGCACGCACCACATCGGTGGCGGCCGCGGCGTCTTCGTGCTGGTCCACGAGGTCGTGCCGCCCGGCGGCGGCGATGGCGAGCCCGCTGGCCCCGTCCACGAGGGTGGCGCTACGAGCGCCCGGAATGTCCATGATGAGTTTCAGGCATCCATCAATACCGAGCACCGCGCCACCGCTTTGTTCAGAAGACTTCGAGCGACTGCAGAGGCTACACACGGTGACCAGTTGATGTCCGGCAAATTCGCGAGATCATTGCGCGGACAAGGTATTTCCCCTGGCACCAGGAAAAGAATACCTTTTGGTATTCAATACCCGGCGGTACCAGGTTTGCTGGACGCGAAATTCGGTTTGCTGGACCGCTGCCGGAACTAGATCGAAAAAGTTGCGGGGAAACGATTTCAGCGCGGCAGCCGCGGATACGGCAGATCCGAACTCGTGTTCTCGCTGATGGCGAGCGGCCGGCCGATCTGCGGGAAGGCGCGCTGCGCGCAGTTGGGCCGCTCGCACACCTTGCACCCCGCCCCGATCGGCACCGCGGCCGCCGGATCGTCGAGCTGCAGGCCCTTGGCGTAGATCAGCCGATCCGTGTATTCGATATCGCAGCCCAGCGCGATCGCGAATTCCTTACCGCCCTGGCCGAATCCGGTCGGCGGCGGCGTCGTGGTGCGCGCGATCCAGAGATAGCGGCGGCCGTCCGGCATGGCGGCGACCTGCGTGAGCATGCGGCCCGGATGGGCGAACGCCTCGTGCACCACCCACAGCGGGCAGCTGCCGCCCACGCGAGAGAAGTGAAAAGCGGTGGCGGACTGGCGTTTCGAGATGTTCCCGGCGCGATCGGCGCGGATGAGGAAGAACGGCACCCCCCGATGCCCCTGCCGCTGCAGGGTGCTCAGCCGATGGCAGACGGTTTCGAAGCCGACCTCGAAACGTAGGCTGAGCAGGTCGATATCGTAATGTAGCTCCTCCGCCGAGCGCAGGAACTTGCCGTACGGCAGGACCAGCGCGCCCGCGAAGTAATTGGCCAGCCCGATCCGGGCCAGCGTGCGGGATTCATCGGTGAGCGACGGGGTTTCGTCCAGCACCTCGTCGAGCAGACTGCCGTGCAGCAGGAAGGCGAGGGTGGTGGCGATCTGGAAGGCGCGCTGCCCGGGACGTAGCCGGCGCGCGAGAGTCAGTGTGCGCGTTTCGGGTTCGTAGTGGCGCTTGGGGATATTGGGATCGGCCCCGTCGCCGCGGACCAGGACGGTCACGCCCGCGCGTTCCTCGGCGACCCGCGCCAGCTGGCGGTCCAGCGAGCCGATGGTGAGCCCGCTGTCCTCGAACAATCGCTCGGCGGCGAGATCCAGCTGGGCGATGTGATTGTGGTGATCGTAGAAGAAGTCGCGGACGTCCTCGTAGGGCATGGGTACCCCGGGTGCGCCGGTGGGCGTGGCGACCTTCGAGGATAAAAGATCCAACTGGTCGGTCGCCGCGCGTAGTCGGCGATGCATGGCCACAACGATTTTCGCGACCTCCGGCATGCGGGTGGCCAGATCCTCGACCTCCGCCACCGGCGCGGCGTTACCACCCGCCGCCTCCACCAGGATCTCGTGCAGATCCGACACCAATCGGGCATCGGAGTCGGCGGCGAAGAACTGCACATCCAGATCGAAGGTGGAGTTCAGTTTCAGCAGCACCGGAATGGTGAGCGGTCGCTGATCACGCTCGAGCTGGTTGAGGTAGCTGGGCGAAAGATCCAGGGATTTGGCCAAGGCCGCCTGGGTCATCCGCCGTTCCTCGCGCAACCGCCGTAGTCGGGCACCCGCATACATCTTGCGCACAGTGCAGGATGGTACCGATTCGGCTTCGCAAACATCGCAGTATCGAGTGGACTCGCCGCGATTTCCCCGATTCTCCGAGGCACTCGCCGGTCCGGTGTATCTGCGTAGCATGCGAATTCGGTGCTACGGGCGGCTCTGCGCGCGAGTACTCATCGTACGTGTACCCACTCGGCGGCGCGGCTGAACCATATCCGGAATGTTTGCCCACGGCACCCCGAACCGAATGCGCCTGGAGTTCGCCGGCTCACGCCTCCCGGATCCGGGCCGATCGATCGTCCAGGACCACCGCCTGCGCTGCGATCACATCGGTGCCGTCGAAGGTGACCGCCGGCGAACCGTACAAGCGATACCCCTGTTCCAGCAATGCGCTGATCCGCTCGCAGAAGGTGGCGTCGTCCGGTCCGGTGATGAGGCGGTACCGCAGGGGCTGCTCTTGGGTCATGCGCCCAGCCTAGGCGGCGGTGATCCCGCGGCCGCGGTGCCGGTGCGCTGCTTAGCAACTCGGCCAATCGGCGAGCGTCCGGAACACAAGCCTCACCGGCAGGCATGTGTCCGAGTGATTAACACAAATTCGCAATCCGGGCGGCGGCTCTGTGAAGATTCCTGAGAACGGGATTCGGTGCCCGTTCCGTATCCGGAGGCAGGTACCTTAGGCGAATGTTCTCCAAAGTCCTGGTCGCCAACCGCGGCGAGATCGCCATTCGCGCCTTCCGCGCGGCGTATGAGCTCGGCACCGGAACAGTCGCGGTGTTCCCGTACGAGGACCGCAACTCCGTCCACCGGCTCAAGGCCGACGAGGCGTACCAGATCGGCACCCCCGGACACCCCGTCCGGGCCTACCTGTCGATCGAGGAGATCATCAAGGCCGCCAAGAGCGCCGGAGCCGACGCCATCTACCCCGGATACGGCTTCCTCTCCGAGAACCCGGACCTCGCCGCCGCCTGCGCGAGCGAAGGCATCACCTTCATCGGACCGTCCGCGCACGTCCTCGAACTCACCGGCAACAAGGCGCGCGCCATCGCCGCCGCCAAGGCCGCCGGACTCCCGGTGCTGAACTCCAGCGCACCCTCCGCCGACGTCGACGAACTGCTCGCCGCCGCGGCGAACATGGAATTCCCCGTCTTCGTGAAGGCCGTCGCCGGCGGCGGCGGGCGCGGCATGCGGCGGGTCGCGGATCGGGCACAGCTGCGCGAAGCCATCGAAGCCGCCGCGCGGGAAGCGGAGTCCGCCTTCGGTGACGCGACCGTGTTCCTCGAGCAGGCCGTGATCAACCCGCGCCACATCGAAGTGCAGATCCTCGCCGATCAGCAGGGCAATGTGATCCACCTCTACGAGCGCGACTGCTCGTTGCAGCGGCGGCATCAGAAAGTCATCGAACTCGCGCCCGCCCCGAACCTGGATCCCGCACTGCGCGACCGCATCTGCGCCGACGCCGTGGCCTTCGCCGAGGAGATCGGCTACAGCTGCGCGGGCACCGTCGAATTCCTGCTCGACGAGCGCGGCAAGCACGTCTTCATCGAGATGAATCCGCGAATCCAGGTGGAGCACACGGTCACCGAGGAGATCACCGATGTCGACCTGGTGCAGTCCCAGATGCGCATCGCCGCCGGCGAGACGCTGGAAGACCTCGGGCTGAGCCAGGATTCGATCCAGATCCGCGGCGCCGCACTGCAATGCCGCATCACCACCGAGGACCCCGCCAACGGCTTCCGGCCCGACACCGGCCGCATCACCGGCTACCGCTCCCCGGGCGGCGCCGGCGTCCGCCTCGACGGCGGCGCGAACGTCGGTGCGGAGGTCGGCGCCTACTTCGACTCCATGCTGGTCAAGCTCACCTGCCGCGGACGCGACTTCCGCACCGCCATCGCCCGGGCGCGCCGGTCCGTCGCCGAATTCCGGATCCGTGGCGTGACGACCAATATCCCGTTCCTGCTCGCGGTGCTGGACGACCCGGACTTCCGCGCGGGACACGTGAACACCTCGTTCATCGAAGAGCGGCCGCAACTGCTCACGCTCAAGAGCTCCGCCGACCGCGGCACCAAGATCCTGCAGTACCTCGCGGACGTCACCGTGAACAAGCCGCACGGATCAAGGCCCACCAAGCTGTACCCGCACGACAAGCTGCCCGCCCTCGACATGACCGTGCCACCGCCCGCCGGATCACGGCAGAAGCTGCTGGAACTCGGACCCGAAGGGTTCGCGCAATGGCTGCGCAACCGGGAAGGCGTGGCCGTCACCGACACCACCTTCCGTGACGCGCACCAGTCGCTGCTCGCCACCCGCGTGCGCACCAACGGCCTGCTCGACGTGGCCGGGCATGTGGCGCGGATGACGCCGGAACTGCTGTCCATCGAATGCTGGGGCGGCGCGACCTACGACGTCGCACTGCGATTCCTGTTCGAGGATCCGTGGGAGCGGCTCGCCGCGCTGCGCGAGGCCGTGCCGAACATCAACCTGCAGATGCTTTTGCGGGGCCGCAACACCGTCGGCTACACCCCCTACCCGGAAAAGGTCACGCGCGCTTTCGTTTCCGAAGCCACCGCCACCGGTATCGACATCTTCCGCATCTTCGACGCCCTCAACAATGTCGACCAGATGCGGCCCGCCATCGACGCGGTGCGGGAAACCGGTACAGCTTTGGCCGAAGTCGCCATGAGCTACACCGGCGATCTCTCCAACCCGGACGAGAACCTCTACACGCTCGACTACTACCTCAAGCTCGCCGAGGAGATCGTCGACGCCGGGGCGCACATCATCGGCATCAAGGACATGGCCGGACTGCTGCGCGCACCGGCCGCGCACACACTGGTCACCGCGCTGCGGCGGGAATTCGATCTGCCCGTGCACGTCCACACCCACGACACCCCCGGCGGACAGCTGGCCACCTACCTCGCCGCATGGCAGGCCGGAGCCGACGCAGTCGACGGCGCATCGGCGCCCATGGCGGGCACCACTTCTCAGCCCGCGCTCTCGGCAATCGTTGCGGCAGCGGCCAATTCGCCGTATGACACCGGCTTGAACCTGCAGAACGTGTGCGATCTCGAGCCGTACTGGGAAGCGCTGCGAAAGGTGTACGGGCCCTTCGAATCCGGGCTGCCCGGCCCCACCGGTCGCGTCTACCACCACGAGATCCCGGGTGGCCAGCTGTCGAACCTGCGTCAGCAGGCCATCGCCCTCGGCCTCGGTGACCAGTTCGAGGAAGTCGAAGCCAAATACGCTGCGGCCGACCGGCTCCTGGGCCGCCTGGTCAAGGTCACCCCCTCCTCCAAGGTGGTCGGCGACCTCGCGCTCGCACTGGTCGGCACCGGCGTGGACGTGGAGGACTTCGCCGCCGATCCGGCGCGCTACGACATCCCGGATTCCGTAATCGGTTTCCTCCGTGGCGAACTCGGCACGCCCGCCGGTGGCTGGCCCGAGCCCTTCCGCAGTCGCGCCCTCGCCGGCCGCGGGCCCGCCAAGCCGGAAACCCAGCTCACCGCCGACGACGAAGCGGGCCTCAACGGTTCGTCCGACGAACGCCGCGCCACCCTCAACCGGCTGCTGTTCCCCGGCCCCACCGCCGAATTCCTCGCGCACCGCGAGAAGTTCGGCGACACCACCGGACTGTCCGCGAACCAGTTCTTCTACGGCCTGCGCCACGACGAGGAACACCACGTCCAGCTGGAGAAGGGCGTCATCCTCCTCATCGGCCTGGAAGCCATCTCCGAGCCCGACGAGCGCGGCATGCGCACCGTGATGTGCATCCTCAACGGCCAGCTGCGACCCGTCGCCGTCCGCGACCGCTCCATCTCCAGCGAGGTCCCCACCGCCGAGAAGGCCGACAAGACCAACCCCGGCCACATCGCCGCGCCGTTCGCGGGCGTCGTCACTCTCGCGGTCTCCGAAGGCGATTCGGTCTCGGCGGGCGACACCATCGGCACCATCGAGGCGATGAAGATGGAAGCCGCCATCACCGCGCCCCGCGGCGGCACCGTCCGCCGCGTGGCCATCTCCAAGGTCCAGCAGGTGGAAGGCGGCGACCTGCTGGTCGACGTCAACCTCACGGAGGCCGCGGCCGAATGACCGCTGCCCCACGCCTATCCGCGGCCCGGTCCACCCCGGGCCGCGGGACGGCGGTCATCCGATGACCCGCATCGTCGCCGGAACGGCCGGCGGCCGTCGCCTACGGGTGCCGCCCGCCGGCACCCGCCCGACCTCCGATCGCGTGCGCGAGGCGCTGTTCAGTGTGCTGCACGCGCGCATGGACTTCGACGGTGTGCGGGTGCTGGACCTCTACGCGGGGTCGGGCGCGCTCGGCCTGGAAGCCTTGTCGCGCGGCGCATCCCACGCGCTGCTCGTCGAATCCGACAAGAAGGCCGCGGCGATCATCCGCGGCAATATCGGCGACCTCGGCTTGCCCGGTGCGGAATTGCGGCCGGGCGCGGTGGCGAGCGTGCTCGCCGGGCCCCCGCCCGAGCGCTACGACCTCATCTTCTCCGATCCGCCCTACGCCCTCGACATCACCGATGTCCTCGGCGATCTCCGCGCCCTGGTGTCCGGCAATTGGCTGCACGAGGGTGCGATCGTGGTGGTGGAACGGTCCATCCGATCGCCCGAACTGTCCTGGCCCCCGGAGTTTTCCGCGCTGAAGTCGCGCACGTACGGCGAGACCCGGATCGACCTGGCCGAGTACGAACCGGTCTGACGCGCCCTGCTAGCGTTCGACCATGGCTGGAGCACTGTGCCCCGGGTCGTTCGACCCGGTGACCAATGGACATGTCGACATCTTCGCGCGGGCGGCGGCGCAATTCGACGAGGTCGTCGTCACGGTCGTGGTGAATCCCAACAAGCAGGGCATGTTCACCATCGACGAGCGGATGGAGATGATCCGTGAGGTGACGGCGCACCTGCCCAATGTGCGGGTCGAATCCTGGCGCGGACTGCTGGTCGACTTCGCCAAGCAGGAGGGCCTCACCGCCATCGTCAAGGGCCTGCGCGACAGCAACGACTTCGGCTACGAACTGCAGATGGCGCAGATGAACCGGAAGCTCACCGGCGTCGACACCTTCTTCATCGCCACCAACCCCGCCTACGGCTTCGTCTCCAGCTCCCTGGTCAAGGAGGTCGCGGCCTACGGCGGCGATATCGCCGACCTGCTACCGCCCACGGTCCACAAGCGCCTCCTCGCCCGCCTGGCCGAACGCAAGAACTGAACCCGGACCCACCCGCGCGGCCGGGCGCCTTGCCTCATTCGACCTCCGATCGCAGCCGCACGATCCGGACCCGGCGGGCATCCGGCGCCGTCGCGGGCTCGATACGCCCATCGGGCCGCAGCGCCCGCCGCCGGGACAGGGCCGCGCGCAATCGCCGCCCCACCCGATCATGGACGAGATCGTCCCAGGTCCACCGCACCACCTCGAAACCCAAGGCGCGCAGGTAGTTCTCCCGGATCTGCTCCCGATGCACGGCGGCCGCCACATCCTGCCCCGGCCCGAGCAGCCGGCCGTGCCGGATGGGCCCGTCGAACTCGCACAACACCCCCTCCGCCGCGTAATAGAAATCCACCCGCGCCACGAACCGCCCATCCGGCGTCAGCACATTCCCCTGCGAGCGGGGGAGCGGCAGCCCGTGCCGCCGGATCATGATGCGGCTCAACGACTCCCCGATACTCTGACTGCGCCCGTCGATCAGCTCCACCACCCGCCGAGCCTGCACAATTCCGTGCCGCCCAGCCGCCCCCGCAAGCTCCCGCGCCAGCTCATCCCCGGCGATCCCGAAGGCCCCCGCCAGCGCATCGCCCGCCACCACCGCCGCATCGACCGGCAGCGTGAGCGCCAGATCGACGATGGTCCGCGCCGGCGCCGTCACCAGCAGCCCCTCCACCTCGGCCGCCGAATCCAGTGGCGACCCATGCACTTTCGTCAACGCCCGCACCCGGCCGCCACCCCGCCGATTCCGCGTCACACACACCCGCTCCAACGGCGTCCGCCACAATGTGGTCCCGTACACCACCGCCGCCGACTGATGACTGACCACCGTCTGCTCACTCATTTCGGCCACTACAACATCGATGAGCTGCCGATGCCCCTCCCGCCGCCCCGCTGCGGAGGCGGCTTCCGATGTTCCGGGCCCGCCGTGTCCGGTGATCTTCCGCAGTGCGGAACCGTGTGCCGCACACTGCCTTCCGGTCCGGCTCGCAGGCGCACCGCCCGCCCGCGTGCTCATTCCGACTCCGGGCGCGGGCGTGAGCGGTGGGTGGGATGGAAGCAGGGGGTGGGGTGGTGGGGGAGATGCGGGGGTTTCGGGCCTGGCGTATTCCGGCGTCGCCCAAGGCATCCGCGCCGTTGCTCCATGTCGGGGCCCCTTTCGTCGTTGGTTGCCCGGTTTGACGCAGACACGACGAAGGCGGTTCCGGTGACATACCGGAACCGCCCGAACGGAATTCGCAGGGGTCAGAAGACCCAGAGACGGAGGGTGAGGAAGCGGAGAGTGCCGACGGCGGCTGTGATTATCACCACCGCAATGGCTTCCGCTATATCGTCGAGGCCGGGCGCGGCCACCGTGAGCAGTGCCAGTGCACCCGAGCTGATGGCCAGGCCGGCCAGCGCCAGGGCGCCGCCCTCCACTTGTGCCGTGTACCAGCGCACCCGGTCGGCCGCATTGAAGGTGAGGCGCCGGTGCAGCTCGTTGGCCACCGCGGTGCTCACGATCGAGCCGATCAGATTGGCCACCTGCGGGCCGTCGCCGTGCAAGGCCAGGAAGAGCAGAACATAGCCGACATTGCTAAGCCCGCCGACCAGGGCGAAGCGAATCAGCTGCGCCAGTACGTGTTCGCTACGAAGCCATTCACCGATACGTGCGAGCCGCCGAGTCACCGTGTACCGCACAACGTCGTAGACATACGCGGTCGCGAACCCGGGTACGGGTACGACAGCCCGCTCCTGGACATCGAGGACAGCCATTGTCTTTCCCATCGAACAGGTCGAGCGCGCGCACAGGGTCACCGCCGCGGCTCGACACTTTCCTGCTGTATGAATTTAACATCAACTGGAGGGGTTTCCTCCACTTGATTTTGTGGGATGGGAAACAGTGCGCGACACGCCGTGTCGGACCTTGTTGACAGCGCGAAGGCAGGCAGACTGGCGGAAGCGGAGTGTCCAGCCGTGAGTCCTGGCAGGAGAGTGGGGTAGCACATGTACCGGGTATTCGAAGCGCTCGACGAACTCGTGGCCATCATCGAAGAGGCGCGCGGCATTCCACCGACCCGCAACTGCATCGTCCCGCGGGGTGAGGTTCTCGAACTCCTCGACGACGTCCGCGAGGCCCTCCCCGGCGAACTCGACGACGCCCAGGACGTGCTCGACCACCGCGACAAGATCGTCACCGACGCCCGCGTCGGCGCCGAGACCACGGTGCAGACCGCCAACGAACAGGCCCACCACACAGTCACTTCCGCACGTGACGAAGCCGACCGCATCCTCGCCGACGCCAAGGCGCACGCCGACCGCATGGTCGCCGAGGCCCGCGCCCACGCCGACCACCTGGTCGCCTCCGCCGAGGCCGAAGCCGAACGTGTTGTGGCCGACGGCAATCAGGAATACGAGACGGTCACCGCCCGCGCCCGCGCCGAGGCCGACCGCGCCGTCGCCGCGGGCCAGGCCTCCTACGACCGCTCGGTCGCGGACGGCAAGGCCGAACAGGAACGCCTCGTCTCCGCCACCGAGGTGGTCCGCGCCGCGCACACCGAATCGGCCCGCCTCATCGACACCGCCCAATCCGACTCCGACCGCCTCCGGCAGGAATGCGACGACTACGTCGACGGCAAACTCGCCGACTTCGAGGAAACCCTGCACAGCACCCTCCGCATCGTCGGCCGCGGCCGCCACCAGGTGCGCAGCGGCTCGAGCGTCCCGGACTACGCCTCCGAGTTCCGCCCCGAGAGCAGTTCGGGTTTCCGCCCCGAGAGCTCGGGTTTCCGCCGCTGAACCGGCCGTTTGGGACTCTGTGCACGCTTCGGTATTGTTGAGTGGTTGCCCATTCCACCCCGAACGTGAGTGAGTCCTTCCATGCCTGCCCAATCCGGTAAAGCCGCGCGTCCTCGTCGCCAGACGATCGACGCGGGTTTCCTGCTGGACACCCGCAGTCTCGGACGCAAACCCGGATCGCTGCGTACGGTGCATCGCGCCTACGCCGTCCCGGACAAGATCGGTCTCGACATGGTCGGCATCCCCGCCGGCGCCGAGATCGAGATGGATCTCACAATGCAGTCGGTCTCCGAGGGCGTGCTCGTCATGGGCACCGTCACCGCGCCGATCGCAGGCGAATGCGGGCGCTGCCTCGAATCGTTCCCCGACGAGATCGAACTGCAGCTCACCGAACTCTTCGCCTACCCGGACAGCGCCACCGAGCAGACCACCGAGGAAGACGAGATCCACCGCCTGGTCGACGACATGATCGACCTGGAACCGGTGATCCACGACGCCGTCGGCCTGGAGCTCCCGCTGCAGCCGCTGTGTGAACCGGACTGTGCCGGACTCTGCCCGGAATGCGGCGTACGGATGGCGATTGCGGGTTCCGACCATGGTCATGAGATACTTGACCCTCGCTGGGCCGGGCTCGCGAATTTCGCTGTCACCGACGGTACTGCCGTCGATAGTTCCAGCCCTGGTACCGGTGCCGATGGCACCGTACCGACCCCGTCAGCCGAAACTGATTCAGAGGAGAAGTAGTCGTGGCCGTTCCGAAGCGCCGGATGTCCCGTAGCAACACCCACTCGCGGCGCAGCCAGTGGAAGGCCACCGCGCCGACCCTGATCACCTGCCCGAACCGGGCTTGTGGCCAGAAGACCCTGCCCCACATCGCCTGCCCGTCCTGCGGCACCTACAAGGGCCGTCAGGTCACCTCGGCGATCTGATTTCGCCGATTCTGCCGACCGTGACCGCCAGCAAGGACGCGGCGGACCTTCCCGCCGTGGGCGCCAGCGCCGACCACGCCAGCCTGCTCGAGGCACTCGGCGTGGACGTACAACCGGATTTGTTGCGCTTGGCGCTGACACACCGGTCGTACGCCTACGAGAACGGTGGGCTCCCCACCAACGAGCGCCTCGAATTCCTGGGTGACTCGGTGCTGGGCCTGAGCATCACCGAACGCCTGTACCTGGAGCACCCGGACAAGTCCGAGGGCGAACTCGCGAAACTTCGTGCGAGCGTGGTCAATATGCACGCGCTCGCCGAAGTCGCGCGTGGTCTCGGCGCGGGCGGCCTCGGCCGGCACCTGCTGCTCGGCAAGGGCGAAGAGCTCACCGGCGGCCGGGACAAGCCGAGCATCCTCGCCGACGGCATGGAATCGCTGCTCGGCGCCGTGCATCTCGAGCACGGCATCGACACGGCACGCGGCGTGGTGCTGCGCCTGTTCGCGGCACTGCTCGAACGCGGACCCCGCATGGGGGCCGGACTGGACTGGAAGACCAGCCTCCAGGAGCTGACCGCCGAACGCGGCATCGGCGTGCCCAGCTACGAGATCACCTCCACCGGACCCGACCACGACAAGGAGTTCACCGCCACCGCGGTGATCGGCGGGAAGGGTTACGGCCAGGGGGTGGGCCGCTCCAAGAAGGAAGCGGAACAGAAGGCCGCCGGCGCGGCGTACCAGGCGTTGAACGCCGAACACGCCGCCGCGGACAAGGCCGACGGTACCGCGCCGAAGAGCTAGGGCGTCATGCCTGAACTTCCCGAGGTCGAAGTCGTACGGCGCGGGCTCGCCGAACATGTGGTGGGCCGCGTCGTCGACAATGTGACCGTCAAACATCCGCGCTCGGTACGGCGGCACGCGTTCGGCGCGGAAGACCTCGCCGGCCGGCTCACCGGACTGCGCGTCGACTCCGCGCAGCGGCGCGGCAAATTCCTGTGGCTCACCTTCGACGAGCCCGATACCGCCCTCGTCGTGCACCTCGGCATGAGCGGGCAGATGCTGGTCCAGCCCGCCGACGCGCCGCTGGAGAAGCACGCGCACATCATCGCCACCCTGGACTCCGGCGCCGAACTCCGGTTCGTGGATCAGCGGACCTTCGGGGGCTGGCAGGTCTCCGATCTGGTCGAGGTGGACGGGACGCTCGTGCCCGAACCCGTCGCGCACATCGCGCGCGATCCGATGGATCCGCTCTTCGACCCGGATCGGGTCGTGCAGAAGCTGCGTGGCAAGCAGTCCGAGATCAAGCGGCTGCTGCTGGATCAGACCGTCGTGTCCGGGGTCGGCAATATCTACGCCGACGAGGCGCTGTGGCGGGCCAGACTGCACGGTGAACGGGTATCGGCCAAGCTGACCAAGCCCGCGCTGCAGAGTCTGCTCACCGAGACCCAGGCCGTCATGGGTGAGGCGTTGCAGGCCGGTGGGACCTCTTTCGACGCGCTGTACGTGAACGTGAACGGTCAATCCGGGTATTTCGAGCGGTCGCTCAATGCCTACGGCCGCGAGGACGAACCGTGCCGGCGCTGCGGTGCGCTCATGCGCCGGGAGAAGTTCATGAATCGTTCGTCCTTCTCCTGCCCGCGCTGCCAGCCCCGCCCGCGCGGCTGAAAAACCCCGTCCGACCGGCTGACGAGCCGTGCCACCGACCGCACCGTCGCTGCCGAACCGCGGTGCGCGGGGTGCGAAGTCGAGTCGAGCCTCCCTATCGAAGGCTTTGAGGCGCTACCTTTTTGACAGCGGCATGTGTGGTGCCGGCTGGAGGAACGAATGCGCAAACTGACCTACTACGTCTCGGCCACCATCGATGGGTTCATCGCCACCGAGGACGGCTCGGTGGACTTCTTCCCCGTCGGGGGCGATCACAGCCCCGCGATCATCGCCCAGTACCCCGAAACCCTGCCCACCAAGGTGCGCCAGGTATTCGGGCTGGACCGGAAACCGTGCCAGAACTTCGACACCGTCGTCATGGGCCGCAAGACCCACGACTTCGGCGTGCGCACCGGCACCTCGAGCCCCTACGCGCACCTACGACAGTTCGTGGTGTCCCGCACGCTGCCCGAAGCGCCGGATCCGGATGTCGAACTCATCGACGGGGATCCGCTCGCCCGCATCCGGGAACTGAAGCGGGAGAAGGGACTCGGCATCTGGCTGTGCGGCGGCGGGGAACTCGCGCAGACGCTGCTACCCGAGATCGATCAGATCCTGCTCAAGCTGTACCCGATCGTGCTCGGCACCGGACGCCCGCTGTTCGGCGCCGGCGCCGCCCTGCCCGAGCCCACGCGATTCCGGGTGCTCACCAGCCGCGTCTTCGAAGACGGTGTGGCGTTCATCAAATACAGCCGGGTGCGCTGAAACCTGTTGCGGGCCCTACTGCGGAATGCGGTGGGGCACGAAGGTCGAGGTGTCGTCGGTGATCAGGCCGACCGTTTCGCGGATGCCCAAGCCGGCGGAGGTGTCGCCGACGATCCAGGCGCCCAGCACCGGGCGCATACCGTCGAATTCCGGTAGCGGGTCCAGCAATTGGTAGACGTAGCCTTCCTCGCCGTAGACGCCGCCGGTCGCGGTCTCCATGCCCGCGCCGACGATCGTCATGTTCGCGCCCTCACGGCCGAGCTTGGGCTTGCGAATGTATTCGGTGAGTTCGTGCGGGTCGTCGAGGTAGGCGGGCAACAGGTTCGGGTGGCCGGGGTACATCTCCCACAGCACCGCGAGGATCGCCTTGTTGGACAGCAACGACTTCCACAGCGGCTCGATCCACATGGTCTGCGGGAGCGACCTCACCACGCGCTGGCCGAACTCGTCGTCCAGCGCCCACTCCCACGGGTACAGCTTGAAGAGGGCCTCGATGGGGGCCTCGGCGAGATCGACGAAACGGTCCAGCTCCGTGTCGAATCCGACATCCTCGATGGGGAGGGCCACCGTGTCGAAGCCGGCCTCGGCGGCGGTCTCCTGCATGTAGGCGGTGGTGACATTGTCCTCACCGGAGGAGTCCGCGCCCGACCAGCTGAAGTGCAGGCGTGACGTGGGGAGCGCCTCACGCATCTCACCCCAGCGCTCGACCAGCTTCTCGTGCAACGAGTTCCACTGATCGTCGTCCGGGTGGGTGTCGGTGAGCCAGTGCCACTGCACGATTGCCGCCTCCAGTAGGGAGGTGGGGGTATCGGCGTTGTACTCCAGCAGTTTCGCGGGGCCGCGGCCGTCGTATCGCAGGTCGAAGCGGCCGTAGATGTGCGGATCCGAACGCTTCCAGGAGTTGGCGACGTGCTCCCAGGTCCATTGCGGCAGACCGAAATCCGCGAAACGCTCGGTCACGATGACCTGTTCGACGGCGTGCAGGCACATCGTGTGCAGCACCTCGACCTGCGCCTCCATGGCGAGGATCTCGTCCATGTCGAACTCGTAGTGCACCGATTCGTCCCAGTACGGCCGGGGCTGACCGTTGGCGTCCATGCCCGGTGACCCGTAGACCAGGCCTTGGCTCTCGATGATCCGCTGCCAGCCCGGTCGCGGGGCGCTGCGCACTCGACGCACTAGGAACCTCCGTGAAGCCGCGCGCCCAGTCCGCCGCGCTGAATCGTGCTGCCGCTCTTGGTCTTGATGGTCGCGCCGCTCGGCGCGGAGATGGAACCGCCGGTCGGCGCGTGGCCGATGCTGCCGGTGCCGCCGTAGTAGTAGCGGTAGGAGTGACCCGCCAGGAAGAAGAAGCCCGGATTGATGCCGCTGCCGTGGTTCTCCGCGTCCGAACAGTAGTTGTCCGGGACGACGATCTCCTGATTGTCCGACGTCGCGGTCACGGTCTGGCCATTGCCGATCGGCACCTGCTCACCCTGCTTGGCGACCACCGTGCAATACGCGGTCACCTCGGGCCCGTTCCACGCGTCGTACGCCAGATACCCGGCCCCCACCAGCGCGGCCACACCCACAATGGCGCCACCACCGATGAGCAGCTTCTTCCGATTCCGCCGCTTCGTCTCAGCAGCCTCGGCCTCCGCCAGCGCCTGCTCCTCGGCCCGCTTCCGCGCCTTCTCCCGAGCCCGCGCCTCCGCCACCGTAGGCGGCCGCGGCCGCGTGACCCCCGCCTCCTGCACCTCGATCTTCCCGCGCCGCGGCGGAGCATCCTCCACGCCGGGCATCGCATTCGCGGATTCGACTGTGGGAACAGGCATCTCGAACGCCGGCGGATACCCCAGCGGCGGCACCCCGAGATGATGCGGCGCCTCGCTACCGGGCCCGCCGTGCTCCGCCGGATTGTCCTGCGCCGCACCGAACATGGGCGTCCCGAACCCGCCAGCCGGTGTGCCGAACCCACTACCGGGTAGGTCAGGCTCCGCACCACTCGGATACGCGAGCGTCGGCTGGTACCCACCGGCCCTCGGCGATTCCTCGGCGAACGGGTTGGTCAACTGCGGTCCGCCGAAAGCGAGATCGCCGCTCCCGGCACTCGGCCCCTCGTGGCCCGCGGCCTCACCGAACGGCAGCGTCGGATGAGTGCCGGACGGCGGCGCACCGAACTGCGCTGCGGGCGTGGACGGTTCCCGCCCAAACGGGGTGGTCGCCTGCGGGCCGGTTCGTGGTGTGCCGGAATGGCTCTCACCCGCCGGAGAATCCTGTGCTGCAGCCGCACCGAACGGCAGGGGCGGCTGCTGGTCCGCGGGTAGTGCTCCGAATTCGCCACCGGGCGCGGGGGATATCGGCGATTGCCACTCGAAGGGCGTAGTCGGTTGGGGGTTCGTCGAGGGCGTGCCGCGGGTGGTCGAATCGTCTTCGGCGGGTGCGGGTTCGCCCGGGGTGGGGTGGGGCGGTGGGGTGTGGGGGTAGGCCGATTCGCCCGGGTGGGGGGTGTTCGGGGCGTCGCCGGGTGCGCCGTTGGGGTGGTCACTGGACATGGTGCGACTCCCTGGACTGTGTGCGCACTATCGTTCTTCGAATCCTGACATGCCGCCCTGGGCGGCACTCCAGTCTTCCACCACCAGGTTTACCCGTCCCGGTGATTCCCCGGAACGTAGCAGTTCCAGGAGCTTCGCGCAGCGGTCGCGCGGGCCCTCCGCGATGACGTGGACGCGGCCGTCACGGTGGTTGCGGGCATAGCCGGTGAGGGCGAGTTCCAGGGCGCGGGAGCGGGTCCACCAGCGGAAGCCGACGCCCTGGACGTCACCGTGCACCCAGGCGCTGAGACGAGCCTGGTCAGCGGTCATTCGTCGACGGTGAAGGTCAGGTTGACGGTGGTGCCGGCCTTGAGGGTGCGGCCCACCGTGCACACCTTGTCGATGGCGCGCTGCGCGGCCACCAGCAGGCGCTCCCGCGCGTCCTTGTCGAGTTCGCTGAGGTCGAGCTCGAACTGCTCGGTGAGTTCCGGATAGACCTCGTTCTCGCGGTCGGCGTCGCCGGAGACCCGCACGGTCGAGTCGAAGTCGTCGCCGAGCCGGCGGGACAGCGTGAAATCGGCGCTCAGGCCGGTGCAGCCCGCGAGGGCGATCTTCAGCAACTCGCCGGGCGTGAAGGCGCCGGGCACGCCCGCGGAGGCGATGAGCACCTCGCCGCCACGATTGTTGCGCCCGATGTAGGCCCGGGTCCCGGTGCGCTCGGCCCACAGTTCGACCGGCTGATCGGCCGTCGCGGGAACAGTGGGCTGGGGTGCGGCGGTCTGCTCGGACATGTCTAGATCCTCCCATTGGCTCCGGATGTGGCTGCCGTGGGTACGGAACGCGGATTGGATCAGCGGAATTCCGCCACCGGGCTCACAGGCCCGCCACGACCTCCGGTGTGACGGAGGTCAATCCGCCCGTGGCCACGAAAGCGGCGAGGGCCAGCGCGTCGGCGGCGGGCGGGTACTTGGGATGCGGGACCGCGATGACCGTCATGCCCGCGGCGTGCGCCGCGCGCAGGCCGTTGCTAGAATCCTCGATGGCCACGCACTGTTCCGGGCCGATGCCCAGTCCGGCCGCGGCGGCCAGGTAGCCGTCCGGCGCGGGCTTGCCGCGTTCCACTTCCTCGGTGGAGACCGTCGCCTTGAACAGGTCGGTGACGCCCATGTGATCGAGCACGACATCGATGAGCCGGCGCGGCGACGAGCTGGCCAGTCCGAGGGTGTAGCGGGCCGCGAACGTCCGCACGGTCTCGACCGCGCCGGGCATCAGCGGCAGGTGATCGGCGTACCGGGCGGCCATGCGGGAGATGACATCGTCGGCCACCTCGGCGGGCGTGCGGCGGCCGTCCAGCAGATCGGTGCTGAGGTACTCGGCCCATTCGGCGGTGCTCATGCCCATGAGCCGGTCCTGGGTGTCGGCGAGCCAGCGGCCGTGCAGTTCGCCGATGTAGGCGCGCCGCACCTCCTCCCAGATGGGCTCGGTGTCGATGAGTACGCCGTCCATGTCGAAAACGATTGCCGCAACAGCCATGTGCACCATCCTCTCGTGCCGGTGTCCACTGGTTGGGATCACCCCGCCGAACGGCGCCGGGAACCCCGCATCCTGGGTAGCGTCCAATCAAAAGACATGCCGTCTAGTGAATAACGAGGTGACCCGTGAGCGCGGTCATGGACATCTACGATCCGGGGCTCTACGTGGACGGCCCGATCCACGAGATCTTCACCGAGCTGCGGCAAACCAGGCCGGTGTACTGGCAGGACATGCCCGGCGAACCCGGCTACTGGGCGATTCTCACACACGCCGATCTCGCGCACGTGGCGCGGAATCCGCATTTGTTCTCCGCCGAACGCGAGGGCGTGATCCTGGAGAACCAGCCCCCGGAACGACTCGAGCAGACCCGCAACATGCTGCTCATGATGGATCCCCCGCGGCACACCGAATACCGCCGCCCGCTCGCCGAGCACTTCAAGGCGCGCGTGGTCGGCGAGATGGAGGACCGCGTAAGGGAATTGACCCGCGCCCTGCTCGACGGCGTCGACGGCGACGTCGAGTTCGTGCACGATGTGGCGGGCGTACTCCCCAGCCAGGTGGTGGGCGGCCTGTTCGGAATCCCCGCGCAGGACTGGCCGAGCCTGCGGCGGTGGGCGGAACAGTCCACCAGCCAGCAGGATCCGGAACTCGTCGGCGATTTCGACGTGCAGGCAGAGCTGACCAATATGGCCATCTACGCCATCCAGTTCAGCATGCGGCGGCGGGCGGTCGCGCCGCAGGCGGATCTCACCTCGCTGATCCTGGCCGGGAACTTCGGCGGAAAAGCCATGTCGGACTTGGAGTTCGGCAGCTTCTTCACCCAGCTGGTGACGGCGGGCAACGACACCACCAGGACCATGCTGTCCTCGGGATTGCAACTGCTGCTGCAACATCCGGAGCAGCTGGCCGCCCTGCGAGCCGATCCGAGCCTGATTCCCGGTGCGGTGGAAGAGATCCTGCGGTTCGCGAACCCGCTGCACTACTTCCGCCGCACCGCCACCGCCGACACCGAGATCCGCGGCGTCCCGATCAAAGCGGGCGACAAGGTGGCCATGTGGTACACCTCGGCGAACCGGGACGAGGGGGTGTTCGCCGACTCGCAGCGCTTCGATATCCGGCGCAACCCCAACCCGCACTTGTCCTTCGGATTGGCGCAGCACTTCTGCCTGGGCGTGCATCTGGCCCGGCTGGAGGGGCGGGTGTTCTTCGAGGAACTGCTCGCGCGCTTCCCGCGCATCGAGCAGACCGGTGACGCCCGCCGTATCCGATCCAATCTGAACAACGGCCTGAAGTCGTTGCCCCTGCGCCTGACCCGCTGAGAACGGGTCAGGACTGGAAGCGGTAGCCCATGCCGGCCTCGGTCAGCAGATGCTTGGGCTGTGACGGATCGTCCTCGAGTTTGCGCCGCAACTGCGCGAGATAGACGCGCAGATAATGGGTTTCGGTGGCGTAGGACGGTCCCCACACCTCACGCAGCAGCTCGCGGCGGCCGACGAGCTTGCCGCGATTGCGGACCAGCATCTCCAGCACACCCCATTCGGTGGGGGTGAGGTGCACGTCGTGGCCGTGCCGGGTGACCTTCTTGGCGGCCAGATCCACTGTGAAGGATGCGGTTTCGATCACCGGTTCGGCGGTGTCGGCGGCGGTGCCGGCCGAACGGCGGACCGCGGCGCGCAGGCGGGCCAGCAGTTCGTCCATGCCGAAGGGTTTGGTGACGTAGTCGTCGGCGCCCGCGTCGAGGGCCTCCACCTTGTCGGAGGAGTCGGTGCGGGCGGACAGCACGATGACCGGTGCGGTGGACCAGCCGCGCAGGCCCTGCAGCACCTCGATGCCGTCCATATCGGGCAGGCCGAGGTCGAGGACCACGACATCGGGGTGTTTCTCGGCTGCCGCACGCAATGCCGCGGCCCCGTTGGACGCGGTGGTCACCTCGTAGCCGCGGACCGACAGATTGATGCGCAGGGCGCGCAGAATCTGTGGTTCGTCATCGACCACCAGGACTTTCGTCGGCGCCGGCGCCGTGTTGGTCACTCGTTCTCCTGTTCATCGCCTGCAGTCGGATCGCCTGCGGGTAGATCGATCACCATTGTCAACCCTCCGCCGGGGGTGGGTTCGGCGTGGACGGTCCCGCCCATGGCGTCCACGAAACCGCGGACCACGGACAGGCCCAGGCCGACGCCGGTGGAATTATCGCGGTCGCCGAGCCGCTGGAACGGCTCGAACAACTGATCCTCCAGGCCGGTCGGTACGCCCGGTCCCGAGTCAACCACGGTGATGGCCACTCGCTTCCCGATACGCTCCGCCGTGACCCGTACGGGTGTGTCGGTGGGGGAGTACCGCACCGCATTGTCGATGAGATTGGCCAGAACGCGTTCCAGCAGGCCGGGATCCGCCCGCACCGCGGTCGTGCCCACCTCGACCTTCACCCGGTCGATGGCCACCCGGCGCAGTCCGCGCGTGCCCATGCCCATCAGCGCATGATGCACCACCTCGTCGAGGTAGATCTTGCGGTTCTGCGGTTTGATCACCCCGACCGCGAGCCGCGAGGAATCGAGCAGATTGCCGACCAGCGCGGTCAGCTGATCCACCGACTCCTCGATGGTCTCCAGCAGTTCGGCCGTGTCCTCGGGCGAGAATTCCACATCGTCGCTGCGCAGACTGGAGGCCGCCGCCTTGGCCGCGGCCAGCGGGGTGCGCAGGTCGTGGCTGACCGCCGACAGCAGCGCCCGCCGCAGCTTGTCCGCCTCCATGACGGCGCTGGCCGCGCTCGCCTCTTCCTGTAGCTGTTTCTGATGGACCAGGCCCGCGGCCTGATTGGCGACCGCGCCGAGCACGAGGCGGTCTCCGGAGGCGAGTGGACGACCCTTGAACAGCAGCCAGTGCATATCGTCGCCTGCTTCCAGAGCGGTTTCGGCGTCGGCAACCTTGGTCGGCGGGTGTTCGCCGACCGTGGCAATGACCTCGTCATCGGTGACCAGCGCGACCGCGTCCTGGTTGTAGGTCTCGCGGGCACGTTCCAGCAGATCGGGCAGGTCGGCGCCGTGCAGCACCGAACCGGCGAACAGCGTCAGCAGTTCGGCCTGGCGAGAAGCCTTGCGCGCCTCGCGTGTTCGTTTCGCGGCCACATCCACCAGTGCCGCCACCGCGACCGCCACCACCAGCAGCACCACGATGGTGAGGAAGTTGTCGAGCTGGGCGATGGTGAGGCTGTAGCGCGGACTGGTGAAGAACCAGTTGAGCAGCAACCCGGACAGCAGGGCCGACAGCGCGGCCGGGGCGACGCCACCGAACAGCGCCACCACGAGGACGCCGATGAAGAACAACGCGGACTCGCCGCTCAGATCCAGCCAGCGGTCCAGCCAGAAATAGGTGACCAGGCAGACCAGCGACGGCACCACGATCGCCGCCGACCAGGACCGCAGCTGGCGTTCCCGATGGGTGAGGGCCGACCAGCGGAAACTCTGCTTGGCCTCCTCGTGGGTCACCATGTGCACGTCGATCTTGCCGGACTCCTGCACCACGGTCGCGCCGATGCCCTCGTCGAGCATGCGCGCCCAGCGGGAACGCCGCGAGGTGCCGAGCACCAGCTGGGTGGCGTTCACCTGGCGGGCGAAGTCCAGCAGGGTGCCGGGGACGTCCTCACCGGTGATGGTGTGCAGGCTGGCGTCGAGGCTGGTGGCCAGGTCGCGCAGCCGGTTCAGGCGTTGCGTGGAGACGCCGGCCAGCCCGTCGCCGCGCACGATGTGCACCACGATCAGTTCGGCGCTGGATTTGGCGGCGATGCGGCTGGCGCGGCGGACGATGGTCTCGGATTCCGGGCCGCCGGTGACGGCCACGACCACGCGTTCGCGGGCCTCCCACGTGGCCGTGATCTTGTGGTCCGCACGGTATTTCGCGAGCGCGGCATCCACCTGATCGGCCAGCCACAGCAGCGCGAGCTCGCGCAGTGCGGTGAGATTGCCGGGGCGGAAGTAGTTGCGCAGTGCCGCGTCGACCTTGTCGGCGGCGTACACGTTGCCGTGGGAGAGCCTGCGGCGCAACGCTTCCGGGGTGATGTCGACCAGCTCGACCTGATCGGCGGAGCGAACCACCCAGTCCGGCACGGTTTCCCGCTGCACGATCCCGGTGATCTGCTCGACCACGTCGTTGAGGCTCTCCAGATGCTGCACGTTCACGGTGGACACCACGTCGATGCCCGCGTCGAGCAGTTCCTGTACGTCCTGCCAGCGCTTTTCATGCTTGCTGCCCGGCGCGTTGGTGTGCGCGAGCTCGTCCACGAGCACGACGGCGGGGCGGCGGCGCAGGACGGCGTCCACATCGAGTTCCGGCAGTGTGGTGCCGCGGTATTCGAGCATCTTCGGCGGGATCCGTTCGATCCCGCCCAGCATCTCCGCGGTCTTGGAGCGGCCGTGCGTCTCCACCACCGCGGCCACGACATCGCGCCCGCGTTCGAGCCGGCGACGTGCTTCGGAGAGCATCGCGAAGGTTTTGCCCACACCGGGGGCAGCGCCGAGGTAGATGCGTAGTTGGCCGCGTTTCACTCGTCCATCATTGCGTGTCGGGTGCGTTCGATCGGCCGGGCCGCGCGAACGGCACTACGATTTCCCCCGGACGTGGCCATGGCCCGCAGGCACAGTGCGGCGCCGAGGAAGCCGAGGATCACCATCAGGGTGACGGCGAGGTCCGGCAAGGTCGTCTCCTTAACTCGAATGTGTGGCCGAGGGCCCGGCCGGCTGCGGATAGGTTCGGCCGGGCCCTCCTCTGTCTACCGTCGGAGCTGCTGAAACGGCTCGCACTGACGATTTCTATACGGGTCGGCCGGTGGATGTTGACAGCATCTGTGCGCCACGCCACGGGCCCCTGTAAGCAGGCCGTCAATGCGCACGTCTGCGACGCTAAGAAGCCGTAAAGGACCTCGATCCCAGTCAAACCGGGCGCTTGACTCACTCCCGGCGCATCTCGAATGCGTCTTGAAAGAGGAAGGTTTCGAGAAATGTCCGTCGTGGTGTTCACATTGCTGACCGTGGCGATCTTCGCCCTGTTCGGCTTGATCCAACGCGGGGTGGAGAAGCTGTGACTCAGAACATTGTCGGTCTGGTCCTGGCTATCGGCATCGCTGTCTACCTGGTCGCGGCTCTGCTGTATCCGGAGAGGTTCTAGGTGAGCACCACTACCGCAGGGATCATCTTCGCTGTATCCCTGATCGTCGCGCTTGCCCTGGTACACGTCCCGCTGGGCGATTACATGTACCGGGTTTACAGCAGCGAGAAGCATTCCCGGGCCGAGAAGGGCATCTACAAGCTCATCGGCGTCCAGCCCGGTGTCGAAATGACCTGGGCCGTCTACGCACGCAGCGTGCTCGCCTTCTCGGCGGTCAGCGTGCTGTTCCTCTTCTTCCTGCAGCTGATCCAGGGTCATTTGCCTTGGCATCTCAACGATCCCGGCACCAAGATGACCGCGGATCTGGCGTGGAACACCGCGATCAGCTTCGTCACCAACACCAACTGGCAGAACTATGCCGGTGAGTCGACGATGGGCCATGTCGTGCAGGCCATGGGCCTGACCGTGCAGAACTTCGTGTCGGCCGCCGTCGGCATTGCCGTCGCCGTCGCGCTGGTGCGTGGTTTCGCCCGCCGGCACACCGGCGAACTCGGCAACTTCTGGGTGGATCTGGTGAGGGGAACCATCCGCATCCTGCTGCCGATGTCGATCATCTTCGCCGTCGTGCTCGTCGCGGGCGGCGTGATCGAGAACCTGCACGTCTACGACCAGGTCGCGACCACGGTCGGCAATACGGGCAAGCAGACCCTGCCGGGCGGGCCCGTGGCCAGCCAGGAAGTCATCAAGCTGCTCGGCACCAACGGTGGCGGCTTCTACAACGTGAACTCGGCGCACCCGTTCGAGAACCCGACCGCGTGGACCAACTGGCTGGAGATCTTCCTGCTGCTGGTCATCAGCTTCTCGCTGCCGCGCACCTTCGGCCGCATGGTCGGCTCGAAGAAGCAGGGCGCTGCGATCGCGGCCGTCATGGCCTCGCTGGCGATCCTCAGCTGCACGCTGATGAACCTCTTCCAGTTGCAGCATCACGGCACCGTGCCCAGTGCCATCGGCGCGTCCATGGAAGGCGTGGAAACCCGCTTCGGCGTATCGAATTCGGCGACCTTCGCCACCGCGACCACACTTACCTCGACCGGTGCGGTGGACTCGGCGCACGACTCGTACACGAGCCTCGGCGGCATGATGACCATGTTCAACATGCAGCTCGGTGAGGTCGCGCCCGGCGGTACCGGCTCGGGCCTGTACGGCATGCTGATCCTCGCGGTCATCACGGTGTTCATCGCCGGCCTCATGGTCGGCCGCACCCCGGAATACCTGGGCAAGAAGATCACGCCGAAGGAGATCAAGCTCGCCGCTTCGTATTTCCTGGTGACGCCGCTGATCGTGCTGACCGGCACCGCGATCGCGATGGCGCTGCCCGGAGAACGGGCCGGCATGGCCAATACGGGGGCGCACGGTCTGTCGGAAGTGTTGTACGCCTTCACTTCCGCGGCCAACAACAACGGTTCGGCGTTCGCCGGTCTGTCGGGAAACACGGTGTGGTGGAACACCGCGCTCGGCCTGGCCATGGTGTTCGGCCGCTTCATCCCCATGATCTTCGTGCTGGCCCTGGCGGGTTCGCTTGCGCAGCAAGGCTTCACGCCGGCCTCCGAGGGCACGCTGCCGACGCATCGGCCGCAGTTCGTGGGCATGGTCGCGGGTGTGACGATCATTCTCGTCGCGCTCACCTTCCTGCCCATGCTGGCGCTCGGCCCGCTCGCTGAAGGAATCCACTCATGACCACTCCCACCCTCGATTCGGCTCCGGTAGCCGAGACGCACGCCGGCTCCAAGGGGCGCGTGGCGAGCGGACTGTTCGACCCCAAGATGCTCCTGAAGTCCCTGCCGGACGCCTTCAAGAAACTGGATCCGCGCACCCTGTGGCGCAATCCGGTGATGTTGATCGTCGAGATCGGCGCCGTGTGGACCACCATCCTGGCGATCACGCATCCGACGTTCTTCGCCTGGGCGATCGTCGTATGGCTGTGGCTGACAGTGCTTTTCGCGAACCTGGCGGAGGCGGTCGCCGAGGGGCGCGGCAAGGCGCAGGCCGACGCGCTGCGCAAGGCCAAGACTGACACCGTCGCGCGGCGGCTGGTGGACTGGTCGCCGGGCGCGCGCGTGGTCGAGGAGAGCGTTCCGGCTCCGGAACTGCGGCGCGGCGACTTCGTGGTGGTCGAGGCCGGACAGGTCATTCCGGGTGACGGTGACGTCGTGGAAGGCATTGCCTCCGTGGACGAATCGGCCATCACCGGTGAGTCAGCGCCCGTCATCCGCGAATCCGGCGGTGACCGCTCGGCCGTGACCGGCGGCACCACGGTGCTGTCCGACCGGGTCGTCGTCAAGATCACGCAGGAGCCGGGCGGCTCGTTCATCGACAAGATGATCGCGCTCGTCGAAGGCGCCTCGCGGCAGAAGACCCCGAACGAGATCGCGCTCAACATCCTGCTGGCCGCGCTGACGATCATCTTCGTCTTCGCGGTGGCGACGCTGCAGCCGCTGGCCATCTTCGCCAAGGCCAACAACCCCGGCGTCGCCGACAACCTGGCGCTGGATCTGAACGGCGTCACCGGCATCGTCATGGTGTCACTGCTGGTGTGCCTCATTCCGACCACCATCGGCGCGCTGCTGTCGGCGATCGGTATCGCCGGCATGGACCGCCTGGTGCAGCGCAATGTGCTGGCCATGTCCGGTCGTGCCGTCGAGGCGGCCGGCGACGTGAACACCCTGCTGCTGGACAAGACCGGCACCATCACTCTCGGCAACCGCCAGGCTTCGGACTTCGTGCCGATGCCGGGTGTCACCCCCGACGAGATGGCCGATGCCGCACAGCTTTCCAGCCTCGCGGACGAGACTCCCGAGGGTCGTTCCATCGTGGTGTACGCCAAGACGGCATTCGGCAAGCGGGAACGCACACCGGGTGAACTGACCGGCGCCACCTGGGTGGAGTTCACCGCTCAGACCCGCATGTCGGGCGTGGACCTCTCCGATGGTCACCAGTTGCGCAAGGGTGCGGCCAGCGCCGTCACCGACTGGGTGCGGTCGCAGGGCGGGGAGATCCCGGAAGCGGTCGGCGTGACCGTGGACGGCATCTCGGCATCCGGCGGCACCCCGCTGGTGGTGGCCGAGGTGCGGAACGGAAAGGCCAAGCTGCTCGGCGTCATCCACCTGAAGGACGTCGTCAAGCAGGGCATGCGGGAGCGCTTCGACGAGATGCGCAAGATGGGCATCCGCACCGTCATGATCACCGGCGACAACCCGTTGACCGCCAAGGCGATCGCGGACGAGGCCGGCGTGGACGACTTCCTCGCGGAGGCGACTCCCGAGGACAAGCTCGCGCTGATCAAAAAGGAACAGGCCGGCGGCCGCATGGTCGCCATGACCGGTGACGGCACCAATGACGCGCCCGCGCTCGCGCAGGCCGATGTGGGTGTCGCCATGAACACCGGTACATCGGCGGCCAAGGAAGCCGGCAACATGGTCGACCTGGATTCCGACCCGACCAAGCTGATCGAGATCGTCGAGATCGGTAAGCAGTTGCTGATCACGCGTGGTGCGCTCACCACGTTCTCGATCGCCAACGACATCGCCAAGTACTTCGCGATCATTCCCGCGTTGTTCGTGTCGATCTTCCCGGGCCTGGATGTCCTGAACATCATGCGACTGCACTCCCCGCAGTCGGCGATCCTGTCCGCGGTGATCTTCAACGCGGTCGTCATCGTGGCATTGATCCCGCTGTCGTTGCGCGGCGTGAACTACCGTCCGTCGAGCGCGTCGAAACTGTTGAGCCGCAACCTGTACATCTACGGCATCGGCGGCATCGTCGCGCCGTTCATCGGGATCAAGCTCATCGACCTGATCATTCAATTCTTCCCGGGGATGTCGTAATGCGTATGTCAACCTGGATCCGTCAGCACATCGCGGCGCTGCGCGCACTGCTGGTGCTCACGGTGATCACCGGAATCATCTATCCGGCTGTGGTCCTGGGTATCTCGCAGATTCCCGGACTGAAGGACAAGGCCGACGGCTCGCTGATCACCAAGGACGGCAAGCTGGTCGGTTCCAGCCTGATCGGTCAGGCCTTCACCGACGGCAAGGGCAACGCGCTGGTGCAGTACTTCCAGACGCGGCCGTCGAACTCGGCGCCTTCGGATGGCAGCATCCCGGACGGCTACGACCCGACCAACTCCTCCTTCGGCAATATGGGCCCGGAGTCCATCGTGGACACCCTGGACCCCGCCGACCCGAAGAAGGACAAGCAGGCCCTGCTGAGCACGGTGTGCTCGCGCAGCCTGGCGGTTGCCACGCTGGAAGGTGTGGACGGCCACCGGCCGTTCTGCACCGGCGGCAGCCCGACCGACTCGGCCAGTGTCGGTTCGGTGCTGGCGGTCATCGGCCCGCGTGACGCGCACGGCAATGTCGAGCACCCGACCAAGGTGATCAGCGTCAACGAGGCCTGCTCGACCGATCCGAAGAACCCGACCAAGCCGTTCCAGCAGGCCTACCAGGGCGTCACGGTGGAATGCGCCCAGCGCGGCGTGGACTACTCCGACGGCCAGATCGTCCCGATCCGCGGCGACGCCTCGGTCGACACCGCGGTGCCGACCGATGCGGTGACCGCCTCGGGTTCGGGCCTGGATCCGCAGATCTCGCCGGCGTACGCGGCCATCCAGGTGGCCCGGGTCGCCAAGGCGCGCGGCGTTTCCGACGATCAGATCAAAGCGATGGTCGACTCCCACACCACGGGCCGGGCTCTCGGCTTCATGGGTGAGAAGACGGTCAATGTGGTTCAGCTGAACTACGACCTCGACAGCAAGTACCCGTTCAAGGGCTAGTTTCCCGCGAGCGAACCGGGCCCCGGCCACTCCACGAGAGTGACCGGGGCCCGCCGCATTTCACCACCGCCTGTTTCACAACTATGGGGGCGTATGGATTCGGTTAAGAATCCGTGCCTCCCCGCATGACCCCCGTCAACGGCCGGCGACCAGGGGGTCCCGTGGACATAGCGTCGGGTAATGAACAACCCGGCGGATGAGCTGTCCGCACTGCGTGCCCTGGTGAATCATCGCGGTGTCGTCGAAGTCATGGATCTGCTCGTGCAGGGTCCGCATACGGTGCGCGAACTCCGTACCGCGCTGGGGATGCGGCGGCCGGGCGTCTCGCGGGTGCTGCGGGTGGCCGCCGCCCACGGGGTGATCACCACGGACGGCTCCGGCAGCTGGGACGAACCACTGAGCCTGGACGGCCCGATCCGGTTGACCGGAAGCGGCTGGCGCATAGTCGAACTGCTGTCCAGCTTCGCGGTGTGGGAAGCGCTGTACCAGCGCTCCAACCCCGTGCGCGAGAACTGAACCCGCTCACCACCAGCCGAGGATCGGCTCCAGCTGCTTGCCCAGTTCCGGTGCGAGCGAACGCGAATAACTCGCGGTCAGGTGATGCTCGTCGTGGTAGATGAGGATATTGCCCTCCACCACGGTGCACTGGTCCGGTTCGCAGACCGCGTTGTTCAGGTCGATGAGATGCAGGTTCGGGAAGGCCGCCGCCGGTGCCGCCGCCGGGTTCTCCGGGGACAGCGCGTCCGCGCGCTTCATGCCGCAGCTGACGCGGTTGCCGCCGCCCGCCAGGCAGTCGATGGCGCGGTAGCGAATGCCATTGCGGCGCAGCCACGGAGTGTCACGGATGCCGACCACGTGCAGGCCGCGATCCTGCAGCGCCGACCAGACGTCCACATAGTCCTGCGGGACCTCGTCGCCGCCATTGTCGGCGGGGCGGGTGGCGGTGGTGAACACCCAGTCCGGCTTCTCCGCGGCGAGCCGATCCAGCACCTCGGCCGACCAGTCGCGGCAGTCCGGATTGTGCTGGCCCTTGTACATGGCATCGTCGGCCACGGTGAGCGGGCAGCCCATCTTGAGATAGACCTCGATGCGGAAACGATGCTGCTCGCCCAGGATCTGCAACGCCGGAATCCAGTGCTCGGCATGCGAATTGCCGACCACCGCGAGCACGCGCGGCGCGTTCTTGTCGCCGTAGGTGCAGGTGATGACCGAGCGGGTGTCGAAGTCGGAGATGCAGCCGTCACGCGTCGGGTAGGCGATATCGGCGGGGGCCTCCTGCACGGTCGGCCGCATGGGCGCCCGCGGCACCAGCGCATTGTCCGTGAGCGCCGCCGCACCAGGGTATTTGGCCGGATCCAGTTCGCCGACCGCGTGCGCGTTCGCGCTGTTGGTCCACTGCCAGGCCAGCGTGGACGCGAGCAGCAGTACTCCGACCGTGCTCACCGCGACGCCGGCGAAGATTCGGGCGCGGGCCGGGAGAGTTGGGGTGGCGCGGATACGCAGCGGCTCCTCGACGAAGCGGTTCGTCGCGTAAGCCAGGACCAGCGAGACCGCGATGATGACCGTGCCGCCGAGGATTCCGGCCCGGCGCTGATGCACTTCACCCAGGTAGAAGATGAGAATCGGCCAGTGCCACAGGTACAGCGCGTACGCGAAACTGCCCAGCTTCACCATCGGCCGGGTGGCGAGCAGCCGGTTCACCAGCGGCTGCTCCGCGGTCGCCCGGCCGGAGCCGGCGAGAATCAGCGCGGCCGCGGCGAGCACCGGGATCAAGGCGGCCGGACCGGGGAACACCGACGAGCCGTTGACCAGCCACCCGCACACGGCGATGGCGGCGATACCGGCCCAGGCGAGACCCTTGCGAATCAGGTTGGGCAGGTGCACATATGGTGCGGCCAGCGCCAGCAGCGCGCCGGCCAGGGGCTCCCAGGCGCGGGCGAAGGTGTCGTAGTAGTTCCAGCCCTGCTGGGTGGAAACACCGTGCGCGGCATAACAGAACGACGCCACCACGATGATCGCGAAGAGCACCGCGAGCGCCACCCGCAGCACGCCGGCCGCGCCGAGACGGCGCAGGACCGGATACCGCAGCGCCGCCGTGCGCGCCGAACCGAATCGAATCGCGATGCGGCACAGCCACGCCACCGTGGCGACGATCAGCAGCATGCCCAGGTAGCTCTGCCCCTGCACCGACATGGACCACAGGTGCTGCAACGGGCTCACCGACGGGTCGGCGGCCAGATAGTCCGACCAGGACAGCGCCAGATACCAGTTCTGGTAGTAGAACAGCGAAGCCAGCGTCTGCGACGCGATATCCGACCAGCGGGTGTGCGGCATCAGCACCACGGCCGCCGCCACCACGGCGCACAACACCACCACCATCGCGGGTAATAGTCGGCGCAGCGTGCGTTTCAGAGTGGCCGGAACCCCGACGGCGCCCGCATCGGAGCGGCGGACGAGCATGCCGGTGAAGAAGAAGCCGGACAGGACCAGGAAGACGTCCACGCCGCCGGACACGCGCCCGAACCAGATGTGGAAGGCCACCACGAGGGCGATCGCGATGCCGCGTAGGCCGTCCAGGTCCAGTCGGTAGGCGCTGGCGGGCTTCACCGGCGCGGCCTCGGGGCCGCTCTCCGGCGTGGTCGGCTGATCGGTGCTGGATATGGACATGGCGGCGACCATTGTCGCTTCCAGGTTGCTGAATCTCCCAATCGCCACACAGAAGTTGACCGTACTGTGCCCATTCCGCCAGGTCAGGAGAATGCGAAGTAGCGTAGCCAGAGATACGGCGCGGCCACGGCGACGGTGATCGCGGTCACCACCACGCCCTTGCGGGTGAATTCCCAGAACGAGATCGGATAGTCGGATCGGCGGGCGATGCCGAGCATGACCACGTTCGCGCTGGCGCCGACCGCGGTCAGATTGCCGCCCAGGTCAGCGCCCAGGGCCAGCGCCCACCACAGGGCGTGCCCCTTGGATTCGTGGTCGATGGACTCCACGAGCTGCGCCACCAGCGGGCTCATGGTCGCCACATACGGGATGTTGTCGATGACACCCGACAGCACCGCCGACACCACCAGGATCAGCATGGTCGCCACCAGCGCGTCCCCACCGGTCAGGTGGGTGGCGTACTCGGCGAGCCGCCGGATCACCCCGGTCTTCACCAGCGCGCCGATCATCACGAACAGGCCCGCGAAGAACAGCAGGGTCTCCCACTCCACCGCGGACAGATAATCGCGTTGCGGCAGACCGGAAATCAAGACCAGCGCACCCGCGCCCAGCAGGGCGACCAGGGCGGGTTCCACCTCGAAGTACGAGTGGCCGAAGAAGCCGGCGAACACGCACAACAGCACGACACCGCACTTGATCAGCAGTTTCGGATCGCGGATGGCTTCGCGTTCGTTCAATTGCATGATGTCGGCGGCACGTTCGGGGTCGACCGTGAAACTGCCGCGGAACAGGCGCGGCAGCACCAGCGTGAACACGACCAGTTCGATCAGCACGATCGGGGTCATATTGGCCACGAAGTCGTTGAAGGTGAGTCCGCCGCGGCTGCCGATGATGATGTTGGGCGGGTCACCGATGAGGGTGCCGGCGCCACCGATATTCGAGGCCAGCACCTCGGCGATCAGGAACGGCTGCGGCGGCACTTCCAGGCGCTCGCACACCAGCATGGTGACCGGCGCGACCAGCAGCACGGTCGTCACATTGTCCAGGAAGCCCGAACCGGTGGCGGTGATGAGCACCAGCAGGATCATCACCCGCAACGCGGAACCCTTGGCGCGCTTGGCCGCCCAGATGGCGGCCCATTCGAACACACCGGTCTGCCGCAGCACGCCGACGATGATCATCATGCCGAGCAGCAGGTAGATGACGTTCCAGTCGATACCCGTCTCGTGCGAATAGAAGACATCATCGGAGTCGACGATCCCGGCCGCGATCACCACGCCCGCACCGCACAAAGCGGCGGTGGTCTTGTGCACGCGCTCGGACGCGATCAGCGTGTAAGCGATCGCGAAGACCGCGATGGCGACGACGGTCATGGAGACCGCCGCGGCGGGTTCAGTTGGCGAGCGCCACTTCCAGCAGCCGCGAGGAGGTGATCACCCCGAGCAGCTTCTTCCCATCCTGCACCGCCACCAGCGGCGACTTGTACCGCGCCATGAGCGCCGCCACCTCGACGATATTGTCGTCCGCCTTGGCCGCCGGAATCTTGGTGAGCCGCTCCGGAATCACGTCGCGCACCTTCTTCCCGCGCAACCGCTTCGCCACCTGCCCGCACATGCTCTCGTTCAGCACCCCCGCCAGCGACGGATCGTCCTGCACATACTTCGGCACGATGAACAACACCACCTGCGACGCCGGCAACACCGAATGCGGCACCCCGGCCGCATCGGTGACCAGAATCCCCGGTAGCCGATGTTCGGCCAACAGCTTCGCCGCGTCCATCGCGTCGGAGTCCAAATCGATCACCGGGTATTCCTCGGCCATCTGAGCGGCATGCATAACTGCAGGATACGACGCCTTGCCGGGGTTCCACGTCAGAAGAATACGTCAAGATCGATTAGCCGAGTGACGGCGAAACCAGCAGGTCACTCACTATTCACAGCGACCGGTGGGGTGCGGCGGCGTACGGATTCCGTCAAGATCACTCCGGAGCGGCCTAGCATCGGAGGGGTGAAGACTTCCGATTTGGGCGCGAAGCTGTTGCGTACCCGCTGGTTTATGCGGGCTCCCATCGGATTGTTCCGGGCCAGACTGGGATTCGTGTTCGGGGGGCGGTTGCTGCTGCTCGAGCATCTCGGGCGGAAGTCGGGGCAGTGGCGGGATGCCGTGCTGGAGACCGTGGCTCGGCCGAAGCCGGACACCGTGGTGATTGCGTCCGGGTTCGGGACCGGGGCGCAGTGGTATCGGAATCTGCAGGCGCAGCCCGAGTGCCGGGTGAGTATCGGGGGGCGGTATCGGGCCGTGGCCGTGGCTCGGACGCTCGCGGATACCGAAGCCGTGTCGGTGCTGGCCCGGTACAAGTGCGAGCATCCGCGGGCTTACCGGGAATCGAGCGGCGTCATCGAGGCTGCCATCGGGGGCAGCATCGATGAGGTGCCGCTGGTGGAACTCACTCTGCGCGGCTGAGGAATTCGCGGCCGCGGGTCAGTGATGTAGCGGTTCCATGTGCAGGGGGACGCCGAGGCGGTTCCACATATTGATCTGGGCGGTGACCGCCACCAGGCCGGCGCGTTCGCCCTCGTCGAAATGCTTTTCGACGGCTGCCCAGACCTCGTCCGTCACGCCTTGGCGGTCGAGGCGGGTGGCGGCCTCGGCGTAGTCGAGGGCGGCCTTCTCGGTGCCGGTGAACTGCGCGGACTCCCACCAGGCGGTGAGGTGGGCGAGGCGGAGATCGGTTTCGCCGGCCTTGCGGGCCTCGTCGGTGTGCATGTCGATGCAGTACAGGCAGCCGTTCAGCTGCGAGACGCGCAACTTCACCAGATGCCGCACGGTGGCGTCGAGCGGGCCGTTGATGATGGCGATCTCGGCGGCCACCCAGCCCTTGTAGACCTCGGGGGCGGCCTCGGCCATGTTCATGCGCTGCATGATGTCGTCCTTTCATCCTCCGAATCGGATATACACCCTGGACGAGACGGCGCCGCGCTACGTGACGGGCGCCGGCCTGTGAAGCCGGTCACCCACCAGCGCGGCGACCACACCCAGTATCAAGGCCGCCCCATGGATGTTCGCGGCCGCCACCAGCACCACCCCCACGACCACCGGGAGTGCCGCGGCCGGGCGGCGCAGATCCACGCCCCGCGCGACGAGCACCCGCGACGGGCCGATGAACAACGCACACGCGACGATCGCGGGGACCAACGCCCACGCCGACAAGGTGGCGAACATGTCCGCACTCCATACCGCCACCGTCACGGCCGCCCACCCCGGTAGCCGGCCGTCCCGTCGCCACAACGCCACCGCAAGCGCCCCGGCCAGACCACAATTCGCGATCGAATTGCCGCCGCCCACCGGCTGCCACGCATACGCGATGAACTCCACGGCCACCCCGACCCCGAAATACTGGACCGCCCAGCGAGATCGGGGGAGCACCTGCTCGGCGAGCACACCGAGCACGGCGAGGAAGATCAAATTCACCAGCGTCCCGCCGACCCCGCCGTCCTGCACGAACAGCGCGGTCCCCGACCGCCACCAATCCCCGTGCAGCCCGGCCGGAGTCCGCTCCAGCCTGGCCAGCACCCCGGGCACCGGCCACTGCAGAACGTTCACGACAGCCGTCACCACGAACACGGCACACGTCAATGCCGGAAAGCGCCGCAACCCGATTCGATCCAGAACAAGCACACGCGCGAGATTAGCCAGCCGGTCCACGCGACAGCAGACCCGACTCGGACCGCCGCGGCAACCTCGGAAGCGACCACCCCGAGGCAGCCCGCTACCACACCCCGGTCCCGAGGCAACGACCCGCCGGAACCGGATCAGCGCACGGGCTCTGGCAGCGGCCACCGCTCCGGCCGGATGTCCGCGCCGGAGCCCCGCCCCCGAATTTCCCTGGCGGAGGCGGCCCGCCCCCTTGCGCGGGCCGCCTGGGCCACGATCAGGGCCGGGTCAGGGCGGCGTAGCGGGCGATGTGCTGGTCGGTGGTGCCGAACTCGTATTGGACGGCGGTGAGGCGCTTGAAGAAATGGCCGATGGCGAGTTCCTCGGTCATACCCATGGCGCCGTGCAGCTGGACCGATTCCTGGCCGATGCGGCGGGCCGCCCGGCCGATGGTGGCCTTGGCGGCGGAGGCGGCGCGGGCGCGTTCCGGCGCCGGGGCGTCCAGTTTGAGGGTGATCAGATAGGTTGCGGCCACTGCCTGTTCGAGTTCCAGGAGCATGTCGACCATGCGGTGTTGCAGGGCTTGGAAACTCGCGATGGGGACGCCGAACTGCTGGCGCTGCTTGGCGTATTCGACGGTGTCGGCGAGGACCTTGCGCATGGCGCCGACCGCTTCCGCGCAGACCGCGGCGATGGCCTCGTCCACGGTGGCGGCGATGGCTCCGCCCGCCTGCGCGAGCAGCAGGGCGTCGGCGGGCAGGCGCAGCTGTTCGAAGGTCAGATCGGCGGCCTGACGTTCGTCGATGGTGCGGTAGTTGTGCGCGGTGATCCCGGCAGGCGGATTCGCCGGGTCGTAATCGACTGCGAACAGGGCGATTTCGCCGTCCACCGCCGCGGACACCAGCAGATGGGTGGCGAGTGGGGCAGAGGTGACAACAGTCTTGACGCCCGTGAGAATCCAGTCCTCACCATCCTTTTCGGCGGTGGTGGCGACCTTGGTGTAGTCGTAGCCGGATTGCGGTTCCAGCGCGGCGAATCCGGTGATGACCTCACCGGCGACAATGCCGGACAGCAGATCCTCGGCGCGTTTGCCGGTGGCGCGGCGCAGCAGGCCGCCGCCCACCACCACGGTGTCGACATACGGTTCCAGCACGAGCGCGCCGCCCAGCGCCTCGGCGATGATCATGGTCTCGACGGGTCCGCCGTCGATACCGCCGGCGGATTCGGGCAGGGCCGCGCCCAGGATGCCGACCTCGTCGGCGAGTCCACGCCAGAGGTCCGGCTGCCAACCGGCCCCGACACGGGCTGCGGCACGGCTGTTCTCGAGGTGATAGCGGGCCGCGAGGAACTCCGTGACGGTGTCGCGGAGGAGTTCCTGTTCGGCGGTGAAAGTGAAGTCCACGACTACAGTCCCAGGGTTGCTTTGGCGATGATGTTGCGCTGAATCTCATTGGAGCCGGCGTAGATCGAACCGGCGCGGTCGTTGAAGTAGCGCAGCGGCGCGACCGCCTGCCACTCCTCACCCGTCACGAAACCGTCCGCGGGCGGGACGAACTCGGCGATCGGGCCACCCGGCTTGACGGCGTGCGGCTGGTAAGCGCGGCCCCGCGGTCCCGCCGCCTCCAGGGCGAGCTCGGTCAGCGCCTGGCTCAGTTCCGTGCCCAGAATCTTGATGGTGGACGCGGCCGGGCCGGGATCCTTACCGCTGGAAACCAGTGACAGCGTGCGGTATTCGAGGATCTCCAGCACGTCCGCGCGCAACCGGGCATCGGCGAGCTTGGCGCCGAAGGCCGGATCATCGATCAGCGCACCGCCGTTCGGGCCGACCGCGGTCTTCGCGGCCTGCGCCAGCTCCTCGGCCATGACCTGCAAGGCCGGCGCGGCCGCGCCGCCACCCCGCTCGAAGTTGAGCAGGTACTTGGCGACGGTCCAGCCGTCGTCGATCGCGCCCAGCACGTTCGCCTTCGGCACCCGGACCTGGTCGAAGAACACCTGGTTCTGCACCTGCTCGCCGGAAGTCATGACCAGCGGCCGGATCTGGATGCCGGGCGTGCGCATATCGATGAGCACGAAGGTGATGCCCTGCTGCTTCTTGGCCTGCTTCGACGTGCGCACCAGGGCGAAGATCCAGTTCGCCTCGGTGGCGTGCGTGGTCCAGATCTTCGAGCCGGTGACCACCAGATCCTCGCCGTCGGCGACGGCGGCCATGCTCAGCGAGGCCAGGTCCGAACCCGCCTCGGGCTCCGAATAGCCCTGGCAGAAGAAGACTTCGCCGGTGAGGATGCGCGGCAGGAAGAAGTCCTTCTGCTCCGCGGTGCCGAACGCCATGATGGCGTGCGAGACCATGCGGATGCCCATGGGGGAGAGGTTGGGCGCGCCGGCCAGGGTGCATTCGCGGCCGAAGATGTAGTGCTGGGTGAGGCTCCAGTCGCATCCGCCGTACTTCACCGGCCAGGCGGGGGCGGCCCAGCCGCGCTCGTGCAGGATGGCCTGCCATTCCATGCTGGCTTCGTGATCGGGGTAGACGCTCGTCGCGAGCCGGCCCGCCCGGCGTAGATCATCGGTTAACTTCTCGTCGAGGAAGTGTCTCACTTCGTCGCGAAATGCCAGATCGGCAGGGGACCAGTCCAGATCCACGGTGACTCCTTGTCAGAGAACTGGCACTAACCATCTCACCGGGTACGGGCCTCTGGCAAATGTGCGGGCACCCGCCCTCACTTAACGCCATTGACATTCCACTGTGGCTGGTTATCATTGGATGCATACATTCCAATGTGGAACGTATCTCCGAGAGGATGCGACATGGACATCACCAGTGGCACCCGCGCCTCCGATGCCGAGCGCGCGCAGGTTGCCGACCAGCTCGGTCGTCATATGTCCGACGGCCGCCTCGACCTAGCCGAATACAACGAACGCCTCACCCGCGTCTACGGCACCGCCACTCGCGAAGACCTGGCGCTGGTCCTGCAGGACCTGCCGAAACTGTCGAAAACCACTGCCGCGCAGGCCGCTTCACGCACCCGCCTGCCCATCTGGCAGCGGATCGAAGGCAGCGCCTGGCTCGGCGTCGGCGTGCTGTGCCTCGCCATCTGGGCCGTGATCTCCCTCGCGGCACACGAATTCACCTACCCGTGGCCGATCTGGGTCATCGGCCCGTGGGGTGCCGCGCTGGTCTTCCGGGTCGTCATGGGCTGGGAATCGGCTGCCTGGCAGCGGTTCCGGACCCGCTGAGCATGCGGTCATGTCCGGCTATCCGGTACTGCTGGCTTCACATGTAATGGTGGGCACCGCCGGGCTGCTGCTCGGCCCGGTGCTCGCATGGGCCGACGCGCGCGCCTGGCGGCAGGCCCGCGGCCTCGGTGACTGGTACCTGGGAGTGCTTGCCGCCGTGTGTCTTACGGCCACCGGCATGGTGTGGTGGCGTCGCCACGATCTGTGGTGGCTCATCCCGGTTTCGGCGCTCACGTTCACGCTCGGGGTGCTGGGCCGGCGGGCGGCGGGGCGGCCGGCGGGCTGGACGCATGCCTACGTGCACGGACTGGGCGGTTCTTATATCGCCTTGTGGACGGCCACGCTCGTCGTGGCCTTCGCCATCGACGGCCCCCTGTACGGCTCGGCCCAATTGGTGGCCTGGCTCGGGCCGACCCTGGTCGCCCTGCCCCTGCTCGAGCTCTGGCGGCGGCGCCTCCCCGCCCCCGTCGCGGTCCGCTGACCGGCCCGGAACACGCAGCAGCCCGGCGTATCGGATACGCCGGGCTGCTAAGCGCGTGCTCGCGAGTTATCGCGAATTACGCAGGCTTGATGTTCTCCGCCTGCGGGCCCTTCTGGCCCTGCGCGATGTCGAAGGAGACCTTCTGGCCCTCCTGCAGCTCGCGGAAGCCCTGGGAGGCGATGTTCGAGTAGTGCGCGAAGACGTCGGGGCCCCCGCCGTCCTGCTCGATGAAGCCGAAGCCCTTTTCCGCGTTGAACCATTTCACGGTGCCGGTAGCCATTGAGCGACCTTTCCTTTTCTGGGTGAATCCGCACCTTGCGGATCCGGTGTCGCCGTTCAGTACCACTGAAAAAACAAATACGCGCCTGCTGGGTGTCTTGCAGGCGCGTACAGAAGTCTGTGAGAACCACAATTGCAACGGCTAGAGCCTACCTGATCTTTCGCTCATCCGACGAATCGCCTGTAGCGACGGCGTTTCACCCCACCCGCCGAACGCGCTTCCCGGCATACCCGGAGCAACCGGGGGTGAGGGGGTAGTCTGAGCCGCTGTGCACCTGAAGAGTCTGACGCTGAAGGGTTTCAAGTCCTTTGCGTCCGCGACGACGCTGCGATTCGAACCGGGGATCACCTGCGTGGTCGGGCCCAACGGCTCCGGAAAATCGAATGTCGTCGATGCCCTCACCTGGGTCATGGGTGAGCAGGGCGCGAAAGCGCTGCGGGGCGGGAAGATGCAGGACGTCATCTTCGCCGGAACCACAGGGCGCGCGCCACTCGGTCGTGCGGAAGTGACGCTCACCATAGACAACTCCGACGGCGTGCTCCCCATCGATTACTCCGAGGTGTCGATCACGCGGCGCATGTTCCGCGACGGCGCCGGCGAGTACGAGATCAACGGGAACACCTGCCGGCTCATGGACGTGCAGGAACTGTTGAGCGACTCCGGTATCGGGCGCGAGATGCACGTCATCGTCGGTCAGGGGCAGTTGTCGGCCATCCTGGAATCCCGGCCCGAGGACCGGCGCGCCTTCATCGAGGAGGCCGCGGGTGTGCTCAAGCATCGGCGGCGCAAGGAGAAGGCCGTCCGCAAGCTGGATGCCATGCAGGCCAACCTGGCTCGCCTCACCGACCTCACCACCGAGCTACGCCGGCAGTTGAAGCCGCTCGGGCGGCAGGCCGAGGTGGCGCGCCGCGCCGCGACCGTGCAGGCCGAACTGCGGGACTCGCGACTGCGATTGGCCGCCGACGACCTGGTCACGCGGCGGCGCGAACTGGAGAGTCAACAGAGTAAAGAGGCCTATGCACGCGAACAGCACGTGAACGTGCAGGCCGAGCTGGATGCCGCGAATGCGGCGCTGGCACAGCAGGAATTCGAGCTGTCGCGGCTGACCCCGAGCGCGGAGGCCGCGGCGCAGACCTGGTTCCAGTTGTCCGCATTGACCGAACGTGTCAATGCGACTATCCGGATCGCGCGAGATCGGGCGCGCAACCTCACCATCGAACAACCGACCGGTACCGGCCGCGATCCGGAACAACTCGAACGCGAAGCCGAACGCGTCGAAGCCGAAGAAGCCGAACTGCTCGCCGCCGTCGAGATGGCCACCGAAACCCTCGAAGCCGCACGCGATCAACTCCACGAACGCGAACAAGCCGCCAAGGCCGCCGAACAGGCCCACCTCGCAGCCGTCCGCGCCATCGCCGACCGCCGCGAAGGCCTCGCCCGCCTCTCCGGCCAGGTCGACACCCTGCGCAGCCGCGCCCAATCCGTCGACGGCGAAATCGCCCGCATCTCCGCCTCCATCGCCGAGGCCCGCACCCGCGGCGCCGACGCCGACGCCGAATTCGAGTCCGTCCAGGCCGAACTGAGCGAACTCGACGCCGGCGAGGCCGGCCTCGACGCCCAATACGAACACGCCGCCGAGGCCCTCGCCCACGCCGACCAGCGCGTCACCGAACTCCGCGAAAAGGACCGCGAGGCAGGCAAACGCGTCGCCTCCCTCACCGCCCGCATCGAAGCCCTGAACATGGGCCTCCGCCGCAAGGACGGCGCCGCCTGGCTGCTGGAAAACCGCACCCACGGACTCCTCGGCCCGCTTTCCGGCCTCCTCCGCGTCCACACCGGCTTCGAAACCGCCGTAGCCGCCGCCCTCGGCCCCCTCACCGACGCCGTAGCCGCCGACACCGCCCCGACCGCCCACGCCGCCGTCCACGCACTCAAGGAAGCCGACGGCGGCCGCGTAGCCCTCGTGTACACAGACGGCGCCGCACCGGCCTCGTACGGCGCTACGGGTGAATCGGCCGGTGCGGCAGCCGGATACACCGCCGCATCGAACGGCTCCGCAAACGGTGGGGGACAGGCCGGTCCGCCGCTGCCGGGGTCGGCGCGCTGGCTGGCCGAGGTGGTGGACTGCCCCGGACATCTGCGGGCTGCCATCGGTGCGCTTACCGCGGGTATCGCTGTGGCAGAGGATCTTGCGGCCGCGACACAGGTGGTCGCGGCGCGGCCCGAGCTGCGGGTGGTTACCCGCGACGGAGATCTGACCGGGCCCGGATGGGTGCTGGGCGGATCCGAACGGGTACCGAGTCTGCTCGAGGTGCAGGCCGATATCGACTCGGCCACCACCGAACTCGCCTCCTGGCAGCGGCAGGCCGAGGAGCTGGAAGCCGCGCTGGCGGGCGCGCTCGCCGAGCAGACCGATCGCAAGGAAGCCGTCGATCACGCACTGCTGGCCCTGCACGAATCCGATCAGGCGCTGGTCTCGATCTACGACCGGCTCGGCCGGCTCGGCCAGGCCGCGCGCAGTGCCCAGACCCAGTGCGAGCGCCTGCTGGCCCAGCGCGCCGACACCGAAGCCGGACGCGAGGAAACCCTCACCAAACTGGCCGAACTCGAAGACCGGCTGCGGCATTCGGAACTCGAACAGGACGGGATGGATCCCGAAGCCGCGGGCACCGAATCCGCGGGACTGCTGCGCGAGGAGGCCGCGGCCGCCCTCGCCGAGGCCCGATCCATGGAAGTCGAAGCCCGCCTCGCCGTCCGCACCGCCGAGGAACGCGCCGAATCCGTGCGCGGCAAGGCGGATTCGCTGCGCCGCACCGCCCGCGCCGAACGCGAGAACCGCGCCCGCGCCGAACGCGCCCACGCCGCCCGGCGACAGGCCTCCGCCGTGGCCGCCGTCGTCGCCGAATCCGCGGAGAAGGTCGCCGCCGAACTCGAGCTCGTGGTGGCCCAGGCCGCCGCCCGCCGCGACGAATTGGTCCGGCGCCGCACCGAATTCGCGGCCCAGGTCGACCAGACCAAGGAACGCGCCCGCGCCCTCGCCACCCAGCTGTCGCAGCTCACCGACGCCGTGCACCGCGACGAGGTGGCCCGCGCTCAGGCGGCCCTGCGCATCGAACAGGTCGAGACCACCATCTCCGAACAGTTCGGCATCTCCCTCGACGACCTCATCGGCGAATACGGCCCGGACGTCCTGATGCCGCCCACTGCCCTCGAACTCATGGAGTACGAGCAGGCCAAGGAACGCGGCGACCAGGTCAGCGAACCGCAGCCGATGCCCTACGACCGCGCCACCCAGGAACGCCGCGCCAAACGCGCCGAGAAGGACCTCACCACCCTCGGCAAGGTGAATCCCCTTGCGCTGGAAGAGTTCGCGGCCCTCGAGGAACGCTACAACTTCCTCGCCACCCAGCTCGAGGACGTCAAGAAGGCCCGCCAGGACCTCCTCGACGTGGTCGCCGAGGTGGACGCCCGCATCCTGCAGGTCTTCACCGAGGCCTACGAGGACGTGGAACGCGAATTCGTGCACGTCTTCAGCAAGCTCTTCCCCGGCGGCGAGGGCCGGCTGCTGCTCACCGATCCGGTGAACATGCTCGCCACCGGCGTCGAGGTCGAGGCCCGCCCGCCGGGCAAGAAGGTGAAGCGGCTGTCGCTGCTGTCCGGTGGTGAGAAATCCCTTGCCGCCGTGGCCTTCCTGGTCGCGATCTTCCGCGCCCGCCCCTCACCGTTCTACGTTATGGACGAGGTCGAGGCCGCGCTGGACGACACCAACCTGCGCCGCCTCATCACCCTGTTCGAGCAGCTGCGCGAGAAGAGCCAGCTGATCGTCATCACCCACCAGAAGCCCACCATGGAGATCGCGGACGCGCTCTACGGCGTGAGCATGCGCGGTGACGGCATCACGCAGGTCATCTCCCAGCGCCTCCGCGGCGAGAACCTGGTCGGCGCGGCAGCGAGTTGACGCGCCGCCGGTGCTCGGCGGCAATGGATTTCAGGCGGACGGGCGGATCAGCTCGTCCGCCAGCCACTGCGCGATTCCGGTGGTGAAGGGCGGCCGCAGGCCGAGGACGATGTGCCGGAAACCGGCATCGATGACCGCGCCGATCGCCTTGCGTGTGTCGGCGGGCTGGTCGTAATCGACCGGGACGTGCACGGATCGGGTGATTTCGGCGGGGTCGCGGCCGATCTCGGCGCAGTAGCGGTCCAGGACGGCACTGCGTTCCGCCAGGTCTGCGGCGTCACCGCCGCCCGGGATGTTCCAGAGGTCGGCATGTTCGGCGACCACGCGCAGGACGCCGGAGGAGCGGCCGGCGATCAGGATCGGCGGATGCGGGCGCTGTACGGGTTTCGGGTTACCGAAGGCGCCGGTGAGGTCGTAGTAGGTGCCGTGGAAGTCGAAGGGGACCGGTTCGGTCCATTCCTTCCGGATGATCGTGCAGGCCTCGGCGAGACTGCCGACCGCGTATTTCGCATCGTGGTAGGGGAGTCCGTGCGCCTCGTACTCGCGCCGGGCCAGGGGATGACTCGGCCGGGAACCGGCGCCGATGCCGAAGTCGAGTCGTCCGCCGGAGACGATGTCGACGGTGGTGGCGATCTTCGCCAGTACCGCGGGTGGCCGGAATCGATTGCTGGTCACCATGATTCCGAGTCGTAGCCGCTGAGTTTGCGCGGCCAGCGCGGAGAGCAGGGTCCAGCCCTCGAATATCGGGCCGTCGATCGGCCCGCCGATCGGCATGAGGTGGTCGAAGAGCCAGGCGTGCTCGATCTCGGGGATCGCGTCGGCTTCTTGCCAGACGTGCTGGATGTCCTGGTATTCGACCTGCTGGGGAGCGGTGGCGATACCGAAGGTGAGTGGGGTGTTCGTCATGTCGAGCCTGTCCTTCCGTGCTGGTCACGGCCGACTGCAGAGCAAACGGAACGCTGCTCCGATAATGATACGGAGCAGCGTTCCGTTTTGGCAAGGGCTCGGCGCGACGACGATCCGGCTAGCCCGCGAGTCGCGACTTCAATTGCGCGGCACCGGTTTCGGTGAGCCACGCCTCGAACGTGTGCAGCGACGGCAGGATCTCGCGCAGCGCGGGGATATCGGCATGCCAGCCCTCGTCCTCCGTCCGGGTCAGCGTCCAGACCCGCGCGATCTGCGCGCCGAGTGCGACCGCCTCCGATTCGGGAACCTCCTCGTATCGCACCGGATAGCCGGTGTGCTCGGTGATCAAGGCCAGCGCGGCGGGAGCGGTCAGCTCGTCACCGGCCAGCTCCAACGTCCGGCCGTGAAAGCGGTCCGGGTCGGCGAACGCCAATTCCGCGAAGGCCGCGATATCGTCCAGCGCGATCGACTGCACCGCCTTGCCTGCTGGGAACAGATGCCGGTGCACGCCGTCGGTGATGCCGTCCACCGGGGCGTTCTGCATCAGGAAGTTCTCCATGAAGCGCACCGGACGCAGCACGGTCCAGCGCAGATCGCTCGCCTGCAAGGCCCGCTCGATGCGCCGCTTCCCCTCCGCGCCCCAGGACTTCTCCTTCTTGAACGAGGCGACGCCGGTGAAGACGATCTGCTCCACCCCGGCCTGCCGGGCCGCCGCCAGCACCGCCTCCCCACGCCCCGCCTCCACTTCGACATTCCAGCCCGCCGGCCCGAAGACCGCGGGCGGCACCAGGAACACCGCGTGCGCCCCGGCCACCGCCGGGCCCAAGGTCTCCGGCGCGTCGAAATCGCCGACCGCCACCTCCGCGCCGAGTGCGGCGAGTTCCTGCGCCACAGCGGATTCCGGATCGCGCACCAGGATGCGGACCGGCCGGCCCGCCGCGAGCAGTCGCCGCGCGGTGGCGTGGCCCTGCTTGCCGGTGGCGCCGGTGATCAGAACGAGGTCGTTCCGAGCAGACATGTTCACCCTGTTTCTTCGGTAGTATTCGGGTCGGTCGACCCGTATTCGAACGCTAGATGCGTACGAAACCGGTTGGCGAGCACCGGAAAGGAACCGCGTAACGAAATGTCCGCGCCCACCCTGCCCCGCACCGGCTCCGGCCCGCGCGCCGATGCCCGCCGCAACCGCGCCCTCGTCCTCGCCGCCGCCCAGCGCGTCCTCGCCGAACGCGGCACCTCGGTCTCCTTGGCCGAGGTCGCCCGCCAGGCCGGCGTCGGCGCGGGCACCGTGTACCGGCATTTCCCCACCAAGATCGCACTGGTGGAAGCGGTCATGCAGCAGCGCATCGACCGCCTCACCGCCGTGGCGCTCCGCCATCGCGGCGCACCCGATCCGGGCGCCGCTTTCTTCGCCTTCTGCACCGAAGTGGTGGTTTCCAGTCACCGCAATCAGGCCGTCTGCGACCTCATGGGCGAGGACGGCTGGCCGCGGGAACTCATCCGCGACGCCGGCACCCGCTTCCACACCGCCATCTCGGACCTGCTCACCGCCGCCCAGCAGCAGGGCGCCGTACGGCCCGGCATCGAACTCTCCGACGTCCTCGCCCTGTTCGTCGGATGCGTTGCCATCCAGCGCCTCTCGCCCGAACCCGGCCTGTCCCGTCCCGCAGCCTTGGTCCTGGACGCCCTGCGCGCTACCCGCCCGCCTGCCACCGTAACGAAAGCCGAAACTGCCCCCGCGGGTCGTGACGAAAGTCGCCGCCGTAACGAAACCCCGGCCACGCACTGCCCGATGTGTGCGGCCCCCGTTCGTCCCACCGCCACCGGCCGCCCCGCTCGCTACTGTTCCTCCGCCTGCCGTCAGAAGGCCCACCGACGCCGCCACGCAACGACATCGGTGCGGTCGGCGGCGGGTGATGTTGCCGTGTAAGGGTTTCGAACAGACTGCCTTGCTCAGCTGCGCGAATCGCCCTGCGCGCGTATGCCGTCCAGGATGATGCCGACGACGCGGTCGACCGTGTCGGGGCGGGACTCGGTGTGGGCGGGGATCTGCAGCATCATCAGCACCTCTATATCCGGCAGGCCGATATCGGGGCGGAGATCGCCGTCGGTGTGTGCGTGGTCGATCAGCTGACGTAGTTGATCGAAGAGCAGGTTCCGGGTCTTCGTCACCGCCGGGTCGTCCTTGACCAGTTGGTGTGCGGCGGGCTCGATGGCCGCGGCTTGGGCGCCCAATTGCATTTCGGCGCATTCGCGGAGTACGCGGCAGAGGGCCGACCAGGCCGTGGGCTCTTCGCGCCGGGCTGTTGTCACCAGTTCGACGATATTGGCCATGTGCGCCGCCGCGGTGGCGGTGAGCAGGGCGTCGCGGTCGGGGAAGCGGCGGTAGAGGGTGCCGACGCCGACGCCGGCCCGGTCGGCGATGTCCTTCATGGGCACGTTGGCGCCGCGTTCGCAGAACACCTCCAGGGCGGCGCGCAGGATCTGGTCGCGATTGCTGCGGGCGTCGGCGCGCAACTGGTCGGCCGTGGTCCTCACCTCCGGGCAAGTGGACGAAATTCTTCCGCTTAGCGTAGCATCGGTTCAAGTGGACGAAAATCGTCCGGTTATCCCGATCGGGGAGTAGTCATGAAGACATCGGTATTGATCTCCGGGGCCGGCGTGGGCGGCTCGACCCTCGCCTACTGGCTGGCCGACAACGGATTCCAGGTCACCGTGGTGGAACGCGCAGGCGCGCAACGCTCCAGCGGCAACCCGGTCGACGTGCGCGGACCCGCCGTCGACGTGGTGAACCGGATGGGTGTCCTGCCCGAATTGCGTAAGGCGGCGACATCCGTGGATCGGATCAGCTTCGTCGACGCGAAAGGTGCGGTGCGCGCCTCTGTCCGCACCGGCGGCACGAGCGACGGCGCCGGGGAAGAGGTCGAACTGCCGCGCGCCGAACTGGCCGCCATCCTGCTCGACGCCGCGCGTGATCGCGCCGAAATCCGGTGGGGCGACACCATTACCGGCCTCACCGACGACGGGCAACGGGTCGCCGCGACCTTCGCGGAATCGGCGCCCGCCACCTACGACTATGTGATCGGCGCGGACGGCCTGCACTCCGGGGTCCGGCGTCTCGTCTTCGGCGAGGAGCGGGAGTTCGTGCGGCACAAGGGGTTCTACGTGGCGACCCTGCCGATCGAGCGGGCGCTCGGCCGCGAGCGCGAGGTGATCATGTACAACACGCCCGGACGGTCGGTATCCGTGCATCCCGCGGGCGGAAAGCCACTGGCGGCCTTCATCTTCCGCGGCCCAGAAACGCCCGACTACGACTATCGGGATACGGCACAGCACAAGCGGCTGGTCCTCGCCGCCTACACCGGGCGCATGGGAGCGTTCGGCGACCTGCTCGATCAGGTCGGCGCAGCGCCCGACCTGTACTTCGACGCCGTCTGCCAGGTCCGCATGGCGTCGTGGTCACGCGGCCGCGTCGCACTGCTCGGCGACGCCGGATCCAGCCTGTCCCTCTTCGGCGACGGTTCCACCCTCGCCATCACCGGCGCCCACACCCTCGCCGAGGAACTGACCCGCACGCCCGCCGACCCGCACACCGCCTTCACCCGCTACGAACACCGCCACCGCCGCCTGCTCGCCCCCAAGCAGCGCGGCTTCCGCCTGGCCGGAGCCCTGATGGTGCCGGCCAGCCGCCCCGGAATCCTCGCTCGCGACACCGTGGTACGACTGCTCCCGCGCATCTGAGCCCCTGCTCTCGCGCATCGGAACCGATCCGGCTCAGAGTAGGTCGCTGACGTCGTCGGGGACGTCGACCGCGTATTTGCGGAGGGTCTCCATGGGAACCACCTCCAGGGCGTTCTCGTGGGTCGCGGCCAGGATCACCGGTGCGGCCACTCCGTCCTCGTGGGCGTGCAGCCAGCGCACCGCCACCACGCACCAGCGGTCGCCGGGCTGCAGGCCGGGGAAGTTGTTCTCCGGCCGCGGGGTGATGAGGTCGTTGCCGATCGATTTCTGGTGCTCCAGGAATTCCGCGGTGACCACGGTGCACACGGTGTGGCTGCCAAGATCTTCGGGCCCGGTGCTGCAGCAGCCGTCCCGGTAGAAACCGGTGAGAGGATCGGTGCCACACTCCTCCAGCGGTCCCCCAAGCACATTTCGATCGTTCACGCCGCCGATCCTATTGTCTCGGTGTCGCATTCGCCGCTCCTTCCGCACTGTGGTGCGTTGTCGAGCAGACCGGTCGGTCGTTGTTCGGATTCGAACCACTCCACCCGGCGTGTCCGCCGCATCCGCGGCGTACATCTGTGATAGATGACACTGCTCTCCGACGCGTCGGTAGGTGTGTGAATCGGGCATACAACTGCCTCTGAAAGGATGGGGCCGTGACGACTGCAGAAGTTTGGATCCTCCTCGCCGCGATCGTTGCGGTCCTGCTCGTGGCGCTGGTTGCCGGTTATGCCCTGAACAAGCGCCGCCGTATCTCGCTGACCCCGGAAGCTGCCGAAACCCAGGAGCTGACCGACCGGTCCGGCGGCTACACCGCAGCCGGAGGATTCAGCTTCAGCCAGGGCGGCAAACCCGCCCCCGAACCCGTCCGGCTCCAGCGCACCGACGACGAGGGCCAGCCCCACATCGGCGACGACGCCGCCATCCCGCGCGACGCGGCGAAACGCACCATCACCAACGTCCCCCTGCCGGATCCCGAACAGGGCCCGGAGGCTGCGCCCACCAAGACCCCACAGCCGGGTCCCGGCAAAGCCCCGCAGTCCGCCGCCGGCAAGGCCCCGCAGTCTGCCACCGGAAAGTCCGTCACTCCGGCTGAATCCACGTCGTCCGCCGGCGATGCCGCGACCGCTGCCACCGGTGAATCCACCGAGGCGGAGAGCCGGACGGCTGCAACGTCTACCGGACAGCCGGCCGCCGCGACCGCCGGTGAAAGCACCGAATCGGGCACTGCCGCGGAGTCGTCCGAAGCCGCTGCGACCGAATCCGGCCTACCCGCCTCGAGTTCTGCCGAGTCGGCCGCTGCCGACGCCGCGGCAGCCGACCTCGCCGCCGCCGACGCCGAGGTAGCCGCGGTCGAGGCCCTCGAGGCCGAGGCCGCCGAAGCGGGTTACGCCGCAGCCGAAGTCGCTGCCGCCGCCGGCGCCGCTGTCGCCGCACGCCCCGCGCCGGCCGAAAAGGCCGCACCTGCCGAGGTTTCCGGCCCCCACGAGGAGATCGACCCCACCACGGGCCGGCTGACCCGCCTACGCGGGCGGTTGTCCCGCTCGCAGAACGCCGTCGGCAAGTCGCTGCTCGGCCTGCTCGGCGGTGGCGACCTCGACGAGGATTCGTGGGAAGAGATCGAGGACACCCTCGTGATGGCCGATCTCGGCACCGCGAGCACCGCGAAGATCGTGGACCGCTTGCGCGAGGAGATGGCGTCCCGCAGCGTGCGGACCGCCGCCGATGCGCGGGCCGTCCTGCGCGAGGTGTTGATCGAGGCGCTGCGGCCGGAGCTGGATCGCTCGATCCGCGCGCTGCCGCATGACGATCATCCGTCGATTCTGCTGGTCGTGGGCGTGAACGGCACCGGAAAGACCACCACCACAGGCAAATTGGCGCGCGTCCTGGTGGCCGACGGCCGCCGGGTGCTGCTGGGCGCGGCGGACACCTTCCGTGCGGCGGCGGCCGATCAGCTGCAGACCTGGGGTGAGCGGGTCGGCGCGGACACCGTGCGTGGCAAGGAGGCCGCGGATCCGGCGTCGGTCGCGTTCGACGCGGTGAGCGTGGGCATCGAGCGCGGTGTGGACGTGGTGCTCATCGATACCGCGGGCCGCCTGCACACCAAGACCGGCCTGATGGACGAGCTGGGCAAGGTCAAGCGCGTGGTGGAGAAGAAGGCGAAGGTCGACGAGGTCATCCTGGTGCTGGATGCCACGGTCGGCCAGAACGGCCTGACGCAGGCGCGTGTTTTCGCCGAGGTGGTCGATATCACCGGTGTGGCGCTGACGAAGCTGGACGGAACGGCCAAGGGCGGCATCGTGTTCCAGGTGCAGCACGAACTCGGCGTACCAATCAAACTGGTCGGTTTGGGCGAGGGCGCGGATGATCTTGCTCCCTTCGAGCCCGGCGCCTTCGTCGACGCACTGCTCGGTTAACCCGCGACTACCAGCGCAAATCCATAGAACAAAATCATCCTCACAACACGGTCGTAACACTGGCGCGATCCGGGAAACCTGAACGCAACAGTGTCCTCTCATCCGTTCACCTACGCGAAACGCCGCAGGATCACGGCTGAAACACCGACTGACGAATCTCATTGCAGGCTTTATCGCAGGTTGCTGCAGAGCCAGATGATGAGGAGGACAAAAGGTGCCGTACCCCTTGACCGGCTTGCCGGACACCGGTGACACCGCATGGATGCTGGCGAGTTCCGCGCTCGTGCTGCTGATGACCCCTGGACTGGCGTTCTTCTACGGTGGCATGGTCCGTAGCAAGCACGTGCTCAACATGATCATGATGAGCGTCAGTGCCATGGGCATCGTGGGCGTGCTCTGGGCTATCTACGGATTCTCGGTTTCATTCGCCAACAACAAATTCGGACTGATCGGTGATCCGACGCAGTTCTTCGGACTCAAGGGCATGATCGGCCCGGACGCGGCGGCCAAGACGGCCTCCTCGCCCGAAGCCGACATCGCACTGGCCGGTAACACGCACATCCCGATGACCGTGTTCGTGGCCTTCCAGCTCATGTTCGCGATCATCACGGTCGCCCTGATCTCGGGTGCGGTCGCCGACCGTCTCAAGTTCGGCGCCTGGGCGCTGTTCGCCGCGGTGTGGTCCACCGTCGTCTACTTCCCGGTCGCGCACTGGGTCTTCGACGGCAACGCCACCGACGCCAACGGCAACATCGTGCACGAGGGCGGCTGGATCCTGAACAAGCTGCACGTGGTCGACTTCGCGGGTGGTACCGCGGTGCACATCAACGCCGGTGCCGCGGGTCTCGCCCTCTGTCTGGTGCTCGGCAAGCGCAAGGGCTGGCCGAAGACCCCGATGCGGCCGCACAACCTCCCGTTCGTCATGCTCGGCGCCGGCCTCCTGTGGTTCGGCTGGTTCGGATTCAACGCCGGTTCTGCGCTGTCCTCCAACAACTCCGCCGGCTCCACCTTCCTGACCACCACCTTCGCCACCTGTGCCGCCATGCTGGGCTGGCTGCTCGTGGAGAAGCTGCGTGACGGTCACGCCACCTCGCTGGGCGCCGCGTCCGGTCTGGTCGCGGGTCTGGTCGCCATCACCCCGTCCTGTTCCTCGGTGAACGTGCTGGGTGCGCTGGCCGTCGGTGCGGTCGCCGGTATCGTCTGCGCGCTCGCGGTCGGCCTGAAGTACAAGTTCGGCTTCGACGACTCGCTCGACGTGGTCGGCGTGCACATGGTCGGCGGCATCATCGGCACCCTGATGGTCGGCCTGGTGGCCACCAAGGAGGCGCCGGCCGGAGTCAAGGGTCTGTTCTACGGTGGCGGTGTCGATCAGCTCTGGCGGCAGGCCGTCGGTGCGGGCGTCGTCCTCGCCTACTCCTTCATCCTGACCCTGATCATCGCCCTCGCGATCAAGTACACGATCGGCCTGCGCGCTTCCGAAGAGGAAGAGTTCGAGGGCATGGACGAGTCGGAGCATGCTGAAACGGCATACGATTTCGCTGCTGTGGGTGGTACGGCGCGTACCGCCGCCGTCAAGGAGGCATGACGAAAATGAAACTGATCACTGCGATCGTCAAACCGTTCACGCTCGAGGACGTCAAGACCGGGCTGGAGCAGGCGGGCGTGCTCGGCATGACCGTCAGCGAGGTCCAGGGCTACGGTCGCCAGAAGGGCCACACCGAGGTCTACCGCGGCGCCGAGTACTCGGTCGACTTCGTACCGAAGGTCCGCGTCGAGGTGGTTGTGGATGACGCCTCCGTCGAAAAGGTCGTCGAGGTGATCGTCGAGGCCGCCCGCACCGGAAAGATCGGTGACGGCAAGGTCTGGGTGACTCCGGTGGACGCGATCATCCGTGTCCGCACCGGCGAACGCGGTTCCGATGCGCTCTAAATAGAAGACGGATCCAGTGGCGGCCCCGGCCTCCCGTCGGTGTCGAACCGGCGGAAAGCCGGGGCCGCCCCCGTGCACGGTGATGAACTGAATCGATGGGTGGTGGGTTGTGGGTTTCCAGAACGGTGAGAAAGTCTCCAACGGGGCATCGGACCTGGTCCGGGCCCGCGACCAATTGCTCATCGAGGCCGGCGGACCCGAGGGGAACGGGCGCAACGCGCGCCTCGACCCGGAAGCCCTGCGACAGGCCATGGTCGACCTGTTCGAACTGTGGCTGACCACCAAGGGACACGAGGTCGGCATCACCGCCGACAGCGGACTCGCCATCGTCGCGGTGGGCGGCCTGGGCCGGCACGAGATGCTGCCGTACTCCGATCTGGATCTGGTACTGCTCTACGACGACGTCGATCCGCAACGGGTCGCCGAGGTCGCCGATCAGCTCTGGTACCCGCTCTGGGACGCGCACATCAAGCTCGACCACAGCGTTCGCACTGTCCCGCAAGCGCTCCGGGTCGCCGCCGACGATCTCACCGCCGCGCTGGGCCTGCTGGACGCCCGGCACATCGTCGGTGACGAAGGCCTGAGCACGCTGCTGATCAGCGGGGTGCGCCGGGACTGGCGGGCCGGAATCCGTTCACGCTTCGAGGAACTCATCGCCCAGACCGAAACCCGTTGGCGGCGCAGCGGAGAGATCGCGCACCGCGCCGAACCCGATCTCAAGAACGGGCGCGGCGGCCTGCGCGACATCCAGCTGCTCGATGCCCTCGCCATCGCACAACTGACCGACGCCATGCCGGGGCTCGGTCCGGACGTGCCCGGCGGCGGGCTGAAACAGGCGCATCGCCGCCTGCTGGACGTGCGCACCGAACTGCATCGGGTAGCGGGCCGCGCACGAGATCAATTGCGCGCCCAGGACGCCGACGAGATCGGCGCGGCCCTGCGCATCGGGGACCGCTTCGACCTCGCCCGCACCCTGAGCGATGCCGCCCGCACCGTCAGCTATTCGACCGATGTCGGCTTGCGGACCGCGGGCAACGCGCTGCCGCGGCGCGGCCTCGCGCGCCTGCGCCGCGTCCCGGTGCGGCGACCACTCGATGAGGGGGTGGTCGAGCACGCCGGTGAGGTGGTGCTCGCGCGCGACGCCCGCCCGCAGCGCGATCCCGGGCTGATCCTGCGCGTGGCCGCCGCCTCCGCGCAGACCGGATTACCCATGTCCGCAACGACTTTGAACCGCCTCGGCGAGGACGCGCCCGAACTACGCGAGCCGTGGCCCAAGGAAGCGCTCAACGATCTGCTGGTGCTGCTGGGCGCGGGCCGCGGCACCGTCGAGGCCATCGAGGCGCTGGACCGGACGGGCCTGTGGGGCAGGCTGTTTCCGGAATGGGGTGTGGTGCGCGATCTTCCGCCGCGCGACGCCATTCACACCTGGACTGTCGACCGGCATCTCACCGAGGCGGTCGCGCAGGCGGGTGCGCTGTCGACCCGCGTGGCCCGCCCGGATCTGCTGCTGATCGGCACGCTGCTGCACGATATCGGCAAGGGGCGCACGGAGGATCACAGTCTGGTCGGCGCCGAGCTGGCCGTCTCCATCGGCAAGCGGCTGGGCTTGTGGCCCGCCGATGTGCAGACGGTGTCGGCCATGGTCCGGCATCATCTGCTACTGCCCGATACCGCGACCCGCCGCGATCTGAGCGATCCGGAGACGGTGAACATGGTCGTGAAGCTGCTGGACGGGGATCCGCAGCTGCTCGAATTGCTGCACGCCCTGGCCGAAGCGGACGCGCTGGCCACCGGGCCCGGGGTGTGGAACGACTGGAAGGCCTCGCTCATCGGCGATCTGGTGCGGCGCTGCCGGATGGCCATGGCCGGTGAGGAACTGCCCGCGCCCGAATCGATTCCGGACGAATTGCGCCGGCGCGCGGAAAGCGGTGGCGTGCACGTGGATCTGGAGCCGGGGGAGGGGCGCTACCACCATGTGGTGACCGTGGTCGCTCCCGATACTCCTGGACTGCTCTCGGACGCGGCCGGCGTGCTGGCCCTGCATTCGCTGCGGGTGCTGTCGGCGAATCTGGCGAGTGTGGGCGCCTCGGCGATCGACACCTTCGTGGTGGCGCCGCGGTTCGGTGATCCGCCGGACCCGGGTCTGCTGCGCCAGGAATTGATCCGGGCCATCAATGGCGATCTGGATCTGGGGACGGTGCTGGCGCGGAAGGAACGGGAGGCGGGCGGTACCCAGCGCAGTCCGTACGCGCAGGCGCAGCCGCGGGTTTTCTGGATCGAGACGACGGAACCGGGCCGGGTGTTGCTGGAATTGCGGGCCGAGGATCGGATCGGATTGCTGAGCCGGCTGGCCGCGGCGCTGGCGGACGCGGGCGTGAATGTGTCGTGGTCGAAGGTGGTGACCATGGGTTCGGTGGTGATCGACACCTTCTGCCTGGATCTGGGGGCCTCCGACACGCCGCAGCGACGGGCGGAGATCGAGGTGGCGGTGTTGTCGGTGGTGCCGCCGCAGCAACCGAAGAAAACGCCCGAAGCGGACACCGAAAACGGATCTACCTCTGTTTTCTGACCGATCGCCAGGCTGTGGGATTAACTGGCAAACCTTGTGTTCGCCAGTTAATTGGATCGTTGCGAGCAATTTGCTGAAATACCGATCAAGTGACCGGCATCACACCCTAATATCGCTTTCGGCCCAAGCTGTCGCAAGCATGAGGGGAGCAGGTCGGTGGCAATTGAAGTTGTTTCGGCGTCAATGATGACGAGCGATATGACCTCGCACATCGCCCGCTGCGTCGGCGGCGACCGCTGGGTCGTTTCCTGGCTGCCGGGCCGCACCCTCACCGGGCAGCAAGCTGTGACGGCCATGACCATCGCCTCCACCGTGGCCGAGCACGAACCCACGCCCGCCGAATGGGCGATGGTCGACGGACTCGCCCTGGAACTGGGCCTGACCGCCCGCGAGGCGGTGTTCATGGTCGCCAGCGAGAAGCACGACCTACGCCGCATCGCACCCCTCGCGCCCCGGCCGCGCGACCTCGAGTAGCGACCTCGGGAGCAGCCGGTACAACAGCACTGCTCCGGTCCCACTACCCTGGTATGACGAGTGACAGTCCCTCGAGAATCCAGGAGCGCGATCGGTGTTCGAATCCCTTTCCGACCGGTTGACCGGTGCCCTCAAGGATCTGCGCGGCAAGGGGCGGCTGTCACCGGCCGATATCGACGCAACCGCGCGTGAGATCCGGCTCGCCCTACTCGAAGCGGACGTCGCCCTCCCCGTCGTGCGCACCTTCATCGCCAAGATCAAGGAACGCGCCAAGGGCGCCGAGGTCTCCGCGGCGCTGAACCCGGCTCAGCAGGTCGTGAAGGTCGTCAACGAGGAGCTCATCGCCATCCTCGGCGGCGAGACCCGGCGCCTGCAGTACGCCAAGAACCCGCCGACCGTCATCATGCTCGCGGGCCTGCAGGGTGCCGGTAAGACCACCCTCGCCGGCAAGCTCGCCAAATGGCTGAAGTCCCAGGGGCATACGCCGCTGCTCGTCGCCTGTGACCTGCAGCGTCCCGGCGCGGTCACTCAGCTGCAGGTGGTCGGTGAGCGTGCGGGCGTGCCCGTATTCGCCCCGCACCCCGGCACTTCCATCGGCGGCGGCGAGAATCCGCTCGGCGTCTCGGCTTCCGATCCGATCGATGTCGCGCGCGCCGGTATCGAAGAGGCCAAGCAGAAGCAGTACGACATCGTCATCGTCGACACCGCGGGCCGCCTCGGCATCGACTCCGAGCTGATGTCGCAGGCCGCGGGCATCCGCGATGCCGTGAACCCGGACGAGATCCTGTTCGTCCTCGACGCCATGATCGGCCAGGACGCGGTCTCCACCGCCGAGGCCTTCCGCGACGGTGTCGGCTTCACCGGTGTCGTGCTCACCAAGCTCGACGGCGACGCCCGCGGTGGCGCCGCGCTGTCGGTGCGTGAGATCACCGGCCAGCCCATCCTTTTCGCGTCCACGGGTGAGAAGCTCGAGGACTTCGACGTCTTCCACCCGGACCGCATGGCCAGCCGCATCCTCGGCATGGGCGACCTGCTCACCCTGATCGAGCAGGCCGAACAGGTCTACGACGCACAGCAGGCCGAGGAGGCCGCCCGCAAGATCGGCTCCGGCGAGCTGACTCTGGAGGACTTCCTCGACCAGATGCTGGCCATCCGCAAGATGGGCCCCATCGGCAACCTGCTGGGCATGCTCCCCGGCGCCGGCCAGATGAAGGACGTCCTCGCCCAGGTCGACGACAAGCAACTCGACCGCGTCCAGGCCATCATCCGCGGCATGACCCCCGCCGAGCGCGCGAACCCGAAGATGATCAACGCTTCCCGCCGCCTCCGCATCGCCAACGGCTCCGGCGTCACCGTCACCGACGTCAACCAGCTGGTTGACCGCTTCTTCGAAGCCAAGAAGATGATGGGCGCCATGAGCCGCCAAATGGGCTTCCCCGGCGCCCGCGGCAACAGCAAGAACAATAAAAAAGGCAAGAAGGGCAAGAAGGGCGGCCGCGGCCCCACCCCGCCCAAGGTGCGCGGCGGCTTCCCCGGCATGCCCGGCCTCCCCGCCGGCATGCCCGACATCTCCAACCTCCCCGCCGGCCTCAACGAACTCCCCCCGGGCCTGGAAGGAATCGACCTCTCCCAGTTCAACTTCCCGAAGAAGTAACGAGCACCAGCCCCTCCGAACGCCCGGCCGGATCCCCCGGCTGGGCGTTTCGTATTGCGGCGGATCAGATTCCGAGTCGCGTGGCGAGGCCGTCGAGCAGGGCGGTGAGGCCGAGTTCGAATTGGTCGGTGAGGCAGGTAATTGTTTCGAATCGTCGGCGCTGGGATGCTCTGAAGCGCAAGCCAATACGCGCGAGCCACGCGCGATATACCTGATGAGGGTGAGTGGACGGCATGTCAATCACGATCAACGGCACCGTTGCGCCCGGATACGAACCGGTCGCCGACGCATTCGCCGCCAACTTCGACAAACACGGCGACATCGAGGCGGCCAGCAAGCTCGTCGAAGCGCCGCCACCCGACCTGCGCGGCCTCACCCCCGACCAACTGCCCGAACAGTTCCGCAGCCTGCTGGAAGTCGCCCTGGACCCGAACTCCCTGTTCAACGGCACCGACACCGTCGGGCAACTCGACTACAACTCGCCGCGACTGCATCGAGCCGAACTGCCCGCCTCCAACGGCATCGGCACCGCCCGCAGCCTGGCCCGCATGTACGCGGCCCTGATCGGCGAGGCCGACGGCGTCCGCCTGCTGAACGACGACACGGTCACCGCCGCCATCCAGCAGCAGACCCACGGCCTCGACCGCGTGACCCGGCTGCCGATGCGCTGGGGCACCGGTTACCAGCTCCCCACCCCGCCCTACCTCCCCTGCGGCGGCCCCGCCTCCTTCGGTCACCCCGGCCGCGGCGGCTCCCTCGCCTTCGCCGACCTGAGCCAGAACCTCGCCTTCGCCTACGTCATGAACTACGGCATCAACGGATCGCCCGACACTCGCGCCACCGACCTCGTCGCCGCCCTGGGCTGACGCGCGGTCACCGAAAAGCGCTGGGAGTCAATGACACCCGGTGCGCTCCACACGCGCACCGGGTATACGTCACCGTCCCCTCGGACGTGAGATGCCGCGAGAGCACGCGGAACGGCCGATCGATCGGCCACCCGCACCGGGAGCACTGGCTTTCCGTCGAACACTGCGCGTCTGATCCGGTCATGTGGCCAGTGTTCGCCGGGGCGTAGGCTCGGGTCCATCGCATAGTTCCGCATCGAAACGTTCGGAAATTCCACATGATCGATCCGCGCCTGCAGACACTGCGCGTGCTGCGCCAGCACGGGACCGTCACCGCGACGGCGGCCGCGCTGCACCTCACGCCGTCCACGGTGTCGCAGCAATTGCGCGGACTGGCACGGGAACTCGGGGTGGAACTGCTCGAACAGGTCGGGCGGCGAGTGCAATTGACGGCCGCGGCGCATGCGCTGTTGCGGCATGCGGATCTGCTGGCGGCCCAATCCGAGCGGGCGCGAGCCGAATTGGCCGCGCATCGGACGGGGATCGCGGGGCTGCTGCGGATCAGCGCGATGCCGACCGCGTTCACCGCGCTGGTGGCGCCGGCTGCCGCGCGGCTGCGGGAGGCCAATCCAGGGTTGACGATCGAACTCGTCGAGGACGAGTCGATTCACTGCTTCGACCTGCTGCTGGCCGGGGACACCGATATCGCGTTCGTGCTGCCCGCGCCCGGGACGCCTGCCCCGGACGATCCGCGCTTCGATCAGCGTGTGCTGCTGGAGGAACCGATGGATCTGCTGGTGCCCGCCGGGCATCGGCTGGCGGGGCGGGAAACCGCCGAACTGGCCGAGGTCGCAACGGATCCGTGGATCTCGGGGCGGGAGTGGATCACTCACCATCTGGTGGTGTCGTCCGCCTGCGCGGCCGCCGGGTTCACGCCCCGGATCGTCGGCCGGACAGTGCATTTCAACGGTGTCGCGGCAATGGTGGCGAACGGTTTCGGAGTCAGCCTGATCTCGCGGCTGGCGCTGATCCCACCAGGGATGGCCGTGGTCCGGTTGCCATTGCACGGTGACACCGTCCCGATCCGCCGCCATCTCACCGTGGTGCGCCGCGGCGCCCGCGAGCATCCGGTCATCGCCGAAGGGCTGCGGGTGATCCGGCAGGTGTGCCGCGCCCGCACCGATGTGACCGTCCTGGACGAGTAGGCCCCGAGTAGCTTGTTCTGTAGCGAGACAGAGCCTGCGAGGCGAGGAGGCGGTATGCGTCTGCACTTCCGCGGGGTGGTGCTGCCCGGCGAGGACGTCCGTGACCTGTGGGTACACGACGGCGTCGTGTCCTTCACCCCGATAGCCGGCGCCGACACCGTGCACACCTCCGGCTGGATCGTCCCCGGCCTGGTCGACGCCCACTGCCACGTCGGCATCAAATACGGTGGCGGCCACGAGGATTCCGCCGGCGCCATCACCCAGGCCGAGGTCGAACGCGACGCCGGCGCCCTGCTCCTCCGCGACGCCGGTTCCCCCATCGACACCCGCTTCCTCGACGACCGCGAGGACCTGCCCCGCATCATCCGCGCGGGCCGCCACATCGCCCGCCCCAAGCGCTACATCCGCGAACTCGGCATCGATCTCGACGACGAACGCGACCTCCCCGACATCGTCGCCGAGCAGGCCCGCCGCGGCGACGGCTGGGTGAAGATCGTCGGCGACTGGATCGACCGCGCCGTAGGCGACCTGGCCCCCCTCTGGTCCGACGCGATCCTCAAGGAAGCCATAGACGCCGCCCACCGCGAGGGCGCCCGCGTGACGGCCCACGTCTTCGGCGAGGACGCCCTCCCCGCCCTCCTCGAAGCCGGTATCGACTGCATAGAACACGGCACCGGCCTCACCGACGACACCATCGACCTGATGGCCCGCAACCACACCGCCCTGGTCCCCACCCTCATCAATATCGACACCTTCCCCGGAATAGCCGACACCGCAACCAAATTCCCCGCCTACGCCGCCCACATGCGCGACCTCCACCGCCGCTCCCGCGAAACCGTCGCCAAGGCCCACGAGGCAGGCGTCCCCATCTACACCGGCACCGACGCCGGCGGCTCCATCCGCCACGGCCTCATAGCCGATGAAATCCAAGCCCTCGCCGGCGCCGGCTTCACCCCCCACGACGCCCTCGGCGCCTCCGCCTGGAACGCCCGAACCTGGCTCGGCCACCCCGGCATAGCACCGGGCGCCCCCGCGGATTTCGTCGTCTACCAGCAAGATCCCCGCCTCAACCTCGCCACCCTGGCCTCGCCCGCCTGGGTCGTACTCCGCGGCCGCATCTATAACCGCCGGGACCCGGTGACCGCGAATCGGTAGGTGAATTCGTCGCCGCGGGAGCAGGTTTCGCTGCGATTAAGATCACATCCTCCGCAATAGCGGACATCTCGATCACCAAATGGTGGGGGACACCATGCACGACAATCCATCCGACCCGCCCCTCCCGGCCACGTCGTCCAACCCGGTCCAGCCGAGCGAGCCCGCGCCCGAGCCGAGCGAGCCCGCGCCCGCGATCGACCCGGCACCCGCGAACGAGCCTGTGGCCCAAGCAGAACCGCTGCCCTCGCCCGCGCAATCGCTGGGGCCGTACGGTGAGCAGTTTCCCGCCGCCTCAGCGGCATCTGCATTCGCGCCACCGTCCGAGCCGTGGCAGGTCCAGCCGTCCGCGCAGTCCTGGGCCCGCCGCTGGTGGGTGCTGTTGACGGCCGCGGTGGTGATCATTCTCGGCGGGGCGGCGATCCTCGTCGCGGCGGTGACGACGAAGCCTGCGCGAGTTGCCTTTCCGGTCGACGGGTGTGTGTCGCTCGTGCCCGCCGCGGCGGAGAGTGTGCGGCCGGTCGAGGAGAGCTGCGGCAACAGCGCGCGGGCGCTGTACCGGATCGTGGCCCGCGGGGCGGTGGTCTATCCGGTCGACACGGCGTGCACGAAGTACACCGAGGCGACCAAGGCGGTGGCGCAGCCTCTCGACGGCGGCGACCGGCCGAAAGCGGTGTTGTGCCTGGCACCGACGCGATTCAATCTGACCGACCCGGGCGCCCTGCTGAACGGCGACTGTGTGGGCGTCCAGGCCGCGGGCGAGAGCATCACCCGCGTGGACTGCGACATCACACCGATGCCGGCGCGAGTGCTCGCCATCGAGTTGCATCCACAGATTCCCGTCACCGATCACGCGTGCCAGGACCATCCGCTCGCGCGCAGGGCGTACGCGCAGGCGTCGCTGGGTGGCCGGGCGGTCGTGGTGTGTGCCGTCGATGTGGATCCGAAGTCGTTCGACAGCGCCCAGAACGGCGATTGCAGCGACGGCCGGTCCACGACGGTCGTGTCGTGTTCGGACCCGGCCGCTGTCGAGCGCGTGCTGACGGTGCAGACCATGTACGGCACCCCGCCCTCGCCGGAATGCGCGAACCATATGGGCGCGAACGCCGCCTCCACGACGAGCACCCCCACGACCGATCTGGTCATGCTGGTCTGCCTGGGCCCGGCGAATCTGAAGGATTCCCGTTACGCCGGGCTCGGCGACTGCATCGCCGAGGACGACCCGAACAGCGATTCCGCCGCGGCCACCCGTCTCATCGACTGCGCCGACCCCAAGGCGCTCTACCAGGTCACCGACCGGCACGAATCCAATGACAACCATTGCCCGGCCGGGACCGCCGTATCGCTCACCTACGGCCCGGGGGTCACGAACGGGACCACCATTTGCATGCGCCGCCGGTGAGGCCCAGGTCCCGGGCCGATTTCATCCGGCGATGGGTGCTCTGGCAGAATGGACGATCGTCCTCGTCCGAGGGCAGTGTCAGCCCGTCTCCGGTTACGTACCGCGCGGCGGTCACAGCACTCGACGCAAAACCGGGCCCGCCTCGAGCGGGTCGCTGAATTGCGACCGTGACCAAATCAGGAAGGCACAGCTCATGGCTGTTCGTATCAAGCTGACCCGCATGGGTAAGATCCGCAACCCGCAGTACCGCATCGTCATCGCCGACGCCCGCACCCGTCGTGACGGCCGCGCGATCGAGTCGATCGGCCTGTACCACCCGAAGGAAGAGCCCTCGCTCATCCAGATCGATTCCGAGCGTGCCCAGTACTGGCTGTCCGTCGGCGCGCAGCCGACCGAGCCGGTGCAGCGTCTGCTGGAGATCACCGGTGACTGGCAGAAGTTCAAGGGCCTGCCGGGCGCCGAGGGCACCCTGAAGGTGAAGGCTCCGAAGCCCACCAAGCTGGAGCTGTTCAACGCCGCGCTGGCCGCCGCCGACAACGAGCCCGTTGCCGAGGCCGTCACCCCGAAGAAGAAGGCCGCCAAGAAGGACGAGGCCGCCGAGGCCGAGGCCGCCACCGAGGCTGCCGAGTAAGCGTGAACGAGCGCAGCGAGCGAACCAACGGCGGAGCGCCATCGGCGGTCTTGCCGGAGGCGAGCGCCAGCGAGGTGGAGGCATGACCGCCGTTGTCGCCGATGCCGTCGAGCACCTGGTGCGCGGCATCGTCGCCAATCCCGACGACGTCCACGTCGAGCTGATCACCAGCCGACGTGGCCGGACCGTCGAGGTGCATGTGCACCCGGACGATCTGGGCAAGGTGATCGGGCGCGGTGGTCGTACCGCGACCGCGCTGCGCACGCTGGTCGCCGGGATCGGCGGTAAGGGCATTCGCGTCGACGTGGTCGACACGGATCAATAGATGGAACTCGTCGTCGGGCGGGTCGCCAAGTCGCACGGTGTGCGTGGCGAACTCGTCGTAGATGTCCGCACCGACGAGCCGGAACTGCGGTTCGCGCCCGGCAGCATCCTGAAGGGAAAGCTGCCGCGCGCGAAGCAGACGCAGGAATTCGAAGTGGAGTCGGCCCGGGAGCACTCGGGCCGGCTTCTGCTGCGTCTGGACGGTGTCGAGGATCGCACGGACGCGGATGCGTTGCGCGGCATGCTCTTCGTCGTCGATACCGCGGATCTGCCGCCGTCGGAGGATCCGGACGAGTACTACGATCACGAACTCGAGGGCCTGCGCGTCGAACTCGGCGACGGCACTCTCGTGGGCACGGTGCGGGAAGTCCTGCATTCCGCTGCGGGCGAACTGCTTTCGATCACGGCCGGGGACGCGTTCCCGCCCGCCGGCCGAGAGATCCTGGTGCCCTTCGTGAACGCCATGGTGCCGACGGTGTCGCTCGCCGACGCCCTCATCGTCATCGATCCGCCCGAGGGTCTGCTGGATCCGGAGTAGCGCGATGCGTATCGACGTAATCACCATCTTCCCCGAATACCTCGAACCCCTCCGAACGGCCTTGCTGGGCAAGGCCATCGACAAGGGCCTGCTCGAGGTCGACGTGCACGACCTGCGCCGCTGGACGCACGACGTGCACAAAGCAGTGGACGACACCCCGTACGGGGGCGGCCCCGGCATGGTCATGAAACCGACCGTGTGGGGTGACGCCCTCGACGAGGTATGCCCCGACGACGCCCTCCTGGTGGTCCCCACCCCGGCGGGCGTGCCGTTCACCCAGGCAACCGCCCAAAGATGGTCTGCCGAACAGCACATCGTCTTCGCCTGCGGCCGCTACGAGGGCATCGATCAGCGCGTCTTCGACGACGCCGCCCGCCGCGTGCGCGTCGAAGAGGTCAGCATCGGCGACTACGTCCTCATCGGCGGCGAAGCAGCCGTACTGGTCATGACCGAGGCCTTCGTTCGCCTCATTCCGGGCGTACTGGGCAATCAGCAATCCCACGAACAGGATTCGTTCTCCGACGGCCTCCTCGAAGGCCCGTCCTACACCCGCCCCGTCTCCTGGCGCGGCCTGGACGTCCCCGAAATCCTGTTGTCCGGCAACCACGCCAAGATCGACGCGTGGCGTCGTGAGCAGTCTTTGGAGCGCACACGCGAGCGCCGCCCGGACCTGTTACCCGAATAGTGATCGGGCGGCGGTAGTGTCTGCGGGCGTGACGACAGCCTCCGAAACCGTCAGCGCAGAGACCACTGGTGCCGAGAGCACCGTCCGCCTTGCCAGCATCGGCCGGCGCATCGCCGACGAGCTGAGCGTGGGGGAGGGGCAGGTGCGTGCCGCCGTCGAACTCCTGGATGGCGGGTCGACCGTGCCGTTCATCGCCCGGTACCGCAAGGAGGTCACCGGCGGGCTCGACGACGCGCAGCTACGCACCCTCGACGAACGCCTGCACTACCTGCGGGAACTCGACGAGCGCCGGACGTCGATCATCGAATCCATCCGTGGCCAGGGCAAATTGGAGCCCGAGCTGCATGCGTCGATCATGCTTGCCGAGACCAAGGCCCGGCTCGAGGACATCTACCTGCCCTTCAAGCCCAAGCGCCGCACCAAGGCTCAGATCGCGCGCGAGGCCGGGCACGAGCCCGTGGCCGACGCACTGCTGAACGATCCCGCCACCGATCCCGCCCAGTACGACGCCGAACAGCTGGACGGCGCCCGCGCCATCCTGGTCGAGCGTTTCGCCGAGGACGCCGACCTGGTCGGTGAACTGCGCGAACTCATGTGGGAGCGCGGCCAGGTCACCTCCACGGTGCGCGCCGGCAAGGAAGAAGCGGGCGCGAAGTTCGCCGACTACTTCGAATTCAACGAGCCCTTCAGCAAGCTGCCCTCGCACCGCATCCTGGCGCTGCTGCGCGGTGAGAAGGAAGAGGTGCTCACCGTGCACCTCGAACCCGACACCGAGGAACTCGAAGAGGGGCAGCGGTCGATCTACGAGGGCCGCATCGCCATCAAGTTCGGCATCGCCGAGCAGGGCCGCGCCGCCGACAGCTGGCTGCTGGACACCGTGCGCTGGGCCTGGCGCACCAAGCTGCAGGTGAGCCTGGGCATCGACACCCGAATGCGGTTGCGGCAGTCCGCCGAACGCGACGCCGTCGACGTGTTCGCGGCCAACCTGCGCGACCTGCTGCTGGCCGCACCGGCCGGCACCCGCTCCACCATGGGCCTGGACCCGGGCTACCGCACCGGCGTGAAGGTGGCCGTGGTCGACGCGACCGGCAAGGTCGTCGCCACCGAGGTCATCTACCCGCACAAGCCGCAGGGACAGACCGAGAAGTCCCTCGCCGTGCTGGGCGCACTGGTCGCCCGCTTCAATGTCGAGCTCATCGCCATCGGCAACGGCACCGCCTCCCGCGAGACGGACGCCCTTGCCACCGAGCTCATCTCGCGTATCCCGGAGAACAAGCCCACCAAGATCGTGGTCTCCGAAGCGGGCGCCTCGGTGTACTCGGCCTCCGCGTACGCCTCGGCGGAACTGCCCGATATGGACGTGTCGCTGCGCGGCGCCGTCTCCATCGCCCGCCGCCTGCAGGACCCGCTCGCCGAACTGGTGAAGATCGACCCGAAGTCCATCGGCGTCGGCCAGTACCAGCACGACGTCTCCGAAACCCTGCTGGCCCGCTCGCTGGGCGCGGTCGTCGAGGACGCCGTGAACGCGGTCGGCGTCGACGTGAACATCGCCTCGGTCCCGCTGCTCTCGCGAGTCTCCGGCATCTCCAATTCGATCGCGGAAAGCATTGTGGCGCACCGCGATGCCAACGGCCCGTTCCGCAGCCGCGCCGGCCTCAAGGACGTCCCGCGCCTGGGCCCCAAGGCCTTCGAGCAGTGCGCGGGCTTCTTGCGCATCCGCGAGGGCGACGACCCGCTGGACACCTCCGGCGTGCACCCCGAGGCATACCCCGTGGTGCGGCGCATTCTCGATGCCAGCGGCAAGGGCATCAAGGAGATCATCGGCAACAGCTCCGCCCTGCGCGCCCTGCGTCCCGCGGACTTCACCGATGAACAGTTCGGTGTCCCCACCGTCACCGACATCATCGCCGAACTCGAGAAGCCCGGCCGCGACCCGCGCCCCGAATTCAAGACCGCCGAATTCGCCGCGGGCATCGAGAAAGTCGCCGACCTGCAGCCCGGCATGGTGCTCGAAGGCGTCGTCACGAATGTCGCCGCCTTCGGCGCCTTCGTCGACATCGGCGTCCACCAGGACGGCCTGGTGCACGTTTCGGCCATGTCCCACAACTTCGTCAAGGACCCGCGCGAGGTCGTGAAGTCCGGCGACGTCGTGAAGGTCAAGGTCCTCGAGGTCGACCTCCCGCGCCAGCGCATCGGCCTCTCCCTCCGCCTCGACGACGAACCGGGCAAACCCGAACGCGGCGAAGGCCGCCCGCGCGGCAACCAGGGCGGCCAGCGCCAGGGCGGCCAGGGCGGCGGCAACCGCCAGGGCGCCCAGGGCGCCAACCGTCAGGGCGGCCAAGGCGGCAATCGCCAAGGCGGCCAAGGTGGTCAGGGCGGCAACCGCAACCAGGGCAACCGCAACCAGCCCGCCCCCAGCGGCTCGATGGCGGACGCCCTCCGCCGCGCCGGCTTCGGCCGCTAGTCACACCTGAAAACCCCGGGCGGCCCGCACAACTCGCGGGCCGCCCGGCTCCGTCTCACGCCGCCTCGACCGCGAGAGGGCACTGGTGGTGGTCGCTACTCGCGAAATGCCGCAACCATTGCCCGGTGATCGCCTGTCCAACACTGTTGGGCGAGTTCTACTTCGGTAGGGGCGAGCCGACTCGGTGCAGGGTGCCGTCGGGGTCCACGTAGCCGAATTCGCGGAGGCCGTAGTCGGCGTCGACGGGGGCGACGAGGCGGCCGGGGAGGTCGGCGCGGGCCCATTCTTCGTATACCGCATCGGCGTCGGAGACGTAGAGGTAGACGGCGGCGCCGGAGCGGAGGGGGTCGTGTTCGTCCCATTCGGTGAGGTGCAGGGAGACCGCGCCGCGTTCGGCGAATCCGTATCGGGCGTCGCCGTCGTAGGCGTGCGCCTCGAATCCGAGTCGCCGATAGCGTTCGAGTGCGGCGTCCAGGTCCAGCACCGGGATTATCGGTGCGACGCTCTCGAACTCGATGTCGTCCGCCATGAGGACTCCGTTCGGTCGACGGCAGAGGCTGCTTCGTGCCCGCGACCCTACTCGCGAATTCCCTGCCGGTAGCCGACCCGCTGCCTGCGGTTCATCCCGCTGACGGTGTCGCGGCGCACAATGGCGCTGGACGGGTCGAGCTCGATGAGGACTGGCGTGGGTAGCGTGGCTGGAGTTGGTTACCGCAGGGCGAACCTGGAGACGACTGAGACATGCATATACGCCGATGGTGGGAAGACGTCGTGATCGGACACGGTCGTTTGCCTTTGGCGTGCTTACTGCTCGGCTTCATCGTCGGGTTCATCCTGATCCGGATCAGCGTGCGGCTCATCCGGAAACAGGTGCGCTGGTGGCCGGGCAATCTGCGTGCCGGCGATGTGCACATCCACCACATGGTGTTCGGCGTGATCCTGGTGCTGACGTCCGGTGTGGGGTTCGTCACTCTGTATCAGAGTCCGGTGGGCGTGATCGCGGCAGTGGCGGCGGTGTTCGGTGTCGGCGCCGCGCTGGTGCTGGACGAGTTCGCGCTCATCTACTACCTGCGCGACGTGTACTGGGAAGAGCAGGGCCGGACTTCGGTCGACGCGGTGTTCGTGGCGGTCGCCGTGACCGGGTTGCTGCTGATGGGTTTCCATCCGCTGTGGCTGCTGGACATCAGTGACGTGCGGGACATCCGCAGCGATCCGAATGTCCCGGAGCGGGTCTTCACGATCCTGTTCGCGCTGGTGAATCTGATGCTGGCGGCGATCGTGATCGCCAAGGGGAAGATCTGGACCGGTCTGTTCGGCATGTTCTTCCTGCCGCTGCTGGTGGTCGGCGCGCTGCGCCTGAGCCGTCCGGGCGCGCCGTGGGCGCGCTGGCGGTACGCGAACCGCCGTGGGCTCATGCGCCGCGCGATCATCCGGGAGCGCCGCTATCGGCGGCCGGTGATCCGCGCCAAGATCTTCGTGCAGGACCTGGTGGCCGGTAAACCCGATGTCGCGCACGTCCGGCGGGCCGCCGAGGCCGAGCTGGTGCGCACGGTCGTCCCGGCGCCGCCCGCGCCGCCGTCGGAACACCCCTTGCTGTTCGGTAGCCGAAAGGTTGCTGACTGACGACGGGCGTGCCAGGGTTGACCCATGAGCTACGTTGTCGGCGACTACCTGCTCGATCGGCTCCACGAACTCGGCGTCACCGAAATATTCGGTGTACCAGGCGATTTCAACCTCGAATTCCTCGACCACATCGTCGCGCACGACGGCATCCGCTGGATCGGCGGCGCCAATGAGCTGAACGCCGGCTACTCCGCCGACGGGTATGCCAGGCTGCGCGGCATCGGCGCCGTCGTCACCACCTACGGCGTCGGCGAGCTCAGCGCGGTCAACGCCATCGCGGGCAGTTACGCCGAGCATGTGCCCGTGGTGCACATCGTCGGCGTGCCCGCCAAGGACATCCAGGCCAATCACCGCGTCATCCACCACACCCTCGGCGACGGCGACTTCCATCATTTCCGGCGGATCGCGGCAGAGGTCACCTGCGCGCAGGCCGACCTCGGCACGGCGGACGCCTGCCAGGAGATCGACCGGGTACTGAATTCGGTACGCGTGCACCGGCGTCCGGGCTACCTCATGCTGGCCACGGACACCGCGCGCGTCGAAGTGTCCCCACCGACGACGCCCCTCGCCCCACCGCCCGACTTCAGCAGCGCGGGCGCACGGGCTGCTTTCGAGGTGGATGCTCGCGAATTCCTCGCCGGCAAGCAGGTGACGGTGCTCGCCGACATCTTCGTGGACCGGGTGGGGGCGACCGACCTGCTGCGCACCCTTGTCGACAGCCGCCGCTTACCGCACGCCACGCTCGCGTGGGGCAAGACCGTGGTGGACGAGTCGGCCCCCAACTTCCTCGGCATCTACGCCGGCGCGGCTTCTCCGCCTGCGCTCCGGGCCGCGATCGAGGACGCCGAACGCTTGGTGACTATCGGCGTCCAGTACACCGACAGCATCACCGCGGGCTTCAGCCAGCGCATCGACTCGCGCCGCACCATCGATATCGGCCCGGAGCGCACTGTCATTGGCGGTGTCGACGCCTACGCGCCGCTTTCCCTCACCGCGGCCCTGGAGATCCTCACTGATATCGCGGGCGAATTCGCCGATCCCGCACCGATTCCCGCGGCCGACCCGGGAACTGCCGCTCCCGACCCCCTGATCGATGACCTCGCACTGACCCAAGCCACGCTCTGGCCCCTCGTCGCCGAAGCCCTCGGCAACAACAATGTGGTTGTCGCGGACCAGGGTTCCGCCTTCTTCGGCCTGGCCACCCTGCACCTCCCCACCGGTATCACCTTCTTGGGCCAGCCCCTGTGGGGTTCCATCGGCTACGCCCTCCCCGCCGCTCTCGGTGCGGGCCTGGCCTGCCCCGACCGCCGCGCGGTCCTGGTGATCGGCGACGGCGCCGCCCAGCTCTCCATCCAGGAACTGGGCACCTGGATCCGTGAACGCCTGACCGGCGTGATCATCCTGGTCGACAACAACGGCTATGCCATCGAACGGGCCATCCACGGCCCCGCCGCCCCTTACAACGACATAGCCCCCTGGCGCTGGGCGGAACTCCCGCACGCCTTCGGCGGCGACCGCCACTCGGTCCTCACCCTGCACGCGGGCACGGTCGGCGAGCTGAAAGAATGCCTGCGCGCCGCCGAGGAGGCCCCGGACAAACTGGTCTTCCTGCAGGTTGTGACCGGCACCACGGACTACCCACCGCTGGTCGCCGACATCGCCGCGGCGCTGACCCGAGCGAATACCCGGACCTAGGGTCGATTAACGGAGGTCCGGGGCGATCTGGCACAATGCTCAGGTTGCTTTGGGCGCGCTGTGCATGCGCCTGGGCACCGCCCAATTATCCGGAGCACGAACCGGTCGAGCACTCGCATCAGCGACGTGGCCACCAGGTTCCTCTGTTCTTGCGAACTCCAAAAGGACGGAAATGAACACTCTCGACTTCGTCGATGCAAACTCGCTGCGCAATGACATCCCGGACTTCCGCCCGGGTGACACGGTCAACGTGCACGTGAAGGTTATCGAAGGCAACAAGGAGCGCGTCCAGGTCTTCAAGGGCGTGGTGATCCGCCGGCAGAACGGTGGCATCCGCGAGACCTTCACCGTGCGCAAGGTGTCGTTCGGTGTCGGCGTGGAGCGCACCTTCCCGGTGCACAGCCCCAACCTCGACAAGATCGAGGTCGTGACCCGCGGTGACGTGCGTCGCGCCAAGCTGTACTACCTGCGCGACCTGCGCGGCAAGGCCGCCAAGATCAAGGAAAAGCGCTGATATAGCTTCTCCGAGAATGTCGAGTAGCCCGGCACCGCATGCTTCTTCGCGGTGCCGGGCTACTCTGTTCCGGTGACAGACGAGAGTGAGTCGGTGACAGTGTCCGGGCCCGGCGACGACGGGGCGGAGACCCCGAAAGTGTCGAGGAAGGACCGAAGGAAGGGCGGCGCCAAGAAGCAGCGGCCGTTCTGGCAGGAACTGCCGATGCTGATCGGCTTCGCGGCGATCATCGTCGCACTGCTGGTGACCTTCATCGGACGGCCGTATGTCATTCCCTCCCAGTCCATGGAACCGACGCTGCACGGCTGCTCGGGCTGCACCGGTGACCGGATCTACGTGGAGAAGCTGAGCTACTACTTCGGTGATCCGAAGCCGGGCGACGTGGTGGTTTTCGTCGGGCCGACCGACGACTGGAACAAGCACTACAAGTCGATCCGCTCGTCCAACACCGTGGTGCGGGGTGTGCAGAACGTGCTGTCCTGGTTCGGCCTGGTGCCGCCGGACGAGAACGATCTGGTGAAGCGGGTCATCGCCACGGGTGGTCAGACGGTGAAATGCTGTGACGCGCAGGGCCGCATCCTCGTCCAGGACAGCCCGAACGGGCCCTGGAAGGCGCTCGATGAGCCGTATGTGAAGTTCAACAGCCCGTTCAACCCCGCGCAGCCGGATGTGCCGTTCAATGCGGGCGGTCGCGCTTTCGGGCCCGTCACGGTGCCGAAGGGGAATTTGTGGGTGATGGGTGACAACCGGGCCGAGTCCGCGGACTCCCGGTACCACATGAAGGACGAGTTGCAGGGCACGGTTCCGGTGAAGGACGTGCGCGGCAAGGCTGTCTTCAAGATCTGGCCGCCGAGCCGGATCGGGCCCGTCAGCGAACACGACCCGCAGACGAACTGAGCGCTGCGGGATAATCGACAGGTGGGGAATACGGCGAGCGGTGCCACCCGAGCCAAACCCGGCGGGAGCCGGAAAGACCGCGGTGGCAAGAAGATTCAGCGGATCGAACGCGGTGAGTGGCCGCCGCGCGTGGTCATGCGCCCGGCGGGCGGGCTGCGCACCCTGGAGGCCGCGCTGATCCGCAGCGGGCTGGGCCCGGTGGCGGGCGTGGACGAGGCGGGTCGCGGGTGCGCGGCCGGGCCGCTGGTAGTGGCCGCTTGTTTGCTACCGCCGAAGGCGTACACCTCGCTGGCGGGTCTCAATGACTCGAAGAAGCTCAGCGAGAACGTCCGCGAGGAGCTTTTCCCGATCATCAAACGGCTGGCCCTGGCCTACCGGGTGGTCGTGATCCCGGCCTGGGAGATCGACGCCATCGGCATTCACGTGGCCAATATCGAGGGCATGCGGCGGGCGGTGGCCGGGCTGGATCCGGTGCCCGGTTACGTGCTCACGGACGGCTTCCGGGTGCCGGGTATTCCGGTGCCGTCACTGCCGGTGATCGGCGGTGATGCCTCCGCGGCATGTATCGCCGCGGCCAGCGTGCTGGCCAAGGTGACCCGGGACCGGATGATGGTCGAACTGGACACGCAGCTGCCCGGCTACGGGTTCGCCGCCCACAAGGGCTACAACACCCCCGAACACAACGACGCGCTACAGCGGCTGGGCATCACCAGTGAGCATCGCCGGTCGTGGCGAAACGTCCGGGAGACCGGCCGAGTGGCTACCGACACGGCGTATGCGGGATGATGTCTCTACACGCAGTGTGGCGATAAGGAGGACGTTCCACCCGATGAGCGCCGAGGACCTCGAGAAGTACGAAACCGAGATGGAGTTGTCCCTGTACCGGGAGTACAAGGACATCGTCGGTCAATTCTCGTACGTGGTGGAGACCGAGCGCCGCTTCTACCTCGCCAATTCCGTCGAGCTGCGCCCGCAGAACGCCGATGGCGAGGTCTACTTCGAGGTGCGGATGTCGGATGCATGGGTGTGGGACATGTACCGGCCCGCACGCTTCGTGAAGCACGTTCGAGTCATCACCTTCAAGGATGTCAATATCGAGGAGCTGGAGAAGCCCGACCTGCGGCTTCCCGAGTAGTACACAGGCTCCACGTTATCCACAGGCCGGCCGTTTCCCCAGGTCGGCAGGGCCGGGCCCAGGCGGGGTCCGGTCATGCTGGCTGAATGGCACAGCATCTCGCGCTCGGAGCGCACGGGGAGGAACTGGCGGCGCGGTTTCTGCGCGACGCCGGGATGGAGATCATCGCCCGCAACTGGCGTTGCCGGTACGGCGAACTGGACGTCATAGCCCGCGATGGCGACGTCACGGTCTTCGTCGAGGTGAAGACGCGCAGCAGCCTCGTCTGCGGCCGGCCCGCCGAGGCCGTCACCTATCTCAAGCAGCAGCGCATCCGCCGCCTGGCGGTCACCTGGCTGCACGAGCAGCCCGGTCCGTGGCTGCATGTCCGCTTCGACGTGGTGTCGGTGCTGCTCCGGCCTGCTCGCGAGCCGGAGATCCGGCATTTGCAGGCGGTGTTCTGAAATGTCTTTGGGGAGAGCGTTTTCCGTCGCCGTGAGCGGCGTGGAGGGGCAACTGGTCGAGATCGAGGCGGATATCGGGCAGGGGCTGCCGTCGGTCCACCTGGTGGGACGGCCCGATACGACCTTGCAGGAATCCCGCGATCGGGTGCGGGCCGCGGTCACCAATACGGGGGAGAAATGGCCTGATGGCCGCGTGATTCTGGCCCTGTCCCCGGCCACTCTGCCGAAGGTCGGCAGCGTTTACGATCTTGCTCTGGCTGCTGCCGTGCTCGATGCGGCCGGCGTGATCCCGTCGCATCGCCTGGCCGATGCGGTGCTGCTGGGTGAACTGGCTCTGGATGGACGTGTGCGGCGTGTGCGCGGCATCCTGCCCGCCGTGCTGGCGGCCCGGACCGCCGGACGGCGCACCGTCGTGGTGCCCGCCGCCGCGCTGCCCGAGGCCGGTCTGGTCGACGGTATCCGGGTACTCGGCGCGGCAACCCTGTCCGAGCTGATGGATTGGCTGCGCGGCGGTGGCGAACTCGCGCTGCCGGAGGCGGTTCCGACGCCGGTCCGCCCGCCCATCGGCGACCTGAGCGAGGTCGTCGGCCAGGACGAGGCCCGCTGGGCGCTGGAGGTCGCCGCCGCCGGCGGCCACCACTTGCTGCTCACCGGCCCGCCCGGCATCGGTAAAACCATGCTGGCGCAACGCCTTCCGGGACTTCTCCCGCAGCTGCGGGAATGCGATTCACTGGAGGTGACAGCCATCCATTCGGTGGCGGGCATCCTCTCGGACGATCACCCCTTGATCACTGCACCGCCCTTCGTAGCCCCGCACCATTCGACCTCCGTCGCAGCCATGGTCGGCGGTGGTTCGGGTTCGGCCCGCCCCGGCGCGGTCAGCCGAGCTCACCGCGGCGTCCTGTTCCTCGACGAATGCGCCGAGATCTCGGCGAAGGTCCTCGAGGCCCTCCGAACTCCTTTGGAGGAGGGCGAGATCCGCATAGCGCGCCGAGACGGCGTAGCCCGCTACCCTGCCCGCTTCCAACTGGTCCTGGCCGCCAACCCCTGCCCTTGCGCCCCCGCCCGCGATATCGACTGCATCTGCGCCCCACTGGCCCGCCGCCGCTACCTCGGCAAACTCTCCGGCCCCTTGATGGACCGCATAGACCTGACAGTCCAAATGCATTCCCAAGCGGCAGGCGCTTTCAGCGGCGACGAAGTCGAATCCAGCGAAGTGGTCCGAGCCCGGGTAACGGCAGCCCGCACCGCCGCCGCCCAACGCTGGTCCACCCTCAACATGTCCACCAATGCCGAGGTTCCCGGCCACGTTCTCCGCCAACAGTTCCGCCTCCCCAAAGAGGCTCTGGCCCCGGTCGAAACCGCCCTCCGTCACGGCCGCATGTCCGCCCGCGGCGCCGATAGAGCAATCCGGGTCGCCTGGACAGTCTGCGATCTGCGCGGTGGCGACTGTCCCTCCACTCAGGATGTTCTGCAGGCCTTGAACTTCCGTCAGCGAGGCATCGCATGACCACTTCAAGGCCGGAAAATACGGCCGCACAGCGCGATCCGGCAGTCAAGCCTGATGAGTCGGTGATCGGCGAGGCTCCGGCAGCGGCTACCGCACTTCCGGAATCCGAACAGGTGGAGGCTATTTCGACGATGGTGTCGCCGTCGGTGAGGGCCTCTGACCAGGGCCGGTGCGAGCAATCCTCGCCTGTGAGTCGGTGCGAAGCTGGAATGGCCGCGGCAGGCGGCGGGAGTGCACAGGAGAGTAGGCCCGAATCAGGAGCGGCGGTTGGATCTGGGGTGGATGAGCGGCGGTTGGCCTGGGTCTACCTGTCGCGGGTGGTGGAGGGGCCCTGTGCGGCGTTGTCGGCGTTGATCGAGTCGGTCGGGGTGGTGGAGGCGGCTCGGGCGGTGCGGGAGTGTGCGTTGCCGGACGCGCTGCGGGGGCCTACCGAGTTGCGGCGTGGAATCGACCGGGCCGAAAAGGATTTGGCGCATATCGAGCGGTTGGGTGGGCGGGTTGTCACGCCGGATGATGCGGAGTGGCCTGCGTGGCGGCTGTTGGCGTTGGGGCAATTGGATTCGAAGAAGGATGAGGCGGCAGCCGTGCCGCTGGTGTTGTGGGTGCGGGGGCAGCGTTCGCTGCTGGAGTGCGCCGAGCGAGCCGTCGCCGTGGTGGGAGCGCGGTGCAGTACCGGGTATGGGAACCACGCGACCGGGGAGATTGCGGGGGAGTTGGCTGTCAGGGGGTGGACGATCGTGTCGGGGGCGGCATTCGGGATCGACGGGATGGCGCATCGGGCCGCTTTGGCTGTCGGTGGGCTCACCATCGCAGTACTCGCGTGTGGGCCGGACCGGCCCTATCCGGTGCAACACGATCGCTTGCTGGCCGAGATCGCGGATACCGGATTGGTCGTGACCGAGTATGCGCCAGGGACTTCGGTGCGGAAGCACTACTTTCTGGCACGGAACCGGCTCATGAGCGGTTCTCTGGGGGTCCCGGGAGGTTGCATGAGTCCGGCGAAGGTCTCTGTGCAGCTCAGAGGCTTGCTGGAGCGTAGCAGCCTCGGCAACAGGTGTCGTGGAATTCGCCGTTCCAGGAAAGGATCTGGGCGCAATGGGCAAACGGGTCCTGATCACCGGATCGCGGAATTGGCAAGACCGGCAAGCCATTCGAGACGCCTTGGCCGAGGTCTGGTCGCCGGACGCCGTTCTCGTGTCCGGAGCCTGTCCGACCGGCGCTGACGCGTTGTGCGAGGCGTGCTGGAACCATTGGGGCGGTCAGGTCGAACGCCATCCCGCCGACTGGAATCAGTTCGGGAAAAGCGCTGGTCCGCGCCGTAACGCGGCCATGATCGAGCTCGGTGCCGACGTCTGTTTGGCCTTCATTCGTGATGGTTCGAAGGGCGCGAGTCAAACCGCTGCGCTGGCGCAACGTGCTGGAATCCCAACTCGCATAATCCGTTCCGAAGAGGCCGCGCTTGCGCGGCCCTGATTTTGCTCGGCCGCCAGGCCGAGCAAAATCAGGGGGTTCTCTCGTTCGCGAACGGTCAACGCTTGTTCAACTTGGCGATGAGTTCGCGGTTGGCTCCGCGGGCGGCGTCGAGGTCCGCGTCGCGGTCCTCGAGCTGGCCGGTCAGGTCGACGACCTGTTGTTCGAGTTCGATGATGCGGCGTTGGAGTTGTTCGATGTCGGTCGGGGCGCCCAGGCCCGACTCGCGCCATGCCTGCTCGCCGAGCAGTTCGGAGAGTTTGCGTTCGAGCTGGGTGACGTGGCTGGCCTGGCGGGCCAGCCGTTCTTGGGCGTTGGCGAGATCGGCTTGCAAGGAGGCCCTGCTGACCAGCGCCCCGCCCGGGTCGGGGTTGTTCAGGTCGGCCTGGGCGGCATGGATGAGCGCGAGCAGATCCGGATGCCGATAGGGAAAAGTGCGGTCGACTCCGGCGGCGCGGGCGATCGCCGAGACGCTGATTTCTCCTCCGGTGGTGCGGGTTTGGTTGATCGCTTTGATCACTCGCTGGCGTCGCCGGGCCGAGTCGGCGCGGCGGCCCGCGACCATGGGATTGCTCATGCGGTTCGCTCCGGTCGAAGGTCGGGCGAGGGTTGTCGGATGCTCGGAAGGCCCAGGCCGACAACTTGATTGCGCGCTTTGCGGACGACGGTGATCGCGTCGTCGATCTGGGCGCGTTCCTCGGCGGTGAGATTGTCGAGGTCGGCTTTGACTCGGGAGATCAGGCGGCGGATGCGGGTGATCTCCTCGTGGGAGGGCATGGCCTCGGCCTTGGCCCAGGCGTCGGCATCGACGCTGGCGAGCAGCCGTTCGCGGTTGCGCAGCAGGTCAGCCAGATAGGCTTCCAGGTCGGGCAGGTAGGAGACGTCGGTGCTGAAATGGGCGCAGCCGACGCAACGGAATCTGACCGGGCAGTCGCCGCCGCCGGCGGCGACGTTGGTCGGTTCGCTGCAAAGTCCGTATGGAACGGCGACCTCGCCGACTCCGCGGCGGATGTGTTCGGAATCCAGCAGCGTTTTCGCTTGTCGCCAAACACGATTGCCGTGTCGGTCGAACTGCATTGTGGTGACTCGGTCGACTGCCTCGCGGCGGCGTTGTTCGCCGACGCGGTAGTAGGCCTGAGTGGTTTCCATTTGGCGGTGGTCCATGAGCTCTCGCAGAACATCGACCGGAACCCCAGCATCGGCATGCCGTTGGGCATAGGTGTGTCGATAGGCATAGGGGACCATGCGTTTCTTGTCGAAGGGCAGCAGCTGCGTCACCACCGAGCCGTCGATCGTGACCGGGGCCGTGACGGTGATCTCGGGCAGGCCGGCGACCCAGTCGCGGTGACGTTGCGAGACCCAGCCGTCGGTGATCGCCTTGGTTCCGAATGGGTTTCGGGTCGTGGTGGGCAGCAGTTTCAGGGTGTGTGTCGGCTGGTCGGGGAACCGTTGGCGCACTCGTGCTTGCTGTCGCGTGATCAGCGTCGCGGTCGATTCGGCGACCGGGAGCCGCCGCCGAAGGCGGTGGGCTTTGAGGTTGTCATAAACGAGGACCGGTTTGCCGTCGCCGTCGCGCTCGAGGCAATCCAGTTCGAGCTGACAGATCTCGTCGGGTCGGCGGCCGGTGTCGATGAGAAGTTCAACGGCGACACGAACTTCCGGCGCGGTTCCCGCCTCCAGCCAGTCCAGATGCGCGCAGAGGTGCGTCATGACCTCGGCGGGCAGATCCCGCCCGGCCTCGGCGTCCTCGGGCTCGTCGGGAACGTCGTCAGCGGTGAGAGCGAAGTCTTCGGGCAGCCCATGCAAGGGCTGCCCTTGGCGGGTCAGGCCCTGCGCCCGCATCTCGACGAGCATCTTGCGCAGGTTCCGGATCCCGTTGATGCGCTGGTAGGAACTGATTTCGCCTTCGCTCTGGAGATAGGCCAACCGGTTGAGGAAGTTGGTGATGTCGGTCCGGGCCAGCATCGAGGGGACCTCGCCGCGGTCGGCGCGCTGCAGGCGCAAGCTCTCCGACAACCAGGCCAAGGCATTGAGGCGGTTCTGGACGATGCTTGAGGCGCCGCCGCCGCGGCGGCGCGGCAGATCCTCGTGCGCCCAGGACTTGGCCGCGGTGCGCAGCCAGGGCTGGGAGAGCTCGGTGAACCGCAGCGTTCCGCCTCGTGCGCCGAACACGACAGCGTCCCAAATATCTTTGTGCCGTTCGATTTCCGGCGTCGTGCGCAGGCGACGCGCCGCGGTGACGAACCCGTTGCGCAGCGCCCGCGAGCCGGTTCCCAACTCGGCCGGATCGGCGTCCTCGACCGAGGAAATCTGGTGGGCGCGAAGCTGATCGACCAGCGGCCGCAGGATGCTGTGCTGGGTCTTGATGCCTTGCGCGGTGCGCTGCTGCAGGCCGAACAACACTTCGGCGACCACTCGGTCCGGCAGGCCGAAGAGGCTCACCTCGCCGCCGACCGCGACCGGCGGTTGAGTGCGCTGCCAGTGCTGTTCGTCCAGGTCAGGGGCCGGTGTCCGGCGTCGATGCGTCGCCCAGCGACCGGTGTGGGTGTGGCAGTAGTTGCCTTTCCCGATCCTGTCGCGGGTGCAGGACACCACTTGGCAGGGCCCGAAGGACGGCAGTCCGACGACATCGTCGAGCGCGACGAATTCTTCGAGCGTCACCTTCTTGATCGAAACCCGCTGGTAGTCGTGGGCGCTGCAGAGGCTCCTCTTGCGTGTGCTCCAGGGCCGCTGACAGCCGGGAACCGAACACAACCCGATGCGCATCTGCCGCTTGCGGATTCGTTCGACCGCAGCGAACTCGTCGAGGTCGGGTTGGTCTTCGCTGTGCCATCGCTCTTCGCAGGACGGGCATAACCATCCAGCTCGCTGGGTCGCTCGGTCGCAGTTGGTGACCCGGCAGAGATTCCAGCCCAGCAGCGGATGGGCCTGCGGGAAGCTCACGACCGCCCATTCGGGCGTCCAGCCGACCGTCTCGACGAATTCCGGCGTGATCGCGGCCCAGAGCCCCGCCGTGATCTCCTCGGCCGCTGACGCGGTGCGTGCCAGCGCGCGCGTCACCGGTTCGCCTCCGTCAACGCCCGCGGCGTCGGGACGCGGTCGACCGCCGCGCGCAGCCGCTCCCGCGACGGATGCATGTAGGGCTCCGCCGAACTCGGGCTGACGTGGCCCATTAGCTTCTGAATCTCGTCGAGTGCAGCGCCGGAATCAGCGAGATTGCTGGCGAAGGCATGCCGGCATTGGTGCGGCCGGACGCGCCGCTCGATCCCCGCCCGGGCGGCCAGCCGATCGAACAACTCGTTGAGCGCATCCGGTGTCATCGGGGCCCCGATCGGGGCCCGGAACAAGTTGACCAGCAGGAAATCGCTGTCGGCTGCCGCCGGAATCGCCTGTCGCTCAAGCAAATACTGATCGACCGCGCGGACGACCAGGAAATCCAGGGGAACCCAACGCTCGTAGCGGGATTTTGCCCAGGCGCCGTTGATGTTCTCGCGCCGGACGACATGCAGATGCGGTCCGGCGACCGTGCAGCCCAGCGCCTTGCTGTCGGCGAGCAGATGCAGATCGCATCGTCGCAGGCCAGCGGCTTCGCCGCGGCGCAGCCCGACCCGCGACAGCAGCAACACGATCAGCCGATCCCGCGCCGAGTAGCAGGCCACGAACAACGCGACGATCTCCTCGTCGCTGGCTCGATCCACCGTCCTGCCCGGCTCGTGCAGCAGATGCCGAGACCGCAGCCGCTGAACCAGTTGCCCATCCTCGCCTTGCAAAACCGCTGGCAGATCGCGGACTCCGGCCACTTCGTAGAGCGCTTCGAGCACCCAGCGCGGCGCCTCGTTCTGGGCGACCGCGAACACCAGAAACCCTCGAACCGCCACCAGAATCCGGTTGATCCGCTTCTCGCTGCGAACCGCTATCGCCCCCGGACCCGGTATCACGCCGTCGCGTATCCCTTGTGCCGGAACGTATTTCAGCCATGTCATGAACAGGCCCATATCCGCGGCCGCCGTCGTCCAGCTCCGGCCGGTGAGCACGCACCAGCGCAGAAACAACGCCACCCCGCCGGCATACGCCTTGGTCGTCGACTCGGCCCGGTCCCGCCCGAATCGCAGCTCGCGCAGAAACCGGTCGGCCACCAGCACCACCGACAACTCGTCGTCCAGCACCGTCCAATACCGGCTGCCCGCCGGAACTCGCACTACGAACGCTCGCACCTGGACTTGCTCCCTTCGTCGTCACCAACAGGACGCCACAGAGCTACACACCCAGAGAACGTTCGTAGAACTCACCCGACCGGTGCTGTACGCAACAACCCACCACACTGCCGATTCCCCGAGAGAACGCCGCACTGGCCGATGGTGTCGTGGTGGTGGAGGCCGGAGCGCGAAGCGGTGCCCGCAATACCGTGAAATGGGCTCGGCGCCTGGGACGTCCGGCCTTGGCGGTGCCGGGGCCCATTACTTCGGCTTCCTCCGTGGGCTGTCATCGGATGATCCGGGAGGGGGAGGCGTTCCTGGTCACCAGCGCCGATGAGGTGCTGGATGAGGCGGGGCCGCTGCGGCTTTCGCTGCCGGGTGTGGTGCCGTCGGCGCCGGAGGAGAACCTCACCGGGGACGAGGCGCGTATCTGGGCGGCGCTGCCGTCCGTCGGGTCGAGACTGCCGCGTTCGCTCGCCGATGGCTCGGGGCTCACGCTGCCCGTCACTCGCGCGACATTGACATCACTGGAGCTCGCGGGGCTGGTGGCCTGTGACGAGAACGGCTGGTATCGCGTCGCGCAGCGCGGTCAGGAGGTGCGGATGAAGGCTTGACCGGCGGGCCGAATAGCAGAACACTCAGGGTAGGCAACTCAATACACGAATGTATCGAATGGGGTCCGTGATGACCGAGTACGACGTAGTGATCCGGGGCGGCATGGTGTTCGACGGCAGCGGTGCGGCACCGGTCGCGGCCGATGTCGGAGTGCGGGACGGGAAGGTCGCCGCGATCGCGCCGGGGCTGCCGGATGGTGTGCGCACGATCGATGCGGCCGGCCGGTGGGTGATGCCCGGAATCCTCGACGTGCATACGCATTACGACGCCGAAGCCCTGGTGGCGCCCGGTCTCGGGGAGTCGGTCCGGCACGGTGTGACCTCCGTCGTGCTCGGCAACTGCTCCCTGTCGACGGTGTACGCGGGCGCCGAGGATTGCGCGGATATGTTCGCGCGGGTGGAGGCGCTGCCCTGGGATATCGTGCACGGCGCCATCAAGGAATCGAAGACCTGGCAGGATCCGGCGGGCTATGCGGCGGCGCTGGAGTCGCGGCCGTTGGGCGCGAATGTGGCCGCGTTCATCGGGCATTCGGATATTCGTGCCACGGTGATGGGGCTGGGGCGCTCGGTGGATGCGGAGGCCCGCCCGACCGATACCGAGCTGGCCGCCATGCGCCGGATGCTCACCGACGCACTGGATGCCGGGTTCGTCGGCTTGTCCACGATCCGCAGTTCGTTCTCCAAGCTGGAGGGCACGCGTTTCCCAGCCCGGCAGCTGCCGTCGACCTATGCCACCTGGCGTGAATACCGCCGCCTGAACAGGATTCTGCGCAAGCGCGGCCGGGTGCATCAGAGCACGCCGAATCTGGCCATGCCCGCCGAGGTCGCGCTGTATCTCGCGCAGAGTGTCGGGTCGCTGTTCCGGCGGCCGCTCAAGACCACGCTGATCGCGGCGGCCGATGTGAAGGCCGATCGCCGTGCGTCCTGGGCGGCGACCTTCGCCGCGACTCTCGCGAACCGGTTCGGTGGCGAGTTCCGCTGGCAGCATCTGCCGGTGCCTTTCGAGGTCTATGCCGATGGCGTGGATCTGGTGGTGTTCGAGGAGTTCGGTTCCGGCGCAGCGGCATTGAATGTCCGTGATGAGATGGAGCGCGGCAAGCTGCTGGCCGACGAGTCCTATCGTCGCCGGTTCCGCAAGGATGTGGCCAAGCGTTTCGGTCCGCGGGTGTGGCATCGCGATCTGTACGACGCCGAGATCATGGCCTGCCCCGACGCGTCGGTGGTCGGCAAGTCGTTCGGCGCGGTCGCCGATGAACGCGGTATCGAACCCGCCGATGCCCTGCTCGATCTGGCGGTGGAGCACGGTTCGAAACTGCGCTGGCGCACCACGATCGCCAATGACCGCGACGATGTCCTCGATCGTCTGCAGCAATCCCCGGTGGTGCAGGTCGGTTTCGCCGATTCCGGCGCGCACCTGCGCAATATGGCCTTCTACAACTTCGGCATCCGCCTGCTGGAACGCGTCCACCAGCGCGGCTTCATGCCCGTCGAAACCGCGGTCCACCGCCTGACCGGTGAACTCGCCGACTGGTACGGCCTGGACGCCGGCTACCTCCGCCAAGGCCACCGCGCCGATATCACCGTCATCGACCCCGCCGGTTTCGACGGCACCAGTTCCGCCTACGCCGAGGCCCCCTTCCCCGCCGGCGGCAGCCCCCAGCGCATGGTCAACCGCAATGACCGCGCTGTCACGGCAACCCTGGTCAACGGCCACATCGTCTACGCCGAAGGCGAATTCGCCGAGGGCTTCGGCACCACCCTCCACGCCGGCACCTTCCTACGCGCCACGGACCGCTGACAGCTCGCTACCTACCCCTGAGCGGGCGCGCTGGTCGCGCCCACCTCCGAGACGGGGATCGTGCCGGCGCTGTGGTGGATTCGGTCCAGTACGGGGGATCACGACACTGCGGCGCTGTGACGGAATCGGCCCAGTATGGGGATCGCGGCACTGTGGCGATTCGGTCGGGTGTGAGGAGGCGCGGCCCTCTGGCGAATTCGGTCCGGTGTGAGCGAGCACGGCGTTGTGGTGGATTCGGATCGGTGTGGGCGGCGCGGGGGCTTGCGTTCGCGGGGGAGGGCGGTGAACGTGGGGGGATGCGTGAACTGCCCGAGGATCTGGAGGCGTTGCTGACCGAGTACGGGCGGCATTTGCGGCTGGGGCGGAATCGGTCGGAGCATACGGTGCGCGCGTATGTGGGGGATGCGCGCGGACTGCTGGAGCATCTGCTGGGGCGGGGCGCGGATTCGGGTGTGGGGGAGGTGGATCTGGCGTTATTGCGGTCGTGGCTGGCGGAGCAGGCGGCGGGCGGGGCGGCGCGCACGACCATGGCGCGGCGGGCCTCGTCGGCGCGCACCTTCACGGCGTGGCTGACGCATACCGGGCGGCTGGCGGCGGATCCGGGGCCGCGGCTGGGGTCTGCGCGGGCGCATCGGGTGTTGCCTTCCGTGCTGGGGAAGGAGCAGGCCAGGGCGGCCATGGATGCCGCGGAATCCGGTGCGGCGCAGCGTGATCCGATGGCCCTGCGGGACCGGCTGATCGTGGAGATGCTGTATGCCACCGGCATCCGGGTGAGCGAGCTGTGCGGGCTCGATATCGAGGATGTGGATCGGGAACGGCGGCTGGTGCGGGTGCTGGGCAAGGGCAACAAGGAGCGGGCCGTGCCGTTCGGCGGTCCCGTCGAAGGGGCGCTGGAGGATTGGCTGCGCCACGGTCGGCCCGCCTTCGCTACCGCGGCCTCGGGACGGGCGTTGTTGCTCGGCCGCCGCGGTGGCCGCCTCGACCAGCGTCAGGCCAGAACCGTTGTGCACGAGGTCGTCTCGGCCATCCCGGGAGCGCCCGATATGGGTCCGCACGGATTTCGTCACACCGCCGCGACGCATCTGCTGGAGGGCGGCGCGGATCTGCGTGTGGTGCAGGAGATCCTGGGCCACGCGAGCATGGCGACCACGCAGCTCTACACACATGTGTCGATCGAGCGCCTCAAGAAGGTCCACGATCAGGCTCATCCGCGCGCATGAGACCGCTGCCGGAAGCCCGAGATTCCGACGAGGCCGAGTCTTATGCAGTGGTGCCAGGGTCTCCGGAATCGCCGGTCATCCTGCATGTTCCGCACTCGTCGCGGGAGATACCCGCCGTGGTCCGCGCGGACATCCTGCTCGACGACGCCGCCCTCGAGCACGAGCTCGACCTCATCACCGACGCCCATACGGCATTGATCGCCGCCGAGACCGCGTCATTGTCCCGGGTTCGCCCCTGGCAGTTCGTGAATCGGCTGTCCCGCCTGGTTGTCGACCCTGAGCGGTTTCCGGACGAGCGGGAGGAGATGCTCACGGTCGGTATGGGTGCGGTCTACACATCCACCACGCACCGCGCGCCGCTGCGCCCTCCGGACTTCGATCCGAAGCCGCTGCTGGAGCGCTACTTTCACCCGTACGCGCAGGCCATGACAGCTGCCGTCGCCGACCGCCTGGCCGCAACCGGCCGCGCGATCATCCTGGACGTGCACTCCTATCCGACCGTCCGCTTGCCCTACGAACTGCACGGTGGCGGCCCGCGTCCGCCGATCTGCCTGGGCGCCGATACCTTCCACACCCCGCCCGCCTTGCTGGCCCGTGCGACGGAGGTTTTCAGCGATTTCGGTGGAGTAGGTGTGAATTCTCCGTTCGCGGGTACCTATGTGCCGTTGGATTTCTACGGCAGCGAGTCGCGGGTGGCGGCGCTGATGGTGGAGATCCGCCGCGACACCTACATGGCCGAGCCCGGCGGCCCGCCCGGTCCGGGAATGACCGGCCTGGCCGCGGCGTTGGCAGCACTCATCACCGACATCTAGTAGTTGGCGTCATATTTTGGTGTATCGACGACCTATCGGAATTCTGCTAGTGTCACTTAGGTAATCCTAATTACGGAGGTGGCTCTTGGCACGCTCGCGCACGACCCTCACGGTTCAGCACACGATTCGGCTCACCGATCACCTGATCCGCGTACATCTGGGCGGACCCGGCTTCGCGTCCTTCCATCCGAACGAATTCACCGACGCCTACGTCAAGCTGGTCTTCCCCGGACCCGACGGCGAAACCGTCCGCACCTACACCGTGCGCTCGGTCGATCCGGCCGCCGAGGAGATCGCCATCGACTTCGTCTACCACGGTGACGAGGGTGTGGCCGGCCCCTGGGCCGCGGCCGCCGAACCCGGCGACACCATCGAGCTGATGGGCCCGGGCGGCGCCTACGCCCCGCGTGCCGACGCCGACTGGTACCTGCTGGCCGGTGACGAATCCGCGCTGCCGGCCATCGCGGCCGCCTGCGCGGCGCTCCCGTCCGATGCGGTCGGCAGTGTCTTCGTCGAAATCGCCGGTCCCGCCGACGAACTCGCCTTCGTCCACCCCGAGGGCGTCGACCTCACCTGGGTGCACCGCGGCGACACCGCCCCCGGTCAGCTGCTGGCCGCGGCCGTCCGCTCCGAGCCTTGGCGCGACGGCCAGGTCCACGTCTTCATCCACGGCGAAGCCGAAGCCGTCATGCACAACCTCCGCCCCTACGTCCGCAAGGACCACGGCGTCCCCGCCGACTGGGCTTCCATCTCCGGCTACTGGCGTCGCGGCCGTACCGAGGAGGGCTTCCGTCGCTGGAAGGCCGAGCTGGCCGAGACCGAAAAGGCCGCTCCCGCCGGCGTGTGACCTACCGCACCTACGTCCGGGCCGTCGAGGTGGAAGCTGTTTCCTCCCAGTCGATGTGGTGGTCGTAGGTGCGGCGCATGGACTTGGAGTTGGCCATGCGGGGGAGCGCCAAGGGCATGAAGACTGCCATCAATGCGCGGCCGACGGGGCCCGCGGCCTTGTTGCGGTTGACTCTGGCGGCGCGCTTGATGATTTCTTCGACGGCAGTGGGCCAGGACGACCGCATCTTCTATGGCCAGCGATGCGCCCTGACCCGAACTGCCGGCCCCTGCCCCTGCGTGACCGCCTGCGCGCCGAGATCCCCCGCGCAATGAAGGCCCGCGACCGCGACGCCACCAAGGCCCTCCGCTCGGCCCTCGGCGCCATCGACAACGCCGAGGCCGTCGACGCCTCCGACGTCCAAGCCGGCGCCATCGAATCCAGCACAGTCGGCCTGGGCACCGCCGAACGAGCCCGCCGCCACCTCACCGAATCCGACATCGAAGCCATAGTCCGCAACGAAATCACCGAACGCCTCACCGCCGCAGCAGAATACGACTCCCTCGCCGGCGGCGCCGACCGCGCAGCCGCCCTCCGCGCCGAAGCCGCCGCCCTCACCGCCCACCTCGACGGTTAGGTCGGGTCAGCGGGGGCGGATGGCGTTGATGTAGCGGGCGGCGAACCAGCGTTGGATGAGGCGGACGATGGGGCCGCCGAGGCGGGTGTACCAGGTGCCGGGGTTGGAGAAGGCGGCGACTATGGCGTGGACGGAGTCGTCTGCGGGGTCGTATTCGACGGCGAAGAGTTCTTCGCCGCTTTCGGGGTGGCCGGGGAGGGTGCCGTAGGCGAAGCCGCGGCGGTTGGGTTCGTCGACGACGTAGACGACTCGGCAGGGGGCGTCGACGCCGATGGGGCCGAGGCCGAGGCGGACGGTCAGGTGGGTGCCGGGTTCGGCGGTGGGGGTGCTCGCGTGCTGGAAGATGGCGGTGGCCTTCTGCATTTCGTAGGCGAGGATCTGATTGCCCGCGGTCTCGAAGACGGCGCGGCCCGAGCCGATGCGGCGGCGGAGGCGGAAATGGTCGTAGCCAGGGGGGAATTCGCCCTTGGTCGCGCCGGGATCCGGGTAGGAGAACGGGACGGTGGCTGGCTCGTGCGACATGGCTTCAATCCTTACGCGTGCGGGATGGACTGGGTAGGACTGGCCTCGATCAGGGTGGGTCCACTGGTTTCAGGCGGAGTGGGCCGTGGTGGAGGAGGCCTAGGGGATTCAGGTATTCGCGGCCGCGGCGTAGGCCCCAGTGGAGGCAGGCGGGGGCGGGGCAGCCGGGGTGGCCGGGAACCACGGTGCCGAGGGGGTCGCCGCGATTTACTCTGCGGCCCAAGGGGATCGAGGCGGTGACCGGTTCGTAGGTGGTGCGGAGTCCGCCGGGGTGGTCGACGGAGACCACCGGCTTGCCCGCGACCGTACCGGCGTAGACGACGATGCCATCGCCTGCGCTGAGCACGGATTGCTCTGGTGTTGCGGCCAGGTCTACGCCGCGGTGGCCGGGGAGCCAGTCGTGTTCGGGGTTGTCGAAGGCGCGCACTATCGCGGGCCGTGGTCGCAGCGGCCAGTCGAAATCTCCGGTGGGTGCGGCCAGCGCGGTCCCGGCGGCGAACACCGGACCGAGCAGTAGGGCGATCATCATCGACATGACCGGGCGCATGTACCCAGGTTGCGCTTGCCCGGCCTTAGCCGGGATACCGTTGTCGGCGATTGTGGATGGGTTTCCCGATTGTGAACAGCGTTATTGTCAGTCCAGCCGGTAGGAGTACACCGCGCATGACCGCCCCGGAAACCGAAGAGCCGCAGCTCGATTACCGTTTCACCCTCGCCAACGAGCGCACCTTCCTGGCCTGGATGCGGACCGCGCTCGGCCTGCTCGCGGGTGGTGTGGCGGTGCACGAGCTGGTGCGGCCCTTCCGGCATCACGGGGTGCGCACGGCCGTGGGCATGGCGTGCATCGTCCTGGCGGTCATCATCGCGGTCGGCGCGTACGGCCGCTGGCGCAAGGTGCAGGCCGTCATGGAGGCCGGCGGCGTGCTGCCGCGCACGGTGATGGTGCCCATCCTCGCCTTCGGTATCGCGGTCATCGCGGCGCTGGCGAGCATCGGCCTGCTGCTGTCGTGACCGGGTTCACCCCGCGAATGATCGAGCACCGGCGATGACCGAGAGCAAGGAAGCGGGCTTGGCCGCCGAGCGCACCTCACTCGCCTGGCGTCGCACCGCCATCGGTGCCATGGCCAATCTGGTGCTCTTCATGAAGGTCGCGTTCAAGAGCGGTTTCTGGCCGGTCACCGTTCTCGCGTTCGTCGCGATCGCGGCGCTGGCCGTGGTGACGGTGGTCTGTGTAGGTCGTAGCCGCGTGCTGCATTCGCATCGAAAAGGCAACTGGAGCAATGGCCGTCGCGCGATCACCGTCATGTCGGGTGCCATCGGCTGTGTGGTGGTGACGGCGTTCGTCATTTCGATCGCGTACGCGGCATCGCTGCCTTGACCTGCCGCGCTTGCCATTCGGCGCGCTCGATCGCGTAGTGCCGCATCGGCCCCAGTACTCCCTGCGCAGTCCCGATGCGCCGCATGCCCAATCGTTCGACGACCGCCACCGAACCGCTGTTGCCCTCATCGACCTCGGCCAGCACCTGCGGTAATCCGAGCCCGAAGCCGTACTCCAGCACTGCGAACGCGGCCTCACCTGCGAATCCTTGCCCCCAATACGCGGGATCCAGGCTGTAGACGACTTCGATTTCGGGCCCGCCGTCGAGCCGCCGCAGCCCGGCAGTGCCGATGAGCGGCCCGGATTCGGCGGATCGCAATAACCAGATCCCGAATCCCGCTGTGGCGAAATCCTTTTCGGACGAGGAAATCACCTCCGCGACTTCCTCGTCGGTGAGTATTTGCCCATCGAACAGGAATTGCCGAACCAGTGGTTTGCGCCACAGTTCGCACAGCTCCCGCAGCTCGCTTCCGTGTACCGGAGTGAACGTCATTCGCTCGGTTCGCACGACCCTCACGCTAGGCTGCTGAACACCCCGTAAGCACCGGGTTTTCCCTTGTCCGAGGCCCCGATTTCGGTCTGGGGGACCTCCTGCGTAAACTGGGTCAGCGGTTTGCGTGAGCGCGAACCGACTTCGCGCGCCCGCTTCGAGGGTCGTCGGCTGGTCCCCTGAGCATTTGCCAGAGGGTTCCGGTGGCCGCGGGCGCCAGGGCAGGGATCGCCGATCCCTGTGTCAACCAGCAACGAGAGGAAGTTACGGAGCCATGGCTGTCGTAACAATGAAGCAGCTGCTCGACAGCGGCGCGCACTTCGGTCATCAGACCCGCCGGTGGAACCCGAAGATGAAGCGTTTCATCTTCACCGACCGCAACGGCATCTACATCATCGATCTGCAGCAGACGCTGACCTACATCGACAAGGCCTACGAGTTCGTCAAGGAGACCGTTGCCCACGGCGGCACCGTCCTCTTCGTCGGTACCAAGAAGCAGGCCCAGGAGTCGATCGCCGCTGAGGCGACCCGTGTCGGCATGCCCTACGTGAACCAGCGCTGGCTGGGTGGCATGCTCACCAACTTCTCGACCGTGCACAAGCGGCTGCAGCGCCTGAAGGAGCTGGAGTCGATGGAGCAGACCGGCGGTTTCGAGGGTCGCACCAAGAAGGAAATCCTCATGCTGACGCGTGAGAAGAACAAGCTGGAGCGCACCCTGGGCGGCATCCGGGACATGGCCAAGGTTCCCTCGGCCATCTGGGTTGTCGACACCAACAAGGAGCACATCGCCGTCGGTGAGGCTCGCAAGCTGAACATCCCGGTCATCGCGATCCTGGACACCAACTGCGATCCCGACCTGGTCGACTACCCGATCCCGGGTAACGACGACGCGATCCGTTCGGCCGCGCTGCTGACCAAGGTCGTGGCCTCCGCTGTTGCCGAGGGCGTGCAGGCTCGTGCCGCGCGTGCCACCGGCGATGCGAAGCCCGAGGCCGGCGCCGGCGAGCCGCTCGCCGAGTGGGAGCAGGAGCTGCTGTCCCAGGCCGCCCCGGCCGCCGAGGCTGCTGCCGAGGCGACCGCGGAGCCCGCCGTGGAGACCGCTGCCGAGGCGGAGCTGAAGGAAGACCCGGCCACCAAGACCCCGGCCGACTTCTGATCCACCCGCCGCGAGGCAATGTTCACCTTGCCGACCCTTGTTTTTGAATGGGCACTGCCGTTCGATGACGGTCGGCAAGGTGTGACCACCACAGACTTTCACTCACAAAGGGAGGCTCGCCCGAGATGGCGAACTACACCGCCGCCGATGTGAAGCGGCTCCGCGAGCTCACCGGCTCCGGAATGATGGACTGCAAGAAGGCGCTCGAGGAGAACGCGGGCGACTTCGACAAGGCCGTCGAGTTCCTGCGCATCAAGGGCGCCAAGGATGTCGGCAAGCGCGCTGAGCGCTCGACCGCCGAGGGCCTGGTCGCCGCGCAGGACGGCGTCATGATCGAGATCAACTCCGAGACCGACTTCGTCGCGAAGAACGCGGAGTTCCAGGAGCTGGCGAACAGCATCGTCGCCGCGGCCGCCAAGGCCCGCCCGGCGGATCTGGATGCGCTCAAGGCTGTCGACCTGGGTGGCAAGACCGCCGACCAGGCCGTGCAGGAGCTGGCCGCCAAGATCGGCGAGAAGCTCGAGCTGCGTCGCGCCGTGTCCTTCGAGGGCCCGGTCGCCACCTACCTGCACAAGCGTGCCACCGACCTGCCGCCCGCCGTCGGCGTGCTGGTCGAGTACAAGGGTGAGGGCGAGGCTGCCGCCGACGCCGCTCGCGCCGCCGGTATGCAGGTCGCGGCCCTCAAGGCCAAGTACCTGACCCGCGAGGATGTCCCGGCCGAGGTCGTCGCCAAGGAGCGCGAGATCGCCGAGGCCACCGCCAAGGAAGAGGGCAAGCCCGAGGCTGCCCTGCCGAAGATCGTCGAGGGTCGCGTGAACGGCTTCTACAAGGACGTCGTCCTGCTGGAGCAGTCGTCGGTCACCGACAGCAAGAAGACCGTGAAGGCGCAGCTGGACGAGGCCGGTGTCACCGTGACCCGTTTCGCTCGCTTCGAGGTCGGCCAGGCGTAATTCGCCTGCACAGTCGAAAAGGCCCCTCGCCCATCGGATTCCGATGCGCGGGGGGCTTTTGCGTGAGGCGGGTCGGTCAGAGGCCGGCGGGCAGGCTGCCGGAGGACAGCGAGGTCAGCAGGCCGGAGGGGGACAGGCCGCCGGGGTTGTTGCCGGGGATCGGGCTGGTCAGCAGGTTCGAGCTGCCGGTGCCGGTGCCCGGCGTGGTGGCGACGTCTTGCGGGGCGTTGGCCGGGGTGAGGGGGATTTCGGCGGCCGCGGTTCCGGCTGCGCCGAGCAGTCCGGCTGCGCTGAGGGCGAGGGTGGCGAGCCCGGTGCGGACCGCTCGGTTCTTCGTGATCATGGGCCCGAATACTATTTGAAATGCTTTTATTTCAGTAGGGATTGAGGCCATCAATTTTCAGGCGCAGCCCCGAAATATTCTCGGCCGCAGCCGAGGCGGACAGTAGCAGCTCCGTCAGCTCGGCGAGATAGTTTTTGTTTTCCCGTCGGTGGTGTGCACCCAGTCGTCGAAGGTCATGAGGCTCGGGTGGAAGGCTCGCAGGGCGGGTATGTCGATGGCCGGTACGGGGCGGGAGTTGAAGAAGGCGAACATCTTTCCCACTTGCTCGTCGAAGGCGCTGATTCGCTCGATCGGGATCTGCGCGGTGCGGGGGGTCAACCCGGCTGCGCGGGCGAGGATTTCGGCGATGCGGGTGGGTGGTAGTACATCGCCTGCGATCTCCAGGGTGCGGCCCAGGAGCTGGTGCGGCCGTTCGAAGGCGACGGCCGCGAACTGCCCGATGTCGTGGATGGCGATCAGGGGCATCGGGGTCGCGGGGTCGACGGGGAGGGCGAGTACCAGGTGGTCGCCGTCGCGGGTGGGCCGGTTGTAGGTGGCGAAGTTGTCCATGAAGGACACCGGGCGCAGCACGGTGGCGGGCAGCGCGAGCGACCGGATGTATTCCTCGATGTGTTCCTTGGCGTCGTAGTACTCGATGCCGGACCCGGCGCCGACGCCGTTGAGCGAGCTGTACACCAGGTGGCTGATTCCGGCCTTGGCGGCGAGGTCGGCGACGGTGCGGCCGTGTCGTTCCTCGGCGGCGACGGCGTCGAGGCTGATATTGGCGCCCACCATCATGGTCATCATGAGGAACACTCCGTGCGCGCCGTCCATGGCCGTGCGCAGGGAATCCTCGTCGCCGAGGTCGCCCGGGATGAGCTCGGCGCCCGCGTCGGCGAGCGCACGGGCGGCCGGGGCGCCGGTATTTCGGACGAAAGCCCGTACTGGCCAGCCTCTTTCGAGGAGTGCGCGGGCCGCCGCCCCGCCCTGCCGGCCGGTTGCGCCGATCACCAGTACGGGTCCCTTGTGCTCGTCCATGTCCTGCTCCAGGTTCTCGAATCTGGTGATCACGGTAGGAATTCGCACGCGGAGCTGTCCTGGTGGCGATACTGCTAGGTAGGAGTCTGTACAGGGGAAACTCGAAATGGTAAGCGGCAACGGTACTCCCGGATCGGCCGCGGCGCGGCATGCCCAGCTGGGGGAATTCCTGCGTGCCCAGCGGGCGCGGCTGCAGCCGCACGATGTGGGGTTGCGCCCTTATGGCGATCCGGCGCGCCGCCGGACCCCGGGCCTGCGCCGCGAGGAGGTCGCCGAGCTGTCGGGCGTGGGGCTGACCTGGTACACCTGGCTGGAGCAGGGGCGCGAGGTGGATGCGAGCCGGCAGGTCATCGACGCGCTGGCCCGCACGCTGCGGCTGGATCCGGATCAGCATCGGCATCTGCGTTTCCTCGCCGGTCTCGCGGAGCCGGAAGCCGATGGTGCGGAGTCGGATCGGACGCGATTGTGGCGCATGGTCGATGCGGTCATGCCCAGTCCGGCGTCGATCTACGATTCGGCCTTCGATTATCTGGCCTGGAATCGGGCCTATGCGCGGGTGCGTGACGATCCGCTGGAATTGCCGCCGCAGCGCCGCAATGTGCTCTGGATGATGTTCAGCGACAACAACAATCGGCGTCACCTCAAACATTGGGACGAGGCGGCGCGGGCGGTGCTGAGCCAGTTGCGGGATGCACTGGGCCGGCACCCCGGTGATCTGCGGCTGCTGGAACTCATCGACGGATTGTGCGCGGAGAGTCCCGAATTCCGTCGATGGTGGTCGGAGTATCCGGTGCGGCGTTTCCGGCCGGCCGTCATCACCGTCGAGCATCCGCGGGCCGGTCCGATCGAGCTGGAGTTGTTCCAGTGGCGGCCGGTGGAGGATCCGACCCTGCTCATGGTGGTGCAGGTGCCCGCGAATGCGGTGGCGGCGGCGCGGGTGACGCGGTTGCTGGCGCCGGAATGGGGGCCGGATGCGGCGAATCCGTGAGGTGAACAGAGGGTCGGGTCGAAGGCTCGGGCCCGCGTGGTGCAGGATAGACAAAGTTTGTTGCCGTCCCGAGCGATTCACTGGCCGGGATGGTCTTTTCCTGTGCGTGCACACGCTCACTGCCGAGGACAAGGAGACCGATGACGGACCCGGATACGGCGCCCGACCGCAAGGGCTATCGCCGAGTGCTCCTCAAGCTGGGTGGCGAAATGTTCGGCGGTGGACGCGTCGGCCTCGACCCAGATGTGGTGCAGACCGTCGCCGAGCAGATCGCGGAGGTCGTCGAGGACGGTGTCCAGGTCGCGGTCGTGATCGGCGGCGGCAATTTCTTCCGCGGCGCCGAACTCGAGGAGCGCGGCATGGAGCGCGCTCGCTCGGACTATATGGGCATGCTCGGCACTGTGATGAATTCGCTTGCGCTGCAGGATTTTCTGCAGAAGCAGGGCATCGACACCCGAGTGCAGACCGCCATCACCATGGGGCAGGTCGCGGAACCGTACCTGCCGTTGCGTGCGAAGCGGCATCTGGAGAAGGGCCGCGTCGTGATCTTCGGCGCGGGGATGGGTATGCCGTACTTCTCCACCGATACCACCGCGGCGCAGCGCGCTCTGGAGATCGGTGCGGAGGTGGTGCTCATGGCGAAGGCCGTGGACGGTGTCTTCACCGCCGATCCGCGGGAGGACCCGACCGCCACCATGTACACGGAGGTCACGCACAAGGAGGTGCTGGAGCGTGGGCTGAAGGTTGCCGACGCCACCGCATTCAGCCTCTGTATGGACAACCAGATGCCCATGTTGGTGTTCAATCTGTTGACAAAGGGCAACATTGCCCGTGCCGTCGCCGGTGAGAAGATCGGCACGCTGGTCCGGTCGTGACCGCGACGACAAGAACGATGACGCAGTGGAGGAATCGCCGTGATTGAAGAAGCGCTCTTCGACGCCGAGGAAAAGTTCGAGAAGGCCGTCTCGGTGGTGAAGGATGACCTGGGCACGCTCCGGACGGGTCGCGCGAATCCGGGCATGTTCTCCCGGGTGGTCGTGGACTACTACGGTGTGCCGACGCCGATCACCCAGATGGCTTCCATCACCGTGCCCGAGCCGCGGCTGCTGGTCATCAAGCCGTACGAGCAGGCGCAGCTGGGACCCATCCAGACCGCGATCCGTAACTCGGATCTGGGTGTGAACCCGACCGACAATGGCGACATCATCCGGGTGAGCGTGCCGCAGCTCACCGAGGAGCGCCGCCGTGACATGGTGAAGCAGGCCAAGTCGAAGGGCGAGGACGCCAAGATCGCGATCCGTAATGTGCGCCGCAAGGCCATGGAGGAGCTGGGTCGTATTCAGAAGGACGGCGAGGCGGGCGAGGACGAGGTCGGCCGCGCCGAGAAGGAACTGGACAAGACCACGGCAAAGTACGTCGCGCAGGTCGACGAACTGGTGAAGCACAAGGAAGCTGAACTGCTCGAGGTCTAGGGACGGCCGGCGGCGCCGGCCGGGGGTAGGGACGAACGGACGATCAAGGTGAGCGACGGGACAATCGTGGCCGAAGAAACAGCCGCCGCCGGCAATGCGACGCCGCCCGATACGGGTGGCGCCATGCCGGATTCCGGGGTGGTTGTGCCCGATTCGAGTGCGGCGGGGGCTGATTCGAGCCTGGCGGGACCCGGTTCGGGTGCGGCGGGGCCGATTTCGGGTCCTGCGGGGCAGGACGCGGGCCGTAATGGTGCGGCGCCCGCCTCGAAGGCCGGGCGGAATCTGCCCGCGGCGCTGGCGGTCGGGTGCGCGCTGGGGTTCTCCCTCATTGCGATCCTGTTGTGGGCGCCGAAGGTGCTGATCGGCGTGATCGCGGTGGCGATCGCGGTGGCGACCTGGGAGGTCGCCAAGCGGCTGCGCGAGGCCGATGTCCTGGTGCCGCGGATTCCGCTGCTGGTGGGCGGGCAGGCGATCATCTGGCTGGCGTGGCCGTCGGGTCCGCAGGGCGTGCTGGGGGCGTTCGGGGCGACGGCGCTGAGCGTCATGATCTGGCGCCTGTTCGATCACGGCTTGTCGGCGACGCCGCGAAACTATTTGCGCGATACCGCGATTGCGATCTTCACGCTGTCCTGGATTCCGCTGCTGGCCGCGTTCGCGGTGCTCATGCTGCTGGAGCACGACGGCAATCTGCGGGTGCTGACCTTCATGATCCTGGTGGTCTGCTCGGATGTGGGCGGCTATGTGGCGGGGGTGTTGTTCGGTAAGCATCCGATGGTGCCGCACATCAGCCCGAAGAAGTCCTGGGAGGGCTTCGGCGGTTCGCTGGTGTTCTGTGTGATCGGCGGCCTGCTGACGGTGACGCTGCTGCTGCAGGCGAATTCGATGATCGGTGTGCTGCTGGGTGTGGCGCTGGTGCTGGTGGCGACCTCGGGTGACCTGATCGAATCGCAGGTCAAGCGGGAGCTGGGCATCAAGGACATGGGGACGTTGCTGCCCGGGCACGGCGGCATCATGGATCGGCTGGACTCCATGCTGCCGTCGGCCTTCGTGGCGTGGCTGGTGCTGACGGCGCTGTTGTAGCGGTTGCCCGTGTGCCGGGGGTCCGGGGGTGAAACCCCCGGGCCCCTTCCTATTTCGCCGTCTTCTTGGCGGCGCGGCGGAGTTGCAGGATCCGGTAGCCGCCCACCAGGGCGGTCACCAATGCGCCCATGATGACGGCCAGGAGTACGAGTACTCCGATGGGCAGGTTCCACTGCCACGTGAACAGCTGGACGTGGGCCTGCTCCAGGTTCTGCAGGATGAAGATCAGTACGACGATTCCGAGTACTGCGGCAGCTACGAGACCGACCCAGGCATAGCCCGCTCGGGTCTTCAGTACCCCTTGGCCCTTTTTCTGTGTGTCCTTGTTCGGGGTCGGTTCCGCCCCGGATGCTGGTACGGCGGTCATGAGTTGATCATTGCCGATTGCTATCAAAGGTGCACGTATCTGGTCGTCTTGGCGCGAATGTCGGGCCCGAACGGCGTGGATTCCGATCGAGGTGGGACACTGGACGGGTTATGACTGCCGCTCCCTTGCCCCTCGTCTTCGATGCCCCGCGCCGCGGTATGCCGCCGCGCCACCTCGCCGACCTCGACGCCGCCGAGCGTCGCGCGGTGGTCGAGGAGCTGGGCCTGCCGAAGTTCCGGGCGGATCAGATCGCGCGGCAGTACTACGGCCGGCTGGTGGCCGACCCGCAGCAGATGACCGATCTGCCCGAGGCGCTGCGCGCGAAGGTGGGCGAGGCCCTCTTCCCGCAGCTGCTCACCGAGATCCGCCACATCGAGTGCGACGACGGCACCACTCGCAAGTCCCTGTGGCGCGCCAATGACGGCACCCTGCTCGAATCCGTCCTCATGCGCTACCCGGACCGCAATACCCTCTGCATCTCCAGTCAGGCCGGCTGCGGCATGGCCTGCCCCTTCTGCGCCACCGGCCAGGGCGGCCTCAACCGCAACCTCTCGACGGCGGAGATCGTCGATCAGGTGCGTGCGGCGGCCGCGGCGCTCCGCGACGGCGAGGTGGCGGGCGGTCCCGGCCGTCTGTCCAACATTGTGTTCATGGGTATGGGTGAGCCGCTCGCCAACTACAAGCGCGTGGTGAACGCGGTCCGCCGCATCACCTCTCCGTCCCCGGAGGGTTTCGGCATCTCCCAGCGCTCTGTGACGGTCTCCACGGTCGGCCTGGCCCCCGCGATCCGCAAACTGGCGGACGAGGACATGACGGTGAGACTGGCCGTCTCCCTGCACACTCCGGACGATGAACTCCGAGACACCTTGGTGCCGGTCAACAACCGCTGGCCGGTAGCCGAAGTCCTCGACGCCGCCCGCTATTACGCCGACAAGTCCGGCCGCCGCGTCTCCATCGAGTACGCGCTGATCCGCGACATCAACGACCAGGGCTGGCGCGCCGACCTGCTCGGCAAGAAGCTCCACAAGGCCCTGGGCCCCCTCGTCCACGTCAACCTCATCCCCCTGAACCCGACCCCCGGCAGCAAGTGGGACGCGAGCCCCAAGCCGGTCCAGGACGAATTCGTCCGCCGAGTCCACGCCCAAGGTGTCACCTGCACCGTCCGCGATACGCGCGGTCAGGAGATCGCCGCCGCCTGCGGCCAGCTCGCCGCCGAAGGCTAGTCAAGCGGATCCGTGTTGTCGACGGCATCCCTGGCCGAATATCGTTGCGGCACAGTCAGCAACGTGCTCTAGGCTCGGCAGGACTGAAGAAAGTGCAGGGGGTCTGGGCTTCGCTGGGATTTGAGCCGTACGTCGGTAGTAAGGATATTTGGATTCGATCCGCCTATGAGTGCGAGCATACATATGCCGAATTTGCTCGAAAAGTGGACAACCTGGCTACTGCCTCGTCGAATGAGGTGTGACAAAGGGCAGTGAATCCAGGGCGAAGGCGGTCGATGCCGAGGAGTAGCCGGACGCTCGGAGTGCCAGCCTGCTGAGCGCTCCGGCGCCGCCCGATCTGGGCGCTTCGGTGGACTGGTCGAGCTCGAGCGGATCCGACGCTCGGTAGCCCAGGGCTCTGATGCGGTCATGACGCTAGGCTGACGGCATGAGCGAGGCTATCGATTGGTCATGGCTGCGTACCTCGATCCCGATTATTGATATGGCCATGTACCTGGGTATGCCGGAGGATATCGCCCGTTCCGTCGAGATTCGGGACGGCATGATCGTGCACTGCGAGTCGCCCTCGCCGAATCATGTCGCGATCAGCGACAACATCAAAGGGGCACTGCGCGACGCGGTTTCCAAGAGGCCGAGCGGTGCGCCGTGCCTGCGGGCCAGCGGTGAGCTCGACATGTTGGTTTCCGAGGTTCCCTTCCACTACAAACGGCCGGACGCGATCGTGTATCGCTGTATCGACGAGCCGCGAGGCAAGTGGAAGACCAAGCCGACGGCGTCGGACACTCTGCTTGTCGTCGAGGTTGTATCGCCGAATACGGTGACCGCGGATTTGGTGGAAAAACGTGCGGACTACGCACGACTGGGCATCCCTTACTACTGGATTGTTCGCATGGTGCAGGACGACGGCCCCGCAGCGTCGATCGAGATGTTGCGGCTCACCGCCGACGGGACGTATGTCCGGGAGAATATGTCATTGCGGCCACGGGGGGACGCGGTGGCGGTCGATGCTGCGGACCCGCTCGATGTGACTATCAGCTGGAATCAACTCGATCTCGGTTTGGACTGATCCTCGCTCGCAGACACGGCGGCTATGGTGTTGCGGGCAGCTTGCGACGGAAGGCTGGACGAAAAGACCCGCGAGGCGGCGTTTCACCGCATCGCGGGCCGTGGGAGCTGTCAGCTCGCTCGTGGCTCAGTGCCACCCGCCTCGATGATGCCCGTGACCCCACTGGTCGAAGATCGGCCGGAAGAAGTCGAAGAACGGGTGAAAGAGCTGAAACATGGTTCTCTCCAAATAATTCGGTGATGCACCGCGCGAATCCGTTTGTGCCGCACGGTGATCGGTCTTATCCGTATTCAAGATCGGTGCCGACGTCTTCCAATCTGCCGTGGCGGGCTGTACGTGCCCTCGCATTGTGCTGGAAGATTGCTGGGAATCAACGCCGGCGGCGATATCCCGCACGCGCGGTCGGGAAATCGCCGTCGCCTGCAGCCGACTCGCGGCGGCGGGCCCAGGTCCGCGTCCGGCACGTAGACTGGTGAGTGGCGCCGGCAATAGCTGAGCCCTTTTTCAGGCCTCTCTGCGGTCGAATTTTCACATCGCGATGCCGCCCGACTTTCTCGAAGGGGCGAATGTGGCAACTACCGTTGAAGGGGACGAAAGCGAGTCCCCGGCACTCCGTCGGGCACGTAAGGAAGCCGAGCTCACCGGGAGCGGGGACTCGACGCGGGCGTATCTCAAGCAGATCGGCCGGGTTCCGCTGCTCTCCGCGGACGAGGAAGTCGATCTGGCGATCCGGATCGAGGTGGGGCTTTTCGCGGCGGAGAAGCTACGGATCGAGTCCGAGACGCCGTCGGGCCTCACCGCCCCGTATCGCCGTGACCTGGCGCGGGTGGTGCGGGACGGCGCGGATGCCAAGAGTCATCTGCTCGAGGCGAATCTGCGCTTGGTGGTCTCGATCGCGAAGCGGTACACGGGGCGCGGTATGGCGTTTCTCGACTTGATCCAGGAGGGCAATCTGGGTCTGGTGCGCGCGGTCGAAAAGTTCGACTACAGCAAGGGATTCAAGTTCTCGACCTATGCCACCTGGTGGATTCGCCAGGCGATCACCCGCGCCATGGCCGATCAGGCTCGTACGATCCGCATTCCCGTGCACATGGTGGAGATCATCAACAAGCTCGGTCGGGTGCAGCGTGAGTTGCTGCAGGAGCTGGGCCGCGAGGCCACGCCCGAGGAGCTCGCCAAGGAATTGGACATCACCAGCGCGAAGGTCCTGGAGATTCGGCAGTACGCCCGGGAACCGATCTCGCTGGATCAGACGATCGGCGACGAGGGGGACAGCAACTTCGGTGATTTCATCGAGGATTCCGAGGCTGTCGTCGCGGTCGAGGCGGTGGCCTTCGTGCTGCTGCAGGAGCAATTGCAGTCGGTGCTCGGCACTCTCACCGAGCGGGAGGCGGGGGTGGTGCGGATGCGATACGGGCTGGGCGACGGTCAGCCCAAGACCCTCGACGATATCGGGAAGGTCTACGGCGTCACGCGTGAGCGGATCCGGCAGATCGAGTCGAAGACGATGTCGAAGCTGCGTCATCCCTCGCGCGCACAGTCATTGCAGGGCTACCTCGAGTAGCCCGCCGCGTCAGCGAGTCGGTCAGGCGGCCATATCGCCGGTCAGCGGTGCGCGGCCGATGGTGGTGCGCAGGGTGTCGAGGGGGAGGGTGCCGTCGGCCATCGAGCGGCGCAGGCGGTGGATGCCCTGCAGGTCCTTGCGGATGGTGTCGGCGATGTCGACGCGGCTGTCCGGGTCGTCGATCCAGTCGACGGGGACCTCGTGGATGCGCAGGCCCGCGCGCTGGCCGATGACGAGCAGTTCGGTGTCGAAGAACCATTCGTTGTCGTGGACGAGGGGAAGTACGCGCCGGCCGACCTCGGTGCGCATGGCTTTGAATCCGCATTGCGCGTCGGAGAAGGAAGCGTGCAGCGACATCTTCAGGATCTTGTTGTAGCTACGCGAAATGAATTCACGCTTCGGCCCCCGCACGACCCGCGACCGGCGATCCAGCCGAGTCCCGATAGCGAGGTCGGAGTGTCCCGACACCAGCGGCGCTACCAGGGGTAGCAACCCGTTGAGGTCGGTAGACAGATCGACATCCATGTAGGCGACCACCTGAGCGTCGGAAGCCAGCCAGGCAGTGCGCAACGCCCGCCCGCGCCCCTGCTGCTCGAGGTGCAGCACCCGCACATTGTCGTATTCCTCGGCCATGATCTCCGCGACCTGCAAGGTGCAGTCGGTGCTCGCATTGTCCGCGATCGTGATCCGGGCACTGAACGGGAATCCCGCGTTCAAGTACTCGTTCAACCGATGCACGGTAGCCCCGAGATCCTCTTCCTCGTTGTAGACCGGGATCACGATATCGAGAACCGGTGCAACCCTGGCAATTTCGGCCTGCTTCGCCTCTCGGGGCGTAGTCACGATCTGCGTCATACCAACTACTCTGCCGCGCCCCCTTTCCACGAACCTGTATGCAGCCTGTGAGGTTGCTGCGCGCGTTTCCGGCCTGCGGTCTCAGTTGCCGAGGAGGCGGGCTTTCTCGGCGGCGAATTCGGCGGCTGTCAGGGAGCCTTCGCGGTAGAGGCGGGCCAGTTCGGTCAGTTGGTGGATGCGGTTGGATTCGGTGGAGTCGGACTGGGGGTGCCAATGTTGTTGGGGGGCATCGACTTGCAGGGAGTGAGGTGTGGGGGTGTAGCTGGTTCTGGGGGTGTGGCCAGTGGGGGTGGGGGCGATGGTTACTCGTTTGTGGTTGTGGGGGGCTGCGTAGATTTCGACTGTTTGGCCTTCGCGGATGGTGCTGGTGGTTATGCGGCAGGTGGTTTCGTAGGGGTGGTTGCCTGGGAGGGTTACGCGGAGGCGGTAGCGGTAGACCATTTTGCCGAAGCGGCCTATGTCGGGGGCGCCGCCGATCATGGTGTTGGTTTCGTGGGCGGAGAGGACTACTGCGGTGCCGTGGATGCCGCGCTTCAGGAGGCGTTTGTCGTTGTTGCCCATGGCTGCTTGGGCGAGGTACATGCCGTAGATGAAGGGGCCCCACCAGACGACGACCACTACGAAGACGGCCAGGGCTATCTTCAGCGGGTGGGGGAGGCCGGGGATCTTGTTGATGCCCAGGATGGCTGGGAGGAAGGCGACGGACATTACGACGAAGAGGGTCCAGGAGATCACGGACAGTTTGCCGACGGTCATGGCATTACCACCTGAGGAGAGGGCGGTCGTGCGGCCGCTGGGGATATTGTCGCCCGGGCGAGGGTCGGTCACTACTGTTGAGATTCATGGCCGAATCGGATGATCAGTACGACGTGATCGGGAAGGCTTACGAGCGGGCCAAGTTCATTCCGACGGGACTGGCCGAGCAGGCCACCTTGCTGTCGGCGCTGCCGGATCTGAGTGGTAAGGCCGTGCTGGATGTCGCTTGTGGCACCGGGTTCTATCCGCGCAAGTTCGTGGATCTCGGTGCGGCGCGGGTCGTTGGCGTCGACTCGTCGCACGAGATGGTGGCGTATGCGCGGAGCGTGGAAGCGCGGGAGTCGCGGGGGATCACCTATCACCGGGTCGATGCTGCGGAGTTGCCGGTGCTGGGGGAATTCGATGTGGTGACCGCGGTGTGGTTGCTCGGATATGCGGATGATCCTGCGGCGCTTGATCGTATGGCCGGCAACCTCGCCGGCAATCTGGCGCCCGGTGGCATCTTGGCGGTGGTGGTGCCGAATCCGGATGCGGACTGGGATGTGCTGCCCGGCGATTACGGGCGCTACGGGTATCAGGTTGTGCAGACCGGTGAGTTGACGTTCCGGATGCCGGTGTCGGTGCGGGTGCTGGGTAAGCCGCCGTTCGCGTTCGATTCGTTCTTCTGGCCGGCGGGCGCGTTCGATGGCGCGCTGGAGCGGGCCGGTCTTACGACCGTCACGCGGCAGCCGACGGTTGTGCCGGACGATGATCGCGGCGCCGAGTTCTGGGCCACCCTCGCGCGGAGCCCCAGCTTCGCGGTCTTCACTGCTGAGCGGGCGGCGGATCGGTAGGCGTCGACTGGAATAGTTGGGCCGATGGAAGGACTGAACTCGCGGGGAGTCTGGGCGGGCAGGCTGTTCGGGGCCGGTGTCGCGCTGGCTGGGGGAGTGGTGACGACTCTGGTCGGCGCGAATCTGTGGCTGCGAATGTTGGCTGCCGGGCGCTTGTTCGATGTTGCAGATGCGCCGGTTGTGCCGGTGGTGATCGTGCCGGGGGCGAAGATCGGTCCGGATGGGGCGCCCATGGCGTATCTGCGTGGGCGGCTCGACGTCGCGATCGAACTACTGGCGGCGGGGAAGGCGCGCGAGATCTTGATTTCCGGAGACGCGCGGGGGAATTCAGGGGACGAGATCGCCTCGATGAGAAGGTATTTGGTGGATCGAGGGGTGGATCCGGCGGACATTCGCGCGGATGGAGAAGGGGTTTCCACCCGCGCGACCTGCGATCGCGCATGGAGTGTCTACAGCATCGATCTGGCCGCCGTCGTCACGCAGCGGCAGCATCGGGTGCGGGCGGTTGCGTTGGGGCGGGCGGCCGGGATCGATGTTGTCGGTGTTGCCGCGTATTGTGACTGTCGTCGAAGGACGCTGGTGCGCAACACTATTCGGGAGTGGTTTGCGGGACCGAAAGCGGTGGCGGGGTTGATTCGGCGGGGAGGTTTTCCGGGAAGTGGCAGGCGACCTGGTGGCCGTTGAAGTCGAGGACAGGCGGGTCGATCTGGCCGCAGATGTCCTGGGCTTTCCAGCAGCGGGTGTGGAAGCGGCAGGCGGCCGGCGGGTTGAGGGGGCTGGGGACGTCGCCGGAGAGGCGGATGCGTTCGCGTTCGGTGCGGCCCTCGGGATCGGGGATGGGGACCGCTGAGAGGAGGGCGACGGTGTAGGGGTGCATGGGGTGGGCGTACAGGTCGTCGCGGGCGGCGCGTTCGACGATGCTGCCGAGGTACATGACGGCGATCTGGTCGCTGATGTGCTTGATGACGGCCAGATCGTGCGCGATCACGATGTAGGTGAGGTCGAATTCGTCCTGCAGGTCCTCGAGCAGGTTGATGATCTGGGCCTGCACCGAGACGTCGAGGGCCGAGACGGGTTCGTCGGCGACGATCAGCTTCGGCTGTAGCGCGAGGGTGCGGGCGACGCCGATGCGCTGCCGCTGGCCGCCGGAGAACTCGTGCGGATATCGGTTGTAGTGCTCGGGATTCAAACCGACGAGTTCGAGCAGCTCCTGCACGCGTTTCTTGCGGTCGTCCGGCGACGCCGTGCCCTGTACCCGCATCGGCGCACCGATGATGGCGCCCACCGTCTTTCGCGGATTGAGCGAGGAATACGGGTCCTGGAAGATCATCTGGATATCGCGCCGCAGTGGCCGCAGCCGCCGCTGGGACAGCGTGGTGATGTCGTGCCCGTCGAAGACGATCGAGCCTTCGGTGGGATCTTCCAGCCGCAGGATGAGCCGCCCGGTAGTTGTTTTCCCGCAACCGGATTCGCCCACCAGCCCGAGGGTCTGCCCGCGCCGCACGGTGAGGTCCACGCCGTCGACGGCCTTGACCGCGCCGACCGTGTGCCGCAGGATCACCCCTTTGGTCACCGGGAAGTACTTGCGCAGCCCGGTGACCTCCAGCAGTGGCGCGCCCTCGGCCGGCGGGTTGTCGAGTTCATTGGTCACTGTCGTTCCGCTCGCTCGTGACGAGTGCCGGTGCAGGCGAGATGACCGGCAGGATTTCCTCGTTCCAGATGTCGACGCGCTGTTCCACGGTCAGGTGGCAGGCGGCGGTGTGTCCCGTGCCGACTTCGCGCATGGCCGGTATCTCGGTGGGGCACAGTCCATTCGTGCGTTCGGGATAGGCGCAGCGCGGGTGGAACGCACAGCCGCTGGGCACATGGATCAGGCTGGGCGGCGTGCCCTTGATCGGCAGCAACCGTTCGGACCCGCCGCCGTCCAGTCGTGGCATGGAGGTGAGCAGCCCCCAGGTGTAGGGATGTGCGGGGGCGTGGAAGAGCGTGCCGACCTCGGCGTACTCGACGGCCTTCCCGGCGTACATGACCAGTACGTCGTCGGCGATCTCGGCCACCACGCCGAGGTCGTGGGTGATGATGACGACCGCGGAGTCGAACTCGCGCTGCAGATCCCGGATCAGGTCGAGGATCTGCGCCTGCACGGTCACGTCCAGCGCCGTGGTGGGTTCGTCGGCGATGAGCAGTTCCGGATTGCAGGACAGGGCCATGGCGATCATGGCGCGTTGCCGCATGCCGCCGGAGAACTGATGCGGGTATTCGTCCACCCGCCGTTGCGGTTGCGGGATGCCGACGCGGTCGAGCAGGTCGATGGCCTGCCGGCGGGCCTGCTGTTTGGTGACATCGTTGTGCAGCCGGTAGGCCTCGATGATCTGTCTGCCGATGGTGAAGTAGGGATTCAAGGCGGTGAGCGGATCCTGGAAGATCATCGCCATCTTGCTGCCGCGCATGCGCCGCACTTCTTCCGCAGGCGCGGAGGCGATGTCGACGCCGTCGAGCAGCACTTCCCCGGACACGACGGTGCGGCGCCGATCGTGCAGGCCGAGCAGTCCCAGGCTGGTGACCGTCTTTCCCGAGCCGGATTCGCCGACGATGCCGAGGGTGCGTCCGCGGTCGAGCTGGAACGACACCCCGTCGACCGCCTTGACGACGCCGTCGTCGGTGGGGAATTGGATGCGCAGATCCCGCACGCGCAGAAAGGGTTCCGTGTTCGGTGGCGTCTCGCCCGTGCTGCTCATGCCAGCCTCACCCTCGGATCGATGACCGCGTACCCGATGTCGACGATCGTGTTCGCCACCACGATGAAGAACGCCGCGAACAAGGTCACCCCCAGTACGACCGGCAGATCGCTCTGCTGGATGCCCTGAATGGTGAGCTGCCCCAGCCCTTGCATGGAGAAGGCCACCTCGGTCAGCACCGCGCCGCCGAGCAGCAGCCCCAGATCCATGCCGAAGATGGAGACGATCGGCGTGAGTGTGCCGCGCAGCGCGTGCCGCAGCACCACGGTGCGTTCGGGTAGCCCTTTGGCGCGGGCGGTGCGGATGTAGTCCTCGTTCATCGTCTCCAACATGCCCGCGCGGGTGAGCCGGGTGTACAGGGCGCCGTAGGTGAATGCGGTGGTGATCCACGGCAGGATCAGGTTCTCCACCCATTGCAGGGGATCGGTGGTGAGGTCGACGTACTGGTCGGACGGCAGCAGGTGCAGGGTGTTGACGAACAGGGCCAGTGCCAGCAGGCCGGTGAGGAACACCGGCAGTGACACTCCGACCAGGGAGATGGTCATGGCGACCCGATCGAACACGGTCCCCTTGCGCAGTGCCGAGATCACCCCGGTGGTCACCCCGCCCAGCAGCCACAGCACGGCGGCGCCGCCCGCGATGGAGAGGGTGACCGGCGCGCGATTCAGCAGCAGCTCCCACACCGGTGTGGAGGTGCGCCACGAGTACCCGAAACACGGTGCCGCGCAATGGATGCTGTAGGAGCCGCCGTTGTAGTCACGCCCGACCACGAGCCCCTTGACGAACTCCAGGTACTGGATCGGCAGCGGCCGATCCAGTCCCAGCTGCACGATGATCCCGTGCAGCACATCGGGTGTCGGCTCCCGCCCCGCGTAGCGCGCGGCGAGAGCTTCGGTGGAGACGCCTGCCAGCTTGGGCAGTCCGAAGAAGATCAGGAATGCCACCAGCGTGGTGATCAGCAGGACGAGTACCGCGAACAGTATCCGGCGGATGACGAATCGCAGCACGGGGCAATCACTTCAACCCGAGTTGGGTGTAGTCGTACATGCCGTAGCCGTACTGGATATGGACGTTGGTGAGGTTGTCCGGCCGGTAGATCAGCGACTTGCTGTAGATCAGCGGCATGATGGTGGCGTCCTGCATGACGGCGTCGTCGATCTGCCGGTAGACCGCGGCGCGGTCCGGGATCGCGGACAGTCCGACCACCTTGTTGAACAGCGCCGTCACGGCCGGGTTGGTCTCTTCTTCGAAGTTGTAGTTGCCCGACTGGGTGATGGCCTGCGGGTCGGTGGTCGCGAAGAGGAAGCCGTAGCCGGTCGGGAAGTCGGCCTGCCAGCCCGACAGCATGATGCCCAGGTGGTTCTGATGGACGGAGGCCGGCGCCCCGAGGACGGTCGGCAGATCCTGTGACGGGTAACCGAACAGGTTGGTCTGGATACCGACCCGCGCGAGCGCCGCCTGGACGGCTACGGCCGCGTCCTTCTCCTTCGGCCGGTCGGAGCGGAACGCGACGGAGGTGGTGAAGCCGGCGGGCGAACCGCACTGGGCCAGTTCGCTCTTGGCGGCATTCAGGTCGCCGGTGTTGTCCGGTCCGTTCGGGTAGGTGTTGCTGGTATTGCTGTCGATCCACGGGGGCAGGAAGTCGCTGGCGATATTGCCGCCGACCGCGCCACCGTAGGCGGCCTGCACAGTGGTCTTGTCCACGGCGTATTCGATTGCCTTGCGGCAGTGGACATTCGGAATGATAGTGCTGTTGATTCCGGCATACCATTCGAACCCGCTCAGCGGGTCATCCGCATGCGTTTTCAGGGTGGGCGTGGAGAGGATCCTGGCGCGCGCGTCCGAGGACACACCGGTGCCTGCGAGGTCTACTTGTGCCGAACCGTTGATCAGGTCGGAGTCGACCGTCGACTGAGTGATGTTGGGGCGGAAGATGATCTTGTCGGCCAGTTGTTTCACCTGCGGGCTGCCCGCTTGGGTCCAGTTGGGATTCTTGACCAGCACCGCCTGCTTACCCGGGTCGTAGCTCTGCAGCATGTACGGGCCGGAGGAGACGTAGTGGTATTCGTAATTGACGCCGCCATTGGGCCCCGTGTCCGCGTCCGGCGGTACCGGCGGGGTCTCCATGATGACGATATCGTCGAATTCGGCGAACGGCGCCTGGAGATGGAAGACGACGGTGTAGTCGTCGGGCGTGGTGATGCCCTTGAAGTCGTCGAGGTTGGGATCCTTGTACGGTCCCGGATAGTTGTTGGGGTTGATCAGATACTTCTGGAAGTAGACCGGCCCCTTGTTGAGCACATCCGGCGCGAAATTACTGCGCGCCACAGCGTATTTGACGTCCTTGGCGGTGATCGGCTCGCCATTGCTGAATTTCAGGCCCTGCCGGATGTGGTAGGTCCAGGTGGTCAGATTGTCGCTGGGCGTGCCGAGGTCGGTCGCCAGATCGGGCACGATCTTGGGCACGGTCTGCCCGGGCGTGACGCTGTCGAAGGTCAGCAGCGGTGTCGCGAAGAGCCGGGTGAAGTCCTGCGAATACGCGTAATAGGTGTTGCCGGGATCCATCGAGTCGAAGTCCGAGGACATCTCGTAAACGAGTGTTCCCCCTTGATGATCGGAGGGATTGACCACCGAGGTGCTGGCCGCGTCGTAGGTGCCGGAGCCGCTGCCGCTGCTCGCGCCCCCGCAACCCGCCACCACGAGCGCGCCGGCGAAGGTCGCGGCCGCTATGCCCAGGGAGTGTGTTCGTTTCATCGGTTGTGCCCTCATTTCACTAGCACCGAAATCGCGCCCGGCAGCGCGTCTATCGACTTGATCTAGGGTCGAACGCATCGCGCAGGCCGTCGCCGAAGACATTGAAGGCGACGACCGCGATGAGTAGTGCGAGACCCGGCATGAGCACCAGGTTCGGATCGACGCTGTAATGCTCGACGGCGTCGGACAGCATGCCGCCCCAGGTCGGGGTCGGGGGAATGATGCCGACCCCCAGGAAGGACAGGGCGGCCTCGAAGAGAATATTGATGGGGATCAGCAAAGTCGTGTAGACGAGGATCGGCCCGACCAGATTCGGCATGATCTCGCGGAAGATGATGTAGCCCGGCCGTGCACCCATGGCGCGTGCGGCGTCGACGAATTCCTGTTCGCGCAGTGACAGCACCTGCCCGCGAATGATGCGGCCGGGATAGGCCCAGTTGAAGAATCCGATGACGAAGATCAGCAGGACGACCCGCAGCGTATTGCCGCTCAATCCGAATGCGCTGGTGGGGAATACGCCGACCATGGCGATGGAGAACAGCAGCAGCGGGAAGGCGAGGAAGATATCCATGGCGCGGGCCAGCACGGTATCGACCCAGCCGCCGAAGTATCCGGCGATGACGCCGATTCCGACGCCGAGGATCAGCGACAGCACCGTCGCCAGCGTGCCGATCAGCAGCGAGTACCGCGCGCCGACCACGATGCGCGCCAGTTCGTCCCGCCCGAACGGGACGTCGATGCCCAGTGGATGCGCCCCCGAGATACCGGAGTGGAATACGCCGTGGATGGGCCGGCTGAGCTCCGGATCCACCAGGCTCGCATGCGCATCCGTCGGCGAGGTCACCACATAGGGCCCGAGGATCGCGATGAGCACCAGCAGTACCACCACGATGCCGCCGCCCATGGCGACCTTGTCGCGGCGCAATCGCATCCAGGCGATGCGCCCGGGCGAGCGTCCTTCGATGTGCTCGGCTGTCAATGGGGCTACCACCGACACCTGCGCGTCAGTGACTTCGATCGGCGCTACCACGTAACCACCTCCGGCGTCGGACTCGGCTGTTCGTGACAGTCGAGCACCCCGCATACCCGCCCGGCGAGTTTCGCCTAAGGCGCGCAACGATATTCACGGAGCACCGTGCAGACCCGGTCACCGTGTGTGAAGACAGGGTAATCACATTCGGACTGGTACGTACCGCAATCCGTCAACACCGCCCCGAACCGTGCGAGATGCACGTGCAGCGGACCCCCGAGCCATGCGTTCCGTATCTGAGTGTCGGGGATGAAATCGACAGTTCAACTGTACAGTTGAACTGTCGAGTGTAAGGTAGAGAGTTGTAGGTTTCGGCTCGTCGAATGAACGGAAGAGGTTGAACGGCAATGGACTTCGGCATTCACTTCATCGACTTTCTGCCCGGGGACGCTACTGCGCTGGGGCCCACGCTGGCTCGGACCGCGGTGGCGGCGGAGGGGGCGGGGGCGAGCATGTTCACGTTGGCCGACCATCTGTTTCAGATGGAGGCGGTGGGGCGGGCGGGGGATCCGTTTCTCGAGGGGTACACGAGTTTGGGATTCCTTGCGGGGCAGACGGAGACGATTACGTTGACGATGCTGGTCACGGGGGTGACCTATCGGTATCCGGGGGTGCTGGCGAAGATCGTCAGCACGTTGGACGTGTTGTCGCAGGGGCGGTCGATGCTGGGGTTGGGGGCTGCCTGGTACGAGCGGGAGCATCTGGCGCTGGGGGTGCCTTATCCGGCATTGCGGGATCGGTTCGAGATGCTGGAGGAGACGCTGCGGATCTGCTTGCAGATGTGGAGTGCGGATGATGGGACCTTCGAGGGGAAGCATTATCAGCTGGCGGAGACCATCTGTGAGCCGCAGCCGATCCGGCGGCCGCCGATCCTGCTGGGCGGCAGCGGGGAGAAGAAGACGCTGCGGATGGTGGCGCAGTATGCCGACGTCTGGAATACCACTACGCCGTTGGACGAGTTGCCGCACAAGCTCGAGGTGTTGCGGCGGCACTGCGCGGACGTCGGGCGCGATCCGGCGGAGATCCTCTGCTCCGCAGGGCTTTTCGCGGATCCGTTCGCGGATACCGATGGATATCTGAAGACCGTCGAACGGTATGCCGAGCTCGGGTTCGGGTTGTTGAATGTCGGGCCGGTGCCCGGTAATCCGGATCCTGCGGGGTGGGTGGAACGGTACGGCGAGCAGATCGCACCTCGGCTCGCCGAGATCGGGTGATACGCGCTGACTGCTGATGCGAAGGCCCGCACCGCCTTCGAAGGGCGATGCGGGCCGTTCATCGGCGCGGCCGGGGCCCGCTACTCGGCGGGATCACCGTCGTGCCGGAACTTGGCCGCACGGCCGCCGAAGTGGACGTACCGCTGTCCGCCGGGCAGATGGTGGAAGGTCACCGACGACCAGCGGTCCATGCCGGGCAGGTGCACCGCGAATTGATCCTCGGCGACGGGGACCATGGGCAGGTCGGTTTCGGGTGCGAATTCGGCGAGCAGTCCGGTGCCGGCCATCCGCAGGACGAGACCGTCGTCCTTGCTGAGGACCTCGATCCGCTGACCGGCTCGCTCGTAATGGCCGGTGTACCGGTCCGCCTCGACCTCGGCTTCCGACCGCGTGGGCCGATACTGCTCCCGGGGCGTGACACCCGCCAAAGCCGCTATCTCGGCGGACAATTCGTCGAACAGGCCGACGGCGACGCCATTGGTGAGGATGGTGAACGCGAGCTTGTGCTCGGGCAGTACCTGCAGCAGTGCGGTCTGGCCGAGCGTGCCGCCGCTGTGGCCGAACACGCGGTCACCGTTCCAGTCGGCGCGCCACCAGCCCAGGCCCCACGAATCGATCTGCAGGCCGTTCGGCTGCGGGAGCACGAACTGCTCGGACTGCATCTGCCTGGCCGCATCGGCCGACAGCAGGCGTTGCCCGTCCGCGGCGACACCGTCGTCGAGATGCATGCGCGCGAAGGTCAGGACATCGCGGGCGGTCGTGGTGATCAAGCCGGCGGGTCCGGCGTGGCGAGGCAGCACCCAGCGGTTCGCTCGGCGATACCCGTCCGGGCCCGGCAGATGCCCCACCGCGGCCCGATGCAACAGCGCCTCCTCGGGCAGAGTCACGGTGTGCCGCAAGCCGAGTGGCTCGAAGACCAGCTCGCGCATGGCCGCGTCCCAGGTGGTGCCGGTGAGCGCCTCGATGACCCGGCCGGCCAGGCTGAAACCGGCATTGCAGTAGGACCAGAGCGTCCCGATCGGGAGGATGCATTCGGCGTGCGCCAGACCGGCGGCATAGCGTTCGAGACAGTCGTCGCCGCGGCCGGACTCGTCGTCGAACACATCACCGTCGATGCCGCTGGAGTGGGTGAGCAAGTGACGCATGGTGATTCGGGCGGCGGTGTCCGGATCGGACAGTCGCAGTTCCGGCAGCAGCTCGGTCAGCGGCGTGTCGAGATCGAGCTTGCCCTGATCCACCAGCCGCATGACGGCGGTGGAGGTCCACACCTTGCTGATGGACCCGATCTGGAACAGCGAGTCGGTCGTGGTCTCCACCCCGGTGTCCGCATTCAGCACACCGTAGGCGGCCTCGACGATCTGATCGCCGTGCGAAATGGCCAGCGACACACCGGGAATACCCTGCCGCGACGCGAGCTGCTCGAGCCGCCGCTGCCAGTACGCGGCATCCAGCGGCGCGATGGCGGTCACCGCCCCGGCCGGACCGTGGGCGCGGGTGTGCGCGATCACCCAGTCGACGAGGCGGCGGTTGTAGTCGGCGCGGTGCGAGGGCTTGCCCTCGAGAATGAAAAGGTGTGTGGCGCCGGGGTAGATCACCAGCTCGGTGGGTATGCCGCGCTCGTGCAGCGCGTTGTACCACTGCTCGGCCTGCCCGAGCGGGCAGCGCGCATCGGCCTCTCCGTGCAGTACGAGGGTCGGCGCGCTGACGCGATCCACGTGCGCCAGCGGCGACATGGCCGCGACCTTGGCGGGATCGTCCCAATAGGTGGCCCCGAACTCCGTGCCGGCGAAGTAATCTCCCGCATCGGAGGTGCCCATCATGCTCACCAGATCACTGACCACGCCGCCGGCGACCACCGCGGCGAAACGATCCGTGCGGGTGGGCAGCCAGCAGGACGTGTAACCGCCATAGCTATAGCCGCACAAGGCGATTCGCGCCGGGTCGGCCAGCCCCTCGGCGATCAGTTGATCGATCGGCTCCAGGAAATCGCGTTCATCGGCCACACCCCACCCGCCGACCACGGCGCGCATGAACGACTCACCGTAACCGTCGCTGCCGCGCGGATTGAGCAGCAGCACCGTCCAGCCGCGGGCCGCGAGGATCTGGTGGTAGGCGTGCGTGGTGTCCCACACCGCATTCCACGCATTGTGCGGGCCGCCGTGCACATCCACCAGCAGCGGCCCGGAGGTCGTCGCCGGGTCGCCGAGCAGCCAGCCGTGCACTTCGGTGCCGTCGGAGACGGTGAACACGCGCTCGCGCACCGGAACCGGCGTGACATCCGGCAGGGCCGTCGCGGTGTGCGAGGTGAGTGCCTGCTCGGCGCCGGAGTCCAGGTCGAGCAGCACGATCTCGCCGAAACTGCCCGCGCCCGACACGGCGACAGCGGCCGAGTTCCCGGCGACCGACAGGCCCGAGACCAGGCGATCACCGTCGAGCAGCTTGCGCACACCGGCCTCGTCACGCACGTACAGGTGAGTGAACCCGCGGTCACGCGCGCAGAACAGCACGCCGCCCGCCGTCACCTGCGGCAGCGCGCCCGGATAACCCGTCGCGCCCGCCATGACATTGCGGTCGAATCCGGCGGTCAGCTCGGCGGTTTCGCCGCCGTCCAGCGGGATCCGCAGCAGACCGTTATTGCGGACATCGGTATCGGGAGCGCCGATCGCGATCAGGCTGTCGCCCTCCGCGCTCCAGATCACCGCCGCCACAGCGCCTTTGGTGGAGCCGACCTGCTCGGGAATGACTCGGGTACCGGCGGCGTCCACGACACGCGCGGCAGCGGCGATGACATTGCCGTCATCCGAGAGCGAGTCGGCGAAAGCCAGCCGCTCACCATCCGGCGACCAGGCCGGTGTCTCGGCATAGAAGTCCCCGTCGGTCACCTGCCGCACCGACCGGTCGGCAAGATCGAGCACGAACACCTGCGACCGCATACTCCGCAACATTCCGGTGCCATCGAGCTTGTAATGCCGCCGCGCGGTATGAATCGGTGCGGCAGCGACACTCCCAGGCACCTCGCTGCGGGGCGATGCTTTCCTTCCGGCCGCAGCGGTGCCGTCCGAGGTCTCGGCCTTTGTCTTTGCCGGACGCCCGAGCGGCGCCGCCGTATCCACCGGCGCGGCGAAGGCGATCCGGGTGCTGTCCGGACTCCACACCGGACGTCCTGCCCCCAGCGGTAGTTCCGTCAGCTGTTCCGGCTCCCCGCCGTCGGCGGGCAGCAGCCACACCTGAGCAGGGCCATCCCCCGCGCGCAGGAAGGCGATCCAGCGGCCGTTCGGGGACCAGCATGGATCGGTGTCGGCGTGGCCGCGGGTCAAGCGGATCGGCTCGCCACCCGGCCGGACCTGCCACAGTGATCGATTGTCGCGGTCCGCGTCACGATCCACCGTCCGCAACACGTACACCACGCGACTGCCGTCGGGAGCGATCGCCGGATCCGACGGCAGGGCCACCCGGTCCAGGTCGGCGAGATCCAGTGGTCGAGAATTCGTCACGTCTTGCTCCTTCTCTCATCTGTTTCTCCATGGTGCGGGCGAGAATCCGGGCCGGCCTCGGAGCCGGCCATGAACCGGCGGCCCCGGATTCGTACGCCGCTACGAGGCGCCTCGTCCGCACCCGCTCGATGCTCTGGATGCCGATATCGCGCCGGAACGCCTCCGGCGCGAGCAGATTCGGCCTGACGGGTTGAAAGGGAGTGCTATGTCCGGAACACGGATGCCCGAACGGGTCGTGGTGGTCGGGGCCGGGATCGTCGGCCTGTCGTGCGCGTGGTCGTTGCAGGAGCACGGGGTCGAGGTGGAAGTGCTGGACAAGGCGCATCCGGGTGCGGGCGCGTCCTGGGGTAATGCCGGCTATCTGACACCGTCGCTGACCGTACCGCTGCCCGAGCCGTCCCTGTTGCGCTACGGGATTCGCGCCGTCCTCGACCCGCGCTCACCGGTCCGGCTGCCGCCCAGCACCGACCCCGAACTCGCCCGCTTCCTGCTGCGCCTGATCCGGCACTGCACCGGCGCCCACTGGGCGCGGGCCATGGCGATCTACCGCGACCTGAACGCGCGGATCTACGCGTCGTACGACCGGCAGCGGGACGGTGGAATACCGTCGCGCACCGCGGAAACCGATGTGCTCGCCGCCTACACCGACGCACATCAGGCGAGCGGGTTGCTGCACGAGTTCGAAGGCGTCGTCGCCAGCGGGCAGGCGGTGGACATGCGCATGCTGACCGGCGATCAGGCGCGGGAACTCGCGCCGCAGCTGTCGGGGCGGATCGGTTGCGGCGTGCAGATTCTCGGGCAGCGGTATCTGGACCCCGTCGCCTACGTCGCCGCGCTGGCGGACGGCATCCGTGCCCGGGGCGCGAAGATCACGGAGAATGCCGCGGTCACCGCCGTGGAACGACGCGAGGGGAAGGTGATCGTCCAGGCCGGGAGCACGCGGCGGGAGGCGGACGCGGTCGTCCTCGCCAATGGCGCCTGGCTGCCGGAACTCGCCCGGCCGCACGGCGTCCGGATGCCGCAGTACGGCGGCCGCGGCTACAGCTGCAGCGTGGCGGTGGCCGAACCACTGCGCAGTCCGCTGTACTTCCCGGCCACCCGAGCCGCGCTGTCGCCGCGCGGCGACCGTATCCGAGTCGTCGGCGTCATGGAATTTCAGCGGCCCGATGCCCCATTGAACCGGGCCCGCATCGAGAGGACCCTGCGCGGCATCCGCCCCCTGCTGGACGGAGTGGACTGGGCGGATGTGCGCGAAGAATGGGTCGGCGCACGCCCATTGACCGCCGACGGCCTGCCCCTAATCGGCGCCAGCGCCACCGAAGGGGTCTTCGTCGCGGGCGGTCACGGCATGTGGGGCGTCACGCTCGGCCCGCTGACCGGGCAACTGCTGGCCGAACTCATGTGCACCGGAGTACGGCCCCGCGAACTCGACGCGCTAGATCCGCTGCGTTGAACAGCCGCTCCAGGTCCGCCGCACTCGCCTTGCCGAGGTGCGGCGGATCGGGGAGGCGATCAAGCCGCGGCCGATTCGTCTGCCGGGCCTGCGGTGTCCTGCCAGATCGCCGCGAGCAGTGTGGTGATCTCACGCGGAGTGCTCGCCGTGGTGCGGGCCGGATCGCAGACCGTGAGCGCGCGGAACTGCTCGGGAGCCGCTGCCGCGAAAAGCTTTCGGAGATCCGCGGAGTCGACATCCGGGTGGACCGCGGCGTTGCCCTCGTAGCCGATGACGAACCGGCAGCCCGGCATTCGTGATTTTCGACGAGGGCGGGGAGGCGGTTCGCCGCGAAGCTCGGAAGCGCTGCCGACACTGAGGAGACTGGTTATGACGCGATCCGGGACAGCGAAATCCGGTGCGCCCCTGAGCGCTTGGCTGACACTGGCCGCTGTGGCCGTCGGCACCCTGGTGGTGCTCATCGACGGGATGGCGGTCATGGTGGCCATGCCCGCCATCGCGGAGGATCTGCACGCGAGCCCGGCCGGGATCCAATGGGTCGGCAACGCGCAGTTGCTGGCGCTCGCCGGGTTGACGATCCCGGCGGGAACCCTTGCCGACCGGATGGGGCGGAAGAAAGCATTCCTGCTGGGTGTCGGCGGATTCGCGCTGTGCTCGCTGCTGTGCGGGCTGGCGCCCTCGATCGGGCTGCTGCTCGCCGCGCGCGTGGTGCAGGGCGCGTTCGGGGCGCTGTTGATGCCTGCCGGTTTGGCGGCGATCAGGGCGGCCTTTCCGGAACGGAGGTTGCCGGCGGCGGTGGGTGTGCTGGGGTCGGTTGCCGCGGTGGCGGCGGCCTGCGGGCCACTGCTCGGCGGAGTGCTCGTCCAGCACGGGAGTTGGAGGTGGACGTTCTTCGTCAATGTGCCGTTCGGCATTGTCGGTGTGGCCGTGGGTGTTTGGGTGATGACCGAATCCGCGGTGCGTGTGTACAAGCGGATGGACCTGGCCGGCGCGGCCTCGTCGACGATCGCGATAGTCGCGGGCGTCTGGGCGATTACCGATGCACAGGATCACGGGTGGAATTCCCCGCGGACCATCGGCCTGGGCATGGTCGGTGTGCTGGCGTTCGCGACGTTCATCGTGGTGGAACGCCACGTCCGGAATCCCATGGTGCCCTTGGGATTGTTCCGCAATCGGTCGTTCACGGCGGGTCTCGCGCTGCTGACGTTGACCGTCTCGGTGCTCTCCGCCGTCATCTTCTATCTGATGTTCTTCCTGCAAGGCGCGCAGGGCAGAAACGAGACCGCGGCCGCGGTGGCGCTGCTCCCACTGACTGTTGTGTATGCCGTGTCACCACTGATCGGCGGTGTGCTGGTGCAAAAGATAGGCGCCAGAACCACACTCGTGATCGGCGCGGTGTGCAATGCGGTCGCCATGACGCTGATGCTGCGGCTCACCGTCGACTCCGGATTCGCGATCTCGGCGCCGCCGCTGGCATTGATCGGTGTCGGCGTCGGTTTCCTGCTGGTCGGTTCGGTGGATGCCGTGCTCGCCGGCACGCCCGTCGACAAGGCGGGCGTCACCGCCGGCGTCAAGGAATCCGTGCAGCAACTGGGCGGAACGCTCGGCGTCGCGATCTCGGGAACCGTGCTCATGACCCTGGTCGGCGCACGATTCCCGGCTGCCGCCAGGAACGCCCTCGCCGGCACGCCCGCGGCCGGACTGGCCGATGACCACGCCGTACAACAGCAAGTGGCCCTCGGGTTTCCGGAGGCGTCGCAGCAGGCGCTGGGCCGCAGCCTGGAACAGTCGGGCACCCCGCCCGACCAGGCACACCACCTCGTGGACACGCTCACCGACGTGGCCCACCGAACCTTCACCGACAGCCTCCACGTCGTCTACGGCGCCGGCATCTGCGTGGCCGTCCTCGCAGCCCTGCTCGCACTCCTGGTGCGCAACAACACATCCCGAGCCGCCGATGCGGCTCGGTCGTCCCGCGCCGTTGTGGCCGGGGGAGGGGAGGTCAGTGTGAGCGGGCCGGTTCCGCCGCCGTGCGGGAGCGGTGCAGCCGGTGCAGGCGCAGATCTATCTGGGCCTCGAAGCGGGCATCCGGGTCGGTGAGGTCGAGGCCGCCGACCTCGCAGAGGCGGGTCAGGCGGTAGCGGAAGGTGTTGGGGTGGACGTGAACCGCGGTCGCTGCCTTGGTGATGTCGCCGAAGGCTTCCAGGTAGGCGGCGAGGGTGCCGGTCAGGTCGCCGCGATGCTCGGCGTCGTAGCGGAGGAGGCGGGCCACCGCGTCGCCGTAGGGGCGGTCGTCGAGTTCGGCGGCTTCGGCGAGGCAGGCCAGCATCAGGTCGGGGCGTACGGATCGGACTGTCGCCAAGCGGTTTCCGCGGCCGCGCTCGCGCAGGATGCGGAGCACGCAGTCGGCGTCGGCCCGGGATCGGATGATGTCGCAGGGCTCGCCCACCGCGCGGCCGATGCCGATGTGGAGGACCGTGCGAGCGCCCATGCGCTCCAGGAAATCGGTGGCGACTCGTTGAGCCGTGGACTCGCCGTCACAGGAGCCAGGGAGGGGGAGCAGGCCGTAGACCATTTCGCCGAGCATGGTCGCGGCCGCGGAGGGATGCAGCGCGCTGAGGTGAAGGGCGAGTGCGTCTGCGACGCGGCGGATTTCGGCGGCGCGGGCCACCTCATCGCAGTCCTCGTCGGGAGCATCGAGTTCCAGGGCGAGGACACAGACCGATCTCCCGCCGATGCCCAGGCGTCGCGCGGTGTCCGCGGGATTGCCGGTCTGCTCCAGCAGCCGGGCGACCAGTTCGGCGCGGGGGCGGGCATCGGCCGTCCGCCCGGCGCGGTCCCGCAGCAGATGCAGCGCAACGATTTTCGTCGCCTCGGTGAACGCGCGTCGGCGATGCTCGGTCAACGGCTCGGACACCACCGCCCACAGCGAGCCGAGCACGTCCTCCCCGGCCCGCACGGCAATCGCGGTGCGCGGCTTGAAGCCCTCGGCCAGCGCGGGGATATAGACAGGTTCGCGGCTCCGGTAGATCTCGCGGAAGACGCCCTGCTCCAGCAACAATCGCTGATACTGCGCAGGCACCTGCCGGCCCAGCACCGTCTGCACGCGGCCCTCATCGGTGCGGTCCTGCCCGCTGGAGAAGGCGAGCACCCGCGACGACCGATCCTCGATCGTGATGGGGGCGTCGAGCAGCGCACCGATCGCATTCGCCAGCTGGAACAGATCACCGCTGGGATATTCGGCGGCCGCGTCACCGCGCTCGGGCAGATCGATCAGCGTGCGCAACAGGAACACCAGCTGCTCCCACGAGGTGGCCCGGCTGACCTCCAGCACCGTGATCCCGGCCGCGTCCGCCGCCTGCCGGACGGCCTCGTCCATCGGAGCCTTGAGCAGCAAGGCCGCGGCCCCGCGACGCCGGAGTTCCGCGAGCAGCATTGTGGCAGTGGCGGAATCGGCGACACCCACACCGAGCAACAGTCCGTCGGCGGCGACATCGACGCCATCGGCCGGATCGTAGATCGACACCGATCCGACAGGCCGGTCGGTGGTGACCGGACCCGCCACCCGACGCAACAGCGTGCTACCCAGCGCATCGATGATCCGGCCCAGCCGAGGGCAGTGCGGCTCACTCATGGCCTCACCGTGCCCGGCCGCCGATGCGTCCGCAATGGTGGCAGCCTCACCGCTCATGACCAGCCTCCCGGCCGGGCCAGCGGCGCCGTCAGCAGTTCGAGCCCGGCTTCGAAGACCTCGTCCTCGGTGGGCGGATGGGCCGCCGCGCGAGCAATTCCGGCGAAACCCATTGCGCACCTTGCCGCTAGAGTGAGTCCCCGAACAGTCGGCTGAACAGGGATTCACCAGTGACAGAACCTCGGCACGAGGTGCACGACCGGGCCACGTGGGCCGAACTCTTCTTCGATCTGGTGCTCGTCTTCGCGGTCACCCAGGCCGCGCATCTGCCGGTGGCGCAACCGGGTTGGGCCGCAGTCGGGCGAACGGTATTGCTGCTGGCCATCATGTGGTGGTCGTGGGTCGGCACCGTCCTGGCAGTGCACGGCGTCGAGGATTCGGACCGGCAGCGGTTCTTCCTCTTCGCCTGCGGACTGTGCGCCTTCGTCATGGCCATCACCGCCCCGCACGTATTCACCGGCCACACGCAGCCGATGCTCTTCGTGGTGGCGCACTTGATATTGCGACTGCTGCTCTGGCAATCCGTCCGCCGCAAAGGCGCCTACGCCCACGCCGGCGCCTTCGGCAGCCTGCTCAGCCCCTACACCATCAGCCTCGTCAGCGCGCTACTACTGGTCGCCGCCGCCGCGGGCCCGCCCGGCCGAGTTCGCGACACCCTCTGGATCCTCGCCGTCGCCCTCGCCTTCATCGGCCCGGCCCTCCTCGCCCGCCGCCTGAGCCACGTCCAATTCGGCGCCACCCACCTACCTGAACGTTTCGGCACTTTCGTCATCATCGCCCTGGGCGAAATGCTCGCCTCGGTAGGCGCGCAAGCAGCCGCCGCCCACCTCGGCGTCCTGTCCTGGACCAGCGTGATCCTGATCTTCCTCCTGGCCTTCGGCCTCTGGTGGCTCTACTTCGCCTACGGCTTCTCCGCGGTAGAACACTCCTTGCGCACCAACCAAGTCCGCGGCACCGTGGTCCGAGACGTCCTCAGCTACGGCCACATGCTCCTCGTAACCGGCCTCGTCCTGGCAGCCGTAGGCGCCAACACCATGGTCGAAACCCCCACCGCCCCACCCCACACCCCCCTCGGCTACCTCCTCCCCTTGGGCGCCACCCTCTACGTCACCGCCTTCTGCTGGACCCGCTGGCGCATGTTCGGCGCCCCCACCACCGGCCGCACCACCACCGCCCTCCTCCTCGCAGCCCTCACCCCCACCGCCCCCTACCTCCCCCAACTGGCAATGCTCATCACCGTCACCACAATCATCCTCACCCTCAACGCCTACGAACACTGGATGGTCTCCACCGCCCGGCCCCTCCCGCTGGTTCGCCGGCGGTCGGCTGTCTAGTCACGTCGGGCTCTGGTCAGGACTTCGTCCTCGGTGAGTGCATCCGCGTGGCGGCTCAAGCACATCGGGGTGGTGAGCTTGGCGAATCCGGAGCCATCGGTGGCTCCGTAGAAGCGGCCGGGTGGCAGGCGGGCGATGTCGTCGAGCTGACTGCCTTTCGAGCGGGCCAGTTCCTGGGCGGCCTGCATATGCACGGAAGCATTGAGGCGGCCGATGAACTGGGTCGCGGTATTGCCGGTGACCATGGGGTGCAAGGCCTTCGGCGCCTGGGTCGCGAAAACCAGGCCGAGGCCGTACTTGCGTGCCTGCGTGGAGAGGGTGAGAGTGCTGTCGGTGGACGGCGTCTTCACCCGCGACGGGGCGAAGGTCTGGGCCTCGTCGAGCACCAGCAGACCGCCCAGCGGGCGATCACCGGCCGGATTCCGCTTGATCCAGGCGAACAGGGCGAGTTCCAGCTGACTGACGAAGGTTTGGCGCTGCTCGGGTGTGGCCAGGCCGATGCAACTGATCACCGAGATCCGCGCACGCTTACCGCTGCTCGGCGTGAGCAATGCGCCGGGATCGAGCCGCTGGCCCGCACCGCCGAACACCGGATCATTGATCATGGCCGCATGCAATTGGTCGGCCATTTCCTGACCCAGCCGTGACGCGTCCCGGACCGTGCTCACGCCGTCCGGCAGGGCTGCGAGCAGCGCCACGAAGTCGCCCAGGTCATTACCGCCACCGCGGGCGAAATCGGTCAGCGCCTCGGTGAGAACCGCGGTGCCGGTCGCGAGCTTCCGCCCGGTCAGTCCCGCGCGCGGAACCAGGCTCGCGACGGAAGCATCGATGGCGGTGCGGAATTCGTCGGCATCATCCAGCACGCCGGTGAAGTCCGGCAAGGGATTCAACGCCAGCGGCCGGCCGGTCTCGCGCCGTGGCGTCCAGACGACCACCTCGGTCTCACCGAAGTAGCGGTCGGCCGGCGCGTCATCGTGCGGGTCCCACCGGTCCGGCGGCGCCGGCCAGCGATCACCCAGCTGCGCGAGGTCATTGTTGGTGTCGATCACGATCGACGAAATACCGTGCAGGGCCACCGATTCCACGAGACGCTTGAGGAGGACCGTCTTGCCGGAGCCGCTGCTGGCATACAGCGCTGTGTGCTTGCGCAACTGTTTCAACGGGATTCGGAAGCTCGCGCCATTGTCGATATTGCGTCCGAGGGCGATCGTCGGTGTGGTATCGGCTGCAGGGTTCGGCAGGACCGGCTGGACGGTCGGCGCGACCTGATTCGAGACCGGCGGGTTCTCGACCGTCCGCTCGTCACGCTCGGGTTGTCGGGTATGCGGAAGTGGCTCCGGTTCACTCTTTTCGGATGTCGCCACGACCCAATCGGATGTCACCGACCCGAGTATCCGGTCGAACAACTGCGAGCTGCCCGCAGGCCGGCGCACCTCCAGCCAGCTGCTGAAGCCCGGCGTCGTGGAGTCCGCGATCAGCGTCTCCAAAGCAGCGAAGGTGCGCAGATCATCGCCCGAGATCGGCAGCGCGATGCCCTGCGCCGCTTCCATTTCGGCGACCGCCGCCACCGTGACAGGCCCGGCGGAGAATGCCTCGTTGCGCAACACGATCAGATGCCGCTTCGCGCTGCCGGGCTGGATCTCCGCCTCCAGGCAGGCCGAGCGCAGCCGGGTGAGCACCGCCCGCGGATGGCTGTGTGCGATGGCCCGGAAGCTCCAGTGCTCCTCGTCCTCCGTGGATTCGTCGAGGGTGCGGCGGAGCCGGCCGTGGAGTGCGGGCCGGACCTTCGTGTGCGGATCCACGCTCAGGGTCTGGCCGCCCGCGCCTTGTTCCATTGCGTAGCAGCGCAATGCCGCATCCAGCAGTGCGGGCATCCGGTCGTCTTCGAGCTTCGGGTCGAGTGGGCCGATCACATCGGCGCTCGCACGCAGAGTCTCGAATCGTGTATCCCACGCGGCCAGTTCTGCCGCTGTCGGCCCTGTCGCCGTGACCGCGATATCGCGAGCAGGTTTGCCGAATTGCGTGAGTTCACTGACCTCTTTCACGGCCAGGCAATGCCGTACATGCTCCTCCACGAGCTGGAGCAGGCGACGCGGCGTGTATTTCGTGACACTGGGATCGTCGAATGCTTTCGGGAGGACCGGCCAGGTCGGATACGGCGGTTCGAAACCCGACTCCCCGTACAGGTTTCCGAGATGACGTTCGACGATCGCGGTGGCCATATCGGCCGACGGCATCTTCGTAGTCAAATTCAGCACGGTGAAGCGGTCGACGGCGGAGTTCACACCGCGAGTGGCGATGAGATCCCAGGACTTCGGGATGCACGCGGCCACGATCAGGGTGCGAACAGTTTCCTCGCGCATGCGCATCAGGCCGTCGGCGAGCCGGTTGGCGAGACTGTCCTCGTCCCTGTCGCCCGATCGGGCTATCACACTGTCGATTTGATCGACGGCCAGCACGATCGGTCCACTGAGTGCGAACAGCCGCGACATATCGTGGAAGACCAGCTGGGGATCCCGGCCGGCGCTGCGGAACCCCCATGCCTTCCGATCGTCCGCATCGATACCGTCCGGCAAAGTGAGGAAGCTGTGCCCGACCTCGCGCTGATCCATCCGATTGGCCTGGAACAGGATCAGGGCTCGTAACGTGTCCTGACACTCGAAGGCCACGTCGGCATCGAGTTGCATGACCCGGCCGAGGAATTCGTGGAGGTCATCCTTGCTCAGCGGGATATTGCCGCGTAGTCGCATGCGGAGCTCGGGGTCACAGCCGGTGCGCCCGATGAGCACGTCCAGCATCCGGCCGAGCTGCCCACCATCCGAATCCGTCAGCCGGGTGACGACGCCGTGCACCGCGCCGGTCCAGAACGATTGGCCGTCCAGCAGTTTGGGCATGAAGAAGAAGCCGCCCTCGCGCTGCACATAATGGCGTAGCCAGCCGAGCATATGAGTCTTGCCGACTCCGGCATCGCCCCTGAGCACGAACCCGGTCGGAGTGCTGTCCGGCCGATTCTTGGCGCCCTGCACGGCCCGGGTGATGGCATCGACGGCCGGGGTATGCAGCCCGTCGACGTGATAGCGCATCGGGCTCCACACCTGGTCTGGTCCGAGCACGCTGCTGAACTGGACCGATGCGAGCGCCTGATATTCCGCTTCGTTCACTGTGGCACCTCGATCGCGAGCAGATGGCGCGGGGTGCCGCCCAGCACCAGCGCGGCCTCCAGATCCGCTGCGGTGAGTGTCTTCTGATCCGACTCCGCGCGAATATGCACGCCGTCCCTGCGCGCCAGCGACTCGAGCGCCCGGTCCACCTCCCCGCGCGGAACATCGCCCAACCGCTCCCGCAGCAATGCGAGCCGCAGGTCGGAGCCCTTACCCCGGGTCAGCTCCGCGTACGCGGCCTCGACCTGGCCCGCCACATCCGGCCGGAAGATGTCGGCGAGCGTCTGCCCGCTGTCGTCGAGGTGCCGGTGCAGCCCCGCGAGCACGGAATACAGTGCGCCCCCGGCACTTCCGGACCGCTCGGGACGCTCCCGGGACAGCTCCTCGGTGCACCACACCGCGCCTCCGTCGGTGAGCTCGTGTACGTAGGCCCGGCTCACCATGGTGCTGGCGACCAGGTCGAGATCATTGAGGTGCCTGCGGTTCTTGCCGTCGAGCTTGAGCCCCGCAACCGCATACAGTTCGGCATTGGTGAGCTCGCGCGCCTCCGCCATCAGGACGAAGAGAATGCAGCGCTCATTCAGCGTCAGCCGATCGTCGGACATGTGGATTGTTACCTTTCGGTCGAATTCATGGCTGTGTCTGTCTCATGGCTGTGTCTGCCTGCCGGTGGTGAATCCACCTGCCGTGACGGTGATTTCGGTGCCCCGCCGATGCGGCGCGGCGGTCCCCTCCGCGCGCACGGTCTGCCCGTCCCGATGGGCCGCGAGCGCGAGTGCGTAGTTCTGTTCGTCGCCCAGTGCGACGGCCACCGTGCGTATGCCGTCGACGGCCGTGCCGTTGAGTTCGAGATTGCCCCGCACCTTGATTCGCCATCGGGCGCCGCCCGGATCGTCGGACAGGGCTATCACGTCGCCCTGCACGGCACCGGGGCCGCCGTCGCGTGATCGCTGGGCGCGGCTGCCGCTCGCGCGGGCGATGCGCCGCCCTGCGCCGGCCGGGTACCGCACCGTCGTGTCCTCGCGCGGCGCCCGCCATGACCAGTGGAACCCGAGTTCGAACGGGAGGTCGTACTCCGGCCCGGCCAGTTCGGCCAGCGCTGCGCATTCGGCATCCGAGACGCCCTGCCGGGCAATGTCTTCGATCGCCGAGCTCTCGGCGCTGTCCGCAATCCGGCGGAGGGCGGCGGCGATGTGCTGCATCCGCAGGGTGGTGCGCCTGCCGAGCGAATCCGGATCACCGTCCGTCATCGGGACGGAAACCTCCAGTGCGAGCTCATTGCTCAGTGCGAGCAGCGATTGCTCCAGCAGGGCGTGGACCGGACCCGGCATCGGGCTCCGCCGCGCGGGCGCCGGTTCACCGAGCACTTCGTGCGCACAGGCGACGACGAGGTCGCGCACCGCCAGTACGGTGTGGGCGCCCAGTGCGACCGTGATCGGATCGCCGTCACGTACCGCTCGATAGGACACGGTGTCCGCCGTCGGGGCGCTCATGTCGCGCCACACCGCGTCCGGTGACCGTTGCTCGGCGTCGGCGACGCAGCGGACCAGTTCACGCAGCCGGATCCCGGCATCGGCGACGGAGGTGCTGGGTGGTACCAGGACGTCGAAATCCTGCCGGGTCCAGATGGTCGCGGTACGCCAGCGCCCGCTGTCCACCCACCCGTGTACCCGCAGGTAGCCGGTGATGTCCGTGATGGCGGGGGTATTTCGCATGCCGCGGGTTATCCGGCGGGTAGCGCGGCGCTCTCGGTGACGAGTGCGCGCAGGCTCGCCGCGGTGAGGATATTGCTCATCGGAATCTTCACCCGCACATGACGCTTACGATCGGGTACGGGTATCGGCGTCCGATCCGCCAATGAGACGAAGTAGCCGATGTGCCTGAGTAGTAGACCGGCGGTGCGCAGGTCCGCGTAATGGGTTGCGCTGGCGGGAACATGAACGAGAAACAAGTACCGGGGTACCGTGAAATCCGGACCGGCCAGTCTGTTGTATTGCAGCTGGTCGAGATTGTCGAAATCGATGAGCCCTTGCCGGCCCTGCAGTTTGGCGATCGTCTTGACCTGCACCTCGATCCGCGGCGAGAAACCACGCGGCGTGCGTCCCGGCAGTTTCAGGCACAGATCGACGCCATCGAGATCGACATCATCCTGCGACCAGATCAACCCGGCCGCGGAAGCGAGTACGCGAATGTAATCGGCTCCGAACTTCCCCTGATGATTTCGTGTGTCGAGCACGAACCCTCCCCGACCGAAATCACTCCCACCTGCACTGCGGATCCAACTCTAGGGTCACTTCCCGATTACGGGATCTGAATCGGCAGAATTACCCGACAATAACTGCCGGTCGGTTTGCGAATTCCTTTATTCCTATTGGATATTACGGCTGGCAGGCGGCCCTGCGGTATCCAACCGGAGGCAGAGCCGCACGCGGCAGCCCGCTCGGCAGCACCGCCCGGGCCCTCCCGCTGATTCATCGGTAGCGTGTGAGCCATGAACGGTTTGCTGCACCGGATTCTGGATATTGCGCCGGTTTGGGTGTATCTGGTGGTCACCTTGCTGGTGTTTGCCGAGGATGCGGTGTTCATCGGGTTTGTGATACCCGGGGAGACGGCGGCGGTGATCGGTGGGGTGGCGGCCAGTCAAGGGCACGTGGAGCTTTGGCTGATGATCGTGCTCGTGGTGGCGGCGGCCATTGTGGGGGACAGTGTGGGGTATGAGGTGGGGAAGCACCTCGGGACTCGGGTGTTGCAGCTGTCGATACTGGAAAGGCATCGGGGGCGGCTGGATCGGGCTCAGGGGTATCTGGCTCGGCGTGGCGGGTGGGCGGTGTTCCTTGGGCGGTTCACGGCGTTTTTCCGGGCTGTGATGCCTGCCCTCGCGGGGACCTCTCGCATGCCCTACCGGCGGTTCCTGGTGTTCAATGCTTCGGGTGGAATCATTTGGGGCACAACGTTTGTGGTGCTCGGGTTCGTCGCGGGGCAGTCGTATGAAGCGGTGGCCAAGACCGTGGGGCGGGATATGGCCATCGGGGTCGCGGTCATCGTGGTGCTGGCGCTGATCGTGTGGAAGGTGCGGGAGGGGCGGCGGGAGCGGAAGATCGAAAACGATTACGAGGCAGCGCATCACGCCGAGTGATGGGCGGCGTGGTCGTGTTCGTAGCAGAGGCAGCGGACGCCGGTGGTGATCCATTCGCGGCCCGTCCAGTCGGGGCGGCGGGCCAGCAGGACGGCGGTCACCTCCTCGATGATCGTGTCCTCGGGCATGGACGAGTCACGGCGCAGCCAGGTTTCGTCGCGCAGTAGGCCGAGGTAGTCGCGGACGTCGGCGAGCAGGTCGGGGCCGCCGATATCACCGTGACCGGGGACCACCGTGCCGACCGGTTCGGCGGCCAGGCGGGTCATCAGGGACTGCCAGCGCAAGCCCGAGACATCCGTGTCGTGGGGCGGGAACCAGGGGAAGATCGCGAACTGGTGCGACTCCACCAGATCGCCGGTGAAGAGCACGTCGGCGTCGGGGATGCGGATGATCTGATCGCCCATGGTGTGGGCCTGGCCGGTGGCGCGGAGTTGCACGGTGCGGCCGCCCAGGTCGAGGTCGTAATCCGTGTCGTAGACGACATCCGGGTGTGCCAGCTGGACGCCCTCGAGGCGGCGGGCGACCGTCTCGCCGAGTCCGGCGAACATGCCGAGATAGCCGGGGCCACGGTTCTTCAGGTCGGTGGCCTGCGCGCTGTTGATCAGATAGGTGGCATGGCCGGCGAAAGTCTGTGCGCCGAAAGCATGTTCGGGGTGGAAGTGGGTCGTCGTCAGGTACAGGCGGCGGCCCGCCGCGTACTCGGTGGCGAAGGCCAGGACGGTTTCCGCATTGGCCGGGCCGATACCGGTATCCACGACGAGCACGGCCTCCCGGCCACCGATCACGCCGATATTCGGCACCAGGGGCCGACTGCCATCGGCCAGGACCACGAGATCCGGGGCGACCTCGCGCACCCGGTCGAGGCGCACCACGGGATCCGGAAGCTCCTGCGGGGGCAGATCGGCTGTTGTCACGTTGTTCTCCTTCGGCGCGTTCGAGGCTGTGCTCTCACCCTGCGCCGCAGGGGACCCGGGCGTCCAAGTCCGATTCTCTGCAGCCGATACCGGGCGGGTATCGTCGCCGGTGATGGAACTGCGGACCCTGCGCTACTTCGTGGCCGTGGCCGAGGAACTGCACTTCGGCCGCGCGGCCACCCGCCTGCATATGACCCAGCCGCCGTTGAGCCGCGCCATCCGGCAGCTCGAAATCGAGCTGGGATGCGAACTGCTGCAACGCTCTCCGACCGGCGTGGTGCTCACGCCCGCGGGTACGTCGCTGTACAAGGACGCGCGCGCACTACTGGCGCAGGCGGATCAGGCGCGCGCCCGGGCCGTCGCCGCAGCAGGCGCCGCGGTGCTCACCCTCGGCACCCTCGCCGACAGCGCCGAACAGGCCGGCGCGACACTCGCCGCCACCTTCCGCGAACGCCACCCCGGCGTAGAGATCCGCGTACACGAAGCCGACTTCACCGATCCCACAGCAGGTTTGCGCTCCGGCGCCGCCGATATCGCGCTCACCCGAACACCTTTCGACCGGACCGGCCTGACCCTGCGGGTACTGCACACCGACCCGATCGGCGTCGTATTGCGCAGCGACGACCCACTCGCCACCCACGCCAGCGTGCAACTCGAAGAACTTGCCGACCGCCCCTGGTTCCGGCTACCGGACGACACCGACAGCGCCTGGCGCGCCTTCTGGATGCCGCTCGGCAGCAGGACCGCCGACGGCCCCGTGGTCCGCACCATCCACGAATGCGTGCAAGCGGTGCTGTGGAACGGCACCATCGGACTGACCATGGTCGGCCACCGCATGCCGCCGGGACTCACGGTGATTCCCGTGGCGGACATGCCATCCAGCGATCTGGTACTCGCCTGGAATTCCGCCGACAACAATCCTCTGGTCCGTTCCTTCACCGATATTGCCGGAACCCTCTATCGCGCAAGGAATTAAGGGGTTTCGGCGATCGGCTCGGCGGCCGCGCCGCGCAGGCGGAACACCTGGTACAACACGATCGAGCACAGACACCCGGCGCTGATACCCGAACCCATGATCGTCGCCACCGGTCCCGGCAGACCGGCATAGAACGCGGGCGCCACCGTCGGCGTCATACCGACGAACAGCGACACACCCACGATCAGAGAATTGACCGGATCCCCGAGATCCGCCTTGGCCAACGTCCGGATGCCACCCGCGGCAACGGTTCCGAACAACACCAGTCCCGCACCACCCAGCACCGGCTTCGGCACCAGCTCCACCACACTGCTCGCCACCGGGAAGAACCCCAGCAGCACCAGCAACGCGCCACTCATGGCCACGATGTAGCGGCTGTACATGCGGCACAACGCAACCAGCCCGACATTCTGCGCGAACGCGCTACAGGCCAGCCCGCCCAGCGTCGCACTCAGCACGGTGCCGATACCGACCGACCGCAGTCCGTCGGCGAGCGTCCGCTCCTCGGCGGGCCGTTCCACGATCTCGCCCAGCGCCATCATGGTCGCGGTGCTCTCCGTCATCACCACCAGCATGGCGATACCCATCGACACGATCGCGCCGATCGTGAAATGCGGTGCGCCGAAATGGAACGGCGGCACGAACCCGAACGCGGCGGCGTGATAGAGCGGCGAGGTGTCCACCAGACCCAGCGGCCAGGCAATGAGCGACCCTGCCACCAACCCGATCAGCAAGGCCAGCTGCCGGGCGAAACCGCGCAGGAAACGATGCGCCAGCAACACCACCACCAGCGTCGCCGCGGCGGCCGCCAGATTCTTCATCGGCACACTCGACGAACCGTCGGCGCCCTCACCCGTGCCGTGGATCCAGCCCAGCGTGACCGGCAGCAGCGACAGGCCGATCAGCGTGATCACCGTGCCGCCCACCACCGGCGGGAAGAACCGCCTGAGCTTCGAAAAATAAGGCGCCGCAAGGGTTGCCAGCACACCCACCACCAGCGTCGCGCCGTAGACGGTGGGCAGCGCATCCGCGGGCGTCGTGGTCTTCACGATGGCCAGGGTCGGCGCGACGACCGCGAACGAGGCCCCGCACATGAGCGGCAGTCGCGACCCGAACCGCCACCAGCCCAATGCCTGCAACAAGGTCGCGAGCCCGGCGCTGAACAGCCCGGCGGTAATGAGCAGCCCCTGATCTTTCGGTCCGAGCCCGACCGCGGCGCCGATGATCAGCGGCGGCGCCACCACGCCGGCCAGCATCGCGGCAATGTGCTGCAGGCCGCCTGCGACGAGTTGCCAGGGGCGGGGCAACTCGTCGACCGGATGTCGTTCGAGGGCTGCAGGCTGCGCGTGGATCATGCGAGACTCTCCGCTTCGATAACGATTTTCGAGATACGGAACGTGAATTCCGCATCGCAAAAACGTAAGAGCGGTCACACAGGCATGTCAATGCGCATACCTCCATCGGGAGGATATATATCTGTCTACCGATAGCTTCTCCCACCTCACCCGAGCGGAACTACACGGGGACGATGGTCGCCACGATGGTGTGGATCTCGTGGTCCTGGACCACGAAGGTCTCGGTGATATCCACCGTCATGAGCCGGATCCCGAGCACGCCCGAGTCGAGCAGATAGCGAGCCGTCACCACATCGCCGTCCTCGGACATCCGGACATCCCGGATGTTCTGGATGACCGAGTACTGCACACCGGTATCGAGATCATGGGTCAACTGCGGTCCCGAGGTGCCGGTCTTCAACCCCGCCTCCACCCGGGTCGCATCGGGCGCGAACGGCACCGCGCTCGCATCGTGGCTGAGCAGGGCGTCGATGTAGGCGCGGGCGATGGCCTCACGCGGGGTGTCCGCAGGATTCGGTGCGGCGGCGGCGATTCCGGACCCGATATCGAGGGCCGCCGCGACCACCGCCGAGACAACTGCAACCCGTTTCATTTTCATCGGCACAGATTGACCCGAAACCCGCCCCGGCGCAAGCGGTTCCCGCGTCAACCGGTCACCGGATCAACCGGTAGCTGATTTATCTCAGGCTCCTTATATCAATAAGCTGATTGCCTGGGATATGCTCGGGCTGTGGAACCTTCGTTGCAGCAGGTCGGACAGGCGGTCAAACGACTGCAGTGGCGGCATCACCGGGAGGCCAATCGGCGGCTCGCGGATATCGGGCTGTCCATTGCGCAGTGGGATGTGCTGCGGAATCTGCACGAGCACCCGGACGCCTCGCTGCATGCGTTGGCGGAGTTGACTTTTCAGACCGATCAATCGATGGGGACCCTGGCTGCGCGCATGATCGATCGCGGGTTGCTCGAGCGGGTCGCCGGGCCGGGGCGGGCCGTGCGGCATCGATCGACCGCGGAAGGGGAACGTGTCCGGCGGGCGGGGGAGGCGATGATGGTCGAGGTGTTGCGGGATACCGTCGGACTGCTCGATGCGGGGGAGCGGGCGACGCTTTATCGGCTCTTGACGGCGGCTGCCGGGGAGTAGCGCGGAACGGCACTGGGAAGTCAACGTCTGTTGGCCTACAATTGTTGGCATGACCGATGAGCCTGCCCCGCGTCGCTCCGACGCCACCCGCGCGGCCATTCTCGACGCCGCCCGCCGCCGCTTCGCCGAGGACGGGTTCCGCAAGGCCACCATCCGGGCCATCGCCGCCGACGCCGGCATCGACCCCTCCATGGTCATGCGCTACTACGGCAACAAGGACGGCCTCTTCCTCGCCGCCGTCGACATCCACCTCGACCTCCCCGATCTCGGCGCGGCCGCACCCGATGCGCTCGGCGACCTGCTCATCCGCCGCTTCCTCGAACTCTGGGAACGACCACCCAGCAACGAGATCCTGCTGACCGTGCTGCGCTCCGCCGTCACCGACGAAACCTTCACCCAGCGCGCCCAGCAACTCTTCGCCGAACAGGTCGCCCCCGCCGTCCTCCGCATCGGCGACCCCGCCGACGCCCCGCGCCGCGCCGGCCTCATCGCCACCCAGATCCTCGGCCTCGCGCTCTGCCGGTACATTCTGCGACTGCCCCCGGTGGTCGCCCTCACTCAGGAGCAAGTGATCGCCGAGATCGCCCCGGCGATCCAGCGCTACCTCACTTCGGAACCGCCAAAGTTGTAGGCACTCCCGCCAATTCGGAACTGGTGTTCCACAGATCCTCCGCCTTCGCGAGGTCATAGGAATCCGCCGAGGACGGGATCTCCCGGCGACCCGAGAAGTACCTGCCCGTGACATCGGCCAGCGCCGGATCGAGCACCAGCCGCGCCAGCGACGCACCCGAACGACGCGGCGTATGCCAATTGAGACCGGGCACCACCGTCAACGCGGGCATGAGATACCGCCAGCCGAAAGCCAGCACACCCGGATAATCACGAGCCAGCCCCGTACCCGGCATGAGCCCGGGATCGAAGGCATTCACCGTGATTCGCGGCGCCTGCCCCGGCGTATCGAGCCGGCGCGCCAACTCGTACGTGGTGAGGACATTGCACAGCTTCGACGTGGTGTAGCGGCGGCGGCCCGCCGAACTCCCATCCGCGGCATCCTCGACCGGATGCGCGAGCTCCTGCGCACTCGTGTATTCCGGATCCGGCATGCCCGTCGGCTTACGCGGATCGTGAGTGTCACTGGCCACGAACACGATCCGGCCCGGCGCCGGCAACTGCGGCAGCAACTCCCGCACCAGCAGGAAATGCGCGAGATGATTGACCCCGAACGTCTCCTCGAAACCGTCGGCGGTCCACCGCAAGCCGGAAGGGATCTGAATCCCCGCATTGCACACCACCGCATGCAACGGCGGCAGCCCGAGCCGGGGGAGACCGGCGGCGAACCGGCGCACCTCGGCGAGCGAACCCAGATCCAGCACCGCCCCGGCCGCATGCGCACCCAGCCGCCGGGCCGCCGCCTCGACGGCCGCACTCCCGCGTCCGGTGACGAGCACCTGCCAGCCGTCATCGGCGGCCAGGATCGCCTCGGCGGCACGGAACCCGAGACTGCCGGTACCGCCGGTGATCAATACGGTGCGATAGGGCGCGGCCATACTGTCGTCCTTCCCCCGGGGAACCGGCCCGGCGATCACGCCGAAACCAATTCCTTCGTACGCTGCTCGGGCTTTTCTTCCTGCGTGCCTTCGATATTCACCCTCGGCAGGATCGCATCGAGCTTGCGCGGCAGCCACCAGGCATACCGGCCCAGCAGTGCCAGTATTGCCGGGACCAAGGTCAGGCGCACCGCGAAGGCATCGATCAGCACACCGGCCGCCAAGGCGAACGCAATCGGCTTGATCAGGGCATCATCGGTCGGAACGAACGAGGCGAAGACCACGACCATGATAGTGGCCGCCGCCGTCACCACCCGCGCATTGTGCCGCGCGCCTTCGATGATCGAAGCCGCCGGATCACCGGTCCGCGTCCACTGCTCGCGAATACCGGACACCAGGAACACCTCGTAATCCATGGCCAGGCCGAACAGAACGCCCACCAGGATGATCGGCAGGAAACTCACCACCGGACCCAGCCGGGAAACGCCGAAAAGATCTGCGGCCCAACCCCATTGGAACACCGCCACAGTCATACCCAGCGCGGCCGCGACCGACAACAGGAAGGTGAGCGCCGCCTTCACCGGCACAGCGATCGACCGGAACACCACGATCAGCAACAGCAGACTGAGGCCGACCACGATCCCCAGGAACGGGACCAGTGAAGCCGAAAGACGTTGCGAGACATCGATGGTGACAGCGGTATCACCGGTGACCGCCACCCGCGCTCCGGGAACCGAACCCGGAATATCGCCGCGAATCGAATGCACCAGATCGGCCGTCTGCTGCGTCTCCGGAGCAGTCGACGGCACCACCATCACAATCGATTGACCAGCAGTCCGCGTGGCCTGCGGCGGTGCGACGAGTGCGACATTCGGCAGCTTCCGCACCGACGCCGCCACCGACTGCGCCGCCTGCGCGCCACCATCCACCACAACGACCAGCGGACCGTTGAACCCGGCCCCGAACTTCTCGGCAATCGTGTCGTAGGCCTCCCGCTGACCACTACCGATCGCAGCAGAACCGTTGTCGGGCAATGCCATTCGCAGCGCGGTGACAGGCGCGGCCAGCATTGCCAGCGCAGCGACCACGGCCAGCACGGTGACCACCGGCCGTCTGGTAACCAATCGTGCCCATCGCGCGCCCATGACATCCGAGCCTGCGGCAGCCCGCGACCGAGAGATGCCGCTGAACCGAGCGATGCCGCTGAACCGAGCGATGCCGCTGAACCGAGCGATGCCGCTGAACCGAGCGATGCTGCTCAACCGAGCGATGCTGCTCAAGCGCGCGGCTGCACTGTCCGATCCCGCGGCAGCACTGTTCGAGCCCGCGGTGACGGCGATTGCGCGTGTGGTGACGTTGTTCGCCCGTGCGGCAACGCCGTTCGTGCGTGCGGTAACGCCGTTCGGGCCGGTCGGCGGCCCGTTCGGGCCTGTGCTCGTCGCGCGTTGGTGCGCCCGCGATCCCACGCGGGGCCGCAGCCGCTCACCGGAGAATCCGGCCAGGGCGGGCAGGAGGGTGGTGGCCACGGCGACGGCGACCAGCACCGCGCCGGACGCGGCCAGGCCCATGACCGTGAGGAACGGGATGCCGATCACGCTGAGTGCCGCCAAGGCGATGATCACGGTCGCGCCCGCGAATACCACCGCGCTGCCCGCCGTCGCATTCGCTTGTGCCGCAGACTCTCTCGGCGTGAGCCCGGCCGCCAGCTGCGATCGATGCCGGGACAGGATGAACAATGCGTAGTCGATGCCGACCGCTAAGCCCAGCATGAGTGCCAAGGTCAGCGCGGTGGAGGACACCGACACCACCGAGCTCAGGGTGAGCAGTCCGCCCACGGTGATGCCGACGCCGAAAATGGCTGACAGCAAAGGCATTCCAGCCGCCAGCAGCGATCCGAAGGTGATGAACAGCACCAGTACCGCCACCGCCAGGCCGATGCCTTCGGTGATGCCCGGATGCATCTGCCCCACGCCGTAAGCGGATCCGCCGACCGATACGTCCAGTCCGGCGTCGCGTGCGGAGGTCGCGGATTGTTCGACGGCGGTGCGCGCCGCATCGGTCACCTGGGAGCGGTCACCCGTGAAATGCACCATCGCCACGGCCGTCCGCTGATCGGCGGAGATCGTGCCGGTCTGCTGTGGTGTGGTGACCCCGGCCGCGCCGGGCGCGGTCCCCGCGACTTCGAGGGTGTGCTGAATGGCCGCCGTATATGGGGTTTCGGTGATGCGATGCCCCGGCGGCGCGGTGAACACCAGTTGTGCCGTGGCCCCGGCGGCCTCCGGCGCGGACTTCTCCAAAGTGTCCAGCGCCTGCTGTGATTCGGCCCCGGGCACGGTGAATCGGTCGTCGAGGTGGCCGCCGGCGGTGGCGACGCCGCCGATCAGGGCGATCAGCAGGACTGTCCATACGGCGAGGACCACGCGGCGGCGCCGGAAGGCGAGATCTCCCAGTCGCCCCAGAAATCCGCTCATCGGCGTCTCCTTCGAATGCGGGCATGAATGTGGGCAGGCGTGAACTTTATGGGTGTTAACTTGCCACGCAATCTGTACAGGTGTCAACATTGACTTCGTGACCAGCTCCGACGATGCAGCTCAGCGACCGGTTCGCGAAGGTCCCTACCACCACGGCGACCTGCGCAATGCCCTCGTGCAGGCCTCCGCGCAACTGGCCGAGATCGGCGGCCCCAGCGCCGTCACGGTCCGCGCCGCCGCCCGCGCGGTCGGCGTCACCGCCACCGCCGCCTACCGGCACTTCACCAACCACGAGGAACTCCTCACCGCCGTCTGCGAGCAAGCCGAACAGGCCCTGTTCGAAGCGCTCAGCAGCGCCATGGAAAGCGTTCCCCCGCAAGCCGATCCGACCGCCACCGCCATCGCGCAGCTGGCCACCGCCGGCCGCGCCTACATCGAATACGCCGACCGCGAGCGCGGACTCTTCCGCACCGCCTTCTGCATCGGCGAGATCGACGTCGAGAAGGACGTACGCGAGGACCCGATCTTCGCGCTGCTCGCCACCGGCCTCGACGGCCTGGTCGCCGTCGGCTTCATGGACCCGCGGCAGCGCCCGGGCGCCGAATTCACCGGCTGGGCCGCCGTGCACGGGCTGGCCGGGCTCATCGTCGACGGTCCGCTCGCCGACGTCTCCGACGAGGAACGCGAGGCCGCCATCCGGCACGCGGTCGCCACCGTGCTGCGCGGATTCGCCACCGGCCCGCACGCCGAACCGTACCGATCCACCGACCCGCACATCGCCCTCGACGCCTGACGCCGACCTTCCGCACGTGAAACGCTCTGCGTTCACCGGTGTGTCGTGTGTCCGTAAGCTGGCCGCGTTTTGATGACGACGATGCCGGCGTGCTCGACGACGCCGACGGACTCACGCTCGACGCCCCACGAACTCACGCTGACAAGGTTGCCTGGATGTTGAATCCCCCCGGCCTGCTGCCTCGCACGGGCATTCCGGCTCATCTCGCCGCGCACATGACCATGGACGAGCAGTACGACTGGCACCGCTCCTTCCTGAAACGACACCGCGTGAGCCGGCGGACCTTTCTCCGGGGCAGCACCGCCGCGGCCATGGCGGCCGGATTCGCCGGCGTCTTCAGCCAGGTCGCCTACGCCGACGACGCACCCCTCGCGGTCGGCGGCCGGCATGTCGGCTTCGGCCCGGATGCGGCCAGCCAGCTGCGCTTTTCGGGTCAGCTGTCACGAAACCCGGGCTCCGGCAAGGTCTTCCTCGACCACGGCCCCACCCCCGCGCTCGGCGGCACCATCGAAGCCGAGGTACGCAACCTGGTCACCCAGGTGCCGCGCACCGACGGGGGAGTGCTGGCCGCGGAACAGTTCTACGTGCACGCACCCGTCGACGGCCTGCCCGGCCGCCTGCCGCACTTCTACCGCTGGCGCACCTCCGACGGCTATGTGGGCGAAGTGGTTTCGGCCAGTCCCGCCATGCCCAGCTCCCGCGCCGCCCTGCTGCCCTTCCGCTTCACCATGATGGGCGACCAGGGCATCGACGAAACCCCGAAGCAGCCCGAGGGCATGCCCGCCGGCGCCTACCGCAACAAATACGGCCAGGGCGATGCGCCCGGCGCCCGCAACATGGAGAACATCCAGCGCCAGATCGTCGCCAACAACCCGGACTTCCACATTCTCGCGGGCGATATCTGCTACGCCGACACCTCGCATGGCGGCGGCCCGGACTGGTTCGTGCCCAGTGGCGCCGCGCCCAATGACAAGATCGACGCCTACAACCCCTTCACCTGGGACTACTACTTCCAGGCCATCGAGAACAGCGCCGCCCGGGTGCCGTGGATGTTCACCACCGGCAACCACGATATGGAAGCCGTCTACGGTACCCACGGCTACGGCGGCATCATGTCCCGCCTGGACCTGCCCGGCGGCGGCCCGGCCGGCTGCCCCTCGGTGTACTCCTTCACCTACGGGAACGTGGCCATTCTTTCCCTGGACGCCAACGAGGTCAGCTACCAGGTGCAGGCCAACCTCGGCTATTCCGGTGGGGCACAGACCAGTTGGGTGGACCAGACCCTCGGGCAGTACCGCGCCGACCCGAACATCGACTTCATCGTGTGCTTCTTCCATGAATGCGCCTACGCCACCGGCATCGGCGGCGCCAGTGACGGCGGCGTGCGCGGCGCCTGGGCGGACCTGTTCGACAAGCACAAGGTCGACCTCGTGCTGCAGGGCCACAACCACAACTTCGAGCGCACCGACCCGATCCGCGGCGGGCAACCCGTCAAACCGGCGCCCGACAATTCGATCGTCTACCCCGACACCGACGGCACCGTCTACTACGTGGTCGGTGGCGGCGGCGCGGTGCACGGCACCTTCGCGGCCGGCGAAACCTACCGGGGCCACGAGAATCCCGACACCTTCGTGCCCGGCAGCACGCTGTGGGGTTCCGACGGCAAGGACCGGAAAGAGGACGCCAACTGGTCCCGGGTGCGGTATGCGCGCTACTCGTTCATCCGCGTGGATGTGCGGCCCGGCGTCTTCTCCAGTGAGATGGATGTGACCGCCGTCGACGAGAACGGCCAGGAATTCGACAAGGTCACCTATCGGCGCCTGGTGACGCGATAGCAACTCTTGACGGTTCGAAAGAACACGTTCACACTACCAATCGGTAACAGGACAATAGTGTCCGGTTGTGGTCAGTGGGCTCTGACCAGCGTCTTCTCGACGCCCGTGATGGAGGGGAACTCTGGAGTTGAGAAAAACACAAGGACGTGTTCCATTGGCAACCGCTATGGCCGCGTTCGCGCTGGTGGCTGCCCCGTCGGCGATCTGCGCACCACAGGCCGGGGCCGCACCGGACGCGTTCTACGAATACACCGGCGCCACACCGTTATCCGCGTTCGAACCTGGCACCGTCCTGGATACCCGGACCATTCCGTATCACGTGGCCGGCCTCCCGGCCCCAGTCACCGCGGTCCAGCTGCTCTACCGCACCACCGACGCACAGCAGCGACCCACCGTCAATGTCACCTCCGTGCTGGTGCCGCCCGGCGGTAACCCCGCCAAAGCCATTGCCTACCAATCCTTCTACGACTCCCTCAACCCCGAGGACAGTCCCTCCCGCGCCATCGCCGGCGACGTCTCCTTCGGCGGCCTGGTCAACACCTCGGAAGCCGCGCTGATCGCACCGTCGCTGGCACAGGGCTATTCGGTGATCGTCGCCGACACCGAGGGCCAGCAGGCCGATTTCGCCGCCGGACCCGAGTACGGCATGAACACCCTCGACTCGATCCGCGCCGCCACCCACTCACCCGACACCGGGCTGAACCCGGGCACCCGGATCGGCATGATCGGATACTCGGGCGGCGCGATCGCCACCGACTGGGCCGCGGCCCTCGCACCCAGCTACGCCCCGGACGTGAATGATCAACTGGTCGGCGCGGCCGAGGGCGGCGTGCTGGTCAATCCGGCCCGCAACCTCTCCTACGTCAGCGGCAGCACCGGCTGGTCCGGCGTCGCGGCCATGGCGGTCATCGGCATCGCCCGCTCCTACGATGTCGACTTCGCGCCCTACCTGAACCCGCACGGCGCCCAGATCATCGACAAGCTGCGGTACGCCTCGATCGCCAACGTGCTCTTCCAGTACCCGGGGCTCACGTGGCAGCAGCTCGCGAAGCCCGAGTACGCCGATCCCAACAGCGTGCCGCCGTTCGTGGACGCCGTCCGCAAGATCGACCTTGGGCTCGCGCCCACCCCGACCATCCCGATGTTCATCGGCCAGGGCGCCAACGGCGTGCTGGAGGGCACCGACGGCGGCAGGCGCGGCATCGGCCCCGGTGACGGTGTCATGGTCGCCGGTGACGTGCGCGCCCTCGCCAACCAGTACTGCGATACCGGCAACCCGGCCATCGAATACCAGCAGTACGACCTGCTCAGCCACGTTCCGGCCATGGCCCCGTGGATGCCGGCGGCCCTGCTCTGGATCGACGACCGGTTCGCCGGGCAGGCCGCTCCGGGCAACTGCGGCAGTATCGCACCCGGAAATCCCCTCACCCCGGAACTGTGACGAGCCGATCCTGCTGCACCGCAGCATGATTCGCGGGCCGGTACTGCCAATCCGAGCAGTGCCGGCCCGCCGGTCCGAGAGGCCCTGCGAGCCGTATGACGGCGCGGCGCATACTAGGTGCCGTGGTACAGATCGAAACACCGCTGCACATGAGCAGTTTGGTGACCTCATGGCGGTGGGACACCTCGACTGTGCTGGTCACCGCGCTGCTCGCCCTCGTCTACGCAGGTTGCTGGGTCAAGGCCCGGCGCAACGGCGCGGAGCTGCCCGTCCGGCGGGCCGTCACCTTCGGGGTGGCGGGCCTGGGCATATGGCTACTGACGGGCATCAGCCTCATCGGCGTCTACTCCGACACCCTGTTCTGGGTGCGCGCGCTGCAGATCCTGCTGCTGCTGTACCTGGTGCCGTTCGCGCTCGCCGCGGGCGCGCCCATGACCGTGCTGCGCGAGGCTCTGCCGCCGCGCGCCCGGGAACGCATGGACGCGGCGCTGTCCGGATCCGTCGCGCGCTTCCTCACCTATCCGGCGGTGCCGTCGCTGCTGATCCTGGCGCTGCCGTGGGTGCTGCTGATGTCGCCCTGGCTCGAGGCGGTATTGCGGCACGGTGGAATCGATGCGTTCACCCGAATCCTGTTGGTGGTCATCGGGTTCCTCTACTTCTATTCGCGCCTGCAGGTCGATCCGACGCCGAAACATGTGAATCAGGGTTTCTCGGTGCTCATCACGATCGGGGAGTCCATCGCCGACGGCATTCTCGGCATCGTGCTGTGGCTGGGCCCGCTGGTGGGCGGCGGGTATTACGAATCCCTGGGCCGCGCCTGGGGGCCCGATCTGCACACGGATCAGACGATCGGCGCGGGCATCCTGTGGCTGCTGGGAGACTTTCTCGGCCTGATCTATGCCCTGGTCGTCATGCGGGCCTGGAATGCGGACGAGCGCCGCAAGGCCCGGGAACTCGATGCGGAACTGGATGCCGAGGAAGTGCGGGCGAAGGCCGGAAAGGTCAGCGCGCGCAGGGGATTCGCGGTCGAAGAGGATTCGGCGCCGGCGACCACGGGATTGTGGTGGGAGAACGATCCGCAATTGCGGGACCGTTTCCGCCGCTGAGCGTGTGGCGCGCCTCGAACAGTCGTGTGTGGTGCGCCACAAAATCGGCGAGCCGGTGATATCGGCTATTAAAAGAGCTTCTCAGCTACTTTTCAGTAACGAATTGTTGGACACTCGACTAGGGCGGCCGAAGGTGTCCCCCACCTCCGACAATGCGTAGCTTTGCGCCGTATGAAAGTCCTGAGAAGAATGAAGTTCAGCAAATTTGCCGCGACCTCAATCATGGCTATCGCGGCCCTCGGCATCGCCAGCGGAACCTCGCACGCCGATCCTGCCCCGCTGCCTGTCATCCCCGACCTCCTCGGCGGCATCGATCAGGGCATCGCCCAGGTCGCCCCCGGCATCCACTGGAACACCCACATCGAAGGCGATTCCGTGGTCGTCGACACCGACGCCGGCTCACTCGACACCGCCGACAATCAGTTCCAGGTGCGCGACAACCAGGGCAATGTCGTCGCGGGCTTTCCGATGAGCTACACGCTCGGCGATCTCGAATACCCGATCGGCGTCGCCATCGACGGCCTGCACGCCGTGCTGACGCCCAGCAAGGACCCGGCCGCCGCGCATCCGTCCGGCCTGCTGCACGACGTCGCGAACCAGAAGGCCTTCGACGACGCTCTCTCGGCTGCCGCGACCCAGTACGGCATCATCACCGCCATCGGCACCCTGGTCGGCACCATCGTCGGCGCGGTCGGCGGCTGCGCGCTCGGGCTGCTGCCGGGCATGGTCGTGGGCGTCGTGTTCCTCGGCCTGGGCCCGATCGGCGGTTGTATCGCCGGTGCGGTGGCCGGCGGCGCGATCGGCGGCATGGCCGGGCTGATCATCACCGGTGTGGTCGCCGCGGTCGTCGTCGGCATCGGCTTCTTCAACCGCATCAACGATCCAGCCAATCAGTAGCCGGAACGTCTAATTTGCCAGTGGGCTGCCCCGCACTGTTCAAGTGTGGGGAAGCCCACTTTTTTATGCGCTGCATTGTTGCTAGCGGGGGTGATCGAAAGGGTTTTTATCATCTCTTTACGAAAAATATAAGCGAACTTGCGATTCGAGCACGGTTAAGCAACATTTCTGCAACATTTGCCGAGGACTCTCTAGTCGGGTGCTCGATGAGGACCTCGCTCCCAAGCAAGGGTTGCTCCCACTGAAGAAAGCGCGAGTTTTTCTGATGAAGTTCAAGAAGTTTGCCGTCACCTCGGCTCTGGCCATCGCTGCTCTGGGTATCACCGCCGGCACCGCCAATGCGGATCCCGCCGCGGCCGGCCCCGGAATCCACTGGAACACCAAGCTCGAGGGTCAGTCGGTGGTCTTGAACACCGACCTGGGTTCGCTGGACGCCGCCAACGGCCAGTTCGAGGTGCGCGACACCCAGGGCGCCCTGGTCACCTCCTTCCCGCTGAGCTTCGTGACCACCGGCGACGGCCTGGCCCACCCGGTCGACGCCCAGATCGACGGCAATACCGCCACCCTCACCCCGGACATGAACCCGGCCGACGCCTCCCCGGCGCCCGTCCTGCACGATGTGGCCAACCAGGCCGACCAGGACGCGGCCTTCTCCGCCGCGGTCAACGAGCTCGGCCTCGCCAGCTCCATCGGCACCCTGATCGGCACCCTGGTCGGTGGCGTCGCGGGCTGCGTCATCGGCGCCGCGGGCGGTGCGGTGCTCGGCGTCGCCGTCCTCTCGGTGCCGACCGGCATCGCGGGCTGCGTCGCGGGCGCGGCCATCGGCATCCCGCTGGGCGCCGCCGCGGGCCTGATCATCGCCGGTGTGCCCACCCTCGTCGTGGTCGGCATCCAGCTGGCCCAGCGCCTGAGCGCGCCGGACTCCACCCCGGCAGCTTCCTGAGCACCTGAGCCGGAACACGATTCGGGCCGGATCACCTCTCGGTGATCCGGCCCGAATTACGTTGCGTGGCGGTGCGCCAGGCTGATTCGCTGCTGTCTCAGCGCTGCCTGCGCGACATGATCGAGTCGCGGATCAGCACGAACGCGAGGCCGATCGAGATCAGGATCAGGAAGATGTATCCGGTGTTGCCCGTGCCGGAGTTGCTGCCCTGCTGGTTCTCGAACAGCATCGCGAGCAGGATCACGATGACGACCCAGCCGGCCGTGCGAGCGGCCCGACGCGATTCGCCGCTCCAACCCCAAGCGGCGGACGGAACCTCGGCGGTGTCGACCTTGGTGACGACAGCTGCGCTGTGCGTGGGTTCCAGTTCCGTGGCGGCCACTTTCGCTCCTTCATGGCTCGAATAGATTACTGAGCCATATGGTGGCATACGACCGTCCGTCGTAGCCAGCAGGGTCTGCGGCGAGGCGGGCCGAAAGCATCCGGGATCCGGTCAGGGGAAAATAAGCACGTGTCCGACATCGTGAGAGTTCTGCTGCTGGGCAGCACCGGTTCCATTGGCACCCAGGCGCTGGAGGTGATCGCCGCCAACCCCGACCGCTTCGAAGTGGTCGGACTGGCCGCGCGTGGCGGCAATGCCGAGCTGCTCGCACAGCAGATCGCCGCCACCGGCACCCGCAACGTCGCCGTCGCCGACGAGGCCGCCGCCGCCAAACTCGGTGTGCCGCTGGCCGGTCCGGACGCCGCGACCGAGTTGGTCCGGCGCACCGAGGCCGACGTGGTGCTGAACGCGCTCGTCGGCTCGCTCGGACTGGAACCGACCCTGGCCACCCTGGACTCCGGGCGGCGACTCGCCTTGGCCAACAAGGAATCTCTGGTCGCGGGCGGATCGCTGGTCACTCGCGCGGCCGCGCCCGGGCAGATCGTGCCGGTCGACTCCGAGCACTCCGCGCTCGCGCAATGCCTGCGCGGCGGCCGCGCCGACGAGGTGGCCCGGCTGGTGCTGACCGCCTCGGGCGGACCCTTCCGCGGCTGGACCGCCGACATGCTGGAATCGGTGAATCCGGCCGAGGCCAAGGCACATCCGACCTGGTCCATGGGTCTGATGAACACGCTGAACTCGGCCTCGCTGGTGAACAAGGGCCTGGAACTCATCGAGACGCATCTGCTGTTCGGTGTGCCCTACGACCGCATCGATGTGACCGTGCACCCGCAGTCCATCGTGCACTCCATGGTCACCTTCCACGACGGCTCGACCCTGGCCCAGGCCAGCCCGCCGGATATGAAGCTGCCCATCGCGCTGGCCCTGGGCTGGCCGGACCGGGTGCCCGGCGCGGCCGCGGCCTGCGACTGGTCCACCGCCGCCACCTGGACCTTCGAGCCCGTCGACGACGAAGTGTTCCCGGCCATCCGGCTGGCCCGGCAGGCCGGTGAGGCCGGTGGCTGTGTGACCGCGGTCTACAACGCCGCCAACGAGATCGCCGTGCAGGCGTTCCTCGACGGTCACATCCGATTCCCCGACATCGTGCGCACGGTGGCGCGGGTCGTGGAGTCCGCCGACCGCTGGACAGCGGAACCCGGTAGCTTGGACGAGGTGCTCGCGGCCGATGCGTGGGCGCGTGAAACCGCACGCACATTGGTGCGCGGCTGACAGCAGGAGGAATCGGTACCGCATGGTCTTCGCGATCGGCTTCGTTCTGTTCGCCCTCGGTATCACCGTGTCGGTCGCTTTGCACGAGTGCGGCCACATGTGGACGGCGCAGGCCACCGGCATGAAGGTGCGCCGCTACTTCATCGGCTTCGGCCCGAAGGTGTTCTCGTGGCGGCGCGGTGAGACCGAATACGGTCTCAAGGCGCTGCCGCTCGGCGGCTTCTGCGATATCGCCGGCATGACCGCGCTGGACGAGCTGGAACCCGAGGACCTGGATCGGGCCATGTACCGGCAGGCCGCCTGGAAGCGGCTGCTGGTCATGTCCGGCGGCATCCTGATGAACTTCATCCTCGGCTACATCCTCATCGTGATCCTCGCGGTCGGCTGGGGTCTGCCGCGCTTCGACTCCCCGCCCGCCACGCAGCTGGGCGCCATGAGCTGTGTCGCCAACCAGTTGCCCGACGGCAGTTACGCCAAGTGCACCGGCGACGGCCCCGCCCAGCGCGCGGGCCTGCAGCGCGGCGACATCGTGACCGCCGTGAACGGCACCCCCATCAAGACCTGGAACGACTTCAAGACCCTCACCGAGAAGCAGACCGGCGCCTTCACCTACACCGTCAAGCGCGGCGACCAGACCAAGGACGTCCAGATCACCCCCGTCGAGGCGACCACCTACGTCGACGACAAGGGCAACAAGATCGAGACCCCCAAGACGGTCGCGAAGGTCGGTGTGGGCCAGGACTACTACTCCCCGGTCCACCACAACTTCTTCTCGGCCTTGCCGGCGTCGGTGGTCTTCACCGGCGAAATCGGCGAGCGCACAGTCCAATCCCTCGCCCAGATGCCCGCCAAGGTCGCCGACCTCTGGAAGGCCGTCACCGGCGGCCCCCGCGACCCCGAAACCCCCGTCTCCGTCTACGGCGCCAGCCGAATCGGCGGCGAGGCGGTCCAGCACGACGCCTGGCCCCTCTTCATCCTCACCCTGGCCAGCCTCAACTTCTTCCTCGGCGCCTTCAACTTCCTCCCCCTCCTCCCGCTCGACGGCGGCCACATGGCGGTGGTCATCTACGAAAAGATCCGCAACGTCTTCCGCAGCCGCAAGGGCCTCGCCCCCGGCGCCCCCGTCGACTACATGAAACTCCTCCCAGCCACCTACGTAGTAGTCGTCATAGGCGGCGCCTACATGGTCCTCACCCTGGTAGCCGACATCGTCAATCCCGTGAAGCTGTTCCCGTGACGTGAACGACGGAAGGGGCCAGATCATCGTCGATCTCGGTCTCGAACCCCGCCGACCGCAGAATCCCCGAGATCGCTTCACCCATCTGCTCCGCCACAATTCCGTTGTGGCGGATAGCCGGATCGTCGAACCGTGACTCCTCGACCGCCGCAGCCGCAGCCTTCCTCAGTGCGGAATCGGCTTGCCAATCGACGAACACCCCACCGAGCGAATCATCGCCCGGATCCACACCCACCACGGCCCCGGCAAACCCCACGGCCCCGGCGGCCTCGAGCGTCGGCAATCCAGCCCGCTCCAGCTCTGCGCGAACCCTTTTCGCCAGCTCCCGTCGCCGCTCGAGTTCCGCCTCCGGCACACTATTCGGATTCGACATCGTCAGCGCGATCCTCCCGCTTCATTGATGTACTGCTTCAGCAATTCATTGGATGCCCGGCGAATGTTGACCGGGAGGGTACCGGTGGTGGCACAGCCGCCGGCGGGACGACTGTCCACGGTGACCGTCGACGTCATGGAGACCGAGACATTGCCCGAGAGGTTGGCCTTGCGGGTGGAAGTGGTCGAGGTGGTGACGTCGGCGGAGACGGTGCAGCTGGTGTCGGAGCAGTTGATATTGCCGGTCTGGCTGAAGTCGAAGTTGATGCCGAGGTCGACGGCGGCGCTGAGCTGCTGGGTCTGGGCGATCAGATCGGTGTAGGTGCCGTCGATGTCGGCGGGGGACATCGGGACGAAGTCGATCGGGCCGAAATCGGTTGTGATCGGGGAGGGTTCGGAGGCCGGGGCGGGAGCGCCGGGGGAGCCGGTGGCCGGGTCCGGGTCGTCCGCGGTCGTGGGGGGCGCCGGAGCGGTTGTGCGGGTGGCTGATTCGCCGGTGACCGGGGCTGCCGGAGTGAGTCGCAGCACCCGATAGGGCGCGGTATCCGAGACATCGAGCGCGCCGATCGGAGTGGTCACTTCGAGTGCGCGGTCATTGCCGATCTGGACGATCGGGGCGCCGTAGCGGGGAAACTCGCCGGTCTGGTCGAGTGCGTTCAGCAACGCCGTGCCCACGGTCCGCGGTGACCAGGAACCGGCGGGCACCGCGGCGGCGAGGTCATCGTTGCCGGAGAGCCATTTCCCGGCGACCGAATCCGCGGAGACGCTCGACGGAAGGCTGTTCTGCAGCGCCGTCGCGGGCGGTTTGACATAGGTCCGTCCGCCGACCGCGAGCGCATCGCTGCGCTGTCCGCCCGTGGTGACCGCGCCGATCTCCTCCCCGCCGGTGGTGGCGCGCAGGTCCCAAGTGGACGATCGCCCGGGCTCCGAGCTCACGTAATGCGCGACCGACTGGGTCAGCAGATCGGTGACGGCGTAGTAGAACGGCACCTTGTCCTGGGCGGCGATCGGGTGTCCCGGCATGGTCGAGCAGCCGGCCAGGGCCGCCACCGCGGACGCGATGGCCAGGAACACGCCGATCACGCGTACCCGCCCGCGCCCCGCCCGGATCGAATGACGACGTGACTGACCGATTCGCCGCATAGGACGCATCCCCCTACCCCCGGTTGATCTTGCTCGGGGTCATTGTGTCGCAGGGGCGACCGCGCCGCTAATCGAGCGGAATCAGCCGGGCTGGCCGGTTGCCAGGTTGCGCAACAGCTTTCGGCAGAGGGCGTCGGCGCGGCGGGTGGTTTCGGGTTGGCGGAATTCCGGGGTGAGGGTCAGGACCTGGGTGCAGGCGGTGTCGATGTTTATGAGATGGCCCACGGAGACGTAGACGGGTTTGACGTTGGTGCGGGTGCGGAGGGCTCGGCCTACCGGGGTGCCGTCGAGGGTGATTTCGGACCAGGAGCCGCGGGTGGGGCCCGGGTCCGAGTAGTCGCCCCAGGCGTTCTTGGCTACGCCCACAGTGGGGATGCCGGTGAGGAGGCCCAGGTGGCAGGCGAAGCCGAAGCGGCGGGGGTGGGCCAGTCCCTGGCTATCGCAGATGAGGAGATCCGGTGTGACGGTGAGGGTTTCGAGGGCGGCGGCGGTGGTGGGGAGTTCTCGGAAGGACAGTAGGCCGGGTACGTAGGGGAAATCGGTGGTGCCGCGGGCGGTGGCGGTCTCGACTGTCTCGAGGGTTTCGGCGTCGAGGACGACTATGGCGGCCACCACGTTGCCGTGGTCGTCGTAGGCCGAGTCAAGTCCCGCTATCGTGCGGAAACGGGGTGGGCGGGGGTTTTCGGTGATCACCTGGGTGCGGAGACGATCTTGTAGGGCGATGGCCTGCTCGGGGGTGGCGGGCCACGGACTTGTCTTCGCTACCTTCACTTTTCGCTCCGTAAACCTTCGCATCACCTGTAACGAATAGTCAGTGTAGGGGCCCTCCGGTGCCGTACCGGACGCTCGGGATGTGTAGCCTTGTCGCCGCCGTCACAGGGCAACCGGTATCCGCGCGTCGGTAAGCTCGGGACCGGAAGGGTGTGAGGACGAACAGGAAGTAGGCAACCGATCGTGAGCAGTGCCATCGCTTTGGGGATGCCGTCCGCACCGGCGGCCGTCCTGGCGCCGCGCCGTAAGACCCGTCAGCTGATGGTGGGCAAGGTGGGGGTCGGCAGCGAGTTCCCGATCTCGGTGCAGTCCATGACGACCACCAAGACCCATGACATCAACGCCACCCTGCAGCAGATCGCGGAACTGACCGCGTCCGGCTGTGACATCGTGCGTGTGGCCTGCCCGCGTCAGGAGGACGCCGACGCGCTGGCCGCCATCGCCAAGAAGTCCCCGATCCCCGTGATCGCCGACATCCACTTCCAGCCGCGCTACATCTTCGCCGCCATCGACGCGGGCTGCGCCGCGGTCCGGGTCAACCCGGGCAATATCAAGGAATTCGACGGCCGCGTCAAAGAGGTCGCCAAGGCGGCCGGTGACGCGGGCATCCCGATCCGCATCGGCGTGAACGCCGGTTCCCTCGACAAGCGAATGATGGACAAGTACGGCAAGGCCACCCCCGAAGCGCTGGTGGAGTCCGCGCTGTGGGAGGCGAGCCTGTTCGAGGAGCACGGCTTCGGCAACCTGAAGATCTCGGTCAAGCACAATGACCCGGTCATCATGGTGGAGGCCTACCGCCAGCTCGCCGCGCAGTCGGACTACCCGCTGCATCTGGGTGTGACCGAGGCCGGTCCGGCGTTCCAGGGCACCATCAAGTCCGCCACCGCCTTCGGTGCGCTGCTGTCGCAGGGCATCGGTGACACCATCCGGGTGTCGCTGTCGGCGCCGCCGGTGGAGGAGATCAAGGTCGGCGATCAGATCCTGCAATCGCTGAACCTGCGCCCGCGCAAGCTCGAGATCGTGTCCTGCCCCTCGTGTGGCCGCGCCCAGGTCGATGTCTACACCCTCGCGAACGAGGTCAGTGCCGGTCTGGAAGGCATGGAAGTGCCGTTGCGCGTGGCCGTCATGGGCTGCGTGGTGAACGGTCCCGGTGAGGCCCGCGAGGCCGATCTGGGTGTCGCCTCCGGCAACGGCAAGGGCCAGATCTTCGTCAAGGGCGAGGTCATCAAGACCGTCCCCGAGCACTTGATCGTGGAGACCCTCATCGAGGAGGCCATGCGCATCGCGGAGCAGATGGGCGAGGACGCCGGCAGCGGCGCGCCGGTCGTCACCGCGGGATAAGTCCTGGTGGCCCACTCGTCCGAGCCGAATGTGCGGCGCGGTTTCACAGTTCGTGGCAGGCTGTGAACGTGCGGAGTGTGCTGGAGCCGACCCGCCGGGCCAGAGCGTCCGGTGCGCGCCTGCTCGCGAACCGCGATCTGACGCAGGTTTTGCGAGTGCTCGACGATGATCCGGTCGCGAGCTGCATGGTGGCTGCGCGTCTGCAGGAGTACGGCCTGGACTCCCGCGGTGTCTACGGGGAACTGTGGAGCCGCGGCGGTCCGGGCGAATCCCTGTGTTTCTCCGGAGCCAATCTGGTTCCCTTACGTGGCGCGCGGGATGACCTGCGCGCCTTCGCCGATCGTGCGGTGCGCGGCCCGCGGATCTGTTCTTCGGTGGTGGGCCGCCGGGAGCTGGCCCTGCCGCTGTGGGAGCTACTGGCCGGGCAGTGGGGTCCGGCGCGCGAATTACGCGACGATCAGCCGCTGCTGGCGCTGGAACGCACCGCCGGGGTATCGCCCGATCTACGGGTGCGCCGCGTCCGCCCGGATGAGATCGAGCGCTATCTGGTGGCCGCGATCGCCATGTTCACCGAGGAGATCGGTGTGGATCCGCGCAGCGGGGACGGTGGCCGCAGCTATCGCCGCCGGGTGCAGAACCTGATCGAAACCGGCCGGGCCTGGGCGCGTTTCGAGGACGGTGAGGTGGTCTACAAGGCCGAGGTGGGCGCGATGTCGCGGCGGACCGGCCAGATCCAGGGCGTGTGGGTGCATCCGGACTGCCGTGGCAAGGGCTTCGGCACCGCGGGGACGGCGGCGGTGGCGAATGTGGTGGTGTCCTCGGGCCGGACCGCGAGCCTGTATGTGAACTGCTTCAACGAGGCCGCGCGCCGCTCGTACGCGAAGGTGGGTTTCCGGCAGATCGCGACGTTCGCGACGGTGCTGCTGGATTGACCGGCGATGTCGGCATTGACCGGTGTCTGTGACTTCTCCCTGAAATCCTTTACGCCCCAGTGTGTCGCCCGTGTTTGCTCATAGTTGGCTCTAGCATCTGTGCCGATGTCGAAACGGGTGCTCACCATGCTGATCACCGGCGCGGTCTCGGTAGCCGTAGCCGGGTGTACCTCCGCTCCGCAGGGACCGGCGCAGGTCGCGGACGCCTTCGTCTCCGCCTTCGCCCGCCATGATGTGGAGGCCGCCGCGCGGGATACCAGCCTGCCCGAAACCTCCGGTCCCGCACTGGCTTCGGTCTGGGACGGCCTGAAGGCGGAGAAGCTGGTGGCCACGACCGGCGATGCCCGCATCACCGGCGATACCGCGGTGGTCGACTACACCTACGAATGGCATCTGCCCAAGGATCGGGTGTGGAAGTACGGCGGCCAATTGCAGATGGGCCGCAGTGCCGGCCGCTGGATGGTGCGCTGGAATTCGGCGGATATCCATCCGCAGCTGGGCAATACGCAGACATTGCAGATGCGGGTGATTCCGGCCCCACGCGCCCGGGTGAACGAGCGGGCCGGCACCGATGTGCTGGTGCCGGGCGCGGTGTATCGGCTGACGTTCCAGCCCGCGGCGGCAACGAATCCGAATGCGGTGGCCACCGCGCTGGCGAATGCCTTGCAGCCCTTCGACGATCGTTTCACCGCCGATTCGATTCTCCGCAATGCCCGTAAATCCGATGGCGGCTATACCGCCGCGATGCTGTCGGAATGGGAATACAACCAGGTGAGCGCGAACCTGTTCGGGCTACCCGGGGTGACTTTCGCCAAGGAATGGGATCTGGTCCCCACCGATCGCCGTTTCGCCCCGGATCTGATGACCCAGGTGCGCAAGACGGTCATCGATGAAGTCGACGGTAAATCGGGCTGGAGTGTCGTGACCGTGAATGCGAACGGCGCCGATACCGATGTGCTGAAAGAGGTGGAGCCGCAGACTTCTCCGTCGTTCTCGCTGAGCATCGATCGCAATGTGCAGAATGCCGCGCAGCGGGCGGTGGACGGCCGCACCGAGCAGTCCATGATGGTGGTGATCCAGCCGTCGACGGGCGCGCTGCTGGCGATCGCGCAGAACGCGGCGGCGGACAACGACGGTCCGGTGGCGGCTTCGGGCCTGTATCCGCCGGGATCGACCTTCAAAACGGCCACGGCGGCCGCGGCCATGACCGACGGTCATGCCAATCCGGATACCACGGTGCCGTGCCCGAGCCGAATCGTGGTGGGGGAGCGCACGATTCCCAATTACGACAACTTCGCGCTGGGCAATGTGGCCATGTCGACCGCGTACGCGCGTTCGTGCAATACCGCTTTCGCGAACGTGGCCTCGGAGCTGGGTGGCGGCGATCTGAAGAAGGCCGCGTCGGCGCTGGGTATCGGCCCGGATTACACGGTGGCGGGCCTGCCGACGGTGTCGGGTTCGGTGCCGCAGGACGATGATCTGGTGCAGCGGGCCGAGGACGGTATCGGGCAGGGCAAGGTGCTGGTGAGCCCGTTCGGGCTGGCGTTGGTGGCGGCGACGGTGGCGCACGGTTCGACGCCGGTGCCGTATCTGATCTCGGGTCATCCCACGCAGGTGTCCGGTGATCATCCGCAGTTGTCGCCGGAGGTGATCAACGGGCTGCGCGAGATGATGCGCAAGGTGGTCACGAGCGGTACGGCCGAGCGGATCGCCGATCAGGGCGAGGTCTACGGCAAGACTGGTGAGGCCGAGGTGGACGGCGGTTCGCACGCGTGGTTCATCGGCTACCGCGGGGATATGGCGTGGGCGACGCTGGTGGTGCGGGGCGGGAGTTCCGACAATGCGGTCGCGGTGACTCGCGACATGCTCACGGCGTTGCCCGCGGGGTATTGAGTATTCGCGTTCAGCGGTCGCCGAAGCGGGAGGGCAGCGGGGTGGCGTTCACGCAGGCTGCGGGACGGATTTCCCCGATGGGGTCGGCGACATAACGCTGCTGTGCCAGGGATTTCGCGGGCGGGCCGGCGGCGGAGGCGTCGCCGAGAACTTCCGTGACGCCTGCTCCGGCGAGGATCATGCCCGCGGTGGTCAACAGCAGAAGGGCTGAACGCTTCATAGGGCGCTCCCTTGTTTGGAGATGAGTTAGTAAACCCGAACGGTCTGTTCCGGATGGCCACTGCTCATTGATGAGGCTTATTCACGCGGACCGCCAAGACGGCTCCCACCTGTGACGATGCTTGGCCGTGAATAGGACTCAGTGTTGGCTAACTGTTTGCCAACGAAAGAAACGGTAATCCGTCACCGATGTCCGAGGCAACCCGCAATTGTCCGGCGGTCCCCTCCAAGGGAGAGTAATCTCCAGGTCAGGCCAAGGGTAAGAGCCTGAAGTTCATTTTCAATTGGCCCGCTGCATGGTCGCCGCAAGGTGATGTTGCAGCGGTTGCTCGACCGCGGCCATGCGCAGGGTGTAGTTGAGCGTGTCCCCGGCGACGGTGATGGTCCGGCCCAGCGCGGTGACCGATTTGGCGCTGGTGCTCATGCCGATGGCCGTGGAGTCGAGTTCGATCCGCATCCCGTCGTCGTCGGTCACCAGGGTGCCTTCGCAGATCTCGGTGATGCCGGTGGGGTGCGCGAGGATCAATTCCACGCGGTCCTCGGAAATGGCGCGCAGATACCCGGTTTCGCTGTGCATGGGCCGGCCGTCGTCGGCGGCGCGGGTGCGCTGCCGGTAGGTGAGGAAGGGCCGCCCGACGTGACCGAAGTGCACTTCTTCGAGGTACTCGAAGTTCTTGATGGTCGGGTACTCGCCCTGCCCGCGGCCGCGCCAGACGCCCAGCAGGGGCGCGAGGTGGGCGATATCCGGGTGGGGCGCGATGTCGGGCTGCGGGTCTGGCACGGCGGACAGCATAATGCGCCCGCGCCCGCGGCACCGCCGGACGACGCGCCCAGCGGCCGGTATTTACGGCAAGGGGTCTGGATATCAGGTTTCACTCCCGATATCAGGCGTCACTTCCGACTGGCGCGCCGGTAACCCCACGCCGCGGGCACCGCGAACACGACGATCAGGCCGACCGACCACGCGACCGTCTTCAGGAGCGGCCCGGCGAGCGGTCCGCCCTCGGCCAGCGCACGCATGGTGTCGACCGCGACCGACATGGGCTGATGTTCCACCACCGGCGCGATCCACTTCGGGTACGCGCCGATCGGCACGAATCCGGTGCTGAAGAACATGAGCAGCGACGACAGCAGCGCGACGCCCTCGACCAGCGTGGACTTGGCGGTGAACACCGCGATGGCGGTGACCATGGTCGCGAAGGCCAGCCCGAACAGCACCGGAATCCACAGGAAGGCGAACGCGGCCAGCGGCCCTTCCCGGAACCGGAAGCCCAGCGCCATACCGAACAGGATGATGACGACCGTCCCGCAGAGGATGCGGCACCCCTCGGCGAGGATGCGCGCCGCGAGCCCGGAGGCCCGGTGCACGGGCAGCACCCAGAAGCGCGCGAGGATCCCGGCCTCGCGTTCGCGCCCGAGCATGATGCCGCTGGCCACGGTGCCCGACAGCGCGCCCACCAGGGTCACCATCGGCGTGGACCCGTACAGGGCGCTGTGTCCCGAGAACTTCTGGATCTGACTGCCCACCACGATGTCCAGCATGAGCAGCAGCAGGCACGGCACGATCAGCGTCTCCAGCAACGTGATCGGATCGCGCACCCAGCGCAGCAGCAGTCGCTGCGTCTGAATCCAGGTGTGCCGCAACAGGGCCGGAATCGAGCTCTCCGGCACGACGATGGTGTCGGCGATATCGGTGCGTTCGAGGGTGGCCATCACGACCTCTTGGTGTTCTGGCGGACGATGAAGAAGCAGGAGACCACGACGATGGCCGCGATCCAGCCCAGCGGCGGACCCATGAGCGACCAGTTCACCGCACCGGCGCGGCCGAGCGTGTCACCGCCGAGCGCGCGCAGTCCGTACGCGAACTGCGAGACCGGCTGATTGCGTACGAAGAACTGCACCCAATGCGGAAACTGTTGCGCCGGTGCGAGTCCGGTGGAGAGCATGCCGAGGATGAGCGGCGGCAGCACCAGCATCTGCGTGGTGGCCTCCGGGCTGCGGGTGAAGGTGCCGATGGCGTCCGCACCGAGGCAGAACGCGCCGCCGATGAGCAATCCCAGCGCCAGGAACCCGAGGGTGTGCGCGGTCCCGCCGTGGAACCGGAAGCCGATGATGTGCGTGCACACCACGGCCGAGACCAGCCCGATGGCGAGCCGGAAGATATTGGAGGACATGCGCGCCGCGACCGGAACCAGCGGATGCATGGGCATGGCGTCGAAACGCTTGTCCAAGCCGGACACCGCGTCGGTGGCCGCGCGGAAGGCCGCGGAGACAGCGGTGAACGCGGCGGCCTGCAGAATGACGATGGGCGTCATGAACTGCGCGTAACTGCTGAAATTCAGTCCGGCGAAGGACATTACGCGGTTCAGTGGTATATAGAAGCTGGCCGTGAAGGTGGCCGGCGCGAGGATCGCGGTGATGATCTCCCCGGTCTTCACCGAGGGCACGATGAGCCGCGTGGTCAGCACCCACCACTGCGCCAGGGTGGCCGGGGTGGCGCGGACGCTGGTGAGCCACGCGCTGGTGGTGGTCTCGACGGCGGTCATGACCGGGCCTCCTGGCCGGGCGTGCGGATCGCGGCCCTGCGAGCGGTCATGATCGATCCCCCCGATCGGTGAACGGCACTGTGACGCTCAGGGTTCGCTCGTCGCCGGTGAACCGGCCGTCCGGTGCGCGGTGCTTGCCGCCGGAACCCGCTGCCGCCGAGTTGTTTTCGGCCCGGTGCCCGGTGAGTTCCAGGAACACGTCGTCGAGCGAGGGCCGCCGCAGTGCGATGTCGACCAGTTCCAGTCCGGCGCTGTCGAGCCGGCGCAGCGCCTCGGCCAAGGTCTTCGAGCCCTCCGGTGCGGGAATGGCGATCCGGTCCGAATCCGCGTTCAGCGCTTGGCGATTGGCGGCGGGCAGCAGGTCGCCGAGGGCGGTGGCGATGGCGGGTAGGTCTTCCATGCGCAGGGGCACGATTTCGCAGTAGCTGCCGCCGGTGCGGGCCTTGAGTTCGTCGGCGGTGCCGTCGGCGATGACGACGCCGTGGTCGATGACGATGATCCGGTCGCAGAGCGCGTCGGCTTCTTCCAGGTACTGCGTGGTGAGGAGGGTGGTGATGCCGTGTTTGCGGAAGCCGCCGACGAGGTCCCAGACGCCTTGGCGGCTGCGCGGATCGAGTCCGGTGGTGGGTTCGTCGAGGAACACGACCTCGGGCCGGACGACGAGTCCGCAGGCGATGTCGATGCGCCGCCGCATGCCGCCGGAGTAGGTGCCGACGCGGCGTTTGGCGGCGTCGGTGAGGTCGAATTCGGTGATGAGTTCGTCGGCGCGGGCGCGGGCGGCGCGTTTGCGCAGTCCCATGAGCCGGCCGAACATGACGAGGTTCTCGTAGCCGCTGAGAGCGTCGTCGAGGGCGGCGAACTGCCCGGTGAGCATGATGCTGCGGCGGACGGCGGCGGCCTCGGTGACCACGTCGTGCCCGGCGACGCTGGCGCGGCCGCTGTCGGGTGCGATGAGGGTGGAGAGGATATTGACGGTCGTGGTCTTGCCGGCGCCGTTGGGGCCGAGGATGCCCAGTACCTCACCGGCGGCGGCCTTGAAGGTGATGCCGCGCAGGGCCTGGACGGCGCCGAAGGATTTCTCGACGTCTTCGACGATCACGCCGTCGAGGGTGCTGGTCTGCATATGAGTGTTATCGGCGCTGCCGCTGTCGGTGTTCACGGGATGACTCCAGGTTTTTCGTCGTGGAGGTGCGGCTGCTCTTTCTCGAGGCTGTGACTCCAGTGCTCCTCGAGGCTGTGACTCCAGTGCTCCTCGAGGCTGTGACTCCAGTGCTCCTTGAGCGCGCGGGCGATGGCTGCGAGTGCGTGTGGCGCGGTCATGTCGTCGTGGGCCGCGTCGATGTCGTGGTTGGTGATGGTCCCGGTGATCCAGGGCCGCCACCCGTCGGGCCCGAATATGTCCGAGTTCTCGCCGGTGTGCACGGTGGCGCTGAAATACAGTGCGTCCCCGTCGAATACGGGCCGCTGATAGCCGGTCCGGGTGCGGGCGGAGGCATTGTAGGAGGCGGCCATGCGCTCCAGCGTCTGCGCGTCGATCAGGGCCACGCCTCCCATCCGTTCGCGCACCAGGTCGGCGGCCTGTTCGGCGGTGGCTTCGGCGGGGATGTCGGTGATGCCGAAGACGGATCCGAACGCGGCGACGAACGATCCGGCGGTGAGCTTTTCGATGCTGTCACCGTCGATGTCGGTGCTGTCGGCGTCGAGCAGGGCCAGGGTGCCGATTGCCGCACCGCCGGTGTGGAGCTGGGTGGCGACCGCGTGTGCGATGAGGCCGCCGAAAGACCATCCGAGCAGATGATATGGCCCCTCGGGCTGGATCCTGCGGATTTCCGCGGCGTAGCGGTCCGCGAAGTCGGCAATGCTGCGCGCGTGGGGTGCGCCGGTCAGGTCGGGGGCCTGCAGACCGTAGATGGGCCGGCCGGGCGGGAGTGCGTCGGCGAGGCCGAGGTAGGGCCAGGCGATGCCGGAGGACGGGTGGATGCAGAACAGGGGCGGCTGGTCGCCGTCGGGCCGGATGGGCAGGACCACATCCAGGCCCAGTCCGGGCGCGGAAGCTGTCTGAGCGGAGGCCAGTTCGGCCTCCAGACGCTGCCGCCGGAGTTCGGCCATGGCCTGCTGCTCTGCGGCCGCGGCCGGTTCGGCATCGGGCCCGACGGCGAATTCCGCTGCGGCGGTGAGGGCGTCGGTCCACAGCCGGGCCAGCATGGTGATTTCGTGCTTGGGCAGCAAGGTTTCGGGGAAGGTGAAGGTGGCCTGCATCCGTTCGCAGACGACGACAGCGTTGATTTCGATCTCGGCGATGACGGGCACGTCCGGGCATTCGGGGGCGGGCAGGTCGCCGAGTTCGCCGCTGGGCAGCCAGCCGAGGCCCTCCAGCCCGGCCGGAATATCGGCCGTGGCGTAGCGGCCCAGGTAGTTGAAGCCGATGCGCCCGGGTATGCGATCGGGCAATGCCGCGTCGGAGTCGAGGTCAGGGTCGGGGGAGCGGTCGAGGTACCGCAGCATGCCGTAACCGATGCCCTTGTCCGGCACGGCCAGCAGCTGGTGTTTGACCGCGCGGATGGCGGTCCCCATATCGGGTCCGCCCGCCAGTGCATCCCGGGTGTCGATGCCCGGCAAGTCGAGTCGCAGTGGATAAACGGTCGTGAACCAGCCGAGGGTGCGGGAAAGGTCCGCGCCCGGGATGATCTCCTGCTGCCGCCCATGGCCTTCCATGCGCAGCAGCACCGAGTCACCGGAGTGGGTGCGCCAGCGCATGATCGCCAGTGCGAGGCTGGCGAGCAGCGCGTCCTCGACGGTGCCGTCGAAGAGCGCCGGGAGCGTGGTGAGCAGTGCGGTGGTGACCTCCTCGGAGATCTCGATGTCGACAGCGCGCACGGTCGGTGCGAGGTCGACGTGCGGGTCGAGTTCGCGCCGGCCCAGCGGGAGGTCCGGGGTGGCGGCGATATCCCGCCAGTAGTCGAGTTCGGCTCGCCGCGCGGGAGTTCGGGCCGCGTCGCTCAGCGCGTGCGCCCACCGCCGCATGGAGGTGCCGGTCTCCGGCAGTATCGGCGCCGCGCCCGCACTGATCTGGGCCCAGGCGGCGATCAGATCCGGGATCAGAATCCGCCACGACACCCCGTCGGTCACCAGGTGATGCGCGACCAGAATGAGCTTCCCGTTCTGCCCGGGCCGGTTCGAGACCGGGTTCAGCCACACCAGTTGCAGCACGGTCCCGGCGGCCGGGTCGAGCCGGTCGAGCGCGGAGTCGAGTTCGGTGACAGCGTATTCGCGCAGTTCCACGGTATCGGCGGTGTCGTATTCGATGCCGTAGAGCAGATTGTCGACATCGACGCTCCCCGGTGGCCGGGTCTGCAACCGCCATTCGCCGTCGATCCGATCGAGCCGGGCGCGCAGCATGTCGTGCCGGTCCACCACGGCGGTGACGGTGGCGACCAGTCCGGCGCGGTCGATGCCGGGCGGCAGGTCGAGCACGGCCGTCTGCGCGAAACGCCGGTGATCACCGCCGCGTTCGAGCATCCAGTGCACGATCGGCGTGAGCGGCAGCTCGCCGACCCCGCCGCCGGGCAGTTCGTCGAGGGTGACGCTCGCACCCGCGGCCTCGGCGAGTTCGGCGAGGGCCGCGACCGTGCGATGCTCGAACACCTGCAGCGGGGTGATCTCCAGTCCACGCAGCCGGGCGCGCGATACCAGCTGGATGGCGAGAATACTGTCACCGCCGAGCGCGAAGAAGGAATCGTGCACGCCGACCCCCTCCGCTCCACCTCCCTGCGCTTGGCCGAGCAGTTCGGCCACGATCTCGGCGAGCACGGTTTCGGCCGCATTGCCGGGTGCGCGGTACTCGGTCTCGGCCTCGAACACGGGCTGCGGCAAGGCTTTCCGGTCGAGTTTGCCGACCGCATTGAGCGGGATGGCGTCGAGGACCGTGAGGGCCGACGGCACCATGTACCCGGGCAGCCGATCGGCGGCATGCGCGCGTACCGCGGCGATATCGAGGGTGCGTCCGGGCTCTGGCAGCAGGTAGGCCGCCAGTGCGGTGGCACCACCCGGACCCGGAACACCCAGGGTGACAGCGAATTCCACGCCCTCGGCCTCGGACAGCGCAGCGTCGATCTCGCCGAGCTCGATACGCTGGCCGCGCACCTTGACCTGGAAGTCGGTGCGTCCCAGATATTCCAGCCGTGGCGCGTCGAGTGCGCCGGTCCACCGCACAAGGTCGCCGGTTCGATAGAGCCGCTGACCGGGCTGCCCTGAGGGATCAGCCACGAACCGCGCCGCGGTGAGTCCCGGCCGCCGGTGGTAGCCGCGCGCCAGGGCACGTCCGGCCAGATACAACTCACCAGCCACGCCCATCGGTACCGGCCGCAGCCGATCGTCCAGCACCGCGGCCCCCGCGCCCCGGATGGGTGCACCGATGGTGACCGGCTGTGCAGGCCGCAGCGGCTCGGAAGCCGTTGCCCAGATGGTGAATTCGGTAGGTCCGTAGAGATTGATGAGCGCCCGCCCGGGAGCCCAGCGCGCCACCAGATCGGGCCCGATGGCCTCGCCCGCCACGGCCAGCACCCGCACACTCGACACGGCCGCCGGATCCATGGTCGCCAGCGCCGACGGTGTGATCACCAGATGCGTGACACCCTGTGCCGCAATGAGATCCGACAGCGCCTCACCGCCGAACACATCGGGCGGTGCGACCACGGCGGTGCCGCCGCTGCCGAAGGCCATGAGCGCCTCGAAGGCGGAGGCGTCGAAACTCGGTGAGGCGACCTGCAATACGCGGCAGTGCTCACCCAGTGCGAGCAGTTCCCGCTGCGCCCGGACGAGATCCGCGATCCCGCGATGCGAGACCGCGACGCCCTTCGGCGTACCGGTGGACCCGGAGGTGTAGATGAGCCAGGCCGGCTGATCCGGATGCGCCCGCCCAGGCCGCCCGCGCCGAATTCGAGCCCGCGGCTGCGGTTGCCGCCCCGCATCGAGGGGCAGCCACTGAATGCTGTCCGGCAGCAGCCGCCGATGCGTGGTCGTGGTCAGCCCGAGCACCGCACCGGAGTCCGACAGCATGTGATCGATGCGGTCGAGCGGATGGCGCGGATCGATGGGCAGGAAGGTGGCCCCGGCACGAGCACATGCCCAGATGGCGGTGAGCAATTCCGTCCCACGCGACAGTGCCAGGGCCACAACAGTTTCCGCCCCGGCACCCGCGGCGGCGATCTGGGTGGAGAGCCGTTCCGACGCGGCATCGAGGTCCCGATAGGACATGGCCCGCCCGTCGGCGATGATGGCCGGGCACAGCGGGTGCGCTGCCGCGGCAGCATCGAAAACCTCCGCCAGCGTATTCACATCGCTGTAAGCGCTGATACTCCCCGGCCCGCGTACAGGCACCAGAGCGGCACGTTCGCCCGCATCCATGAGATCGATATCGGACACCCGGATATCCGGATCGGCGGTCACCGCGGCAAGCACCCGCAACCACCGGTTCAGCAGCAGTCGCACGCCGGCTTCATCGAAAAGATCAGTGGCGTAGGTGAGTGTCCCGTCCAGCCCCGATTCCCCTTCGCGCAGATCGAAGGTGAGATCGAACTGCGAGGTATCCCGGACCACCGGTTCGAGATCGACCCGCAGCCCCGGGAATTCGATGCTCGGCGCAGTGAAGTTCTGCAACGACAACGACACCTGGAACAGCGGATGCTGCGCCGTCGACCGCGCCGGATCCACCACCTGCACCAGCCGCTCGAACGGCACATCCGCATGCGCGAAGGCATCCAGATCGGTCGCCCGCACGGACGCGAGGAATTCCCGGAACCCACTGCCCGGCCGCACGATCGTCCGCAGCGCCAGCGTATTCACGAACATACCGACCAACTCGTCCAGCGCCGCGTCTCCCCGCCCGGCAATAGCGGTCCCGATCAGCACATCCGGCGTCCCAGCGAGCCGCGACAACAACACCGCCAGCCCCGCGTGTACGGTCATGAACAGGCTGCTCTCGGTCCGAGCCGCCATTTCCGCCAGCGCCCGATGCAGTTCCGGCTCGACGGTGAATGTGAGATCCGCACTCCGCATACTCTGCACCGCAGGCCGCGCCCGATCCGCCGGCAACTCGAGCACATCCGGCGCCGCCCTCAGCTGCTCACCCCAATACCGAATCTGCTGCCCCGCAGCAGATTCCGAATCCTGCTCATCCCCCAGCAACTCCCGCTGCCACAGCGCGTAATCGGCATACTGCACCGCCAGCCCAGGACGCCCACTCTCCACGCCAGCGATCCGCGCCAGATAAGCCGCCACCAGGTCAGCCGCCAGCGGCGCCATCGACGCCCCATCCGCGCTGATGTGATGAACAACGAGCACCACAACGTGGACATCGCCGCCGCCGTTGCCGCCGGACGTCCCCGCCGGGGCAGTTACCGGTCGTGTTGCCACGCCAGAGGCGATCCGCGGACCGGACTCTGCCACAAGGTGGTCCGCGGGTGCTGTCGCAGCGTGATCTGCTTGGACCGGCGCGTGGCCGGCAGCGGCGTCGGCGCGGTCTCGGATGCGCGCCACTCCTACGCGCAGTGGCGACTCGCGGGTGAGGTCGAAGCCGGTGCCGGTGAGTTCGTCGATCCATTGGCGCAGTGGTGCGCCGTCTTCGGTTTCGGTGTGATGGATGTGGGGTGCGGCGGTTTCGACGCCGACCACGATCTGGCGGGGGCCTTCGGTATCGGCCGGGTAGATGGTGCGCAGAGCTTCGTGGCGGGCGACCACATCGGATACTGCCTGTTCCAGTGCGGTGCGGTCGAGGTCGCCGGTCAGGCGGAGGGCGACGGTGATGTTGTAGGCGGCCGAGGTGGGGTCGAGGCGGTTCAGTACCCAGATGCGTTGCTGGGCAGGGGAGAGTGGGATGCGGTCGGGGCGGATGCGGGGTGCGAGAGCGGGGCGGCCGGAGAGGTCGCCTGCCGGGACGACGCGGTTCGCGAGCTGGGCGACGGTCGGTGCGTCGAACAGGTCGCGCAGGGCGATCGTCGCGCCGAGGGCCGCGTTCACGCGGGCGACCACCTTGGTGGCGCTGAGGGAGTTGCCGCCGAGTTCGAAGAAGGAACGGTCGATGCTCACCCGGTCGGTACCGATGACCTCGGCGAACACTTGCGCGACGGCGGTCTCCACCGGTGTGCGGGGGGCCAGATATCGTTCTTGGAGGCTCTCGAAATCTGGTGCGGGCAGGGCATTCCGGTCCAGTTTGCCGACCGGCGTGAGCGGCACCTCGTCGAGTTCGATCAGGTAGCTGGGCACCATGTAGCCGGGCAGGGCGGCGGCCACGCGGGTGCGCAGCAGTTCGGTGTCGAGCCTGTATCCCTGCGCCGCAACGACATACGACACCAGGATGGTCTGGCCGCCGGGTCCGGGCGTGCCGATGGTGGCCGCGTAGTCGACCTGGTCGTCGGCGGACAGGACGGCGTCGATCTCGCCGAGTTCGATGCGGAGGCCACGGATCTTGACCTGGAAGTCGCTGCGCCCCTGGTATTCCAGCTCCCACTGCGCCCCGTCGGCGGTCTTGACCTCGACCCACCGCACCATATCGCCGGTGCGGTACATGCGTGCGCCATCGGCCTCGTACGGGTTCGCGACGAAACGTGTTGCGGTGAGCCCGAATCGGTTGAAGTAGCCGCGCGCCAGGGCGGGCCCGCTCAGGTAGAGCTCACCGGTGATGCCGATCGGCACGGGCCGCAGCCAGGTATCCAGGACCATGGCGCCCGCGCCGCGGATGGGCGCCCCGATGGTGATCGGGTCTCCGGCGCGCAGTTCGCCGGGCCCGGTCGCCCATACACTGAATTCGGTGGGCCCGTACAGATTCACCATGCGCCGCCCGCGCGACCAGGCTGCCACCAGTTCGGGTCCGGCGGCTTCACCAGCCACCGACAGACACCGCAAGTCTTCGAGGCCGTCCGGATTCATGGTGGCGAGTACCGACGGCGTGATGACGGCGTGCGTGACGCGCCCGGTGCGCATGAGCTGCTCGAGTTCACTGCCCCCGTACACCTCCGGTGGCGACAACACGAGCCGTCCGCCGGAGCCGTGTGCCATGAGCAGTTCGTGCACCGAGGCGTCGAAGCTCGGCGAGGCGACCTGCAGCGCGCTGGCCGTGTCGTCGAGGTCGAGCAAACTCTGTTGCGAGGCGGCCAGATTGGCGAGTCCGCGGTGGCTGAGCAGTACGGCCTTGGGTTTACCCGTGGAGCCGGACGTGTAGATGAGGTATGCGACCTGCGCCAGCTCGATGGGTCCGCCGCGTTCGGTGTCGGTGATGGGTGCATCGGAGACGGTCATGACGCGGCGGATGGTGGCGAGGTCGTCGAGCAGTAGCCAGTCGATGCTGCCGGGCAGTGTCTCGCCGACCTCGCAGACGGTGACGCCGATGGGCGCGCGCGAGTCGGTGAGGATGTGCTCGATGCGTTCCACCGGATAGTTGGGGTCCAGTGGCAGGAAGGCGGCGCCGGTCTTGGCCAATGCCCAGACGGCGACCACGGATTCGACGGATCGCGTCAGGGCCAGTACCACGAACACTTCGGGGCCGACACCCCGGCGCAGCAGTACCCGCGCGAACCGGTTGGACCAGGCGTCGAGATCCCGGTAGGTCATGGTGAGGTTCCCGGCCGCCACGGCGATGGCGTCGGGGTTCACCTGGGCGCCGGCCGCGAGTATGCCGGCCAGCGAGCGCATGGGTACGGGTTCGCCGCCGTGTACGGGCAGCAGCGCACGGCGTTCCCCGGCATCGCAATGCTGCAGCCGAGCGACCAGTCGGTCTGGCCGCGCCGCAATCTGTTCCAGCAGGTACACGAACCGTTCCAGCAGTCGCCGCGCCCCCGCCTCGGGAAGTTGATCGGCCATGAACTTGATGCTGATCTGCAGGCTTTCGGCCCCGTCGGCCGCGCGCTGCGGAATCACCATGAGGTTCAGCGGGTACGGCGTGGCATCGGTGCCGGACACGTCGAGGATCCGCATGCCCGCGATATCGAGTGCCTGCGAGAGGCTTTCGCGGTCGATGGGATAGGACTCGAAGACGGTCAGGGTGTCGAACAGTTCGGGCAGTCCGACGGCCCGGTGAATGGCCGCCAGCCCGACATGCTGATGGTCGAGCAGCCGCGCCTGTTCGGTCTGCACCCGCGCCAGCAGTTCGTCCACGCGTTCACCGGGTTCCAGCCGGACCCGCACGGGGAGCGTATTGATGAACAGCCCGACCATGTCCTCGATGCCGGCCAGCTGCGGCGGCCGCCCGGAGACGGTGCCACCGAAGACCACATCGGTGCGCCCGGTGAGCATGGCCAGCACCAGCGCCCAGGCGGTTTGCACGGCGGTGTTCACGGTCGCACCCGCGGCGCGGACGGTGGTTTCCAGCCGGGTGAGTGCCGCCGCGGTGAAATCGGCGGAGACCATGCCGGATTCGGTGGAGCCGATATCGGCCAGCGTGGGCACTGCGCGGGTAGGTCCGTCGACCCCGTCGAGCGCCTCCGTCCACGCGGACATGGACGCGGCGTCGTCCTGTTCGCCGAGCCAGCCCAAGAATTCACGATAGGAATGAGCCGGACCGGTCGGTACTGCCTGCCCGATGCTCGCGGCGAGGTATGTGGCGAGCAGTTCCCGCACCACCAGCGGCGTCGACCAACCATCCAGCACCAGATGGTGATTCGCCATGAGCAGCGTGTAGGCCTCGGCGTCGGTGCGGATCAGGGTGAACCGCAACAGCGGCGGGCGGGTGAGATCGAACCGGGTGCCCGCATCGACCGCGACCAGGCGTTCCAGCTCCCGCTGTCGTTCGGCGGGGTCTGCGATGGAGCTGAGATCGACGTTCTGCCAGGGGATCTCGGCGGTACCGACCACCAATTGCGCGGGCCCGTCCGGGGTTTCGGCGAAAGCCACCCGCAGCACCTCGTGCCGGTCGAGCAGCGCCTGCGCGGCGGTGCGCAGCCGCGCCGAATCCACGCGCCCGGCCAGCGACAGCTGCGTCTGCACGGTGTAGCCGTCGGCGGTATCGGTGTCATAGCGGGCATGGAAGAGCAGCCCGTACTGCAGCGGCGAGAGCGGCCACACATCGGTGAGGCCGGGATAGCCGCGTTCCCACTCCTCGATCTGCTGCTGCCGCAAGGGAATCAGCGGGAAATCGGAGGGCGTGTGCCCGCCGGTCCCGGCCTCCCGGGCATGCGCGGTGAGCGCGGTGAGCGCGTCGGCCCACAGATCGGCGAACCGCCGCACCTGGCCGTTGCCCAGCAGCCGCGAGGCGTAGGCCCAGGTCACCTCGAGGCCCGAGTCGGTGTGGAAAGCATTGATATCGAGCACCGCCGCGAGCGGTGCATTGTCATCATGGGTTGCAGTGAATCGCCGCGGCAGCCAGGGCGTTTCCGCACCGTCCGGCTGATCCGCCCCCGCGCCCGTCCGGCCGAGATAGTTGAAGCTCAACTGCGGCACAGTCGCCCCGGCCAGCGCCGCCCCGGCATCCGCATCGAGGTAGCGCAGCATCCCGAATCCGACACCCTTGTCCGGAATAACCCGCAGCTGCTCCTTGACGGCCTTGAGCGCCGCCCCGGCCGCCGGTCCCGCCGCGTAGGCATCGTCGAGGTCGATCCCGCTGAGGTCCAGCGCAACCGGGTACACGCTGGTGAACCAGCCGACAGTGCGCGACACATCGGCGCCCGGCAGGATCGACTCCTCCCGCCCGTGACCTTCCAGCGTGAGCAGGGTCTGCGTGGTCTCCCGCGCCCGGCTCGAAGCCATCGCAAGCGCGGTGAGCAGGACATCGTCGGGCCCGCAGTGAAAACGCTCGGTCACCAGTTCCAGTGCCGCCGCGGCGGTCCCCGCATCGATGGTGGTCCGCACCTCCGCCATGGTCTCCGCGGTATCCGCCCCCGAATCCAGCGTCCGCGACCCGAGCAGCGGATCCGGCGTAGTCAGAATCCGTTGCCACAAAGGCAGTTCCGCAACGCGCCCACCGACCCCCTCGAGCTGTCCGTGCGCCCACCGCCGAAACGACGTCCCGACCGGCGCGAGCGCCCCGCCCGCCCACGCGGTAGCCAGATCCGGCAACAGAATCCGCCACGACACCCCGTCGGTGACCAGGTGATGCAACACAACCCACAGCAGCGGCCCACTGTCTTCCCGCTCGAGCAGCACGAACCGCGCCATGATCCCCGCAGCCGGATCGAGCAGGTCAGCAGCCCGCTGCAAAGCCTGCTCCACCTCACTGGTCCCCGCCGGCACGACGTCGATCAACGCCCCCGCCTCGACGGATCCGGGCTCGGCAACTCGCCATTCCCACTGCGCGGCAAGACCTGTCGCCATTGTTGTCGGCGAGCCCGTCAGGACGCCGCCCGTGCTGCCCAGGATGTCTGCGGTCGAGGTCCCATTTGTGACACCCGGCTTGCCCGGATCGTTGTCGGGCCTGCGCGTCAGAGTGCTGCGCAGCAGGTCGTGCTGTTCGAGCAGTGCCTGTACGGCGATCGGCAGACGGTCACGGTCGATGTCTCGGGGGAGGGGGATCAGGGCTGCCTGGGCGAAACGTGGCCAGGTGTGGCCTTGTTCGAGCATGGCGTGGACGATCGGGGTGAGGGGGACTGTGCCTATCGGGCCGCCCGGGAGTTCCTGGATGGCGGGTGCGGTGACTTCGGTGGCGATGGTGGCCAGGGCGGCGACGGTCTTGTGTTCGAAGACGTCTCGGGCGCGCAGGGCGAGTCCGGCGGTTTTGGCGCGTGCCACCAGTTGGATGGCGACGATGCTGTCGCCGCCGAGGGTGAAGAAGTTGTCGTCGGCGCTGATCTCGTCGAGGCCGAGGACCTCGGCGAAGATGGCTGCGAGTACGCGCTCGTTCGGGGTGGCGGGCGCTCGGCCGGTGCGGTCGCGGGCGAAATCCGGTGCGGGGAGGGCGCGGCGGTCAACTTTGCCGGTGGGTGTGAGCGGCAGGGTTTTCAGGACCATGACCACCGACGGCACCATGTGTGCGGGAAGTTGCTGCGCCACGGTCGCTTTGACGGCTTCCGGATCCAGGCCCGGATCATCCGCGGTTATATAGGAGACGAGAGCGGTCGCGCCGCCGGGTGTGGTCGCGCCTACCGTGATCGCTATCTGTACTCCGGGATGCCGCGCGACCGCAGCATCCACTTCGCCGAGTTCGATGCGGAAGCCGCGCACCTTCACCTGGGTGTCACCGCGGCCGAGGTACTCCAACTCCATGCGCCCATTGCGTCGCAGCCATCGCACCAGGTCGCCGGTGCGGTACATGCGGGCGCCGTCCGCGCATGGATCGGCGACGAAGCGCTGGGCGGTGAGGCCGATGCGCTGGTGATAGCCGCGCGCCAGACCCGGGCCGCTCAAATACAACTCGCCGATCACGCCTGGCGGCACGGGACGCAGCCACGGATCCAATACGAGTGCGGCGACACCGCGGGCCGGCGCGCCGATGGTGATCGGATCGGCGGGGGAGAGCGGGGAGCTGAGGGTGGCGGTGACGGTCGCCTCGGTGGGGCCGTAACCATTGATGACGCAGCGCCCGGCCCAGCGCGCGGGCAGTTCCGGCGGGCAGGCGTCGCCGCCGACCACCACGGTGCGCAGTCGCGGCAGCGTCTCGGGTTCCAGTGAACCGGCCACGGCGGGAGTGACATTCAGATGGGTGACCTCGAGTGCGCGCAGCACTCGCGCCAGATCCTCACCGGCATAGGAAGTGGGCGGCACCACGGCGACGGTCGCACCGACGGCCAGAGCCACCAGCAGCTCCTCCACCGAGATGTCGAAACTCGGCGAGACCGCGTGCGCCACTACCGCATCCGCACCGACGCCGAAGGCCGCGCCGGAGCCGGTCGCGAGATCGGCGAGCCCACGATGGGTTACGCCGACGCCTTTGGGCAGGCCGGTGGAGCCGGACGTGTAGATCAGGTACGCGAGCTGATCGATCAGCACGGGCGACAATCGATCGGCATCGCTGATCGGCGCGGAATCGGCTGCAGCAAGCGCCGTTTCGACCTCAGGGTCGTCCAGTACGAGCCACTGCACCCGATCCGGCAACGCGGCGCGAGACGCGGCCATCGTCACGCCCGCCACCACGCCGCTGTCGGCGACCATGTGCTGAATGCGATCCACCGGATACCCGGGATCGATGGGCACGAACGCCGCTCCGGTCTGCGCCACCGCGTACATGGCCAGCACCGACTCCGCCGACCGCGGAATCGAGATGGCCACCGCCCGTTCGGGTGCTGCGCCTGACTCGATCAGAACTCGAGCCAATCTGTTGCTGTACTCGGTGAGCTCTCGATAGGTGAAAACGGTCCCGTCTGCCCGCATAGCGATGGCGGACGGCAGTTTCTCCGCGCCGGCGCGCAGGATATCGGGCAGCGTGCGCGCCGGCCCGCCACGTCGTCCCTGCGCGGGTGCGAGTTCCGCCCGTTCCTCGGTCGTGATCGTGGTGAGCCCAGCCAGCCGTGCCCCCGCGCCCGCGGCCAGGAACCGGCGCAGGAATTCCAGGAACCGCGCATGCAGCTGCGCGAGCTCCTTGTCCCCGTACCGGTTCGGATTCGCCTGGAAATCGATATGCGTGCGCTCCCCGCCGATCCCCGGATACACATTGACGAACAGATCGTCGATGAGCCCCGACGTGAGCACATGCAGCCGCCCGGTCACCCCGCCCAGCCGGATGCGGGTGTCGGCGAGCATGAGGTTCACCGTCGGCCCGAACCCCGCGACATCGTCCATGGACCGCCCGAGGTCGCGAATGATGTCCTCGTGCCGGTATCGCTGCCGGCGCAGTGCCGCGGTGAGCTCCCCTTGCGTGCCGCGCACGAGATCACCGACCGTCGCGGTGGCGGCCGGATGCAAGCGCAGCGGAACCACATTGGCGACCATGCCGCCGGAGCGGCGCAGGGCAGCGGTGGTACGCCCGGAGACGGGCAGGCTCAGCACGATCTCGCCGCCGCCGGTCATGGCGCTGACGAAGGCAGCGAAGGCGGCGACCACGACGGGTGCGGCGCTGGTCGACATTTCGGCGGTGAGCGCGTCGAGCAGCGCCGCGGTCTCGGTGCTCAGCGCACCACTGAGCAGTCGCGGGTGCGCGTCGACCGCCCCGGTCCGCGCGCCCAGCTGCTTCGGCTCGGCCATCCCCTCCAGATGCTGCCGCCAGTACTCCCGATCGACCTGCAGCTTGTCCGAATTCCGGTATGCGACATCGGCTTCGGCGATCGTCTGCAGCGGTTCGGCCTTGCCCGCGGGGATTTCGTCGCCCCGGATGGCGGCATTGTAGATTTCGCCGGTGCGTTGCAGCATGGTCAGCGCGCCGACGCCGTCGAGCAGGATGTGGTGCAGCCGCGAATACCAGTACCAGCGTTCGGGTGCCACGCGCAGCATGGCGACCATGCAGAGGCGGTCGCGGGTGAGGTCCAGGGGTGCGGTGTATTCGGCGCGCATCCAGGCCTGGGCGGCGGCCTCGGGGTCGGGGGCGCCGGTCAGGTCGATGGTTTCGATGTGGTCGTCGAGGCCGGTGTCGACGAGTTGCCAGGGCAGTTCGTCGATTTCGAGCAGTCGCAGGTAGCCGGTGCCGAATTCGCGTCCGGCCCGGCGGGCGGCGTCGGCGAGCAGGCCGACGTCGACCGCGCCGGAGAATTCGACGTATTGGGCGATGGAGATCGGGGTGTCGCCGGCCAGCTGCTGGGCGAACCAGATTCCGCGCTGGGCGGCGGAGAGTGCGAAGGAGCCGGCGGGTGTGGAGCTGAAAGCCATGCTGAAACATCCTGCGAGCTGGTGAGATTCGGAGGGGGGTCAGGAGGCCTTTCGCACCCGGTGCAGTTCGGCGTCGGTGAGCGGCGCATCGGAGCCGGTGAGGTATTGCTGCAGGGTGGAGCGCTCGTCGAGCACCAGCCAGCGGCTCGGATCCGTGAGCCGGGCGAGACCCGCCTTGGTGGTGATGCCGAAATCGGCGCGGGCGGAGTTGGTTTCAGTGGCGAAGGGCACCGGGGTGGCGCCGGTCTTGGTGATGGCCAGCCGGGACACGATGGACTCGAGCCGAGGGGTATCCGCGATCACGACCCGGGTGCCGGGGCGGGCTCCGAGCTGCAACAGCATGCGCGCCAGGCGATTGCTCCAGCGGTCCAGCTCCGCGGCGGTGAGCTCGCAGTCGGCAGCGGTCGCCACGACACGGTTTGCAGGCGATTCGACCGGCTTGCACATCGAACATCATCCTCTCGGAGGAACGGCTTCGTGGGAGTGTTGAAGATGTCTTCAACTGTCGCCGTTCGAGGCCGTGTCAGACACCGACCCCAGTGCTGCCGGGTGTTGCTCCGAGGGTGATCAATTCCCCATCAAGGGTGGGTATGCGGGCGGTATCGAGATCACTCAGCTGCCGAGATCTGCCATGGCCGAGGAGATCATGTTCATGGAGTCGCGGGGGCTCAGCGCCATGGCGCGCAGCTGATCGAACATGACGCCGTAGCGGCGGACCTCCGGATGACCTTCGATCAGTTCGTCACTGGCGATGCCTTCGACGTAGACGAGCTCCGGATCGGCCGGGTCGGGGAAGTCGAGCAGCGTGAACGAGCCGAGCATGCCGGGGTGGGCGCCGGCGTCGAAGGGCAGGATCTGCAGGATGACGTTCCGCTTCTCGGTGTGATCGAGCAAGCGCTGCAGCTGTTCTCGCATGATCTCCGGTCCGCCGATGACGCGGCGGATGACGGCCTCGTCGAGGACCACCCACAGTTCCAGCGGGTCGTCCTTGGTGAGGACGTTGGCGCGTTCCTGGCGGGCCCGGATGCGTTGCTCGATAACCTGATCCGAGACCTTGGGCATGGTGGTCTGGTACACCGCGTTCGCGTACACCTCGGTCTGTAAGAGGCCGGGGACGTAGGTGGACTGGAAGAACCGCGCCGAGAGCGCCTCGGCTTCGAAGTTGATGTATGCGCCGTAGACCTCGGAGACGGCATCCTCGAAGGAGCGGGCCATACCGGGGCGGAGCGCATCCACCAGCAACTGCAAGGCATCTGAACGTTGCGGCTCACCGATGTTGTAAAGGTCCAGCATCGCGGTCAGGGTGCGGCGCTGCGGCCTGGCCTGAGCTGTCTCGATCCGGTACAGCGTGGTGACGTTGATGCCGGTCTTCGTGCTGACCACCTCTTTGCTGAGGCCGGCGGTTTCACGCATCTCGTGGAGCATCGCCGCGAGCCTGCGCAAACGGACGGTAAGCACGGTGCGCTTGCCTGCCATGACAACCCTTTCGCCTTGCGCACTTCCTAGAACGCAGTATTGCGTTCTTGCATTTGTAAGAGCATGATCCAGCTAGCCTATTCGTGTACAGCCGATCCGATGACCGGTATAGCTGAATCCGGAGACCAATCATGTTGGTGCGATTAGTGATGCTGTCGGGTGCATGGGGAGAGTTGAGATGACCACGTCCATAGCCGGCGTGCTGCCGACGGCTCCGCAATTGCTCTGTGCCTTCCAGGGACGCCGTTTCCAAGATCGAGTTCTGTTGCGGTCGGCGCACGCCCTCGCGGAGTTACACGAGCGGCGAGCCGAAGTGCGTGATGCCATGCTGATCACCGAGATCGATTGCCGCCGCGGTGAACTGGTTGACGATATCAATGATTGGGTGGAGCAGGAACTGCCGCAACACCGCAACGGGACTGCGTTACACACCGAAAGTCTGGGTGCGGTAGTGGATCGTATGGCCCGGAGCTGGGTGGAAGCCAATCAGGTGATCGATCACGAGGGCGCGGCCAGCGATAACACCCATAAACACTGGTACCATCTGGCCGAACTGGTGGACGGCTACACTGATCTCGTAATCGACGTGGCCGGTGGCCGTCGCCGTTTACCAGAACAATGATTCCAAATGCATTGACACAATTGATGCATTGCTACAGAGTCATTTGTCGCCAGCGGTGACGTCAACCGAGTGGGGCTGTTGGACCAATAGCCTGCTCGAACCCTGAGACGTTGCCCGCCTCGAAGACGGCGGGCGCAACGGGGCGCCCCGCCCGGCGTGCCGCGTGGTCGACTGGCGCGGCACGCCCCACCGAGAAAGCTTGCACAACCCTCCGGTTTTCTTTTGTGGGTGCCCTGTTTGTGAAATTCACTTCTTGCTTTTCACTTCTTTCACGTCGAATGAACGGAGTCCTGGCATGTCCGCGGGGGAGATCACGGCGAACGACCTGTACCAGCAGGCGCTGGGCGGCACCTTCCGGCTGGCCGAACCGGTCGCCCGCAAGTGCGCCGCGAACTTCCTGCGCTTCGCTGATGCCCTCGACTCGCAGATCGACTCCTCCCACCGCGTCCACGCGCTGACCGGCTTCGGCGGCTTCGACTCCGCCCGCCAGCTACGACACGGCTTCGAATCCAAGGCCGGGCAACTCACCGAAGCCCTGACCGGACTACAGGATTCGGCCCTCCGCATGGCGGCCGCCTACCTACTGGCCGCCGGCCTGATCCGGGAATCCGATGATTCCCATTCCCGCGCCCTGCTCGCGGCGAGCGCGGGCCTGGAGCCCCCGGGCTGATCCCTCCCCGGGGAAAACAGTTGGGCCGGCATCGGTTTCGATGCCGGCCCGACTGCTGTGCCCCGGCTCCGCCCCCGCCGGCCGCACGCACGTAATCGTGGTGTGGGCGTGGGGGTTTGGTTAGCATCGAAATTACGTGACGTGTGTTGCGTGTGTGACGGCTGTGAGCTGTGACGGGCTGTGAGCTGTGACCACTGTGAGCATTGGGGGGATCGTGCGGCAGATCATGGTGGCGGGGATCGTGGGAGTGGCGGTGGCGATCATCCTGACGCCATTGCTGGTCAAGCTATTCGGCGAACGATCCCCGGCCCGCGACCACCGATACGCGGGGCCGACGGGTCTCGCCGCGGAACGCGGGACGCCCACGCTGGGCGGCGTGGCCGTCATCGCGGGTATGTGGGTGGGATACCTGGTGGCGCACCTCGTCCGAAGTCCCGGCGGCGGTTTGGGGTTGAGCGCCTCCGGGCTGCTGGTGCTCGGCTTGAGCACCGCCTGCGGTGCCGTCGGGTTCGCGGACGACTTCGTGAAACTGCGCGAGGGCCGGAACTCGGGAGTCACCGGCGGCGGGAAGTTCTTCGGGCAGGTGGTGGCCGCGGGCGTGTTCGCCCTACTGGTCCTGCACTTTCCGGACGGGAACGGCTTCACCCCGGGCAGCCGGAAACTCTCCTACGTGCGCGATATCCCGATCATGTCACTGTGGGTCGGGGCGTTCGTGGTACTGGTGTGCTTCCTGGTGGTGGCCTGGTCCAGCGCGGTCACCATCAGTGACGGACTGGACGGCCTGGCCGCCGGGTCGATGGCCATGACGCTGGGCGCCTATGTGCTGGTGACCTTCTGGCAGTACGCCCACTCCTGCGCGGCCAAACCGGTGCCCGGTTGCTACGACGTCCGCGACCCGCTCGACCTGGCCCTGGTCTGCGCGGCCGGGGCCGGCGCGTGCATCGGATTCCTCTGGTGGAACGCGGCTCCCGCCAAGATCGTCATGGGCGAGACCGGGTCGCTCGCCATGGGCGGACTACTCGCGGGACTGTCCGTCACCACCCGCACCGAACTGCTCATGGCGGTCATCGGCGCGCTGTTCGTGGCCGAACTGGCCTCGGTCGTGCTGCAGGTGGCGGTCTTCCGCACCGCGCATCTGCGGCTCTTCCGGATGGCCCCGTTTCACCACCATTTCGAATTCTCCGGCTGGGCCGAAACCGCCATCGTCATCCGATTCTGGCTGCTGGCGGCCCTTTCCGGCGCCATCGGGCTCATGCTGTTCTACGCGGAGCACCTGCCCGCGCGCACCTGAGCGGTCAGTTCCGCGCCAGCCAGGTGACGATGGCGGTGACGGTCTCCGGATCCAGCTCGGCGTCGTCGGCGTTGTAGCGGGCCATGACCTCGGCCTGATTCAGCTCCGCGCGCGGGCGGGGCTCGTACTTGAGGACGTGATTCGCGTTCTCCGGGAACAGGAACGACACATTCTCGCGGCCCTTCGCCGCTTCCTGCAGCACCTCACCGTCGGCCTGCCAGTCCACCTGCAGGTCCTTCTCACCGATGATGACCAGCGCCGGCACGGTCACCCGCGCGAGTGGCGCCGCCGCATCCGCCGTCCACAACTCACGCGCGAACGGCAGATTGGCCGGATTCTCCAGCGAACGCAGCAGATTCACCACGCCCTCGGGCAACGCGGGATCCGGCGCCACCGGCTCACCGGCCAGGAATCGCGCGATCGACGTGTCGTACAGCCCGAGCAGCTCGGTCCCACCGGGCACGGCCGCCGCCTGCGCGGCCAATTGCGCCCGGGACACATCCCCGACATTGCGTCCCGGCGGACCGGTGAGCACCAGCCCGGCGAAGGGCGGGCGGTCATCGCTCAGCGCGTAGTTCAGGACATGCAGGGTTCCCTCACTGTTGCCCAGCCCGAAGATGCGATCCTCGCGCACATAGTCCTCACCGGCCAGCACTCGCACCGCACCCGCGAGTTCGTCCAGATGACTCTGCATGCTCAGCTTGCCGATCAACAGCGGAATGGTCTCCCGCACATGCGGTCCCGACGCCCGCTTGTCGTAGCGCACCGAGGCGATCCTGGCCTGCGCCAGCGCCTCGGCCAGCAACTTCGCACTCCCATTGCGCCCCGGCAACAGCGGCGAATCCCAGTCCCGATCGGTCGGCCCGCTCCCGGCCACGAACGCCACCCCGGGGAACGGCCCCACCCCCTCCGGCCGCACCACCGTCCCGCAGACCGTGGTCTCACCGAGCGTCCAGCTCACCTCGCGACTCTGCACGCCCGAATCGTACGCGGCGCCGATGGACGGACCGTGTATTCAGTGCGCCAGGAAGTTTCGAATCGCCTGGGCGATCTCCTCCGCGTGCGTCTCCAACGCGAAGTGCCCGGTGTCGAGGAACCGCACCTCGGCCTTCGGAAGGTCGCGCTGGAAGGCCTCGGCCCCCGCCGGCAGGAAGAACGGATCGTGCTGCCCCCAGATGGCGAGGAACGGTGGCTGATGCTCCCGGAAGTACTCCTGGAACGCCGGATACAGCGCCACATTGCTCTGATAGTCCCCGAACAGATCCAGCTGGATCTCGTCCGCGCCCGGCCGCCGCAGGTAAAAGACGTCGAGCGAATACCCATCGGGCGACACCGAATCCACGTCGCTGACCCCGTGCGTGTACTGGAAGACGGTGCTGTCCAGCGTCAGCAGCTCCCGCAGCGCCGCACGATTGGCCTCCGACGGATCCTGCCAGTACGCGCGGATCGGATTCCACCCGTCACTCAAACCCTCCACGTAGGCATTGCCGTTCTGCGAAATGATCCCCGTGATCCGCTCCGGATGGGCGAGCGCGAGCCGGAACCCGGTCGGCGCACCGTAGTCGAACACGTAGACCGCATACCGATCGAACCCGATGACCTCGGTGAACCGATCGATGACGCCCGCCAGATTATCGAACGTGTAACTGAACTCATCCCGCCCGGGCAGGTCCGACTGCCCGAACCCCGGCAGATCCGGCGCAACGATGTGAAAACGGTCCGCCAGCTTCGGAATCAGGTCACGGAACATATGACCGGCACTCGGAAACCCGTGCAGCAGAAGCAGCTTCGGCTTCCCCGGCTGACCGGCCTCGCGATAGAAAACCTTGAATCCGTCGACATCGGCACGGCGGTAGGTCGTAGCAGTCATGATCGATCCCGCATTGCTCCTGGCCGATGTGTCGGGCCTCGATTTCCTGAACTCGATTGCGACGCCGGTGGACGAACCCGTCGACTGGATTGCCGATGGCGAGGGCTTGCTGCGTTGGCTCGAACAGGCCGGGATGGTGCCGCGGGCTGTGTTGGATGGATTCCGCTCGGGCACCGAGTCCGCCGCTCTCGACGCTGTCGCCGCCGAGGCGCGCGAGTTGCGTGAATGGTTCAGGGCTTTCGTGCGGGCGCGGAAAGGGCCGTTGCTGACCGGTGTGGATCTGGGTGAGCTGGATCGGTTGAATGCTCTGCTGCGCCAGGACGATCGGTTCGACGAGATCGCGGCCGGTGGCGGCGCGCTCGAATTGCGCTCGAATCGGCGATGGTCGTCACCGCGATCGCTGCTGATGCCGATCGCCGAGGCGATGGCGAAACTGGTGTGTGAAGAGGACTTTACGTATGTGAAGGCCTGTGAGGGCGTGCGGTGCACGCTGATGTTCGCCGATCACACCCGCGGCCATGCGCGCCGCTGGTGCAGCATGGCGCTGTGCGGGAACCGGGCGAAGGTGGCGGCCCACCGGCAGCGGCTCAAGGACCGTGAGCGGCAGTAGGTCGCCGCGCTGCGGCTAGGAGCCCTTCAGGAAGCGCAGGTAGAAGCCGCCGAACACCAGGACGATGCCGACGTTCACCAGGAGCCGGGCCCAGAAGTGGTGCCTGAAGATCGCGACGTCCAGGCCGACTATGAGGGCCACCATCGCGAGTATGTAGAGCACCAGGATCGCCTGTTTTCCCATGCGCCATTCTTACTACGCCCCGGCACGTGAATCCGGGATGATTCGCGAACCGAGGGTGTCGGTGCGCGGCGCTACTTCCAGGTCGCCGAGCCGGGATCAATGCCGTGGCCGAGGGCATTCGCGTCGATGACGGCGCGGAACCAGACGGCCAGTCCGGGTTCGAGAGAGTCGTAGTAGGCGGCGTAGCCGGGCTCGTCGGTGAACTTGCGGCCCAGGCAGACCTGCATGGCGAGGGTGCAGTCGAAGTAGCGGGACATGAGGGCGCGATGGCGGTCGGCCAAGGTGCCGGCGGCGGGGGAGCCCGGGGGTACTCCGCCGCGGAGGGCGGCCGCGAGATCGGCATTGAAGGTTTCGGTTTCGGCAGTGATGGCCTGCCAGTCGGCGGGAGTGAGGTCGGAGACTCGATCGGTGTACTGGGCCCATTGAGTGGTATCACCCCAACGGTTTTCGGCCTCCTCCACCCACTCCGGCTGCCAATCGGCGCCGAAGATCTCGGCCTGCTGCTCGACGGTCAAGCGCATGCCGGTGGCGGTGGCCTCCAGCATGCGGTCGACCGCGGTGACCATCTGCTCCAGATGCGAAATGCGTTGCGCCAGTTCGGCTCGCTGGGTGCGCAGGTGGCGGCGGGCGTCGATGGCGGGATCGTCGAGCAGGCGGGTGATCTCGGCGAGCGGGAAGCCGAGCTCCTTGTAGACGAGAACGCGATGGATGCGGGCGATGTCCTCGGCGGAGTACACCCGATACCCCGCATGGGTGCGGTCGCTGGGCCGGACCAGGCCGATGAGATCCCAATGATGCAGGGTGCGCACGCTGATGCCGACCAGCGCCGCGGCCCGGCCGACGGTCAGGCCGTCGGCCGGGGCGGGATCACCGATGCCGGGAGAGTGCGTCATCGGCCCAGTATCGTGCAGCGCGGAACTCACGCGCGGGGCACCTCGATGCCCACCGCGCGCAACCGGTCGGCGGCGGCGCTGTCCGGGTCCAGCGGCCGGGCCGCGGTCAGGACCACGCGGGCGTTCTCGGGCGTGACGACGGTCAGTTCCGCCGAATTCCACGGCTTCTCCTCGGGCCCCGATGTACAGCCGGGGACGAGCCGTTCGCAGCGCGCGGCCACCTCGTCGAGCTGGTTCAGGACGCTCGCGAAGCTGATCGTCATGGCGGTCGGCGCGGCCGCGGGTGCACCCGGCACCAGCAGCACATCCTGGAAGGCCCACCGCCGCAGATGTGTCACCTGCCCGGGAATGGTGAAGAGGTCGATGAATCCGAGCCCCTCCAACCAGAAGTCGCGGGAGGCGGTGAGGTCGGCGGTCGGGATCGTCACGAACTGCGGCATGCCGTAGATCTCGCGGTAGACATCCGGGGCGGTCGCGTCGAGCGCGGGAAGGGGCACCGGGCTGAGATATTCGGTCACCGGGCTGAGGTATTCGGTCATGTCCCGATCGTCGGGGCTGACGCTACGTGAGGGTCAAATCCGAATTCCCGGCCCGCAGCGAATCCGGAAGAGCCCGCACGGGGCTGACCGCACCCCTCGCGTGCGGCCAACCCCGTGCGGAAAGCCGTCAGCGCAGTGCTGCCCGGCCTTTGAGACGGCCGAGGATCACCAGGGCGATGAGAGTCACCAGCACCAGCAAAGTGGTGCTGGCCGCGGCGTCGAAGACCTCGCCGCGATCCGTCTCGGCGAAGATGGTGACGGGGAGGGTCTTCCACGTCGCCGGATAGACCATGATGGTCGCGCCGAGTTCGCCCATGGACAGGGCGATCGCCAGACCCGCGGCGGCACCCAGGGCAGGGAGCAGCAGCGGCAGAGTGATCCGGAACAGGACGCGGACCGGGCCGGCACCCAGTGATTCCGCGGCCTGTTGATAGCCGGGGTCGAGTCGGTCCAAGGCGGCGGACACACCACTGAAGGCGTAGGCCAGCACCAGCACCGTATGGGCAAGAATGACAATCCATTTGGTCCCGCCGAGCAGCAGCGGGCGTTCATTGAAGGCGATGAGCACACCCAGGCCGATGGCCACGGACGGCACCGCCACCGGCACGTGGAACACCGCATCGGTGATGCGCCGCAACCACTGCGGAGCCTCCCGCGAGGCCAGCGCCGCCCAGGTGCCGAGCACCAGCGCGAAAAGCCCGGCCAGCAGCGCGGTCTGCAGACTCACGGACAGACTCGCCGACTCTTCACCCGACAACGCCCGGTTGAAGTTGGCGAACCCGAGATGCGACGGCAGCGGGCCGTCCCACCGCCCGGCCAGCGCGGCCGCGACCACGGTCGCGATCGGCGCCACGAACACGATGGTCACGACCACCGCGAAGGCGGCCAGCACGGTCATCCGCCCGCGGCGGGTCCACACCAGCATGGCTCAGCTCTCCTTTCGAGCACTGGTCAAGCGGCCGAACAACAGCCGGTAGCCGAGGTACAGCGTCAGCGACAACAGCACCTGCACCGTGGCCAGCACCGCCGCACCCGGCAGATCGAACGTCACGATCCCGCGCGTATAGATCAGCGCCGGCAGCGTGATCACGCCCTTCGCGCCGGTGAACAACACGATGCCGAACTCGTTGAGCGTCAACAGCAGGGTGAGACTCCCACCGGCCGCCAGCGCCGGCCACGCCTCCGGCATGACCACCTGCCGCAGCACCCGCCACGGCGAAGCCCCCAGGCTCGACGCCACATCCAGCTGCTCCCGCGGCAATTGCGCGAACGCCGCCAGCAGCGGCCGCACCACGAAAGGCGTGAAAAACGTTATCTCCGCGACGATCACGCCCCACGGCGTGGACAGGAAGTTCAGCGCGTGCGACTTGTCGCCCGTGATCTTGGTGATGAGCGCGTTCACCGCACCGGCCGTGCCGTACAGAAAGGTGAACGACAACGTCACCAGGAACGACGGCAACGTCAGCACCGAATCGATGAGCCGCCCCACCAACTGCGAACCCGGAAACGGCACGAACGCCAGCACGATAGCCAGGAACGTCCCCAGCACCAGGCACCCGGCCGTCGAACTCACCGCAATGGATATGGTGCGCCACAACGCATTCCGGAACGACTCCTCGGCCAGCACCTTCGACCAGGTCCCGGCCTTGGTCGACTCCAGCAGCACCCGCACGATCGGATACGCGGCAATGAACAGCACCACCAGCACCGGCGGCAGCGTCCAGGCAATCGGCCGCCACGCGCGGTGTGGCCCACGAGCCTCGGGCGCAGCTGGGGGAGAGGAGGATTCGAGCAGCGCGGTCATGACCGCACCTCGGGTCCGTCTGCGGCTGCGGCGGTTCCGATGGCCGGCGGCACCAGGACGCCCGCCGGATCCGCGAACCGCACGCTGACCTTGTCGCCGACGGTGAGCGGGCTGTGGCCGGGCACATCGGCGGTGACCTCGGCCGGGATACCGTCGATATCGAGGTGCAGGCGGGTCGAGGCGCCCTTCCAGACGCTGGTGATCACGGTGCCGCGCAACGCATCCCGCTCGGTGAGGGGCACGATCCGCACCGTATGCGGCCGGACCACCAGCGCCGCATCGGCATTGGGCACCCAGTCCGGGCGGCCGACACTCGGCGGGGGCGCATCGGCGCGCAGCGTGTGCTCGCCGACACTGACCAGCGCCGCGGTTCCCGTCACGTGATTCACGGTGCAGGGCAAAAGATTAGCGCCGCCCAGGAAGGAGGCGGTGAATTCGGTGGACGGTTGCTGCCACAGATTCTGCGCGGTGTCGATATCCACCAGCCGCGCATCCCGCATGACGGCGATCCGGTCGGCCAGCGCCAGCGCCTCCGACTGATCGTGCGTCACATAGAGCATCGCCGTATCCGGCAAGGCCTGCCGCAGCTGCTGGAGTTCGCCGAGCATGTTCTGCCGCAGCTGCGCGTCGAGCGCCGCCAGCGGTTCGTCCAGCAGCAGCACCTTCGGCCGGATGGCCAGTGCCCGCGCGATGGCGACGCGCTGCTGCTGACCGCCGGACAGTTCGCGCGGCAGTCGTTTGCCGTACGCGCTCATCCCGACCATGTCGAGGGCTTCGGTGACGCGTGCCCCAATTTCATTGCGCGCCACCCGATGTGCCTTGAGTCCGAAGGCGACATTGTCGTGCACCCGCATGTGCGGGAAGAGCGCGTACGACTGCACCACCACCCCGATGCCACGCTTGGCAGGGGAGAGGTCGGTGACATCCCGGCCGGCCAGCCGCACCGCACCCGAGGTGGGCCGGACGAATCCGGCCAGCGCCTTGAGCGCGGTGGACTTGCCGGAACCACTGGGCCCGAGCAGCGCGACCGTCTCCCCGGCGGCGACCCGCAGGTTGAAATCGGCCAGTGCGACAGTGCTTTTCCGGCCGCGACCGTAGGTGACACCGACCCGGTCGAACACGATGGCGGGTTCGGCGGCGGTGGCCGCGGCCACCGTGGAGGTCGTCGCAGGGGAGGACATGGTTGCTGCTCCTGGGCTCGGTGGGATTAGCTGCCGGTGGCCTTCGAGTACGCCGCGACATCGGAGTCGAGGTCGTCGACGACCTTGTTCCAGTCGGGGTGCACCACGGTCACGTTCTTGATCACCTGCGCCGGGGACGGACCGTTACCGGTCACGGGGGCGTCGGCCAGCTCCTGGCGGGCCGGCATCGCGAAGGCGTCCGGCAGGGTCTTCTGTGCGTCGGCCGACAGCATGAAGTCCATCAGCTTCTTCCCGGCGTCCGAGTGCGGCGCACCCTTGGCCAGGCCCATCGCGTACGGCAGCGCCACGGTCGACTGCTTGCCGTCATTGCCGGCGGGGAAGAACACGGTGAACTTCGAGCCGTCCTTGACCGAGGCCAGGTTCATCTGCACATCGCCGTTCGCGACGAGCAGTTCGCCCTTGTCCACCTTCGGCTGCAGCTTGCCGGTCGAGGCCGACGGGCCGACATTGTTGGCCTGCAGCTTGCCCAGGTAGTCCAGGGCGCCCTGCTTGCCGTACAGCTGCTGCAGCAGTACCAGCACGGCGGTGCCGTCACCGGCCTGGCCGGGGGTCGAGTACTGCAGCTTGCCCTTGTAGTCGGGCTTCAGCAGGTCGTCCCAGGTCACCTTGGCGGTGTTGACATTCACCGACGGGTTGGCGATCCAGCAGAGGTAGTTGCCCGCGAGGGTGACCCAATTGCCGTCCGTGGCCTTGTCGGTGGCGGCGACCGAGCTGAAATCGACGCCGCTGGCCTGCAGCAGGCCCGACTTGTCGGCCTTCTGGATGAACGGCGGCAGCGTGACGACGATATCGGCCTGCGGGTTGGACTGTTCCTTCTCGACCCGGCTCACGACCTCGCCGGAGCCCGCCTCCACGTAGTTGACGGCAATGCCGGTCTGGTCCTTGAACTTCGCGAACAGCGGCTTGTACCAGTCGCCGAGACCGTCCGCGGAGTAAACGGTGACGGTCTTGCCGCCGCTGGAGTCGGTGCCCGTGCCGCCGCAGGCGGTGAGGCCGAACGCGACCGCGGCCGCCGAGGTCAGGACGAGCGCGGTGCGAGCGATGCTGCGTGCGAGGCGGTTGTTCGTATTACGCACGGTGACTGCAACTTTCAGTTCGTGGGAGCTGGGATCGAAGGGACAGGGGAGATCCCGCCTGGCCGGCGGAACGTTGAGCGGGTCAGCCGCGCTCGGCCAGCAGCAGCCGGGCGAACTCCGCGACACTCGGCACCACATGAGTGGCGCCGGCGGCACGCAGCTGTTCCTCGTCGTGCGCGCCGGTGAGCGTGCCCGCGACGATCCGCGCGCCCGCCGCCAGCCCGGTGGCGATGTCACTGGCGGTATCACCGAGCACCGCAACCCGATCCACGGCGTCGATCTCGAGCCGCAGCAGGGCGGTGAGCACCATGTCCGGGTAGGGGCGGCCACGCCCGGCATCGGACGGGGCCAGGGTGAGGTCGGCGATGTCGTGCCAGCCCAGCGCATTCAACAGCTTGTCCTGCGTCTCCCGGCTGAAACCGGTGGTCAGCGCCACCTTGATGCCGGCGGCCCGCAAGGCCGAAATAGCCTCGGCGGCACCCGGAATCGGCTCGACGCCGGCATTGGCGAACTCGGCGTAGGCCGCCTCGAAGGCGTGGTTGGCGGCCTGGGCGCGGTCCTCGTCGTCACCGAGCAGCGCCCGGAAGACGACGATCTTGGACTGTCCCATGGTGTCGATCACGTACTGCCGGGCCGTATCGCGCTCGGGCCCCTCGGCGGGAATGCCCGCGGCCGTGGCGGCCTGCTCGAAGGCCCGCAGCACGAGCCCGTCATCCGCGACGGTGGTGCCGGCCATATCGAGGACGGCCAGGTCGATCTGCTTGTCGGACAAGATGTCTGTTCCTATCTGTCGGCAGTGCAGCTGTGTAGTTCGAAGCTTCGGGTTCAGAGATTCAGCAGGTCGGCGGTTTCCTCGCCGAGCGCCGGGCCGAGGGTCATGCCGCGCCCGCCGGGGCCGGTGACGACCCAGACGTTGTCGGAAGCCTGTGCGCGCGTGACGATCACGCCCGGATCGATGGACTGGCTGTACACGCCCGCCCAGCGCCGCACCACGGTCGGCAGCTTGCGGCCGAGCAGTTCCTCGGCGACGGCGGTGAGGTGCTCGTAGGGCCCCTCGTCCACGTCGAAGGCGAAGGGCTCCTCGTATTCGTGGGTGTCGCCGATGGTGAGCCCGCCGTGCAGGCGCTGCACGCAGAGCAGCTGCATCTTGTGCTGTGCGGCCGTGAACGGCTGCGCCTCTTCACGATTGAGGCGGTCCAGTTCGGCCCCGGCGAAGGCCGGGTAGTAGCGGAAGCTGTCGCCGTCGGCGACGGCGGTGGTGAGGGCCTCGCCCAGCGGCGCGGTCTGCATCATCTGCAACCGCACGCGGCGTACCGGAATATCGCCCACCAGTTCACGAGTCAGGCCGGAGTGCGCGGCGCCCGGGCAGACCAGGACGAGATCGCCCTCGTGGCGGCGGCCGCGGTCGTCGACGACGGTGCTGCCGGTGATGCTGCGCGCCTCGGTACCGCCGAAGAAGGTGTAGCGGTCGCTGGCCTCCATGTAGCGGCGCAGCGCGGGCAGCGCCTGCCGGGATTCCACGGCGGCGTCCGACGAGCAGTGCAGTCCGGCAATGAATTTGCCGCGCAGCGCGGGGTTCACGGCGCGCACCCGTTCCGGATCGAGCAGTTCGAAGCCGCGTTCGGCGGCGGACGCGTGCGCGACGGCGGCCTCGGCGACGGCGAGTTCGTTCTGGGTGCGGACCAGGGTGATGGAGCCCGCGGGCCGGAATCCGACGCCCGGCACCTTGCCGCCGATCTCCTCCCAGAGTTGACGGGAGCGCAGCGTGATCTCCAGTTCGTTCGCGCTGCGCCCGGATACCCACACCAATCCGAAGTTGCGGACGGTGGCGCCGCGCGCCTCGACCTCCCGCTCCAGGTGGATCACTTCATGACCGCGTCCGATCGCGGCCAGGGCGTGGGCAGTGCCGAGTATGCCGCCTCCGATGATGACCAATCGCATGCCGACCATCGTGGGCAATGGTCTAGACCTACGGGTGTTTCGTATGGAAACGCCAGGTTAAAATTTGGTATAGACCAATCTCGGGTACGCTGAGGGTATGGACACAACGGAGATCACCGGGGTGGGGACTCGGCGCGGCACAGGCACCGCGCTGAGTGAATTGTCCAGCGTGGGCGATATTTCCGAATTCAGCCGCATGCCCAAGTCCTACCGCGTGCGCACCGAACTGGAATCCCTGCTCGCCGAACTACACGAAGGCGACCAACTACCCTCGGAACGCGACCTGGCCGTCCGCTGCGGCGTCGCCCGCGAGACCGTACGCCAGGCATTACGGGAACTATTGGTGGAAGGCCGGATCCGCCGCAAGGGCCGCGGCACCGTCGTCTCCCGCCCCAAAATGGTGCAGCCCCTGTCCCTCCGCTCCTACACCGAAGGCGCGCTGAGATTCGGCCGCACACCCGGCCGTCTCCTCGTCAGCTGGACCGATATCCCCGCCGACGCCGACCTCGCCCACGATCTGGCGGTAGCCCCCGGCGACCTCGTCATGCACCTGGAACGAGTGCTGCTGGCCGACGGCGAACGCATCGGCCTGGAAAGCACCTGGATGCCGTTGCCGCGCTTCGCCTTCCTGCGCGACACCTACGACCCCTCGACCTCGCTGTACACCGCCACCCGCGCCAGCGGCGTCGTCTACGTCTCGGCCACCGAACGCATCGAAACCATGCTCGCCTCGCCCCGCGAAGCAGCACTCTTGGAATGCACCACGGCCCTCCCGATGCTGCTGCTACACCGCCGCAGCATCGACGCCGAAGGCATCCCGATCGAACGCGTGCGGTCGCTGTACCGCGGCGACCGCATCGCGTTCCAGGCCACCCTGCGCGACTACTAGCGGCATCACGCCGACTGGGCGTCCAGCCAGTCGAAGATGCGCTGGTGGGTCAGCAGCATCGTGCCCGCGTGGCAGTGCTCACCGGCGCCCTCCGCCTCGGTGCCGACGATCAGATCCTTCTTGCAGGTGAGCGCCTCGTAGACCTGGGGCGCCTGACCCTGGAAGAACAGGTCGTTCTCGGCATCGAGAACCAGTGTGGGGCACTGGATTCCGGTGATCACATCGGCGAGCGTGTAGGCCGCCGTGCGGCGGACGTAGTCGGCGGGTGAGGAGGCGCCGAAGGTCCACACGCCATTGCGCATCGCCCAGCGGGTGGTGGTGCTCACCGCCATGACCAGGCCGGCCACACTGTTCGCATCCTCGTCGCGACCGGCCGCGATCCACTCCGACAGGAACGGCGGCATCACCCGGGTGTGGGCGGCGTGGTAGTCGAACAGGCCGTCATTGAGGATCAACGCCTGGACGCGGTGCTCGAACGCGGCGGCGCGGGCGGTCAGGTAGCCGCCGAGGCTGTAGCCGAACAAGGAGATTCGCGCCGCATCCACTTCCGGAAGCGTGAGCGCGAAGTCCACGACGGGGGTGATCACGGCCTCCCAATCCGGACGGAACGGCAGACCCTGCTCGCGGATCACCGCGCCCTGACCGGGGCCGTCGAAGGCGAGTACGTGGTAGCCGCGCGCCAAAGCGGCTGCGGCGAGGGCGAAGTACGCCTCTTCGAGGGTGGAGTCGAAACCGCTGTTGAAGATGATGGTCGGCCGCGGCGCACCCGAATCGTCCACCAGGAACAGGTAGCCGGGCAGCGTGGTGTCCTCGTAGGGGATCGCGACCGAGCGGACCGGCGTATCCATGAGTTCCGCTGCCCGCGCGAAGGTTTCGCGGGACAGGCGGGACAGCTCCTGGGCCTTCGGGTCGTGGGCCGGATCGTCACGCAGGTAGAACTCGGCGGTCCGGTAGTAGTTCGAGGCGCGCAGCAGTGCCTCCCGGGCGCTGACCCGCCGCCCCGCGGCCGCGCTGGAAGTGGCAATGGCGTGCACGCGGCGAGCGGTCGCCTCCCACTCGCGCTCCCAAGCCGCCTCGTCGCCCTCGGGGATGCGGCTCGCGGTGGAGATGACCTCGCCGAGATCCGCGCCGGCATAGCTGGCGAACCCCGCCGCGCGCAGCGCCTCATAGGAGAAAGAGTCGTCGTCGAACAGGAACTTCATGACCGTGACCTCTCGTTTTACGTCGATACGACTCCGTTTCGTCGTACGAGAAGAACGGTAGACCGGTCCACGTCGAAACGCAACCGTATCGACGTTGGTACAGTGCTCGGCATGAGCGAGGAATCCGGCCCCCGCACCCGCAAACCCGCGGGAGCAGCCGTCATGCAACCCCAAGTGACCGCCGCCATCCGCATGGCGGCCTTCCAAGAACTGGCCGAAGTCGGCTACGGCAAACTCTCCATGGAAGCCGTGGCCCGCCGCGCGGGCGTCAGCAAACCGACCCTGTATCGCCGCTGGTCCACCAAGGAAGAACTCGTCATCGCTCTGGTCACGGAAGTCGCCATCGACTCCGCCGAACCGCCCGACACCGGATCCATCCGGGGCGACCTACGCACCTTCCTCGCCACCGCCGCTACCGGAATGTCGAATCCCCTTGCCTCCCGGATCATTCCGGACCTCCTGGCTCAAGCGGTCCGTTCTCCGGCTCTCGCTGTCGCGCTCCAATCCGGTGTGGGTCAGGAACGCCGGGCCCGGGCTGCTCAGATACTCACCCGTGCCATCGGTCGTGGCGAGCTTCCGGAAACCTTGAATCTCGAACTGGCACTGGACTTCATGCTTGCGCCGCTCTTCTGGCGGGTCCTCCTGGGTGGCGATCCCACCGTCGGTGTCTACCTCGACGAACTAACCACTATGGTGCTCGCGGCTTACGGCTCTATCTGAAAACACTTGTATCACAACGGATTTGCTATGGATCGAACGGGTGTTCGATAGTAGAATTGTGCTATGACCACCGGGGGAATCCTCGTCACCGACGACGCCACTGCAGCGTTTACCGCTGCGGTCGACGCCCTCAGTGAGTTGAACCCGGTCCGGTTGACCGATGCTGAACTCACTCAGGCGTTGCGTGAGATCGAAAGTGACAAGCGCCGTTTGGTGACCGTCGAGCATCGCTTGATCATCGAGATCGAGCAGCGCAATATCCCTGAGAAGGTCGGCGCGAAGACCACCGCCCGCTACCTTGGGGAAGTTCTGCGGCTGTCCAATGCTGACGCCTGTGCTCGCGTGAACGCCGCCAAGGTGCTGAGCCCGCGACTGGTGTCCGGTGAAGTCCTCGAACCGGTGTTGCCGTGCACTGCCGCAGGGCAAGCGGCCGGGGAGATCTCGGCTGATCATGCGAGTCGGATCGCGAAGATCGTGCATCGGATCCCGGCCAGTGTCTCTGTCGCGCAGAAGGAATCGGCTGAAGCTCAGCTTGCTGAGTATGCGCGTACCGGCTGGCCCGATGATCTGCCGAAACTCGGTGACCGCATCCTCGGGTTCCTCGACCCCGATGGCGTGCTCGTCGACGACAAGGATCGCCAGCGCATGCGCGAACTCACTATCGGTAAGCAGCGCGTGGACGGGATGTCCCCGATTCGTGGTGAGGTCACTCCCGAGTTGCGTGCCCTGCTGGATCCGGTACTGGCCAAGCTGGCCCGGCCGGGTTTGTGCAATCCCGAAGACGCTGAAAGCCCCTGGACCGGTGGGGATTCCGTCTCGCCCGAGGTGCTCGAGGCGTGTGCCAGGCGTGACACTCGTAGTGCTGGGCAGCGTAATCATGATGCGCTTGTGGCGTTGTTGCGCCCGGAGATGGGTCCGGCCGATCTCGGGCAGCATCGTGGCCTGCCGGTGAGCACGATTGTCACCATGACCATTGCTGAGGTCGAGGCTGCCGCCGGTGTGGCCACCACTGCCTCGGGCGGGCGGATCTCGGTACCGCAAGCGTTGAAGTTGGCAGAGCAATCGATTCCCTGGCTGGCTGTGTTCAACCAGAAGGGCATGCCCTTGCATCTGGGCCGGGGTACTCGGCTGGCCAATGCTGCTCAACGGCTGGCGCTGATCGCCGCTGAGCGTGGCTGCACCCGCCCCGGCTGTGACGCACCCGCGACCCTGTGTCAGGTCCACCACGTCACCGAATGGGCCGCCGGTGGTCTTACCGATATCGAGAACCTAACGCTGGCTTGCGATACCTGCCACGCGCGCGTTCACGACGGGCCGGGTGGCTGGAAAACCGTGAAACTGGGCAAGAATTCGCCGTGGCCCGGGCGTACCGGCTGGATCGCGCCTGCCCATATCGACCCCAGCGGCACCCCGCGAGTCAACCACCGCCACCACGCCAAAGAAATGCTCGACAACTCGGCGGCGTGAAAGACAAAAACCAAAAGACAAGGGACAAAGATGAAAAGCCGGAAGTGTGGTGGCGTCGCCTGCCCTACCGGACCTGGGCTGACGCCGAGCTGGGAGCCGTAACCCACCGATCCCAGCCCACGGACCGCACGTATCACCTTTCAAAGATTGGTTTTTCATCTCGAGAAGGTGATGCGTGCAGTCCGTGGGCCGGAACCGAGGATCACGGCTCCCAACTGGGCGTCAGCCCCAGTCCGGCAGGGCAGACGACCCAGCCACACTTCCGGCTCTTGATCTTTGTCTTGATCTTTTATCTCTTCAACGCACTTGTGGCGCAACCTTTTCGCCAAGGAGGGCGATGCTATGCAGCACCTTCTCGTGGGGCAAGGTACCGACACTGGTATGCAGCATGAACCGATCCAGCCCAAGAGTGTCACGGACATCCGCGATCTTCTCCGCAACATAATCCGGCGTACCGAGGAACAACGAACCCTCAGGCGACCGAAGCCCATCGAACTGAGCGGGAGTCATCGGACCCCAGCCACGTTCACGCCCGATCCCGGACATAGCCCGCGCATACGACTTGTAGAAGTCACCGACAGCTTCCTTCTCGGTCTCCGCGACGTACCCGTGCGCGTGCACCGCCACCGGCTGCGGCTCATGCCCGCCCTCGTCCAGCGCCCGGTGATACAGATCCACCAGCGGCTTGAACCGCGCAGGCTGCCCGCCGATGATGGCAATAGCCAGCGGCAGACCCAGCAGCCCCGCCCGAACCACGGACTCCGGGCTCCCACCCACCGCGATCCACACCGGCAGCGGCCGATTATCGGTCCGCGGATACACCACGGCATCCTGCAGCGGCGCCCGGAACTTGCCGGACCAGGTGACCGGCTCGTCCTCGCGGATCTTCAACAGCAGCGCCAGTTTCTCTTCGAACAGATCGTCGTAGTCGGAGAGGTCGTAGCCGAACAGCGGGAAGCTCTCGATGAACGATCCACGCCCCGCCATGAGTTCGGCCCGGCCGCCCGAGATTCCGTCGAGCGTCGAGAAATCCTGATACACCCGCACCGGATCATCCGAGCTGAGCACCGTTACCGCGCTGGTCAATTGAATGCGCTCGGTCCGCGAAGCAATAGCGGCCAGCACCACGGCAGGCGCGGAGGCCGCGAAGTCCTTCCGGTGATGCTCGCCCACGCCGTACACGTCGAGCCCTGCGTTCTCGGTGGCCACAGCCTCCTCGACCACCTGCCGCAACCGCTCGCCCGCAGTCGGCACCGGCCCGTCTCCGCTCACCGGATGGGTCTCGGCGAATGTCGTCAATCCCAGTTCCACGGCCTGCGCCCCGCTCTCTTTCTCGGATGTTTCCAAGTCAACCAGAAGCATAAACGGACCGTGGTCCGGAAAGATTCCCTCCCGCTCAGCCCACCCAAATCCACTGGACGCAACCCCCGGCACAGTGAAACACCCACCCCATCGCGGCCACGCCCACCCCTGCCACCGCAGCCGCCCGCAACCCTGCGCCCAATGCACAGCTCCCAGAACACCTCGGCGTCCGAGCCCTCCGCTCCCATGAATAGTGGTGGGGTACACGCTCGCCTTCGGGTCGTTGATGCTCTCGGCCGAGCATGTGGCGGATGTTTATGGTCGGCGGCGCGCATTTCTGTCTGGCGCAGTGGTGTTCCCGGTGGCGGTCGTCATCGCCTTCCTGGCATTGCTTCTCGTCCTGCCGATACGGGCGCTGGGCAGGGTGGGCGGCGCGGAACGCTAGTCTTGATCCATGTCAGTGCGCACCCGCCAGCCCCTCGTTCCCGGGACCCAGTCGCCCATTCGCGAGGTGCCGAAATCCATCGAGCGGCCCGAGTACGTCTGGAAGAAGACCGCCAACGAGGGCCACGAGCCCTGGGTGCAGACGCCGGAGACCATCGAGAAGATGCGCCTCGCGAGCAAGATCGCGGCGCAGGCTCTGGAAGAAGCCGGTAAGGCCGTCGCGCCGGGCGTGACGACCGATCGCCTCGACGAGATCGTGCACGAGTACCTGTGCGATCACGGCGCGTACCCGTCGACGCTGGGCTACAAGGGATTTCCCAAGTCCTGCTGCACCTCGCTCAATGAGGTCATCTGCCACGGGATTCCGGACTCGACCGTCATCGAGGACGGCGACATCGTGAACATCGATGTCACCGCCTACATCGACGGCGTGCATGGCGACACCAACAAGACCTACCTCTCGGGCAACGTGGACGAGGAGGTGCGCCTGCTGGTCGAGCGCACCGAAGAGGCCACCATGCGCGCCATCAAGGCCGTCAAGCCCGGCCGCGCCCTCAATGTGATCGGCCGGGTCATCGAGGCCTACGCGAACCGCTTCGGCTACGGCGTGGTCCGCGACTTCACCGGCCACGGCGTCGGCCCCACCTTCCACAGCGGACTCGTCATCCTCCACTACGACAACCCCGCCGTGGAAGCCGTCATCGAACCCGGCATGACCTTCACCATCGAGCCCATGATCAACCTCGGCGGCATCGACTACGAGATCTGGAACGACGGCTGGACCGTCGTCACCAAGGACCGCAAGTGGACCGCCCAGTTCGAGCACACCCTCGTAGTAACCGACGAAGGCGCAGAAATCCTCACGCTGCCGTGAGCAAAAGGGGAAACGGGGGCCCGGCCCCCGAACCCCCGGCACCCGGGGAGCACTGGACAAACGCAGGCTCAACACCCGAACTCCCGCTGCCCGGACGGCGTGGAGGCAATGCTGGATTCGCTCGAGAGCGCCTGTCGAACGCCGCCTGCCCTCTCTGGCACGTGGTAAACGGTGGCCGAGGAAGGGGCGCGGGCTTCGTCCCACAACGCCAGGCAAGCGGGGGGAGCGGGAGATTCACGCTTCATGGCCCGGTCGGTGGGGAGCGGTTGTGAAGGGTGCTTTGCTGGTGGCCGGGACTACCTCGGACGCGGGGAAAAGTGTTGTGGTGGCAGGGCTTTGCCGGCTGCTCGCGCGGCGGGGCGTGTCCGTGGCGCCGTTCAAGGCGCAGAATATGTCCAACAACTCGGTGGTCACGCTCGATGGTGGGGAGATCGGGCGAGCTCAAGCTGTGCAGGCGCGGGCCTGTGGGCTGGAGCCGAGTGTGCGGTTCAATCCGGTGTTGCTGAAGCCCGGGAGTGATCGGCGGTCGCAGCTGGTTGTGCGGGGGAAGGCGATCGATACGGTCGGGGCCAAGGATTACTTCCGGCATCGGCAGGAGTTGCGGGCCGTCGTCGCGGAGGAATTGGCTTCGCTGCGCGACGAATTCGATGTCGTCATCTGTGAAGGGGCCGGGTCGCCCGCTGAAATCAATTTGCGGGCAACGGATCTGGCCAATATGGGGCTGGCTCGTGCGGCTGAGCTACCGGTCATTCTCGTGGGCGATATCGATCGCGGGGGTGTGCTGGCGCATCTCTTCGGGACCGTCGCGATTCTGGAGCCCGAGGATCAGCGGTTGATCGCCGGATTCGTCATCAACAAGTTCCGGGGTGACGTGGACCTGTTGAAGCCCGGTCTGGATCAGTTGGAGGCGCTCACCGGCCGCCCCACGCTGGGCGTCATTCCGTTCACCGATGAGCTCTGGATCGACGCCGAGGACTCGCTGAGCACCGTGTCCGACGCGCCCGTCGGCCGGCCTCTCCCGCCGGTGGGGTCCGAGTGGCTGACCGTCGCCGCTCTCCGGCTGCCGCGGATTTCGAACTCCACCGATGTCGAGGCCCTGGCCTGTGAGCCCGGCGTCGCCGTCCGCTGGGCGACCGATCCCTCCCGCCTCGCCGGCGCCGATCTGGTCGTCGTGCCCGGCAGTAAATCCACCGTGAGTGATCTGGAGTGGTTGCACCGCACCGGAATCGCCGATGCCCTCACCGCCCGCGCGGCGGCCGGCGGTCCGATTCTCGGCATCTGCGGCGGCTATCAGATGCTCGCCCGCACGATCGACGATCGCGTGGAGTCCGCCGCGGGCACGGTGCCCGGCCTCGGCCTGTTAGATCTGGAGATTGTGTTCGACGATCCCAAGGTTCTACGCAGGTCGTCGGGCCGTGTGCTGGATCATGGCGGGGCCGCCGGTAATAATGATCTCCCTGTCCACGGCTATGAGATCCACCACGGCCGTGTTCGCGGTAATAGCGACAAGCCCTGGCTCGAACTCGACGGTGAACCGGAAGGCAGTGTGCGCGGAGCGATCTGGGGCACCCATCTGCACGGCGCCTTGGAGTCCAACGAGTTCCGCCGCGCCTGGCTGCGCGAAGTGGCCGCCCAGGCAGGTCGCCCGGGTTTCGTTGTGGCCGAGGATGTTTCAGTGGCAGAAGTGCGCAACGGGCAGCTGGATCTGCTCGCGGATCTGCTGGAGAAGCATCTCGATCGAGCCGCCTTGGAGCAGATCATCGACGGCAGCGCCCCGACCGGTCTCCCGGTTCTTACGACCTATAAGTGACGCCGATCACAGAAATCCGGACGACACCGGCTCCGCTACTCCCGATGCCGTGTAGTTTTTATCAACATGGAATCTCGGCGGATCACGGTCGGTGACCGCGTGTGGACGGTGCGTATAGGCGGCCCCCAAACCCGGCACCACGTCCTCCTGCTGCCCGATGCGGGCGACCCGGCCGACGTATATGACCAGGTCTGCACCCGGTTGCAGACCTCGGACCTGCAGACCATCGCGCTCGAATCGGCCGAAGGCCTCGACGCCGATACCGCGCTGGCCATCCTCGACGAGTTGAAGGTGTCCTACGCCAATCTCGTCGGCCGCGGCAGTGGCGCGCAACTGGCCTGGCAACTCGCGGCCCGCGGCGGATTCCGCCGCTTCATGAGCCTCATCGTCGCCGACAACGGCCACCCGGCCGCCGCGGACGCGGACGGCGTCGTCGCCGACGCCACCTGCCCCCCGGTCGAAATCCCCACCACCGTGCTGGCCACCAAGCGCCTCCCGCGCCAGGTGGCCGAGGCCTCCAGCCGCTTCGTCTACGGCGAATTCCGGCTCGTCCCAATGGATGTCACCGACGTGGCCGGCGAAGCCAGCCACGAACTGGCCACCGAGATCGTGCTCCGCACCAGCCTCTGGTGAAGGTGCGTTGCGCGGCCGCGCTGAGCCGCGCAGTGCGATCTGTGCTTTGACCCCGATGAGTTGCTGCGCAACCGGCCGAACGACCCGTTGCGCAGCCCCTACAACCCCGGCACAGCCGCTACGCGCCCGCCTCCGGCGCCGTGGCCAGCCATTCCAGCCAGGAATCCAGTTCCTTGAACGCCGCCGTGCGCGGCTGCTCCGAGGACAGGAACACGTCGTGGCGGGCGCCCTCGATCGGCACGATATTGGTCCGCTCACCCAGGCAGCCCGACCAGCGCTGGATCTGCTGCACATCCAGCACCACATCCGACACGTCCGCGGCCGGCCCGTACTTGCGCATGAACTTGGTCACCTTCGACCGCAGGATCAGCGACGGCGCACCGATATCCAGGCCCTGATGCAGCCGCAGATGCCCGCGGCGGATGGCGCGCAGCCAGCCCGCGTGAACGGGGAAGCCGGTCAACGGCTTCCAATCCAGGTTGTAATCCCATTCGCCGGACACGCTGCGGTGCAGGCTGTCTCCGTAGGTGCTGGCCTCGCCGAGCGGTAGCCGTGCGAATGCCCGCAACCGGCCCAGCCCCTCCAGCACGGCGGTCCCCACCGAGCGGTAGTACGACGGCCCCTGCAGGTCGAACCACGGGCTGTTGAGCATCAGGCCCGTGATGCCCTGCGCGCGTGTGCCGCCCGTACCGTTCAGCCGGTTCAGCCACAGCGAGGTGACCAGGCCGCCCGTCGAGTGCGCCATGATCAGCAGCGGCAGGCCCGTCTCCTCGCGGATGATCTTCAGCGACCGGTTCAGTTCCGCGTCGTAGAGCGCCAGATCGCTCACGAAGTGCGGCGTCTGCCCCTTGCGGGTCGACCGCCCGCACTTGCGCAGATCCAGCGCGTAGAAGGCGTACCCCTGCGCGGCCAGGTGCTCCGCCAGGTGCTCCTGGAAGAAGTAGTCGGTGAAACCGTGTACGTACAGCACGGCTTTCGTGGCGGTCGGGGCCTGGGCGGGCGTATAGCGGACCAGTGTGGCGACCACATCGCCCTGCCCGTCCGGATCCGGCCCGAGCGGGATGGTGAGCTGCTGGTAGTCGGCGCCGAGCACGTCGGGCTGCCAGGCTCCGGTGGCCGGAATCGCCGGAATCGACTCGGATGAAGGGGCGGATGACGTATCGGAGGTCACATGCCCAATCTAAACTCCGTCGTACGGAAGTGAACCCGCGAGGTATCTCTCACATTCGGCCTTTTCGTTGCGGGATTTCCTCGTGTCCAGGGGCACAATCGAGCGTAGGTGAACGACGGGTAACCTAACTGCCGCTGGGTTGCCCGAACTATGGACAAGGAAGTCGACTAACGCCGTGTCGAACGCTGCCACGATTCAGAAGACCGATGTAGTACTCATCGGGGCCGGCATTATGAGCGCCACTCTGGGCGCCTTGCTCCGGCAGGTCCAGCCGGACTGGTCGATCACCATGTTCGAGCGCCTCGATGCCGCCGCACCCGAGAGCAGCGACCCGTGGAACAACGCGGGTACCGGCCACTCCGCGCTGTGCGAGCTCAACTACACGCCGCAGAACGCCGACGGATCCGTCGACGTCTCCAAGGCCATCGACATCAACGAGCGCTTCCAGGTGTCGCGCCAGTTCTGGTCCTACGCCGCCGAGAACGGCGTGCTCGCGACCACGAACTTCATCAACCCGATCCCGCACGTGAGCTTCACGCACGGCGCGGACGGCGTGGACTACCTGCGCAAGCGCTACGAAGCGCTGTCGCGGCACCCGCTGTTCGAGGGGATGCAGTTCATCGACAGCCCGGACGAGTTCACCAAGCGGCTGCCGCTCATGGCCAAGGGCCGGGACTTCTCCGACCCGGTCGCCCTGAACTGGACCGATTACGGCACCGATATCGACTTCGGTGCGCTCACCAAGGAACTGCTCGCCTACCTGGGCCGCACCGATGCGGACATCGCGTTCGGGCACGAGGTGCGCAACCTGTCCAAGCAGTCCGACGGCTCCTGGCTGGTGAAGGTCCGCAACCTGCGCACCGGCAAGGACCGCGTCCTCAGCTCCAAGTTCGTCTTCGTCGGTGCGGGCGGCTACGCGCTGCCGCTGCTGCAGAAGTCGGGCATCAAGGAGATGAGCGGCATCGGTGGTTTCCCGGTGTCGGGTCTGTTCCTGCGCTGCAACAACCCCGCGCTGATCTCGCAGCACGAGGCCAAGGTGTACGGCAAGGCCGCCGTCGGCGCGCCGCCGATGTCGGTGCCGCACTTGGACACTCGCGTCATCAACGGTGACCGCGGCCTGCTGTTCGGCCCCTACGCCGGCTGGACCCCCAAGTTCCTCAAGGACGGCAAGCTCACCGACCTGTTCGGCTCGGTCAAGCCGAACAACCTGTTCTCCATGCTCGGCGTCGGCGTCACCGAGCTCGGCCTGGTCAAGTACCTGGTCTCCGAGCTGCTCAAGTCGCCGGCCGGACGCGTGCACTCCATGGAGGAGTTCATTCCGCGTGCCGAAGGGCACGATTGGGAGCTCATCATGGCCGGGCAGCGGGTGCAGGTCATCCGGCGTAAGGGCGCGGGCGGCGTGCTGGAGTTCGGCACCGCCGTCATCACCGCCGAGGACGGGTCGATCGCCGGTCTGCTGGGCGCGTCCCCGGGCGCGTCGACCGGTGTCAGCGCCATGCTGGACGTCATGCAGAAGTGCTTCCCGCGCGAATATGCCTCGTGGGAGCCGAAACTCAAGGAAATGGTGCCGTCCCTCGGGCTCAAGCTGTCGGAGAACCAGGCCCTGTTCCGCGAGGTGTGGGACTGGTCCAACAAGGCCCTCCACCTGGACGATGCCAACACGCCCAAGCATGCAGGGGTCGACTCTCACGCCTAGGTGTGATAGCAACGGGCGATGATGTCAACGGTTGCTCTCAAACGGTCGTGGTCCCAAGACCTGGATACCGCGACGCTGTACAAGCTGTTGAAACTTCGCGTCGAGGTTTTCGTGGTCGAGCAGAAGTGCGCTTACCCGGAGTTGGACGGATTCGACCTGCTGCCGGAAACGCGCCACTTCTGGCTCGATGACGAGGACGAGGCCATCTGCACCCTGCGCCTCATGGAAGAGCACGAGGACGGGGTGAAGTCCTTCCGTATCGGCCGCCTCTGCACCACCCCCGCGGCGCGCGGCCACGGCTACACCACCCGCCTGCTGCAGGCCGCACTGGCCGAGGCCGGCTCGGCCACCGTCCGCCTCAACGCCCAGACCTACCTGGTCGACATGTACACCAAGCACGGCTTCAAGACCGACGGCCCGGAGTACATCGAGGACGGCATCCCGCACATCCCCATGCGCCGCGGCTAGCCCCTTCTTCACCGCCAACAGGTCAGCCCGTCCACACGGCCGCTGCGCCCGCCCCCAAGGCCCGCGCAGCGGCCGTGCTGCGTAGTTGGCCGACGCCGGCTGTATTTGCCCCGCTGGGTGGAGTCAACGCGGTGCAGGCCGCGATTGCCGGCGGGTAGGGGTTGCAGATGCTGCGTCCGGGTTTGTCAGGGCTCTACGCCCCAGGGGTCGTCGATTGCGATGCCCCAGGAGTCGTCGCCGCGGCGGCGGAGGACGTCGGTGCTGGTGGCTGCCATCATGACGGGTCGGCCGTCGGGGCGGACGCCGGTGAGGCGCCAGGCGGTGACCACGAAGGCTACGTCGCCGGCGATCACTACGCGGCGTACGTCGTTCTGGAGCTGCGGGTGCAGGCCGGCCAGTTCGGCCAGCGCGCCTCGGATGTCGTCCCGGCCGATCAGCGGATCACCGCCTGGCGCAAAGTAATACACGGCATCGGGCTCGTAGAGTGCCGCCGCGTCGTCGGGGCGGCCGTCGGCTATTGCTGCCCCGCGCAGCGACAACACTGCCTCGGGTGTGCAGGCGCGCGGTTCGGGCTTTTCGTCGAGTGGCGCGGTCATCGGGCCCTCCCCGCACGCTCGATCATCGGTGGCTGCCATTCGGGTACACAGATTTCGCAAGCCATATCGCCATCATCCGCCCGCTAGCAGCATGTTGGCGCTCGGATCCCGATGCGCGGTGGCGAGCAGTCTGCCGGCTGGATCACCAGGGCTCGTATGCGCCGATGCGCATGCCCCGCGACCGGGGGCCGGAGGCGGCGCGCATAGAGTTGGGGCGTGTCGGTTTCTCCTGTGGCTTACTCCGAAAGTGTCGGTGCGACATCCCGTGACGATGCCGGGTTCCCGTTCTCCGCGGTGGTGGGGCAGGAACGGTTGCAGCTGGCGCTGATCCTGTGCGCTGTCCACCCGGGCATCGGCGGCGTGCTGGTGCGTGGGGAGAAGGGGACCGCGAAATCGACCGTGGTGCGCGCGCTGGCCCAGCTGCTGCCGCCCGTGGTCGACGAGACCGGGGCGCGACCCGCGAAGCTGGTGGAGCTGCCGGTCGGCGCGACCGAGGACCGGGTGGTCGGATCGCTGGATCTGGAGCGCGTGCTGCGCGACGGTGAACAGGCATTCAAGCCCGGCCTGCTGGCCGCCGCTCACCACGGCGTCCTGTACGTCGACGAGGTGAACCTGCTGCACGACCATCTGGTGGACGTGCTCCTCGATGCCGCCGCCATGGGCCGCGTGCACATCGAACGCGATGGCGTATCCCATTCGCACCCCGCACGATTCGTGCTCGTCGGCACCATGAACCCGGAGGAAGGCGAACTCCGCCCGCAGCTGCTGGACCGCTTCGGCCTCACCGTCGACGTCGTCGCCTCCCGCGAGGTCGACGTCCGCATGGCCGTCGTCCGCCGCCGCCTCGACTACGAGGCCGACCCCGCCGCCTTCGCCGACCGGTACGCGCCCGCGGATCGTGAAGTGGCCGAACGCATCCTGACCGCCCGCGACCACCTCCCCGCCGTCGCCCTCGACAACACCGAACTCCGCCGCATCGCCGCCCTCTGCGCCACCTTCGACGTCGACGGCATGCGCGCCGATCTCGTAGTCGCCCGCACCGCCACCGCCCACGCCGCCTGGCGCGGCAGCGAGACCGTCACCGAGGCCGACGTCCGCATCGCCGCCGAACTTGCCCTGCCCCACCGGCGTCGACGCGACCCCTTCGACGAACCGGGCATTACCGAACAGCAACTCGACGAGGCGATGAAGTCAGCCGCCGAGGAAGCCGCTCGTGAGGGTGGCGACAGCCTGGGAAAAGATGAGGCGGTCCCGGCCGACGGCCAGGGATCGCAAGATCAGGCTGTAGCGCAGGACGATTCGCTCGGCGGCGAGGAAGACGGTGGCGCCGCACCGCAGGGTTCCGGCGGAGCCGATGCGAGCGCCGGCGGGCTCGATGACCGCGGCGCCGACCCGCAGCGGCTCGACGACCGGGCCACCGACTCACAACAGCTCGACGGCCTAGACGCGGCCGACAACCCCAGTGCGCCTGACTGCACCTGCGATCGCGCGGATTGCCCGTGCGCTCGCTGGGATCGCGCCTGCAGCAATCCAGACTGCCCGTGCGGCAGCCCGGAGGAGATGGGCAACCCTGGCCCGGATTCGAATGGAAGCGGCCGGAATTCGTCCGATCATGCACAACCCTCCAGCGAGGATGGCCGCAATCAGCATGGCGGCTCTCCCCGTGAGGGTCGCATCGCCGCCCCGACCGGCATGCTCGCCAAGCCACCCCGCTGGGAAGTCCCCGGCGTAGGCGAGGGCGCCCCCGGCCGCCGCTCCCGCGCCCGCACCCGTCACGGCCGCGTAGTCCGCGCCAGCGACGACACCACCACCGGCCTCCACCTGCTCGGCACCATCTTCGCCGCGGTCCCGCACCAGCATTCCCGCGGCCGCCTCACCGGCCCCCTCGCCTTCGAACCCCCCGACCTGCGCGGCGCGTATCGCGAAGGCCGCGAAGGCAATCTGGTCGTCTTCGTGGTCGACGCCTCCGGCTCCATGGCCGCCCGAGACCGCCTCTCCGCCGTCACCGGCGCGGTGGTCGCCCTACTCCGCGACGCCTACCAGAGCCGCGACAAGGTAGCCGTGATCACCGTCCGCGGCCAGCATGCCGAACTCGTCCTCCCCCCGACCTCCTCGGTCGACATAGCCGTCCGCCGCCTGGCCGGCATCCGCACCGGCGGCAAAACCCCACTCGCCCAAGGCCTCCTGAAGGCCCGCGAGGTAATCCACCGAGAACGAGTCCGCGACCCCCACCGCCGTCCCCTCCTCGTCCTCCTCACCGACGGCCGAGCCACCGGCGGCACCGACCCCGTCCCGCGAGCCCGCACGGCCGCCCGCCTCCTCGCCCGAGACCACACCACCGCCATGGTCATCGACTGCGAACGCGGCATGATCCGCCTCGGCCTGGCCCGTGACCTGGCCACCGAACTCCGCGCCGGCTACCTCCAACTAGCCGACCTCACAGGCGATTCCGTAGCCGGCCTCGTCCGAGCCACCCGGGCGGCCTGACCGTGCGTCTGTTCCGGCGCCGCAAGCAGCGCGATTCGCCCGAGTTCTCGCTGAAGCGATCCGCCGGGGAAACCGTCGCGGAAGGCATCTTCGAGCTGGCCATCCGTGGCGTCGTGGGCGTGATCAAGGCTGTGCTCCACGGCCTCTGATCCGGCCGGCCCGCGCCGGGCCGAGGGGTATCCGGGGCTGGTCTCGGCCGATATGGCACCGTGGTGCTGCGAACGGTCGGGTGGAAGGAGCTCAGACGATGCCCAAGGGTGTGCCGGTACCGGAGAGTATTCCGGAGGATGGGCTGACCACGCGGCAGCGGCGGAATCAGCCGGTGCTGGCCGTGCATACGGGGCCGGGCAAGGGGAAGTCCACTGCCGCGTTCGGGATGGCGTTGCGGGCCTGGAATCAAGGGTTCGATGTGGCGGTGTTCCAGTTCGTGAAGAGTGCCAAGTGGAAGGTGGGGGAGGAGGCCGCGTTCCGGACGCTGGGGACGCTGCATGAGGAGACCGGGGCGGGTGGGGCCGTCGAGTGGCACAAGATGGGGGAAGGGTGGTCCTGGACTCGGAAGCAGGGGTCGGATGAGGATCATGCGGCCGCGGCGCTCGCCGGGTGGAAGGAGATCGCGCGGCGGCTGGGGGATGAGCAGCATCGGTTCTACGTGCTGGATGAGTTCACCTACCCGTTGAAATGGGGGTGGGTGGATGTGGACGAGGTGGTCGAGACGCTGCGGAATCGGCCGGGGAATCAGCATGTGGTGATCACCGGGCGGGATGCGCCGCAGGCGTTGATCGAGGCGGCGGATCTGGTCACCGAGATGACCAAGGTGAAGCACCCCATGGATGCGGGCCGCAAGGGCCAGCGGGGTATCGAATGGTGAGTGTGCCGGCGGTGGTGATCGCCGCGCCCGCTTCGGGCAGCGGGAAGACCACCGTTGCCACCGGGTTGATCGGCGCGTTGCGCCGGGCGGGGCATCGGGTCGCTCCGTTCAAGGTGGGGCCGGATTACATCGATCCCGGGTATCACGGGCTGGCTGCCGGACGTCCGGGGCGGAATCTGGATCCGGTGCTGGTCGGGCACGAGCGGGTTGTGCCCTTGTATCGCAACGGATCCCGGGATTGCGATCTGGCCGTTGTCGAGGGCGTCATGGGGTTGTTCGACGGGCGCATCGACGAGCAGCAGACGGAGCCGATCGCCGAAGGCTCGACCGCGCAGATCGCCGCGATGCTCGGCGCGCCCGTGATTCTGGTCGTGGATGCGCGCGGACACAGTCAGAGCCTGGCGGCTCTGTTGCACGGCTTCGCCACCTTCGAGTCCGGAATCCGTTTGGGCGGCGTGATTCTCAACCGGGTCGGTAGCGAACGCCATGAGCAGGTGCTGCGCGCGGCCTGTGCTCGGGTCGGGCTCCCGGTCCTCGGTGCGCTGCCGCGGCTGGCCGAGCTCAATGTTCCGTCGCGGCATCTCGGCCTCATTCCGGCGGTCGAACACGGGGCGGCCGCTCAGGCTGCGGTGGACGCTATGACCGATCTGGTTGCGGCGCATATCGATCTGGCGGCAGTGGCGGCCTTGGCGGCATCGAATACCCAAGGGGACGCCTGGGATCCCGCCGCTGAACTGGCAGCCGCCCAGGCAGATCCGGCCACGAACGGTGGTCCGCGGGTCGCGCCGATCCTCGCGATGGCGGGCGGTCCAGCCTTCACCTTCGGTTACGCCGAGCATCGCGAGCTGCTGGAGGCCGCCGGGGCACGCGTGGCGGTGTTCGATCCCATTCACGACGAATTGCCCCACGGCACAGCCGGATTGGTGCTGCCCGGCGGCTTCCCCGAGGAACACGCCCCCGATCTCGCGGCCAATACGCCCCTGCTGGAGAGCATTCTCGGCCAGGCACATCTCGGCCTCCCCATCCACGCCGAATGCGCGGGCCTCCTCTACTTGACCCGCTCCCTCGACGGCTACGACATGGCCGCAGTGGTCGACGCCGAAGCCGAATTCGGCCCTCGCCTCACCCTCGGCTACCGAGACGCGGTGGCCCTCACCAACTCCCCCCTCTGGCGAGCCGGCGAACGCGTCCGAGGCCACGAATTCCACCGCACCCGCCTCACCGAGACCGGCGACTTCCACCCCGCCTGGGCCTGGCGCTCCCCAACCGGCGAAACCATCCGCGAGGGCGTGATAACCCAAAACGTCCACGCCTCCTACCTCCACACCCACCCCGCCGGAAACCCCTCCGCCATAGCCGGTTTCGTCGTCGCCGCAGCCCACTTCGCACAAACCCATGCAGCCCGAGCCTGAGCTGTCCCCACCGGTCACGGTGGACGGCCGGCACGTACACCCAGACGGCCTCCGTGGTGAAACCGCCACCGGAGGCGCCGACACTGACAGTGCGGTCATAGGCCAAGCCGCTACGAAAGACGGTGCTACGAGAGACATTGCCTCCGGAGCGGCCTCGTGCGTGGCGGCGCACCGTATCCCGCAGCTGGCGGTAGGTGTCGGCGCCCGCCCCGGGGTCGCGGCCGACGTCATTGTCGCTGCGGTGCGGGAAGCCTTGGCGGATGCCGCAATTCATTGTCTGGCGACCGTCGACCGGCGAGCGGCCGAGCCGGGTCCGGCTGCGGCCGCCGCACTGCTGGGTGTCCCATTGCGGGTCTTCTCACCCGGTGAGCTGGCCGCTGTGCCGGTCCCGACCCCCTCGCCGCGTACTGCGACGGCCGTGGGGACCGCCAGCGTGGCGGAAGCCGCCGCCCTGCTGGCGTCCGGCGGCACCGAACTGGCCGTGCACAAGCGAGTCGTCCACGGAATCACCGTGGCAGCCGCCGCAATTCGCGACTAGCTCCACGAGAGGGCACTCATGGTGGTGAGCTCTCGACGTTTACTTCCACCAGTGCCCGCTCGCGCTCGAGTCGGATGGGCTGGAACGCCGAGTGGCACCTGATCGGGAGGTTCGACGGCGTGTCGTCTCGGTCAGGTGCCACTCGGTGCAGGGGGAAACAGGTTTGGGGCCGCCGCACCCTCGGCAGGTTGGGAGAGCGGGGGGTGCGGCGGCGAGGCGAGCCACCCGCACGCGCTGGGGTGGCCGCCGTCTTTGGGTTAGGCGGCTGGGGGATTGGCGCCTGTGGAAGGAATCGAGGCCGGGCTTTCCGGGCTCAGCGCTGTTGCTCAGGGCCCGAGTGCGTCGCTTGGGGGTTAGGGGCTGCCGCCTTGGGGCCGAAGGCGGCAGCCATCTTGGCATTTAGGGGGCTACTGCGCCCCAGTTGGCGAAGCCGGTGGGGTCGTGGCGGCCCATGGTGCCGTGTTCGAAGAGGCCGTAGCCTTCGTCGGTGCCGCAGCGGGCCTTGCCGGCGTGGTCGATGACGCCGAAGGGGATGCGGCCGGCGATCGCGGGGTCGGTGATGTCGTAGAGGCGGCTCTCGGACCAGTTGCGGCCCTTCCATTGGCCGTGCTGCCAGTCGGGGTCGCCGCCGTAGCCGCAGCCGGCATTGAGGGCGATGAAGGTGCCGGCTTCTACTTCGACTTCGAGGGGTTTGCCGTCGGGGGTGGTGAGGTCGAGGCGAACGGCGGTGGGGATGCGGGTGCCGGACTTGTAGGTGAGATGCACTCGGGGCCAGCCCAATTGCTCGATGCGGCCGTCTTTCCAGATGCGGGTGGCATCGTTCAGGGTGCGGAAGCCGTTGGGCTCCTCCTGCACGATCACGATGATCGAGTAGTCGTCGAAGCGCAGGGGGACGTACAGCCACCAGAAGCCTTCGGATGGCTCGTCGGCGACGCGGCCCGGCGGGTCGGATTCGCCGACGGGGCGGATGCCCCAGGAGCGGTCGCGGGTGCCGACCCAGTGGGACGGGTCGATGGCGATATCGGTGCCGTCCACGTTCAGGGTGCCGGACCAGGTGCCGACCTGCGCGAACCGCTGGGCGTCGATGATCGGCCGGTTGAGCCCGGTGATGATGGTGTGCGGTTCCTCGCGCACCACGGGGAAGGAGCCTTCCCAGGTGAGGTCGGCGGACAGGTCCTCGTGCTCGCACACCACGCGCAGCTTCTGCAGCGGTTCCAGTACTTCGATGCGGTAGCCGCCGACGGCGAGGTCGGTGCTGCGCTGGACGAGCGCGTCGGAGAATCGCACGGCGCGCTGGGTGTCGCCGCGTCGGACGGTGACGAAGGCGTCGGTCACTCCGAGGTTCGGGTACACGCCGAAGCCGGTGATGAGCATGGTCTCACCGCCGGTGTCGATGGCGTTGAAGTAGCTGCGGTCGTAGAAGTTCCGATCGCTGGTGGCCACCCGCGCCATGGGTAGCGGCGTCTGGTGGATGGGGAATTCATCGAGTGGTCCGATGATCATCAGTTCTCTCAATCCCAGGAGTAGGTGCCGTCGAGCAGTGCTTCCAGCAGCGGCCGGTGCATCACGTAGTCGTCGCGGTCGTCGTTGTCGGCGGCCTCGCCGAAGTGGATCATGCGCCGGCGGATGCGGGCCATCACGATCCCGTGCCGCAGCGCGGAGTACATGAGATACCAGTCGAGGTCGCGGACCGGGTGGCCGCTGAATTCCTCGTACAGTTTCTCGACGTCGCTGCGCCGCATGTAGTCCGCGAGTCCGGCCTGGTCGAAACGCGTGGCGATGTCCTGGAAGAACCGGTGGATGAGGATGGTCCAGGCGACGTCGAGTTCGCGCGGCCCGATGGCGGCCATCTCCCAGTCCAGCACCGCGACCGGATCGAATTCGTCGAACATGATGTTGCCGGGCCGGGCGTCGCCCCAGCTGAGCACGTCGTCGCTGGGCTCCGCGGGCCAGTTGGCTTCGAGCCAGTCGAAGGCGCGTTCCAGGATGGGAATGCGGTAGCCGTCATCGGCGAGCGCCCAGTCGTACCAGGCCTTCTGGGCGTCGAAATGCCGCCGCAGCGAGGAGCCTTCGCCCGCGAACATGGGGAAGCGCTCGGCCGGATTGTCGATCGAGTGCACCTTGGCGATGGCCGCGACGGTGTGCCGGGTGATGGCGTAGCGCTGTTCCGGGGTGGCGTCGAAGAGCCAGCCGGTGAACACGTAGGGCGGATTGTCCTCGGGCACACGGCCGCTCACGCGGCGCATGACGAAGAACGGTGCGCCGAGCGCATTGTCGGATCCGGTCTCCAGCCAGCACAGGGTCGGCACCGGCAGGTCGGTGGCCTCGGCGACGCCCTTGATGACCGCGAATTGGGTTGCCAGGTCGTAGTTCTCGAAGACCGGGAAGGAGCTGGCGTCCGGCGCGAGCCGCGCCACGAAGGAGCCGCCCGCGGGTTGCCCGTGCTCGGACCATTCGGCGTCGAACAGCAGCGTGGTGCTGGACATGCCGCCCGTTTCCGGCCGCGTGATCGAGGTGACCTTCGGCTCCTCGTCGGCTTCGACCTTGGTGCCGAGCCACTGCGCCAGCTCGGTGGCCAGCAGATCAATGTCCAGGCCGGAGACGGTGAGGTCCTGCCGCTGGTTGGGATCGGCGTCGGCCGATGTCATGGGTCCTCCTGCACAGGGGATAGCGAGGCGTGTCAACGGATTACGTACATCTGGACACTAGTGGCCCGGTGGTGTAAGCCGCGATTCCGCGTTGGCTGAAATGTAACGCGTTCTAAATGGCTCCGGTAGGGAAACCGTGCGGCCAATTTCACGAGTACCGGTCACCGGGATGACGGGTTGGCTGAATTCCTCTACTCGTGCTGGCGCGCAATACCTGAGAGGTATGAACGAAACATACTGCAGGCGTATCGACAGTGCGTGCGAAACCCGGGTGGGATCAAGGAAAAGCCGGATGCGTGCCGCCTCGGTCGCGTCCTACCGTCGAGGAAGCCATATGCCGACAAGAGGGGGAGCGGGATGAGTCTGCTGACAGTCGATACCGATGCCGAGCCGGAGGTGAGCGAGCCGGATCCGCCGAAGTCCTGGAATCCTTTCACCCGCTTGGTATTCCGCTTCGCCTTTCTGTACTGCGTCCTGTTCTGCGTCTTCTATCCGCAGCCGCTCTACGCCTTCACCGGCCCGATCAGTCATTGGTTGCCGGACAATTGGTTCCGGTGGTGGGTCGACCTCAGTGCGCCGCTGGTGCGATGGGCGGGCCGGACCGTATTCGATACACACCTCGTATTGCACGACACCGGCAGCGGCGACCAGGCCATCATGTGGGTTCTGGTGTTCTGCATCCTGGTCATCGCGGTGGCGGGTACCGCGGTGTGGAGCGTGCTCGACCGCCGGCGCCGTGAATACCGGTGGCTGGCGGGGTGGTTCCTGCTCTTCATCCGGCTCTGCGTGGCGGGGCAGATGTTCTTCTACGGCTTCGCCAAACTGATCCCCAATCAGATGCCGGACCCTGGTCTGGTCAATCTGCTGGTGCCTTACGGCGACTTCTCGCACATGTCGGTGCTGTGGTCGCAGGTCGGCATCTCGCCGGTGTACGAGAGCCTGCTCGGCGCGGCCGAGGTGACCGGCGGCCTGTTATTGCTGCTGCCCCGCACGCAGCTGGCCGGGGTGCTGCTGAGCATCGTGAGCATGGCGCAGGTGTGGATCCTGAACATGACCTTCGATGTGCCGGTCAAGCTGCTGTCGTTCCATTTGCTGCTGCTCGGCCTGGTGCTGCTGGCGCCCGAGGCGCCGCGATTGGCTGCCTTCCTCACCGGCCGGGCGACCGGTCCCTCCACCGCCCCGCAGCCGTTCCGTACGCGCCGATCGTGGCGGATCGCGGCGGCGCTGCAGGTGCTGCTGGCCGTATGGTTCGCGATCCCCTGCGTCTGGCAGGGCATCGACAGCTACCACCAGTACGGCCTCGGCCGTCCGAAGTCCGAGCTGTACGGCATCTGGGTCGTCGCGGACTTCAGTCGGGACGGCATACCGGTGCCCCCGCTGCTCACCGACGAGACACGCTGGCGGCGTGTGGTTTTCGAGTACCCGCAATTGGCGTTCTATCAGAAGATGGACGATGCGCTGGCGGCGGTGAGTGTCCGGATCGACAGTGGCGCACACCGATTGGTCATGACCGACCCGGATTCCAAGACAGAACTGGGAGCCCTGACCTATGACCGAACCACGCCGGACCACATGGTGCTGACCGGTGAACTGAACGGCCACCCGGTGGTCATCTCCCTCGATCGCGCCGACCTGAGCAAGCTGCCCCTCCGGCGCAGTGGCGGCCTGCACCTCATCCAGGACAACGCCGACTTCGGCACGGTCGTCGAGTTCTGAGGCGTCACCGGGGACCGAGATCCCCGATCTGGTTGATCCAGTTCGGATTCGGCGCATAGAACTCGCCGGCCCCGGGGACGAACGCCTGCTGGGCATCCGCATCACCCAGCAGGCGGGCCGCCAGCCAGGCCATGGGATAGCCGAGATACCCGTACACGCCTTCGACGCACGGCCAGGAGGCGGTGGCGCAATCCGGTTGGCCCTGAACGTCATTGTGATTCGGCCCGACCAGCGTCCCCCACACCTTGGGCACGCCCGGCGGGACAGCGTCGTAGTACGCGCGCATCGACTGCAGCCCGACCAGTTGCACCGGCAGCCCCTGCTCCGACGGCGCGATGATGCCGTCCGAGGAGCCGTTCACCAGAAACACCGAACCGCCGGTCAGACTTCGCGTGTCGGGACACCAGGACCCGGTACTGCACCAGATCTGCGCCGGCAGCTCGATCGGCACCGCCGTCCGGATCCGCCCGCCGGACCGGATCATGGCATTGAGCGCCCCGGTCGCGCCCTGCGAATGTCCGACTGCCGCAACCGCATCCGGATCGAGCCGGTCATGGAAGATGCTGCCCGGATCGGCGGCCCGGCCCAGCAGGTAGTCCACCGCCCCGGCGATATCCGCGCCGGAGCCGGTCTGCGCGTTCTCGGTGGCGATCACCACGAACCCCCACGACGCCAAATGCGAAAGCAGATAGGCGTATTGGTTCGGATGCGCGGCGGTGCCGTCGCCCCAGGTGATGATGGGGTGCCGGAAGCCGCCCGCGCCCAGATCCGTCGGATACCAGATGTCATAGGCCGCGCCGGTGGAATCGCAGCAGCCGAAACCCTGTTGGGCCGTCACCGCCCACGGCCCCGGCCCGGAGTACTTCGTTTCGACTCCCGGGGAAGGAACATAGGTTTGGGCGCTCGCCGTGACCGGTACGGCGAACGGCAGCAGCAGCGCGATTCCCACGGCGAGCATCCCGAACATCGCTCGGTATCTCATGACCACCCGGCACCTCATAGCAGAAAAGCATAGAAGGATTGATAGCGGCAGAGCATAGAAGTAAGCCGGGTGCGTGTGATGCGTGTCCGCGCAGGCCGTAATCTCAATCCTTGTGCAGAATGCGTCAGCCACCCCCGAGGACCAGGCAGGATCGAATGCCGGAGGAGACCCCAACTATCTGGTGGGTCTCGATCTGAGCGGCCGCCGTGTCGTGGTGGTGGGTGGTGGAACGGTCGCCCAGCGCCGCCTCGGCCTGCTCATCGCCTCGGGCGCGGACGTGCATGTGATCAGCCGTGAAGCCACTCCGGCCGTCGAGGGTATGGCGAGCTCCGGCCAGGTGAAACTGGAACTGCGCGATTACGCCGACGGTGATCTGGACGGCGCCTGGTACGCCATGGCCTGCACGAACGAACCCGATACCAATGCGGCCGTGGTCGCGGAGGCCACCCGGCGGCGCATCTTCTGCGTGCGCGCCGATACCGCCCGCCTGGGCACCGCGGTCACGCCCGCCACCGCGCGCCACGATGGCATGACGCTGGGTGTGCTGGCCGGTGGTCAGCACCGTCGTTCGGCCGCGGTGCGCAATGCGCTGCTGGAGGCGCTGCAATCCGGTGTGGTGACCGATGATTCGGCTCCCGTGGTGCCGGGCGTGGCGCTCATCGGCGGCGGTCCGGGCGATCCGGATCTCATCACCGTGCGTGGCCGTCGTCTGCTGGCGCGCGCGAATCTCGTTGTGGCGGACCGGCTCGCGCCGCCGGAGCTGCTCGCCGAGCTCGGTCCCGAGGTCGAGGTGATCGATGCCGCCAAGATCCCCTACGGTCGCGCCATGGCCCAGGAGGCCATCAACAAGGCGCTCATCGAGGGTGCGCAGGCGGGCAAGTTCGTGGTGCGCCTCAAGGGCGGCGACTCCTATGTGTTCGGCCGCGGCTACGAGGAACTCGAGGCCTGTGTCGAGGCGGGCGTGCCGGTGACGGTGGTCCCGGGCGTGACCTCCGCCATCTCGGTGCCGGCGCTGGCCGGTATCCCGGTGACCCATCGCGGTGTCACGCACGAATTCGTGGTCGTCTCCGGCCATGTGGCCCCGGACCACCCGGATTCCCTGGTCGACTGGCCCGCTTTGGCGCGGTTGCGCGGCACGATCGTGCTGCTCATGGCCGTCGAGCGGATCGAGAAGTTCGCGGCCGCCCTGCTCGAAGGTGGGCGTGCCGCAGAGACTCCCGTCACGGTCATCCAGGAGGGCAGCCTCCGCACCCAGCGGATCGTCCGCGCCGATCTCGCCACCGTCGCGGAACGCGTCCGCGCCGAGGCGATCCGCCCGCCGGCCATCATCGTCATCGGCCCGACGGCGGGTTTCACCGCGGGCGCGCCCGATCTGGAAGCGGATTCGCGCTAGCCGATGAGACAGCCCGCCGCGAAACGCCTGGATGCGCCATATCGGGCAGACATCCGTGCTGTCGCGGCAGGGGTTTCCGGTGCCGGCTCCCGGCCCCGAGCCCCGAGAAGTACCGCCGGTAGACCTCGAGAGTTCAGCACCCCATCCACTACAGTGGCGGGGTGCTCGATAACCCCGCTGCGACGATGCAGTATCCGGTGACCAAGCGGGCGTTCGGGCTCGCCATTCTCGTGTTGAGCGGGCTGCAGTTGATGGTGGTGCTCGACGGCACCGTCATGATCTTGGCGCTCCCGCGGGTGCAGGAGCAGTTGGGACTGTCCAATGCGGGCAGTGCGTGGACGGTGACGGCCTACGGTCTGCCGTTCGCGGGCCTGATGCTGCTGGGCGGGCGGCTGGGCGACTCGTTCGGCCGGAAACGGATGCTGATTCTGGGCGTCGCATTGTTCACGCTGGCTTCGGCGCTGTGCGGTACCGCGCAGAACGAGGCCTGGCTGATCGCGGCCCGCGCCGCGCAGGGCACCGGCGCGGCCATTGCCGCGCCGACCGCATTCGCCTTGGTGGCCAGCACTTTCGCGCCCGGCCCGGCCCGTAATCAGGCGATCGCGATCTTCGGATCCATGGTCGGCATCGGTTCGGTCGGTGGTCTGGTGATCGGTGGTGCGCTGACGCAGCTGGATTGGCGCTGGATCTTCTGGATCAATGTGCCGATCGGCATTCTCATCGTCGCCGGCGCCATGTACGAACTACGCGACACCGAGCACCACCGCATCTCCCTGGATGTGCGCGGCGCGGTGCTCGGCACCCTGGCTTGTGCGGCCATCGTTTTCGGTGCGACCGAGGGGCCCGAGATGGGCTGGGGCAGTCCGATCATCCTGGGCGCGCTCATCGGCGGTCTGGTGTTGCTGCTGGCCTTCATCTTCGCCGAGCGCAATGTGCTGAATCCGCTGCTGCCGTGGTCGCTGTTCGACAGCCGGGACCGGGTGATCTCCTTCGTCGCCATCTTCCTGGCCTCCGGCGTGCTCGGCGCGACCACCTTCTTCGTGGCCCAGTTCCTGCAGAACGTGCTCGGTTACAGCCCGCTCATGGCGGGTCTGGCCAGCATCCCGTTCACGCTCGGCGCGGGCGTGGGCACCGGTATCGCGTCCAAGGCCGTGCAGTTCGTGCAGCCGCGCTGGCTGTTGTTCGGCGCTGCGCTGGTGCTGGCGGCGGGCCTGGGATTCGGCTCCACGCTGGATCGTTCGGTGCATTACTTCCCGACGCTGCTGATCCTGCTCGGCGTGGTGGGCGCGTGCGTGGGCATGACCATCGTGATCCTGCCGCTGTGCGTACTGGTCGGCGTGGACATGACGAATATCGGCCCGCTGTCCGCGGTCGGGCAGATGTTCATGAACATGGGCACCCCGTTCGCGGTCGGCCTGCTGAGCCCGGTCGCCCTGTCGCGGACGCTGTCGCTGGGCGGTAAGTCCGGCAAGGTCACCGAGATGACCTCGGCCCAGATCGACGCGCTGGGCAGCGGTTACATGCTGGTGCTGGGGGTGTGCGCCATCGGTACCGCGATCATGGGCGTGCTCGCCCTGACCCTGCGCTACACCCCCGCCCAGCTGGCCCAGGCCCAGCACGCCCAGGACGAGGCCCAGAAGAACTGACGCGCCTAAGGCACCTGTACTACGGCGACAGCCGTTTCACTGAGGCTGCCCAGGTACAGCGTGCCGTTGTGTTCGGCTACCCCGGTCACCATGGCGTAGTCGGTGCCCTCATGCTGCAGGTCATGGACGAGCCGGCCGTCGAAGCCGTAGGCCGTGATCCAGACAGTACGCGCCGGTTTCGGTTGCAGCGCTTCGGGAATCGCCCATACCAGCTGCCGCAGGATGCCCGGCAGCGGAAGCAGCATGTCCAGCAGTGGATTTCGCGGCGCGACCATCGCCACCCACACCAATCCGTCACTGCCCAAGCCCATATTGTCGGGGAAGGCAGCCAGGTTTTCGGCGAAGTAGTCGGTGGTCCCGGACTTGGGGCCGGTCAGCCAGTGCCGCCGGATGCTGTAGCCGCCGGTCTCGGCGACCAGCACGCACGAACGGTCCGGGGCGAGCACGATGCCATTGCCGAAATCCAGCCCGTCGATGAGGATTTCGACGCCGCCGTCGGGATCGCGCCGCATGAGCCGGCCGGTGCCGGAGTGCTCCAGCATGTCGCCCATGTACTGCTGCAGCGGCCAGTTCCGGGTGGACTCGGAGAAGTAGATGGTGCCGTCGGTATCGGCGACCACATTGCTGGGGAAGTTCAGCGGCTTGCCCTCGACCTCGGAGACCAGCACCTCGAGCTGCCCGCCCGGCTTGTCGAGGCGCAGCAGCCCGCCCCCGAAATCGCAGATGAGCACGGACCCATCGGGTTCGGCGTGCAGGCCGAGGGGCCGTCCGCCGGTGTGCGCGATCTGCTCGACGGTCCCGGACTCGGGATCGACCGCCAGGATTGCGCCGTTCTCCAGTCCGGTGAGCACCCGGCCGTCCGCGGCCACCACCACGTCCTCGGGTCCGGTCCCGGGTAGTTCGAGCCTGCGGACCGGCGGTAGTGGTGGGACGCTGCGGGTTTCACGGGCGCGGGGCGTGGCTTTGGGCGGGGTCCAGCGGCGCGGTTGCATAGACATGGCTCACAGTAACCTCGAGAGGGTGTCGCCCGGTCGGCATATTCGGCAGACTGCCGGGATGGACACGAGTCTGGACACGGAGCTGCTGAACCGCTGGACGAAACTGGCCGGCGCTGCTGCTCGTGCGGTGGGGGTGGACCTGGTGCGCCGGTACAGCGAACCGCATCGGCGGTATCACACGGTCGAGCATCTGGCGGCGATGCTCGCGGTGATCGACGATCTGGCCGCGGACGCAACGGATATCGACGCGGTGCGGTATGCGGCGTTCTTTCACGACGCGGTCTACGAGGTGGACGGCACCGACAACGAGGAGGAGAGCGCGCGGCTGGCTGAGCTCACTCTCGCTGACCTGGGCGTTGCGCCGGAAACGGTAGCGGAGGTGGCGCGCCTGGTACGACTCACCGGCGGTCACCATCCGGCTTCGTCTGATCGCAACGGCGCAGTGCTCTGCGATGCGGATCTGGCTATTCTGGCTGCCGACGAATCGGCTTATGCCGCATACACTTCCGCGGTCCGTGCCGAATACGCCCACGTCCCGGACGAATTGTTCCGCGCGGGCCGCGCCGCGGTGCTGCGGGGGCTGGTCGATCAGGAGCGGCTGTTCCGCACCCCGACCGCCCAGGCCCGTTACGCCGCGGCGGCCCGCGCCAACCTGGCGGCCGAACTCGCTGCCCTCACCGCGCCCGCGGAGTAGGTCAGCGAATTCGGCAGCGTGTCAGCGGGTTCCGTATTTATAGGTCTGCTTGCGCAGTTTCAGGTAGACCATGATCTCTGCGTGCCGGACCCCGGCCAGGGTCCGGATCCGCGTCGATACGAGTTCCAGCAGTGCCGCGTCGTCCGGGCATACCGCCTCGCACAGCAGGTCGTAGCGCCCGGCGCAGACCACCACGTAGTTGATCTCATCGATGAGAGCCAGTGCGTCCGCGACTGGTTGTACCGGCCCGTCGACGGTGATCGCGATCATGGCCTGCCGGAACAGCCCGACCTGCAGCGGGTCGGTGACCGCGACGATCTGGATGACCCCCGCGTCCGACAGTTTCTGCACGCGTTGCCGGACCGCCGCTTCCGATAGTCCGACCGCTTTTCCGATCGACGCGTACGCTCGCCGGCCGTCCTCCTGGAGTTCGGCGATGATGCGTTTGGAGATGTCGTCGAGTACCGGGCCGCCCCGGCCGGAATTAGCGTCGGGCACAGGGGTCATCCTTGTCGTAGTGGTCGTAGTCAATTCAGCTGTCGAATCCCAGGCCGGTGTAGTCGAGGGTCTTCAACCACAGGTTACGGCGGCCGTGGTGGGCGTCGGCGCGGGCCAGCGACCAGCGGGTGAGGTTGATTCCGGCGGAGCGCAAGGGTTCCGGCGGCAGCGGCAGCGGCCGGGTGCGGACCAGGCGCAGCCGGGTGCGTTCGGTATCGAGGCCCCACAGCCGATCGAGCATGACCTCCGCGCCGAATCTGGTGGCGCCCACCCCGAGCCCGGTATATCCGGCGGCGTAGGCGAGTCGCCCCTTGTAGGCCGATCCGAAGTACGCGCAGAACCGGGAACAGGTGTCGATGACCCCGCCCCAGCGGTGGGTGAAACGCAGCCCGTCCAACTGCGGGAAGGTCTGGAAGAAATGCCGCGCCAGTGTTTCGAAGGTCTCCTCGTTGTATTCCAGTTGCGGCGCTATGCGATTGCCGTAGTGGTAGATCGCGTCGTAGCCGCCGAACAGAATGCGATTGTCGCGGGTGAGCCGGTAATAGTGGAATCGATACGACGCATCGCCGAGTCCCATGCGCGAACTCCAGCCGATGGCGTCGAGCTGTTCGCCGGTGAGCGGCTCGGTCATGAGCGCGTAATCGTAGACCGGCACCACATGCCGGGAAATTCGCGCCAGAGGTCCTTGGAATGCGCTGGTGCACAGGGCAACCCGGGGTGCGCGCACTTCGCCGTGCGGAGTGTGCAGCGCCAGCGCGCCGCCGTGTGACCGTGAAATGCGTTGTACGGGAGTGCCTTCGTAGATGCGCACGCCCGATTCCAGGCAGGCGCGCCGCAATCCCCAGGCCAGTCGCGCCGGGTCCAGCATGGCCACGCCGTCGCGGTCCCACCAGCCGCCGAGGTAGGTGGGGGAGTGCACGTGCCGTTGCACGGCGGCGGCGTCCAGCAGTTCGCTGCGGTAGCCGAGGGAGGTGGCGGCGTCGTAGTTCTCCTGCAGCCATTCCAGCTCGTGGGGCGCGGTGGCGACCTCCATTTCGCCGGTGCGCTCGAAATCGCAGTCGATGCGGTAGCGCAGCACGGCGTCCTCGATGGCATCGAGATTCGCGCGGCCGAGGCGTTCCAGATCGTCTATCTCGTCGGGGAAGCGTTCCATCCCGTTGTTGAGCCCGTGGGTGAGGCTGGCGGAGCAGAAGCCGCCGTTGCGGCCGGAGGCGGCGTGGCCGCACATTCCGGATTCCACCAGCACCACATCGGAGCCGGGGTTTCGTTCCTTGGCCAGCAGGGCTGTCCACAATCCGCTGTAGCCGCCACCGATGACGGCCAGGTCGGCGTCGGTCGCGGTGGTGAGGGGCTCGGTGGGGACGGGCCGGTCGGGCCGGTCGGTCCAGTACGGCGTCGGCGCTGCTGCGGACAGTGCCGACGCCCACAGTTTGCTTCCTTTGGCCTGCATGGCCGATCAACTCCTTCTCTCTTGCCGTACGGTCCGGCCGTCCGGCCCAACAACGAGGTGCGTTGGTCTGGGAATGCGCGAAAGCCGCCGGAGATCGCCCAGCGGGGGATCTACCGGCGGCTTTCGGTGAAATCAGCTGGTGGCGGCGCGGTCATCGGAGCGGCGGCGCATGCGCAGTTGCCCGGCGATGACGAAGACCAGCAGTGCCATGGCGACGATTCGCGACGCGGCAAGGGGCTGCATGATGGACCGGAACGCCTTTCGGGGCGTCGGAAGGGGGTCCATTTCGGGGCTCCTGCGGTTGGCACAACGTATGTGTGCGCCCGAGAATAACCCAAAAACGGCCCGATGGCTGGAACCGTCGCCCAAATGCGGCTATCGCGCCCGGAAAATCACGTCGTGCCACGGTTTGTGCGCGAGTCCGGTGATATCCGACATGACGTGCTTGATATTGGTGTATTCGTCGAACGCGTACGTCGACATGTCCTTGCCGAAACCGGAGGCCCGGTACCCGCCGTGCGGCATTTCGCTGATGATCGGAATGTGGTCGTTGATCCACACGCAACCGGCCTGGATTTCCCGGCCGGCCCGCTGGGTGCGGAACACATTCGAGGACCACGCCGAGGCGGCGAGCCCGTAGGGCGTGTCATTGGCGAGGGCGATGGCCTCGTCGTCGGTGTCGAAGGGCAGCACCACCAGCACCGGGCCGAAGACCTCCTGCTGCACGATCTCGGCATCCTGGGCCGCGCCGATGACGAGCGTCGGCTCGTAGTACGCGCCGCCGGCCGGGGTGTGGTCCGGAATCCGGCCGCCCCGAACGATTTTCGCGCCCGCCTCGCGCGCCCGGTCCACCATGCCGCTCACCTTGTCCCGGTGCGGCAGTGAGATGAGCGGGCCCAGATCGGTTTCCGGGTCCTCCACCGGTCCGAGCCGCACCTGATCCATGAGATCGGCCACCCGGCTCACGAATTCGTCGAACAGCGGACGCTGAACGTAGGCGCGGGTAGCCGCGGTGCAGTCCTGGCCGGTATTGATGAGCGACCCGGCCACCGCACCACGCGCCGCGGCCTCGACATCGGCATCGTCGAACACCACGAAGGGCGCTTTCCCGCCGAGCTCCAAGTGCACTCGCTTGACCGAGCCCGCCGCGGCGGCCGCCACCCGCCGCCCCACGCCGGTCGATCCGGTGAACGACACCATGGCCACATCCGGATGCTCGACCAGCGCCTGCCCGGCCGCCGCACCCGTCCCGGTGACGATATTGATCACGCCCGCGGGCACTCCCGCCTCGATCGCGGCCTCGGCGAACAGCAGCGAGGTGAGCGGCGTGAGCTCGGAAGGCTTGAGCACCACCGTATTTCCCGCCGCCACCGCCGGCAGGATCTTCCACGCCGCCATCTGCAACGGATAGTTCCACGGCGCGATCGACCCGATCACTCCGAGCGGCTCCCGCCGGATCGACGAGGTGTGATCCCCGGAGTACTCGCCCGCGGCCTTCCCCTCCAAATTCCGTGCCGCACCGGCGAAGAACGCCGTGTTGTCGATGGTCCCCGGCACATCGAATTCACTGGCCAGCCGAATCGGTTTTCCAGCATTGCGGCTCTCCACGGCCGCGAATTCCGCTGCCCGCCCGCGCAACAGCCGTGCCCACTCGTGCATGATGTCCGACCGCGTGCCGGGCGTTGCGCCCGCCCACTCGGGAAATGCCACGCGCGCAGCCGCAACGGCGGATTCCACATCCGCCGCCGCGGCGCCCGCGCCGTTCACGATCTCCTCGCCGGTCGCAGGCGCGGTCACCGACAGCGGCTCACCCGTCCCGGCCCGCCGCTCGCCACCGATGAACTGCAGTTCCTGCGTACTCACTGATCTCCTCAGACGGTATGTGCGTCGGCCAGGGTGAGGGCTTGATCGAGGATGGCCAAGCCTTCCTTGGTCTCGCTCTCACTGATGGTGCAGGGCGGCACCACGTGCAGGCGGTTGAAGTTGACGAACAGCAGGAGGCCTGCAGCCTTGGCGGCGGCGACGGTTTCGGTCATGGCCGGGCTGGTGCCGCCGTAGGGGGCGAGGGGTTCGCGGGTTTCGCGGTCGCGGACGAGTTCGATCGCCCAGAAGACGCCGAGGCCGCGGACCTCGCCGATGCTGGGGTGGCGTTCGGCGAGTTCCCGCAGGCCGGGGCCGATTACGCGGGCGCCGATATCGGCGGCGTTCTCGACTATGCCCTCTTCCTGCATGGCATTGATGGTGGCCACGGCTGCCGCGGTGGCGAGGGGGTGGCCGGAGTAGGTGAGGCCGCCGGGGTAGACGCGGTTGTCGAAGGTCGCGGCGATGTGGGGTGCGATGGCTACGCCGCCGAGCGGCACGTAGCCGGAGTTCACGCCCTTGGCGAAGGTGATGAGATCCGGCACGACGTCGAAATTGTCGATGGCGAACCATTTTCCGGTGCGGCCGAAGCCGGCCATGACTTCGTCGGCGATGAAGACGATGCCGTGGCGGTCGCAGAGTTCGCGGACGCCGGCCAGATATCCCGGTGGGGGAACCATGATTCCGGCGGTGCCGGGCACGGATTCCAGGATGATGGCCGCGATGGTGCCGGGGCCTTCGAGGGCGATGGTCTGCTCGAGATGCTCCAGAGCCCGCTGCGATTCCTCGGCCTCGGTGCTCGCGTAGAACTGCGAGCGGTAGCGGAACGGCCCGAAGAAGTGCACGACGCCGCTGTTGCCGTGGTCGTTGGGCCAGCGGCGGGGGTCGCCGGTGAGGTTGACCGCCGTCTCGGTGCCGCCGTGGTAGGAGCGGTACCGCGCAAGGACTTTCGGCCGTCCGGTGTGCAGCCGGGCCATCCGCACCGCGTGCTCGACGGCGTCCGCGCCGGCATTGGTGAAGAAGATCCGGTTCAGCTCGCCGGGGGTGCGTTCGGCGATCAGCCGGGCGGCTTCCGAGCGGGCGTCATTGGCGTAGCCGGGCGCGATGGTGCACAGCTTGGCGGCCTGCTCCTGAATGGCCGCCACCACCTTCGGATGCTGGTGCCCGATATTGGTGTTCACCATCTGCGAGGAGAAGTCCAGCAGCCGGTTGCCGTCGCCGTCCCACACGTACGAGCCCTGCGCGGCGCTGATGACCATCGGCTTCAGCGTCGATTGCGCGGCCCAGGAGTGGAAGACGTGCTTGCGGTCGAGTTCGTAGGCGCGGGCGGCCTGTTCCCGGGCGGCGTCCGGGGTGAGGCCATTGGGGAGGCTCATCGTGCGGTCCTTCCGGGCTCAGTGGTTCTGCGGGAAGCCGAGGTTCAGCCCGCCGTGGCTGGGATCCAGCCAGCGGGTGGTGACGGCCTTGGTGCGGGTGAAGAAGTGCACGCCGTCGACGCCGTGCGCGTGCGAGTCGCCGAACAGGGAGTTCTTCCAGCCACCGAAACTGTAGTAGGCCATGGGCACCGGGATGGGGACGTTGATGCCGACCATGCCCACCTCGACCTCGTTGTGGAAGCGCCGGGCCGCGCCGCCGTCATTGGTGAACAGGGCGGTGCCGTTGCCGTAGGGGTTGCCGTTGATGAGGGCGAGGGCCTCGTCGTAGGAGTCGACGCGGAGCACGGAGAGCACCGGGCCGAAGATCTCGTCGGTGTAGACGGTCATATCGGTGGTGACATGGTCGAGAACGGTGGGGCCGAGCCAGAATCCGTCGGCCGCGCCGTCGGCCTCGACCGTGCGCCCGTCGAGAACGACGGTGGCCCCGGCGGATTCGCCCGCGCCGATGTAGGCGGCCACCTTGTCGCGGTGCACCTGCGTGACGAGCGGCCCCATATCGGTGCCGCGGGTGCCGTCGCCGGTGCGAATGGTCTTGGCGCGCTGCGTGATCCGCGCCACCAGATCGTCGGCGATATCGCCCACGGCGACCAGCGCGCTGATGGCCATACAGCGTTCGCCCGCGGAGCCGAAGCCCGCGTTCACTGCGGCGTCGGCCGCCAGATCCAGGTCCGCGTCGGGCAGTACCACCATGTGGTTCTTGGCCCCGCCGAGCGCCTGTACGCGCTTGCCGTGCGCGGTGCCGTTCTCGTACACGTACTTGGCGATGGGCGTGGACCCAACGAACGAAACCGCCTTGATCGCAGGGTTTTCCAGCAGTTCGTCCACCGCGGCCTTGTCGCCCTGGACGACATTGAACACGCCGTCGGGCAGCCCGGCCTCCTGCCACAGCGCCGCGATCCACAGCGATGCCGACGGGTCCTTCTCGCTCGGCTTGAGCACCACGGTATTGCCGGCGGCGATGGCGACGGGGAAGAACCACATGGGCACCATGGCCGGGAAGTTGAACGGCGAGATGACGGCGACCGGGCCCAGCGGCTGCCGCACGGAGAAGATGTCGACCTTGGTGGAGGCGTTCTCGGTGTATCCGCCCTTGAGGAGATGCGGTATGCCGCAGGCGAATTCGACCACCTCGAGCCCGCGGGTGACCTCGCCCAGCGCATCGGCGAGCACCTTGCCGTGCTCGGACGTGATGACGGCGGCCAGTTCTTCCTTGCGCTCGTTGAGCAGCTCACGGAAGCGGAACAGCACCTGGGTGCGCTTGGCCAGCGACGCGTCGCGCCAGGCCGGGAAGGCCGCGGCGGCGGCGTCCACGACCGCCCGCACATCGGCGGCGTCGGCGAGGGCGACCTGTCCGGTCACCGCGCCGGTGGCCGGGTTGGTGACGGGCGCGGTGGCGCTGCTGGTGCCGGCGAAGGGCTTGCCGTCGAGCCAGTGGGCGATGGTCTGCATATCTCCTCGTTTCGGTGCGCTGTTGTTCGGTGGACCGGTTGTGGCGAGCGGCCCGTCCCGTCACCGTGCAGGGGACGGTGGTCCGCACGGCGGGGAAAGGCCGCCGGTACGGCAGGGACGGGCCGCTGGGAGGAGGGCGTGGACACCGCCACCCCGTAACGAGATCGGGGCGGGACTGCACTGGCCCGGTTATTACTCTGCATCCGATCGGGCGGTTAAGCGGCTTACGTTCTGTACAAGTTTCCAGCCTTCGTATTACGATCCGGCGGTGCTCCTTACCGTTGCCGACATTCTGGCCATGCCGGTGGTGCGCGCCGGGGAGCCGGAGGTCGCGGGCGGCGGGTCGCTGGATCGGCCGGTGCGCTGGGTGCATGTGAGCGAACTGCCGGATGTGGCGAAGCTACTGGTCGGCCGGGAACTGATCCTGACCACCGGGCAGGCGCTGTCCGGCGGCGAGGCGCGGGCCGTGGCCTATTTGGAAGCGCTTGCCGCGGCGGGGGTTTCGGGCCTGGTCGTGGAATTGGGTACCTACCTGCAGGAACTGCCGGCGGTGCTGGCGCGGACCGCGGATCGGCTGGGGCTGCCGATCGTGGTGCTGCATCGGGTGGTGCGGTTCGTGGAGATCACCGAGGCGGTGCACCGCGTGATCGTGGCCGATCAGTACGCGGAGCTGGAGTTCGCGCGCACGGTGCACGAGACCTTCACGGCCTTGAGCGTCCGCCGCGCCTCGCTCGCCGAAATCGTGAAAACCGCTGCGGGGATGCTGGACGCGTCGGTGGTGCTGGAGGATCTGACCCATCGCGTACTGGCCTCGGCCGCCCGGCACATGTCCACATCGGTGCTGCTCGAGCGCTGGGAGACCACCTCGCGGCTGCTGCCCGACGAGGACGCGAATGTCGTTCCGGTGGGCCCGCACACGCAACGCTGGGGCCGGTTGATCGTGCGCTCCAGCCGGGTTCCGGGCACCCGGGCGCGCATGGTGCTGGAACGCGCCGCGCAGACCCTGACCCTGCATCGCATGATCGAACGGGATCGCTTCGGCCTGCACCGGCAGGCCCAGACCGGGCTCATCGACGACATGCTCACCGGACGCCTCACCGATGAGCGGGACGCCCTCGCGCTGGCCGCCGCGCTCGGATTGGCCCGCCGTGCCCGGTACGTGCCCCTCGCGGTGGATGTCGCGGCGGCCGTGGAATCCGATCCGGTAGCGCAGCAGCGGCGGACGGCCGCCCTGCTGGACGCGGCCACCCACGGCATCGGCCTGGCCAAGGCCACCGCCCTCTGCGCGCCGGATCACGGCAGCCGGATCAACCTGCTGCTGGCCGTATCCCGCACCGGCGAGCTCGACGAGATCCTCACCCGGGTCTGCCTGACGGTACTGGCCGAGGTGCGGCGGGTGGCGGGCGTGCACCGGGCCGTCATCGGCGTCGGCACCGAATCGGAGTCGCTGCTCGACACCGCGCGCGAGCTGGCGCAGGCCGCGCATGTGGCGGAAGTGGCGCTGTCACTGGTGTCCTCGGCGTCGCGGCCGTTCTACCGCAGTGGCGATGTGCGTCTGCGCGGGCTGCTGTCGCTGATCCGCGACGAGCCCGGCGTGCAGCGTTTCGCCGAAACCGAATTGAGCGCCCTGCTGCGCTACGACATCCGCCAGGCCGCGGATCTGACCAGCACCCTGCGGGCCTTCCTCGACCTGGCCGGCAACAAGACCGAACTCGCCAAGCGCCTCACGATCAGCCGTCCCACGCTCTATGACAGGTTGTCCCGGATCGAGCGCATTCTGGACGTGGATCTGGACGATGGCGAGACCCGGACTTCTCTGCACGCCGCCCTGCTGATCCGCGACCTCGCTGTTCCGGATCTCGAAAACCGCTGAGTATCAGCGATATTCGTGACGCAAGGCGTCAGCGGTATCCGTACTTCTCCCAATTGTCGAGCACCAGTTGCTGGACCTCGGCGGGCCAGCCGTTCTGGAAGCTGCCCTTCACCGGTCGATCGTTCTCCTCGAAAAGATCAGCCAGCAGGCAGTTGTAGACGACCTTGCCCGCCTTGTAGCTGTGCTGCTCCACCTCGGAGAGGTAAACCGACAGTGCCGCGGTGAGTTCCGCGGGGAAGTGCACCTCGCCGTGCTCGGGATGAGCGCGGGTCGCGAAGGCCCACACCACCTCATCGACATTGGTGATGTCGATATCGTCCTCGACCAGCAGCACCTTCGGCACGCCGAATCCGGCCTTGCCCGCGAAGACGATATCGCCGATCCGCTGCGCGAGTTCGGCCGAGGACAATCCCGTGGTCCGGTGCCAATCCTGGCGTACCGAGACGATCAGCCAGTGCAATGCGGACTCGTAGCTGAACCAGGTCGAGGCCGCGGGTAGCCCGGCCTTGCGCAGTTCGAAGAGGATTTCGGCGGCATGCATGGTGCCGGTTCCGGTGTGGTCCTCCTCCACCGGTGGTCCGGCAGCCACGACCGGCAGGATGGCGCCGTCGCGGTGAGTGATGGCGGAGACGTGGAAGACCGGCTTGGGGGAGTGCTCGAGGGCGTTGTAGCCCGGGTACTCGTTCATCGGGCCTTCTTCGACCGTCTCGTCGAACGAGATATGGCCTTCGATGATGATCTCCGCGGTGGCGGGGACCATGAGGTCGACGGTCTCGGCGGGCACCACCTCGATGCCCTCATCGAAAAGCGCTCCCAGGAAATGGGATTCGTCCGCGCCCTCGGGCAGTGGCATGGCGCCGACGAACGGTAGGCCCGGTTCGACACCGAGGGCCAAGGCGATGGGCAGCGGTTTGCGTTCGGCGGCCCACTTGGCGCGAATGATGCCCAGGTGCTGCGGTCCGGGAATGAGGCACGCGAGGGTGTTCTTGCCGGCGACCATCATGCGGTTGACCGACCAGTTCGTCCAGGACCCGTCCGGCGTCTTGACGATGTTCATGCCCCAGGTCTGGATGTACCGGCCACCGTCATTGCCGTGAATCAGCGGTGTCGGAAATATATTCAGATCCACATCGTCGCCGAGCACGATGTGCTCCTTGCACGGCGCGGTCTCGGCCGCCACCACCTGCGGGGGAATGCCCGGCTTACCGCGCGCCGCGACAACGGCTTCGATGACCTCCTGCCCGGAGGCCTCGGCCGGCAGGCCGAGGGACAGCGCGATGCGCGCGAGCCGGTGCCCCGGCGCGGACAGTCCGCCCGGCGCGCCGAGCACCCGGAATCCGGTGTCCTCGTAGTCCTTGATGCTGGTGAACAGTGGAGCGGGTGCGCGCAGATCGTACGAGCGGCGAATGACGGCGCCGATCTCCAGATTCCAGTCGACCGTCTTGTCGATCCGCTGGATCTCGCCGATCTCCTCGAGCGCTTCGATGAACGCCCGCAAGCTCTTCAGATGTGAGGTAGCCACCGGGTCAGCGTTCCTCGGTTCGAGTTGGCTATCAATGGCGAGTTCCGGCAGTATCGATCAGCAATGCTAATGAGTGAACCAGCAGGTAGTTTCCGCGTCGATCCAGCGGAATTGGAAGCGTTTCTCGTGCTTTCGGAGGAACTCCATTTCGGCCGGACGGCGCAACGGCTGGGCTTGTCCCAGCCGAGGGTGAGTCAATTGATCCGGTCCTTGGAGAACCGGATCGGGCGCAAGCTCGTGGATCGCACCAGCCGCCGGGTGCGGATCAATCCGCTCGGCGAGCAGTTGCTGGCGGGTGTGGCGCCCGCCTTCGCCGATCTGTGGCAGGCCTTCGTCGAAGTCCGGGAGAGCGCGCGGCGTCTCCGCATCGGTTTCCTCGGGCCCTACGGCAGCACCCTGGACGGGCCGATCGCGCGATTCCGCCGGCAGTTTCCGGATTATCCGGTGTCGTTCATCCAGGTGCAGTGGACCGATATCTACGGGCCGCTGCGGCGCGGTGAGATCGATTGCCAGATCTCGCTGGCCCCGGTCACCCAGCCCGACCTGACGGTCGGTCCCGAACTGGCGGTGTTCCCGCGGCTGCTGGCGGTGGGCCGCAACCATCGCTGGGCGGGGCGCGCGGAGGTGGATATCGAGGAGCTGGCCGAGGTGCGGGTGATCCAGCCGCACCGGGATGTGGTGTTCGAGTTCGCACGCAGTTTCTGGCCCGGCGCGGCCACGCCCGCGGGCCGTCCGATCGCGACCGCGCCCCCGGCCCGCACCGAGCCGGAGATGCTCAGCGCGGTGGCGCACGGCGAGGCCGTTTTCGTGACCACCGCCGCCATGCCGACCCGCTTCACGCATCCGGAGGTGGTGTTCGTGCCGTTCACCGGATTGCCCCCGGCGCGAACGCTGCTGGTGTGGCGCGCGGACAATGCCGACCCGAAGGTGCTCGAGCTGGCCCGCCTGGCCGAGCGGGAGCGGGACGCCGCCCGCTAGCGCCGCCGGACACGGTTCGCGGATTCTTACACGCTTTTGTCATTGGCTTGCGGGGGCTTTGACGTCGCGCACCGAGGATCGTCCTCGACGTTCCGGGAAGAACCGGACGCGAGGATCGAAAGGGGCTGCGGTATGCGCGTATTCGTGCGTTCGGCGGTGAGTGTGGCGCTGGCCGCCGCTGTCGTCGGCGGGGTTATCACGGGGTGCGACAGCGCGGATTCGGGCAGTGCGGCCAAGACTCCGGACTGGTGCCCGACGGTGGCCGGGCACACCGTCGACTGCGGTGTGGTGCAGCGGCCGCTGGTGGCCGGGCAACCCGGCCTCGGCACGGTGGATGTCGGCTATGCGATGGTGCGGCGCACGGAAATCGGCAAGCCCGCCGCGGGCACCGTGCTGCCCAATCCGGGCGGGCCGGGCGTGCCGTTGATCTCGCATGCCGCCGAGGCGGTGGCCGTGGCGCAGGAGCTGATCTCCGATCACGACCTGCTGCTCATCGACGCCCGCGGCACCGGCGTCTCCGGCCCGATGAACTGCGGCGTCGACAACGACCGCTTCGAATACGGCACCCGCGAAGAACAACTCGCCGCCGTCGAGAGCTGCGGTAAACAGCTCGGTGCGCGCGCCGCGGGCTACACCACCGCCGCCACCGCCGACGATTTCGACGCCGTGCGCGAGCATCTCGGCATCGACAAGGTGGTGCCGTACGGCATCTCCTACGGCACCTATCTGATGCCGGTCTACGCGCAACGGCATCCGGACCACGTGCAGTCCATGGTGCTCACCGGCGCCTACCCGGCCGATTTCGATCGGCTGCAACGGCCCAATGCGGAAGCGGTTTCGCTGACGCTGCAACGCGTCTGCGAGCGCAGCCGGGCCTGCGACGGGCCGACCGCGGTGGCGGACCTGACCACGGTGGCCACCCGCCTGCGCGCGCACCCGGTCGAGATTCAGCAGCCGCATCCGATGCAGCTGGACGAGGGCAAACTCGCGAACCTGATCTTCGAGGCGGCCAGCACCAATGTCGGCGCGCAGCCCAAGGAGCTGACCGCGCTCGGCCTGCTGCCGTCGGCCCTGCATGCCGGGGCCCGCGGTGACGACAGCGGGCTGAAGGAATTCGTGCAGTCCGCCATGAGCGGCACCGGCTACGAGAACATGAACGCCTATATCACCGTGGCCTGCAACGACTATGCGACCCTGTGGTCGATGAACGCCCCGGTGCCGCAGCGGCAGCAGCAGTTCGATGCCGCGCTGGCCAAGGTGCCGGCCACGCTCGGCGCGTTCAGTGCGCGGGGCTGGGAGGACGGTCAGCGCGACGGCGGCGATATCTGCGTGCGCTGGCCGGGCATCGCGAATCACGAACGCCCCGACCAGGTCCGGACGGCCATGCCCGAGGTGCCGGTGCTGGTGCTCTCCGGTGATCTGGATGCCATCACCCCGGATGCCAACGGCAAGCTGGTGGCGGCGAAGTTCGCCCGGTCCACGTTCGTCTCGGTGCCCAATACCGGTCACGTGCCGGACCTGGAGCCGAGTGGTTGCGTGGCGAGTGTGATCGCCGGATTCGTCCGCACCGGTGCCGTGGGCTCGACCGAATGTGTGGCCACGGTCCCGCCGATCGTGGTGAGACCGGTCACGAACTGAGCGCCCGCGACACCCCGGCAAACCCACCACCGTCCAGACTGGACGCATGACCACCATGAGGCAGGCCATGGGCTCGAGCCAGACCATCGCGACCGTCCTGGTCGCCGAGGATGACCCGAACGTGCGCTCCACCCTCGACCAGCTGCTGCGCTTCGAGGGCTACCGCGTCCTGCTCGCCGCGGACGGGCGGGAAGCGCTCGAACTGCTCGAGCGGGAGCGCCCGGACCTGGCGGTGGTGGATGTGGTGATGCCGCAACTGGACGGCTTGTCGCTGTGCCGGCTGTTACGCCGGCGCGGCGACCGGTTGCCCATCCTGGTCCTCACCGCACGGCACCAGGTCGGCGACCGCATCGCCGGCCTGGACGCCGGAGCCGACGACTACCTGGCCAAACCGTTCGATACCGAGGAACTGCTGGCGCGCCTGCGAGCCTTGTTGCGCCGCAGCACTTTCGACGTCGCAGAAGATGCCGGTCTGCTGACCGTCGCCGATCTGGTGCTCGATCCGGCCACCCGCGAGGTGCGGCGCGGCGGCGGGCTGCTCGACCTCACCCGCACCGAATTCGATGTGCTCGAACTGCTCATGCGCAATGAGCGCGTGGTGCTGTCGAGAACACAGATCTACGAACACATCTGGGGCTTCGATTTCGACACCGAATCCCGGTCGCTCGACGTGTACATCGGCTACCTGCGGCGCAAGACCGAACAGGGCGGTGCGCCCCGGCTGATACACACGGTTCGCACCGTCGGTTACACCGTCCGGGTGCCGTGATGTTGCGGGCTCGCCTCACCGTGGTGGCGGTGATCGCCGCGGTGGCGGCCATTCTCATCACCGTCACCAGTGCTTACCGCAGTGTCGCGCCGCTGGTGGCGACCCAGATCGAACGCGGTCTGTCCGACCGCGCCGACACCGTGCTCGCCATCCTCGACACGGCTGCCCCGCTGCCGGTGCGGCCGGATATGACCGAGCAACTCCTGCTGCCCGACGGCGGTGTGCAATTGCTGACGCGGGGCCGGAAACCCTTGCCGGTCACCGATGCCGACCGGGCCGTGGCCGCCTCGGGGCAGGGCAGCAATTCGAACAGCATCGTCGTCGACGGCGTGAGTTACGACGTGCTCACCAAGGCGCGGCCGCATGGCGGCGGCGCGGTGATGGTCAGCCAGAACATCGCCGAGGTCGAGCGCATCGACAACGAATTCCTCTGGCGCACAGTATTGCTCACCATTGCCGCGGTGGCGGTGGTGTCGCTGTTGAGCTGGCTGTTGATCGGCCGCATCCTGCGGCCCATCCGCCGGCTGGCCGCGGCGACGGCGCACATCACCAGCACCCAGGAGTTGTCCGCGGTGCTGCCGGATCCGGGCAGCGGTGAAGTCGCCGAACTGACGCGCAACTTCAACAGCATGCTTGCGGCCCTGCGAGTTTCACGTGCCCAGCAGCAGCGGCTGGTGCAGGATGCCAGCCATGAACTCCGCACCCCGCTGACCTCGATCCGGGGGAGCGCCGAACTGCTGAAACGCGCACGCGGCCGGTTGGCTCCCGCGGACGAGACACAGGTGCTGACCACGCTGGTACAGGAAGCCAAGGCGCTCGACGATCTGGTGGGTGAGCTGGTCGACCTCTCCGCCGACCGGTATGCGACGGAAACGCCGGTGCCGGTGGACCTTCCGCAGCTGGCGGAGGATCGCGCCGAGCGGGTCCGGCGGCGCACCGGTCGCGTGGTCACGGTGACCGCCGATGCCCCGCTCGCGGTGACCGCGCGGCCGCGCGCCCTGGCCCGTGCCATCGACAATCTGCTGGACAATGCCAGCAAATACAGCCCGGACGAGACGCCCATTGCCGTGCACGTCCATCACACCCGGCTGGTGGTGCGCGATCACGGTCCCGGCATCGATCCGCAAGATCATCAGGCGGTTTTCGATCGCTTCTATCGCGCCGATCGCACGCGTGCCACGCCCGGTTCGGGTCTCGGCTTGGCGATCGTGCACGATATCGTCACCGCGCATCAGGGCGCGGTCTTCGCCGCGAATCGCCCCGAGGGTGGCGCGGAAGTGGGATTCAGCCTCCCGCAACAGGATTGAGCTCGATGGCGGGTAGTTGCGCTGCGGTGTCGCGGAGCAACTGCGCGAGGGTCTGCTCGCCGGTGTCGCGGGTCCAGCGTCCGAAAGCGGTGTGCAACACCGCAATGCCGACCTGACCCGCCAACTCGGCCACGGTCTCGGGTACGCCCCGCTCGCGCAATGCCTCGGCGAGCGCCACGCCCAGTGAGGCGCTCTTCACCAGTTCGCGTTCCTGCAGCCCAGGATTCGCGTCGATGACGAGCTGCCGCTGCAGGGCGAGCGCGCGCCGCGGCTCGAAGAGTTCATCGGCCGCGTGCTCGAGCGCCGCCAGCACGGCAGCCAGTGGCGCGGTCCCCTCCGGTGCGGCCGCGACCCCGTTCACGAGCAGCTCCCGCAGCGGCTGCGTGCCGCCGAACAGCACCTCGCGCTTATCGGTGAAGTACCGGAAGAAGGTGCGTTCGGTGAGGCCGGCGCGTTCGGCGATCTGGGCGACGGTGGTGCTGTCGAAGCCGTTCTCGCGGTACAGCTCCAGCGCCGCCTGTTCCAGGCGGCCGAGCGCATTGGGTTCCCACCGGGCCATGCAGCGATCCTAACCTGATGACAGTGGCTGACATCAGGTGTATCGTCATGTCAGTAGCTGACATCACCTACTCGTTCTCTGGAGTGATCCCCATGCGTGTACTCGTCACCGGCGCCTCCGGCCACCTCGGCTCCGCCCTCGTCCCCGAACTGCTCGCCGCCGGTCACCAGGTGACCGGACTGGCCCGCTCCGACGCATCGGCCGCGGCACTCACCGCCCGCGGCGTCGAGGTCCTGCGCGGCTCGCTCGCCGACCTCGACCTCCTCGGCACCGTCGCCTCATCCACCGACGCCGTCGTACATCTGGCGTTCGACCACGAATCCATGCTTTCCGGCGATATGGCCGGCGCGGCCGCCCTGGACCGGCAGGTGATCGAAACCTTCGCCGACGCACTGGCGGGCAGCGGCAAGGCCCTCACCGTCGCCTCGGGCACGATCATGCTGGCCATGCTCGGCCTCGGCCGCCCCGCCCTCGAGACCGACACCCTCGTCCGCGACGACAATCTCCCGCGCTCCGAGACGGAGAACTTCGTCATCGCCCTCGCCGAGCGCGGGATCAGATCCTCCGCAGTCCGCATCCCACCGGTCGTACACAGCGAATTCGACCGGCACGGCTTCGCCCACATGCTCATCGCCACCGCCCGCCGAACCGGCCTCGCCGGCTACCTCGGCACCGGCGCCAACCAGTGGCCCGCCGCCCACACCCTCGACGTAGGCGCATTGTTCGCGCGCGCAGCGGAATCCGCCCCCGCCGGAACACGACTTCACGCCGTCGGCGACGAGGGACTCGCCATGCGGGATATCGCCGAAGTGATCGGCCGCCGTCTGAACCTCCCGGTGCAGTCCGTCCCGGCGGAAAGCGCCGCCGAACACTTCGGTTTCCTGGCAGCCATTGTGGGCCTGGACAACCCGACCTCGAACGACCTCACCCGCGAACTACTCGCCTGGAAGCCGGTCCACCGCGGCCTACTCGAAGACCTCGAACACGGTCACTACTTCGACGCTCTTTAGCCGGGGACTCCGTGCTACTTCGGCCGGGGTCGTTCGAAGATCGAATTGTCGATGACGACATCCATGAAAGGCACCGGATCAACCTCGGTGAGGTAGATCCGCTCGGCCGGCAGATACCGATCCCGGTGCAGCGCTTCATCATTGTCGCGGGCCGCGCCGCGGCGCACCGAGACCTCCGGTGACACCTCCGGCCAAATGCGGAAATCCCAGTGCGCGTTGATTTCCGGCCGGAATGCGAAGACCCCGTCCACTATCAGCACAGCATTCGCGGGGACCTCGATCAGCTCCGATGAATGGTCGATCTGCGTCAGCGGGTCGATGGCGCACAACGCGCACCGGCCGGAACCGTCCGGGCCGCAAGGTTCCAGCAGCAGTGTCCGGGTCGCGGGGTAGTCGAAGGCATTGCGGTAGTAGCCCTCGCCGGACAGGCGGTCGTACAGATGCGCTTCACGCCACGGCCGTTTGAAATCGTCCAGGCTGGCTCGCAGTACCGGCCGGCCCGCGCGGCTGATCGATTCGGCAACCTCATGGCCGAAACTCGTTTTCCCCGCTGCCGTCAACCCGTCGATGCCGACCCGCAGCCGTCCCGGGCCCAGCGCCAGGATTCGGTCGGCGACCTGTCCGACCAGCGCGGTGCGCTCGGTCGAGGCCGGTGCGGGCACGGGCTGCTGCCAGGTCGAGGCCGAACGGTGGATCTCCCCCGGGGAACTCATGGGGCGAGGCTATGCCGGGCGTTCCTATAGCTTGGAGGGGTGAGCGGCGATCGATGGGCAATCGTGCGGCGGTGGATCGGGAAACCGGAGCGCATCGGTGGGCTGTGCGTCGGGTTGCTGGTTGTCGGGGTCACGGTGTTTGCCGGCGAGCATCTGCGGGCGGATCAGGATGTGCGGGTTCGGTCGCAGATGTCGCATTTGGGGGATATGGCTGTGCAGTTGGCGCGGTCGGTGGTTGCGGTGCATGCCGATGGGAATGGGTCCGGGTCGGGGATCGTGCTGGATGGGACGGGGCTGGTACTGACCAATAGTCATGTCGTCGATCGGTCGTCGCGGATCACTGTTGCGGATTCCACCGGGACGCGGAGTTATCGGGCCACGCGCGTGGGGACGGACGCGCTGCGGGATGTGGCATTGCTGAAGCTGGAGAGTCCGCCCGGATTGCCTGTCGCACGGATCGATCCGGATGCGCGGCCGGAAACGGGAAGTGCGGTGCTGGCCGTTGGGTATGCGGGTGGGAGCGAGTTGCCCGTCACCGCTACCGGCACGCTGGTGGCGGTGAATCAGTCGACCCGATCGGATGGTGAAGGCGGCCGGCCGGTTTCGCGGCTCACCGGCATGCTGGCCATCGACAACCGTGTGGCGCCCGGTGATTCGGGTGGCGGGCTCTTCGATGCGGACGGCCGGGTGGTCGGCATGATCACCAGCATCGATACCGGTAACCCCGCGCCCGGTGGTGCGTCCGCATTCGCTATTCCGATCGATACAGCCGTGCAGGTGGCGCGTAGCTGGGCTAGTTGGTAGCGAAAACCACTGAGTATCAGAGGAGCTGCGCGGGGAGAGCTGCGATCAGACCGCCGTCCACCAGCAGGTCCTGGCCGTTGATGTAGGACGCCTCCTCGGAAGCGAGGAAGGCGACCGCGGCGGCTACCTCCTCGGGCGTGCCCACCCGGCCGGCGGCGACCGTATCGGCTGCGGCGGCCTGTGCCGCCTCCGACAACTCGGCGCGGAAGGCCGGGGTGCTGATGTAGCCGGGGCTCACCGAATTGACGCGAATTCCTTTGGGCGCCAGCTCTGCCGCGAGGGTGCGCGCCAGATTGTGCACGGCGGCTTTGGTCGCCGAATAGAGGGCGCCGCCGGGGACACCGCGATGCAGGGACCAAGAGGCGTTGATCACCACCGCCGCACGGTCCGGCAGGAGTGGGAGCGTCTTCTGGATGGTGAAGTAGACGCTCTTGAAGTTGGCTTCGACCACGCGCAGGAACTCGGCCTCGGTGACGGCTCCTACCGGCTGGAAGGCGCCGATACCGGCATTGGCGAAGACCACGTCGACGTGACCGAACTCGGTGCGGAGGCGGTCGGCGAGGCTGTCCAGATCCGCGAGATCCGCTGCGTCACCGGCGATTTTGGTCGCGCCGTCACCCAGCTCGGCCACGGCATTGTCCAGCTTCGTCTTGTCGCGGCCGGTGATGATCACACGCGCGCCCTCCGCGGACAGCCGGTGCGCGGTGGCCAGGCCGATGCCGCTGGTGCCCCCGGTTACGAGTGCGATCTTGCCGTCGAATCGAAAACCGTTGTTCGTCATGGCTTCAGCCTGCCGAGCGGCACCGCACGCGAACAGTGCGTGTTTATCGTAGGTGTGGCGCCACCAGGCTGGTGTCGAGCTGTGCGAGGCGGTCCAGTGTGGGGGTATCCGGTCGCGGGTTGTACAGCACCAGATTCCAGTCCGGGCGGTGCGCGAGGATCAGGGTGGTGGCATCGAAGTACAGCTCACCGGCCTCGGGATGGTGCAGGACATTCACCGCCTGTTCCGGTTCGCCGACATCGTGGCGCTCCCACAAGGCCGCGAATTCCGGGCTCAGTGCGCTCAACTCGGTGACTACACGCTCGAATCCGGGATCGCCCGGTGCGTGCGCAGCATCCGCGCGATAGGCCGCAGCGACCGCGGGCGCCGCCGACTCCCACGGTTCCCGCACGGCGAGGTAGCGCGGATTGGTGAAGAAGGTGACCAGGCAGTTCTGCGCCGTACCGTCGAAGCCGAACATGAGACGCGCGATATCGTTGTACGCCAGCACATTCCAGTATCGATCGCGTAGCACCACCGGCAGTGGCGACCAGGCGTCGAGCAGCCGGCGGATCTCCGCGGTGACCTCCCCGCCGGACGACGCGCCCGCCGGCGGCGGATTCAGTCCGGCCAGCAGATACAGGTAGGACTGCTCGGCCCGGCTCAGTTGCAGCGCCCTGGCAATGGCGTCGAGCACGTCGGCCGACACGGTGATATCGCGCCCCTGCTCGAGCCACGTATACCAAGACACCCCAACCCCAGCCAGCAACGCGACCTCCTCACGCCGCAGCCCCGGAGTACGCCGCCGCCCGGCGACCGGCAGCCCCACCTGCTCCGGCGCCACCCGCGCCCGCCGATCCCGCAGGAATTCCCGCAGCTGTCCCCGCCGCCGCTCCGCAAGCTCGCTGACCATAAGTCACGCTAACAGCCCTGCGGCGGCCGATATTTCGCGCGGCCGTACGGATGCGGCCGCCTGCTTCGCTGACTGACCGCGGTCCGCCTGCGCTACGGTTGCCGTCCGCACTGGGTGTCCGGAGACGCTCCCTGCGATCACCGGCCCTGTCGGCGGGTCTTCAATTCCTTGCCCTGGGCGCGGAGGTCGGCCTTCAGCTGCTTGCCCTGCGCCCGCGCCCCGGCGCGCAGTTCCTTGATCTGCCGGCGGGTGAGGCGGGTAGAGGGCTCGGTGCCGTCGGCGGCGAGGGCGAGGTCGACCCTTGTCGCGGCGGCGGCCATGCGCTGCTCGGCATCGGTGCGGGCATGCTCCATCCGGTCGGCGATCAGCTGCGCGACAGGCTCGGTGGCCTGAGTCGACGAGGTGCCGGTGAAGAGCTTGGCGAGCGGGTTGTGCGACATGATGTCTCTCCTGTGCTGGTGCCGGACTGCTTCCGGCTGACAGGGAAGACGATGCGCGGCGGCGCTGACAGCACGCCGACAGTTCGCTGACTGCGAGCATACTGTCGGGCGTGCAGTTCGGGATGCTTGGGCCGGTCGAGGTACGGCGAGACGACGGCGGTCCGGTTTCCGTGGGCGGGCCGCAGATGCGGTCGCTGCTCGCCTTGCTGGTACTGGAGGCGGGACGCGGGGTCGGACGGGAACGGCTGATCGACGGACTGCACGGGGAAGAGCCGCCGGGGGACGCCGGGCACGCGCTGCAATCGCAGGTGTCACGATTGCGGCGGGCGCTGCGGAACGGCTCCGGAGGCGGCGAAATCGTCGAATCCACGACTGCCGGTTACCGATTGGCGATCGATCCGCGGGACACCGATGCGCACCGATTCGCCGAACTCGCCGAGCGTGGGCGTAAAGCCCTGCGCGACAAGGATCCGGCTACGGCAGCCACCCTCCTCGATGAGGCATTCGGACTGTGGCGCGGACCCGCACTCGCCGACGTGCGCGACGCGCCGGGTGGACGCCAAGGGCAAGGTGCTCGCCACCCTCGGTCCCGACCTGATCGGCCTGCGTTCCCCGGGCGACGACGAGGTGCTGCGCGGTGACCTGGCGCGGATCCTGTTCGACGCCACCAAGTCCGGCGTCGAATACGTCTTCGGCGATTCCCTCACCGACCTCGTACAGCACACCGACGGCGTCGAGGTGCACTTCCGCAATGCCGCCCCGCGCATGTTCGACCTCGTGATCGGCGCCGACGGTATGCATTCCACCGTGCGCCGCCAGGTCGTCGGCCCGGAGGAGCGGTTCGCCCGGCACACCGGCATGGCGGCGGCCGTCATCTCGGTGCCCAACTACCTGGACCTGGACCGGTGGGAGCTGCTGCACCCCACCCCGGGCCGCATCGTACAGATGTACAGCACCACCCAGGCCGCCGCCAAGGCGCAGTTCGTCTTCCCCGCGCCGGAGCAGCTGCCCGACCGCCGCGATGTCTCCGCCCAGCAGCGGCTGATCGCCGACGCCTTCGCCGACGGCGGCTGGGAGACCGCGAACCTGTTGCGCCTCATGCCCGAATCCCCGGACTTCTACTTCGATTCGGTCAGCCAGATCCACCTCGGCACCTGGTCCGCGGGCCGCGTCGCCTTGGTCGGCGATGCCGCCTGGTGCCCGTCGCCGCTGTCCGGGCAGGGCACCAGCATGGCGCTGGTCGGCGCCTACGTGCTGGCCGGTGAATTGCTGGCCGCGGCCGGCGATCAGCGCGCCTTCGACCGCTACCAGGAGAAGATGCAGCACTTCATCGACGAGAACCTCGCGCTCGGCTGGAAGAACGCCACCCAGATGGTCGCCGGCGGCAAGGGCGCGCTGCGCATGCAGATCTTCATGCTGCGCATGGTCAGCCGCCTGCCGTGGAAGGGGATGGCGCTGCGCTCGATCATCGATCCGATCGAGAAGGCCGCCAATGCGATCCACCTCGAGGACTACTGATCGGCAGGCTGCGAGCGACCGGTGTCATCCGCGCGGGTGGCCCGGGTCATCCGCAGGTATCGAATGCGGTCATCCGGGAGTCTTCTCCGGGGCATTCCGGGTATACACGCCGCCTCGCAGCTGGTTGATTCGAGATGGCCGGCCGATCAGCTCGGTCGGCTATCGGGGTCGGCTGGTTGGCTCCGCGAATTGGTTCGATGCTCGAGTTGGTTGGTTGCTCGGGTTGGTTGGTTACCCGAGTTGGTTGGAAAGAGGGGCGCAGTGGCTGTCGCGGTGGTTATCACCTGGGTCTGGATGGCGCTGGAGATCGGTTTGCGGGTGCGGGATCGCCTGCGCGGGAACGGATCCACCGCGGGCGACGGCCGGACACGGCTCACCATCACCCTGCTCATCGCGGCCTCGATGATCGTGGCCATCGTCGTCGCGGTCGTGCTGCCCGCAGACAGCGCGCTGCGCTTTCCCGGTTCGTCGCTGGTCTGGGCGGTGCTCGGCATCCTGCTCATGGTGGGCGGGCTGGTCCTGCGGGTCTGGTCCATTGCGGTGCTGGGCAAGTCGTTCCGCACCACCGTGGAGGTCGACGCGGACCAGACGGTGGTGAACAGCGGCCCGTACCGCTGGGTCCGGCACCCCTCCTATAGCGGGATGCTGCTGCTGACAATCGGTTACGGCATCGCCTCGGACAACTGGATTTCCCTGCTGGTCACTATCGTGCTCCCGGCCGCTGCGCTGCTGCGCCGCATCGGCCTCGAAGAAGAAGTTCTGGTCGAGACGCTGGGCCAGCCGTACGAGGAATACCGGATCGGTACCAAGCGGCTCGTGCCCGGCGTGTGGTGAACCCTCAGGGCGCCCCGGTGCCGAGCAGATCGGGGGAGCGGACCACACCGGTGTGCGCGACCGCGCGAGCCGCGGGGGTCAGCGCCGCCAGCGTCGCCTCGATATCAGGTACATCTGTGTAAGCGGTGAGCGCCAGTGCGTCCGTACGGGATTCGATATGCGCCCGCAAGGCTCGCCCCGCCTTGGTGATACCGGACCCGTCCAGCAGTCCGCGCTCGGCCAGCCGGGATTCCGCTGCGGCCCACTCGTCTTCGGTCCAGCCGCGCAACTCCCGCCAGAGTTCCGGCGGCGTGCCGGTGTCGGCGGCGAACAAGGCCAGTGCCTCACCGCTGCCGAGACCCTCGGCCAGCAGACACCCGATATGCCCGTCCCCGCGGTGTTCCCGCAGCGCCGTCACGGCCTGCCACAACGACTCGACCGGATCCTCGGGTGTAGGCAGATCCCGATTGGCGGCGAACAGCGGCCGCCCTCCCGCCGGCGCCGCCTCGACCGCAGCCAGCAGACTCGGCAACGCCCGCTCGGCCGCCTCGGCGATGTCGGGAGCCATGCCGCGCAGGGCCTCCGCCGCCGCCCGGCCGCGCACTGCCAGCACCGTTTCGGGTGTCGCGAAACCCCAGGCATCCGGAATCGCCCGCCGCACCATGCGCGGATGGAAATTGAAGAAGGCAGCCTCCACGAGGCTCGGCCCGGCCGCTCCGAACGGCGCGCTGCGCCCGGCGAAGTAGCCCATCCAGAAACCGCGCAGACCGACGGCCTTGAACGCACCGAGGCATTCGGGCGCGAAGTAGGTGACCGCGTGCAGCGGTTCGAGAACTCGCCACATATCGCGGGCGAAAGCACTGTTCATGGGCGCCACAGCCTCCTTCATGACTTCACAGCTTTGTTCACGGCTCGACGATACGAGCCCGAAACCGGGTTTCATATCGCCGCAATGTGCCGACCTCACAATTCTTCTCAGGTCGTACGGCCTGTGAAGGAGTTCCACCATGAAAATCGGTCTGCCTGTCGTTCTGGCGGTCTCGGCCCTGCTGTTGATCGGCTATCTCCCGGGCCTGGTCGTGGTCCTGCTGCTGGCCGGCCTCGGCTACGCCACCTATCTCGAACGCAAGGATCGCCGTCGCTGCATGGCAGCATGATCGGCATGAATTCCGCAGCAGATCTGCTGATCACCGCCTACGAAGAGGCGCAACTCGGGCTCGATGAGGGCGGCATTCCCATCGGTGCCGCACTCTTCGACCAGGACGGAAAACTGCTGGGCCGCGGGCACAATCGCCGCGTCCAGTACGACGACCCCAGCGTGCACGCCGAAACCGACGCCTTCCGCAATGCGGGTCGCCGCCGCGACTACCGCGACACCATCATGGTGACGACCCTGTCCCCGTGCTGGTACTGCAGCGGACTGGTGCGGCAGTTCGGGATCGGCGCGGTCATCGTGGGCGAGGCCCGGACCTTCCACGGCGGCCACGATTGGCTTGCCGCGCACGGGGTTTCCATCACCGTCCTCGACGATGCCGCCTGCATCGACATGATGACCCGGTTCATTGCCGAAAAGCCCGAACTGTGGAACGAGGACATCGGCGTCCCGGAGTGACGCCAAGACCATCGGGCGAGTTCCCACGGCCGTCGGAGGATGCGGCGGCCGTGGGGGCGAACTCAGGCGGCGGATTACGCAGGGCGAACTCAAGCGGCGGGTTGGGTCGCGGGTGCAGCAGTCGTCCCGGGAATCGCTGTCGCGGCGGCATTCCGGTGCCGGGCCGTGCGCAGGCTCACCGTGAGCAGGCCCAGCGCGCCGATCACCAGCACTGCGCCGATCCACCCCAATGATCCGGCGCCCCACCACTGCAGGCCGAGACCACCCACCGCACCGCCGAGCGCGGTGCCGAAGTACTGCGCCGAGGCGTTCAGCCCGAGCAGCAGCGGGGTGTCCCGCGGCGCCAGCTCCACCAGCCGATGCTGTTGCGCCACCGCCCAGATCCAGCCCGGCAGGCCGAAGCACATGATCCAGATCAGCGCCGTCACGAACGAATGCCCGGCCAGCGGCGCCGCCGCGAGAATCACGATATTCGCGCCCAGCGTCAGCGGCATGACGCGATGCGGCCCGACCCGGTCGACCAGTCGCCCGCTCAGCGTGCTGCCCGTGAAAGCCATGACGCCGTAGACCCAGAGCAGCAGCGAGAACGTGCCCGCACTGCCGCCGGTCGCATGATGCAGGATCGGCCCCAGATAGGTGTAGGCGGTGAACATGCCGCCGAAGAGCAACAGCGTGTGCAGCAGGGTGGTGGCAACGACCCTGTCCCGCAATGGTTGCAGGCGTTCCCGCAGCAGCGCCGGGGTGGGCAGGTGCACGGCGGGCACGATCAGTGCCACGCCGGCGAGGGCCACCAGCCCCAGCCCCGCCACCATCCACAGGGTGGCGCGCCAGCTGAACGCGCCGCCGATCCACGACCCGAGCGGTACGCCCAGCGCGGTCGCCACCGTGAGCCCGCCGACCACCACCGCGATGGCCCGCCCGCGCCGCTCGGGCGCCGACAATGCCGCCGCCACCGCCGAGGCATTGGGCGTGTACATGGACGCGCCCGCCGCCGCGATCACCCGCGAGGCCAGGACCAGCGCGAACGAACCCGCAAGCGCCGTAACGATATTGCCGAGCACGAACACCGACAGCGCGATCAGCAGCACGTGTTTGCGCGAGAGCGTGGCCGTCGCGGTACCCAGCAGCGGCGACAGCACCGCATAGGACAGCGCGAACACGGTGACCAATTGCCCTGCCGCGGACGTGGATACGTGCAGATCCCTGGAGAGCGGCGCGACCAGGCCGGCGGTGACGAACGCGTCGATGCCGATGGCGAAGGTGCCCGAAGCCAATGTGAGCAAACGTGAATTCACCCGGAACTCCTCATGGAGTGGGAGCGGAGAGCCCGCAATTAGTTTGACGATCGTCATACTAAGGAGATGGTTTGATATCTGTCAAACTATCCAACAATTGCTACGCTGACCGCATGCGGTACCTGCCCCAACCGGCCACCGACGACATCCGATTCGTCGCGGTCATGCACGCACTGTCCGATCAGGTGCGGCTCGGCATCCTCGTCACCCTCGCCGACGACGCGGAACACTCCTGTGCCGCCGCGGCCGAAGGCGTCGACGTCCACAAGTCAACGGCCACACACCACTTCCGCGTACTGCGCGAAGCTGGTTTGATCAGCACACGGCAGGAAGGACGATCCCGTTTCGTCCGGCTTCGTCGTGCCGATCTGAACAACCGCTTCCCCGGGGTCCTGGACGCAGCTCTGAACGCCGGGAGCATGACTGCCGAGGTCTGACATGAAGCTCCCCAAGTCCCTCTTCTGGGCCAATGAAACCCTGGCCTTCGTCCTGGAACTCATCGCGCTCTACGGCCTGGGGTGGTGGGGATATCACCTGGCCGGCGGGGGTTTCGGCGGAGTCGTGCTCGCCATCGTCTTCCCGCTGATCGCGGCGGTGTTGTGGGGCGCGTTCGCGTCGCCGCGCGCCAAGTACAAGATTCCGTTCGCCGCCATCATGGTCGTCAAGGCGGTCGTATTCGGCGCGGGCGCCATCGGTTTCGCCGTGGTCGGGCACGGGGTGTCGGCCATCGTCTTCGCGGTCGTCGCCCTGGTCAATACCGTGCTCGCCGAGGCCAATCGTCCGCTGCAGCAGGTGGAAGTCTCGTAGCCGCCCGGGAACATTACCGCCCGGCGGCGTGTTGGGAGCGGTCATGACGACGCTTGGATTGATCGGCAGCGGGCGGATCGGCAGTACCCTCGCGAAGCTCGCCATCGCCGCGGGAATCGATGTGGTGCTGAGCAACTCGCGCGGACCGGAGACGCTCGCGGCACTGGCCGCGGAACTGGGGGACAAGGCCCGCGCCGGCACCTCCGAAGACGCGGCGGCCGCGGACATCGTGGTGGCGACGGTACCGTTCCGCGCCTACCAGCAACTGCCCGCCGACCAGCTGGTGGGCAAGGTCGTCATCGACACCGGCAACTACAGCTCCGCCCGCGACGGCCACATCGCCGACCTGGACGCGGGCGGAACCACCAGTTCCGAATTGCTGCAACGGCATCTGCCGCGTTCCCGCGTCGTCAAGGCGTTCAACAATATCTACTTCGAGCACCTGGCCGTGCTGGCTCGCCCGGCCGGCGCCGCCGATCGCACCGCACTGCCCATCGCGGGCGACGACTCCGAGGCGAAAGCCGCTGCGGCGCAGCTGATCAGTGCGCTCGGCTACGACACCTTCGATATCGGTGACCTGAGTCAGAGCTGGCGCATCCAGCCGGATACGCCCGCCTACGGCGCGCCCTACGCGGCCGGAAAACCGTTCTGGGAGAACGAGGCCGCATCCGCCGGCGTGGAAGCCGTGCGCAAGGCCGTCGAGGCCGCGGAACGCTGAGCTTGCCGGGCCGCGATTCGAGTGCGGCGCTGAGACTTCGGTACGGCGCGGCGGTGTCAGGGCCGCCACGCCTTCCCGTCGGTCGTCGCAGGCTGCCCGGTCAGTCGTTGCAGATGGCCGCGCGGACGATATTCGAATCCGGGTACCACTTGGCATTGTTCTCGGCGTCGATCGGCGTGGCGCCGTAACCGCCGGTGTACTTGTTCATGCTCTGCGAGAAGGCCGCCGCGCCACAGCCCTGGAACGTGGTGATGGTGGAGCAGTCGGACTTACCGCACTTGTCCTCGGCCGCCTGGCTCGCGGAGGTCTCGGTGTCGTAGTTGTAGGCCCAGCCCAGGTCGCCGTTGCCGGAGACGGCAATGGCGCCCCACGAGCTGGCGTCGGCCTGCGCCGAGGCGACGGGCAGCACCGCGGCGGCGGTCACGGCGGTGAGCCCGGTCAGGGCCAGCAGGGTCTTGCGCATGAGATTTCCCTAAGTTTGTAGGTGTCTGGGGTTGATGCCCTGGACGCCCAGGACAGTGGGGTGTAGCTGATGAGGTTCTGCTGCTTGTGTGGCTCGGAAG